>CACJAV010000001.1 GCA_902591485.1 uncultured Alphaproteobacteria bacterium
TTACTTGGTCATGGCAGAAAGTATTGGGTGGTGAAGCTGCACATGGAATGATTGCAATGTCACCAAGAGCTCTCAATAGATTAGAGAATTTCAAGCCATCATGGCCAATACCTAAGGTTTTTAGAATTGCAAATAACAATAAAATAATCAAAGGTATTTTTGAAGGAAGTACAATAAACACGCCCTCGATGATTTGTGTTGAAGATGCTCTAGATGGACTTAATTGGGCAGAAAAAAATGGTGGTTTGAATTTTCTATTAGATACTTCAATGCATTCATTTAATTTAATTTATAATTGGGTTCAAAAAAATGATTGGGTAACTTTTTTATCTGAAAATAAAAGTAAAGAGTATCTATCAAACACTGGTATTACATTTAAAATATGTGAAGAATGGTATTTATCAAAAAATGAAGATGAGCAAAGATTGATTGTCAAACAAATTTGCAAAATTTTATCTGAAGAAGATGTAGCTCATGATATTAATGGTTATGCAAAAGCACCACCTTCTTTTAGAGTATGGGCAGGAGGAACTGTTGAGTCTCTAAACATAGAATTATTACTCCCATGGTTAGATTGGGCGTATTCTGAAGTGAGAAAATCATATGCCTAGAGTTCTTATTTCTGATGCTATGGATAACATTGCTGAAAAAATACTTTTATCTAATAATATTGAAGTTGATGTTATAACAAACTTTACACCTGATGAGCTAATTAAAAATATTAATAATTATGACGGATTAATTGTTCGATCAGCAACAAAAGTAACTAAAGAAGTAATAGTAAATGCAAAAAATTTAAAGGTGGTTGGAAGAGCAGGTGCTGGAGTAGATAATATAGATATAAATGCAGCTAAAGTAAAAAATATTATTGTAATGAATACTCCTGGAGGCAATACAAATGCTACGGCGGAGCATACTCTTGCTTTATTATTATCGTTATCAAGAAAAATTTCTAAAGCGGATCTTACAACACATAAGGGTGAGTGGGCAAAGAAAAGCTTAAAAGGAAATGAAATAAAAGGCAAAACTATTGGTATTATTGGTTTTGGGAATGTTGGTAAAAGATTTGCACAAATGTGCAACTCTCTAGGACTTAAGGTTTTAGTATTTTCAAAAACATTTGATACAGTTCAAAATCAGTTTCCTGATTATATATCCTGTGATCTAAATAAAATTTTAAAAGATGCAGATATAGTTAGTTTTCATTGCAAACCAAATTTAGATGGATCTCCAATCATAAGTGCCAAAGAAATTGCTATTATGAAAAATAATGTATTAATTATTAATACAGCAAGAGGTAATTTGGTTTCTGAAATAGATATAAATCATGCAATTAAAAATAACACAATTGGTGGAGTAGCTTTAGATGTTTTTGAAGAGGAACCAGCTAAAAATAATATTTTATTTGGATTAGATAATGTATTGTTAACCCCCCATATAGCAGCCTCAACTGCTGAAGCTCAGGTTATTGTTGCTGAAATGATAGCAAATCAGTTTGTTGACTTTTTTTTAAACAATAAAGTCAATAATTCAGTTATTTGATAAAAAGCTCAGTGAGGCTTTCCATGTATCCAGTAGGATTTGATAATATATTGCCATCTAATATATTCGCTTGATCAAGTATCACTTGAGAAACTTTTTTATGATCAAAAGAGCTAAGATTTTCAGATATTTTAACAATCATTGGGTGTTCAGCATTAATTTCTAGTATTTTTTTTGAATCTGGTGTTTTTTGATTATGCATTTTCATCAATTTTTCCATATTGATATCCATACCTGATTCTTCAGCTACTAATAAGACTGGGCTTTTAGTTAATCTACTAGAGATTATTACATCTGATATACTTTCCTTAAGTTCATTCTTTAAAAGAACTGCTAAATCATTGATTTTGTTATTTATTTTTTTATTGGAATCTTTCTTTGTTTCTTTGTTTTCTCCAATTTTTGTTAAATCAACCTTACCTTTTGAGATAGATTTAAAATCATAATCTTTATATTTACCAATATTTTGTAGCCAAAATTCATCTACTGCATCTGTCATAAACAAAACAGGCACTTTTCTATCAATAAAAGCCTCTAATTGAGGTGAATTTTGAATATGGTCTTTATCGGTATTTGCAAAATAATAAATTTCTTTTTGATCTTTAACCATACTCTCTACATATGTATCTAAAGACATAAAATCTTTATTCATTGAGTTTTCAAATCTTAAAAGAGTAAGTATTTTTTCATGATGATCATTGAACTCATACAAACCTTCTTTAATTACTGCACCAAAATTTTTCCAAAAATCTAAAAATTTATTGTTATCTTTTTTTGATAACGTCGTAATTTCATTTAAAACTTTGTTTGTTATTCCTTTTTTTATTTTTTCAATAACTGGGTTATTTTGTAACATTTCCCTACTGATATTGAGAGATATATCTTGAGAATCTACTACACCTGGAACAAAGCGTAACCAATTAGGCATAATCTCATCACATTCATCTGTAATAAAGACTTTTTGTACATATAATTTAATTTTATTTTTTCTCTCAGAATTAAATAAATCCATTGGTTGATTTGTTGGGAGATATAAAAGTGCCTTATAATTGATTACACCTTCAGCATTGTAATGAATAGTTTTAAGAGGCTCATCAAAATTAAATGAAATATTGTTATAGAATTGTTTATAGTCTTCAACCTTAATGTCTTTTTTATCTTTAAGCCAAAGAGGATCACCTTCGTTAATTTTTTCTTCTTTTTCCTTTGAGTTATCAAGATCATCAAGGATTATTGGAAAAGGTATGTAGTTTGAATATTTTGTAATTATTGATCTTAATCTAAAAGAGTCTAAAAATTCATCTGCATCCTTTTTTATAAATAACTTTATTGAAGTACCGCGTTTCTTATTTACAATTTTTTCTATTGAATAATTTTCTTTTCCATTTGATTTCCATAAATAGCTATCTTCTGTTTCAGCTCCTTTTGAAGTAACCTCCACAGTATCAGCAACCATATAAGATGAGTAAAACCCAACTCCAAATTGACCAATTGCTGAAACATCTGTTTCTTTTTTATTTTTCATAGCCTCCATAAATTTAGAGGTTCCTGATCGTGCAATTGTGCCAAGATTATCGATTAATTCTTGCTCGGACATTCCTATTCCATTGTCTTGAATTTCTATAAATTTTTTCTTTTTTGAAACTCGAACATTAATTTTTAAATCTGTATCATCGCCAAGTATATTTTTCTTAGATAAAGATTGGTACCTTAACTTTTCACAAGCATCAGCTGAATTAGATATTAACTCTCTCAAGAAAATTTCTCTTTCACTATAAAGAGAGTTTGCCACTAAATCTAAAAGCTTACTAACTTCTGCCTGAAAATTATGATTTTTTGCTGTTTTTTCTGTCATTTTGAATGATTTAAGCATTCATAAATAATATTCAATAGGTTGCAATAAATTTTTGCCATAATTAATCTTATTAATATAAAATTTATGTTAATACGTGGCTTTATGACATTTGATAATCTGCTAAAATTATTATCTATTTTATTTATATTTATTGTTGCGTGTACTTCTAATCAACAAATTAATACTGCTGACTCTTGTATTATTTTTGATCAAAAAAAAAATTGGTATAAAGCAACAAAAAAATCATACGATACTTGGAATACTCCAATTGCTTTACAACTAGCTATTATTAATCAAGAATCTTCATTTAAACAATTTGCCAAACCTGAAAGAAAAAAAATATTTGGCATTATCCCTGGCTCAAGACCCTCTACTGCATTTGGTTATGCTCAAGTGACTAACCCTACGTGGGATTGGTATAAAACAAAAACAGGAAACAAAAATGCCTCTAGAGCGAATTTTTCGGATATTACAGATTTTATTGGATGGTATACTACTCAAAGTGAGAAGTTAGTTGGAATATCAAAAAATGATTATTACAATCAATACCTTGCATATCATGAAGGTCAAGGAGGTTGGAAAAAAGAGTCTTACCTTGAAAAGAAATGGCTAATTGAAGTGGCTAAAACAGTTGAAAGAAATGCAAAAATGTATAACAATCAATTAAAAGAGTGTGAGCAAAAACTAAATAAGAAGGGTTTTTTTGGAATTTTTTAATGGTAGTTTCTAATAGAATTAATCAAATGTATGAGGAAATGAAGACTTGGAGACAAGATCTGCATCGTATTCCTGAAATTGGACTTGAGGAATATGAAACATCTCAATATATAAAATCTAAGTTATCTGAATTTAAAATAGAATTTAAAGATGGTTATGCTAACACTGGAATAGTAGCTTGTATTAGGGGATCGAAGGGTAATAGTGATAGATCTATTGGTCTTAGGGCTGATTTTGACGCATTACCAATGCCTGAAAAAAATAACTTTGAGCATAAATCAACAAAAGAAGGGATGATGCATGCTTGTGGCCATGATGGTCATACTTCCATGCTTTTAGGAGCTGCTAAATATTTAAGTGAAAATAATGATTTTGATGGAAATGTTTTTTTAATTTTCCAACCTGGTGAAGAAGGTTTTGCAGGTGGTGAAAAAATGATTCAAGATGGTATGTTTGATGATTTTAAAATTGATGAAGTTTATGCATTGCACAATTGGCCAGAATTACCTTTAGGTTCTATAGGAGTAAATAGTGGACCAATGATGGCAGCTGTTGACGAGTTTGACATTATAGTCAAAGGCAAAGGAGGTCATGCCGCTATTCCTCAGTTAGCTATAGATCCTGTAGTTATAGCCTCCCAAATTGTATTAGCTGTTCAAACTATTGTTAGTAGATCTACTGATCCAGTTGATAAGGCGTTAATAAGTATTACTAAAATTAGTGGTGGAACTGCATATAATGTAATTGATGATAGTGTAAAAATGGGAGGGACAATAAGAACCTTTAAGCCTGAAACAAGAGCATTTTACGAAAAAAAATTAAATGAAATTTCATCTGGAATCGCAAAAGCAAATGGAGCAGATGCTGATGTAGAATTCCATCTAACTAATAAATATCCTCCTACTATTAATTCAAAAAAAGAGAGTGAATTTGCTGCAAGTGTGGCAAAAAAAATATTTGGTGAGTCAAATGTTAATACAAATATTGAACCTTCAATGGGTGGTGAAGATTTTTCTTACTTATTAGAAAAAAAACCAGGCTCCTATCTTTATATCGGTCAAGGCGACGAGAGTCATAAAGCTCATCTTCACACAACTAAATATGATTTTAACGACAATCTATTGCCTGTTGGTGTCAATTTTTGGGCTGAATTAGTAAAAGAATATTTTTCAAAATAACAAAAGTATAGATGCTTAATTTTTTTGCTATTTTTACGATAGTAAAATTTAGAGTTAGAGAATTTACTTCTGATTATCATTATTCCATTTTAGCACCACTGACATCAAACATATTATTTGTAATTATCTTTTCTACTATTGATAGATATTATTCATTATCAAATGAAGGTCTTTCATTCATGCAATTTTTAATTCCTGGTTTGATAATAATGGTAGTAGCGCAGGAGAGTTTTGATAATCCCTCAGTATCAATAGTCAATAGTAAGCAAATAGGTTCATTTGATGATTTTCTTATAGCGCCTTTATCAAGAGTTGAAATTTTTATAGCATATTTAATTTCTCAAATTTTTATAGGTCTATTTCTTGGTATGATTAATTTTATAATTTTATCCTTTTTTATCTCTTATAATTTTTTTTCATTAATTAGTTTTGTTTATTATCTCGTATTAGTAATTATTTTTTTCTCATCCTTAGGTTCTCTTATTGGTTTCTTGGCTTATAGATGGGACACGATAAGTACAGTTTCTAATTTTTTTGTTAGTCCAATAAATTTTTTGTCTGGAACTTTTTTTTCGATTAGTGCTCTTCCAGATGAATTTAAATATATTCTTTTATATAATCCTTATTATTATCTAATAACTTATTTTAGAAACTCTTTTTATATAGATGCTAAGGTAAATTATCATATAAATACCCTAATTTTTATTTTTGTTTTTTCATCCTTTTTGATCACAACTTATGTTTTTTATAGGGGTTATAAAGTAATAAAATAATAACTATTTTTTTTTTACTTCATTCCAAATTTTATTGTATTGATTAATACTTAAATGATTTAATTTTAAATTTTCTTTATTTGTATATTTTTCAAGTTTTTTCCATCTTGTTGAAAATTTTTTATTTGATTGTTTTAGTACTGACTCTGGGTCTAACTTTAATTTTCTTGAGACATCTAGTACAGCAAAAATTAAGTCACCTAATTCTTCTCGTATTTTTTTTTTATTTTTTGCTTTTATTTCTTTTTTTAATTCATTTAGTTCTTCATTAACTTTTTCTACAGCTTCAATATCATTATTATATTCAAAACCTACAGCGGCAACTTTTTTTTGAATTTTGTTAGACTCTTGTAACGCTGGTAATGTAACAGGTATGCTGTCCAAAATAGAATTCTGTTCTTTATTTTTTGATTTTTCCCACCAAAGTTTAAACTCTTTTATATTTTTAAATTTTGCATTCTTAAATACATGAGGATGTCTAAAAATCATTTTTTCTTTAATATTTTTAACAACATCATTAAAATTAAACTTATTTTTTTCTGAGGCAATTTGAGAGAGATAAATTACTTGAAAAAGCAAATCTCCTAATTCATCTTTTAATTTATCATAGTTTCGGCAATATACTTGTTCAGCTACTTCGTATACCTCCTCTATTGTATGAGGAATTATACTTTCCATAGTTTGCTTTTTATCCCAGGGGCATCCGTTAATAGGATCCCTAAGTTTTTTCATAACCTGAATTAGTTTAGTTATTTCTGTATTCTTCATAAAAAAAGCCCTCTTTTAAAAAGAGGGCTTCAGTTTTATTAATTTAATTATCTTCTAGCTAACCAGTATAAAATACCTAGCACGATAATGCCAACTAGACCGTTTCCACCAAGATCAGAAACTAGTGCACTGATATTATCGACTACTGCAGTACCAATAAATGGCACTGCTGGGCCAAAAATGATGCCAAGAACAACACTTAGTGGAATTATCACTAGTGCTACGTCCATTACGCCTCTTAGAAAACTTTTTGCTGAATCCATCATTGCTTAACTCCTTTGTTTAAAGAAATTCTATCTGCTTCGATTATAAAGCCAAATTATTACAGCTATTGAAATTAATCCAACTAGCCCTTGACTTCCTAATTGTGCAGATAGTGCCGTGATGTTCCCTAGGATCGAAACTCCTAAAAAAGGAACCCCAGCTCCAAAGATAATTTCGAGAACAACAGCTGCTGCAATTAACATCAAACCTAATTCAGCTATTTGCCTCAACCAATTCTTAACAGTATCTAACATACCCATATTAACTCCTCGAACTTTAGTTCATCACGTTACTTAAGCTTTTCTTAAGTTGTGTTCCCAATATATTTTTTAATGTTATGATTAATCATATAATTTTTACAATTTATAAATAATTGAAATATATATATTATTTTTTTTATTTACGATGATTTTTTATATGAATCGATAAAAACCTATGTATTTTTTTTTAAAATATTGAAAAATAATGATTATTTATCAAAAATATTATTATATTTTATTAATATATAGATCAAATATATGCTAACAAAAATGGCGGAATATATAGTAAAATCTATAATTATAGTTTTTTGAGCTGAAAATTCGTTGAAAAACCTTGAAAAAATTAAGCCAATAGTTTGTAAAATTGAGGTTATTGTTATTACTAAAAATAAATCATAATTTTTTTTTGGGGATTTATAAACTAACAGCAACCCTATAAATAATACACCAGATATAGACGCACCGATATTTCTTAGCCAAGCTATATTTGTTTTTTCCGCTTCTGTAATTTCAGCGAAAAAGTTTGGCGCTAAAAAGAATACCAAACCATATAATAGTGAAAATATTGAAATTAAAACTAAGCTTTTTCTTATCATTATTAAGTTCTAGCTTAATTAATTAAAATATCTATATCTTTATTTAAAGAGTATTGTATCAAATCATATAAGAGGGAAAAATGATCAGATTTGTAATTGTTATTCTTATAATTTTATTGATTTTATTCATTTTAAGATCAAGATCGTCAAGAATAGGAAATATTAGTAAAAAAAACTACAGATTAATTATAATTTCTATTCTAGTTTTAGCTTTCTTAATTGTTATAGCTACCTCAGGAAGATTTATATTGCCTCAACTATTACAATTTGTAAAAATGGGTCTTCCATTTTTAACTAAATTTATTGGTATATAGTATGTATTTCACAAAATCCGATTTACCTTTAAGTTCTGAAATGCTTAATTTTTGGAATGACAATGGGTATTTGATAATAGAGAATTTTAAAACTAATGCAGAATGTGATGATTTAATTAATAGATCAAAAGAACTTATTGAAGAACAAGATTTTAATAATCAACAATCAGTTTTTGATACTGTAAGTCAAAGTCATAATGATGATAATTACTTTTTAGAGTCTGGAGATAAAATCCGTTTCTTTTTTGAAGAAAAAGCTCAACTTAATGAAAGTAACTTAAAAAAAAATAAACAATATATTGTAAATAAAATTGGTCATGCCCTGCACGATTTAGATGATAAATTTATAAAATTTTCAAAGAATCATGATCTTAATGAAATTGCAAAGGCTATCGGTTTTCAAGATCCTCTTTTACTTCAATCAATGTATATTTTTAAACAACCAAAAATTGGCGGCGAAGTGGTTTGTCATCAAGACTCTACATTTTTAATAACAGAACCTGAGAGCACTGTTGGATTTTGGTTTGCTTTACAAGATGCAACTAAAGAAAATGGATGTTTGCAAGTTGCTAGTGGTGGTCACAAGGGACCTCTTCGTAAATTATTTAAAAGAGAAAATAATAAAATGAAAATGGAAGAGTTATCTAGTGAACCTTTTCCTGAAACTGATACTTTTGTTGAAGTTAAAAAAGGAACTTTAGTTCTGTTACATGGAAGGCTGCCTCATTATTCATGTGAAAATACTAGCCCTCATTCAAGGCATGCATATACACTCCATGTCATAGATGGAAAAACAAAGTATATGGATTATAATTGGCTTCAAAGACCAAACCTAAAACTAAGTGGTTTTAAAAATGCCTAAAAAAATTATTTTAGATTGTGATCCAGGTCATGATGATGCTGTGGCTATCATGCTTGCAATAGCAAATGATAATATCGATTTATTGGGTATTACCTGTGTTGGAGGAAATGCAACATTAGAAAACACAAAACTAAACGCTCTAAAAATTTGCTCTTTGTTAAATAGACAAGATATACCAATTTTTGCAGGAGCGGATAAGCCATTAGTTTATGATTTGGTTACAGCAGAACATGTACATGGAAAAAGTGGCTTAGATACGGATGGTGACCCAATAAATTTAGATCCTAGTCACAGTATTGAAGAAATTAGCGCCATAGATTTTATTATTAAAGAATGTAAAAATGCTGAAGATCCCATTTATTTATGTCCTACAGGTCCTTTAACAAATATTGCTTTAAGTCTTCAACAAGATCCTTCAATAAAAAATAATATTAAAGAAATAGTTTTAATGGGTGGTGCAGCAATGTGTTTAGGCAATATTACTCCAGCTGCAGAATTTAATATTTATGTTGATCCTCATGCAGCAAATGTTGTTCTTAATTCTGGTATTGAAATTACAATGATGGGATTAGATGTAACGCATAAAGTAAATGTAAATGATGAAGTTATAAATTCTATAAAATCAAATAATAATAAAGCATCTATTTTCTTTGCGGATCTCATGGAATTTTATTCAAAATTTCACAGAGAATTGTATGAAACAGGAGATTGCCCACTTCATGATCCTTGCGTAATTGCGTATCTAATAGATAAAGAAATATTCAAAGGTAAAAAAGTTCATGTTCAAGTTGAACAAGACTCAATTTTAACTAGAGGTGAAACAGTTGTAGATTGGCTAGGCGTTAAAGAGCTTAATCCCAATTGTAATGTAATTACTGAAGCAGACTCTGATAAATTTTTTAAAATCTTAAAAAAAGAACTAGCTAAACTAAACTAAAATTTTTAGCAATTTTACCTGCTAATAAAGCATTATTAACAATTAAAGCTGTATTAGCATCTAAAGACTTATTTTGTGAAAGAGAGTTAATTTCAGAAATTAAAAATGGTGTTAAATCTTTTCCAGCAATGTCTAATTCTTTGGCCCTATCAATTGATAGTTCTATCCAATTCTGAATAAGATTTTTATCAATTGCTTTTTCCTTTGGAACTTTATTAAAAATTAAAACAGATGATTTATGATGAAAATTTTCAATAATTTTTAAATATTTTGCAATGTCAGTTATATTCTTAAAATTTTTATCTACTTTAAAGTTAGTTTCTTCATACCAAAATCCTGGCATGAAATCTGAATTGTATGCAATTCTAGGTATTCCAAGAGTTTCTAATTTTTCAAAAGTTTTTTCTAAATCTAAAATTGATTTTGCTCCACTAGATATAACGAACATTTTGTTGTTACTTAGTTCTGTTAAATCTGCAGAAACATCACTATTTTTTTCTGCACCTAAATGAACGCCACCAATTCCACCAGTAGCAAAAAAATTAATTCCTATTTTGGAAGCTATATTTATAGATGTAGCAACTGTTGTTGCTGCATTCTTTTTTTCATAAATTGACAAAGCTATATTGTGCAAAGATACTTTTTCTACATTTTTGCTAGTTGCTAAAATTTCTAGATCTTCATCGTTTAAACCTATTTTAATTTCACCTTTGATAATACCAATTGTAGCTGCAACAGAACCACTTTCTTCAACTGCTTTTATTGAGTCATTAGCAACTTTAATATTTGCCGGGTAGGGAAGACCATGACTTATTAGAGTACTTTCCAGGGCTACCACAGCTTTACCATCATTTATGGCATTGCTAACTTTTGTATCTATTTTAAATTTACTTAACATTTATGTTTTCCTTTTGAATTTTTATTTTTTTAATAATTTTTTTGATATCAACTTCTTTAAACTGAATATTTTTCTTAATTTTAGCATGTAAAGTTCCAGTTGCCACACCTAATGATAAAGATTTTTCTAATGAAAAATTTTTATATCGATAATAAATATAATTTCCAGCCATAGAATCTCCTGCACCATTTTCATTTAAGACTTTAATTTTAGGGGGTTTAACTGATACAACATTGGATAATTCATATCCATATGTTTTATTAGCGCCATTAGAAACTATTAAATTAATATTTGGGTTTTTTTTAGCAATATATTTTATAGATTTAGGAATGCTTCGTATATTTGTTAAATTAAATAATTCTTCTTTATTTAGTATTAAACAATCTATTTTATTCAAATGACTTTTAATTTTATAAATTTTAAATAGTGAAGTACCGCAAATTATTATTTTGTTATTTTTAAAATATTTATCTATTATATTTTTTATTATTTTTTCTGAAAAATTTAAATCAATTATTATATGTTTGTTCTTTAATCTAAAATTAAGTGATTTTATTTCACACTGTTCATAAGCATCAGTATTGGCTATCCCTAGTTGTAATTTTTTAGATTTATTTAATAAAACAGCATAATATCTTTTTTGAATTTTTTTATTAAGATTAAAAAATTCAATTTTATTTTTCTTTAAGTAATTTATAGTTTCATTATCTGAATTAATTGAAGCTAATGACACTTTTTCCCTTGCTGCTATTATCTTTGCGACATTATGAGCAACCCCTCCATAACTTTCATAATGATTAACTGGATTTGTTCTGTATTTTATCAATTCATTTTTTAATTCAAAAACAAAATCTTGATGAACAGCTCCAAAGAATATAAAATTATTTTTAATTTGTTTCATATAAATATATACCAGTAATATGTCAGTTTTTGATGAACAGCCACCTTTAATTGATGCTAAAAAATTCTCCCTATGGTTAAAAAAGAATTATAATTTTTTCAAATCAAAGAATTTCAAATTATTAAGATTAAATAGTGAAAGAGATATAAACTTTCTTATTAAATTAGATGACACTAAAAATTATGTTGTTAAAATCTCTAATCCAAAAGAATCCTTAAAGCAGTTAGAATATCAGGATTTATTAATTAAACATCTAAGATCCAATAGAAGATTAAAAGAAATTTATCCTAAAATCTTGCATAAAAAAATTTTATTTTACCAAGACAAGAAACATAGAAAGTGTGCTGTTAGAATTCTAACTTACATACAAGGAAATATGTATGCGAAATCAAAAGTTAATATTGCTATAGAAAAATCATTAGGAAAATTATTGGCATTACAATCGAAACAGTTGGATAGTTTTATGCATAGGCAAGCAATTCGAAAATTTGAATGGGACCCTTCAAATATAAGATGGGTAAAAAAATATATTAATTTGTTTAGTGGTTTAAAAAAAATTGTAATTACAGAAGCAATTAATCATCATGAAAAATTTGTTCAAAAAAATAAAAGAAACTTAAAATATTCTGTTACTCATGGCGATCCTAATGACTACAATATAGTCGTTAAAAATCATAAAATAGTTGGTTTGATTGACTTTGGTGATTCAATTTATGCACCTTCAATAAATGATCTTGCTATAGCTCTTGCATATGCTTTAATGAAAAGTCAAAATTTATTTGATACTCTTCATAATATTATTAGCTCATACAATAAAATTAATCCTATTAGGGATGATGAAATTGATTCTTTGTTAGGTTTAGTTAAATCAAGATTAGCAATTACTCTGGTAATGGCAGCTAAACAACGAAAGAAATATCCTGATAATAAATATCTCAGTATCAGTGAAAAGAATGCATGGGATTTAATCTTTAAACTAAATAAAATTGATCCTTATTTTTTTATTGCTGTAATTAGGAATATTTGTAATCATGAACCTATCAGTAATTTTAGTCAAAGGTTAAAACTCCTGAAAAGTCAGCAATTTGGAAATATTTTTGATTTTGATCTAAATGAAGTTAATAAAAAAATTGTCCAATTTGATAAAAAAAGCACCTTACTTAAGTCCAATCCATCCAACACCAAACTAAACAAATTAGTAGAAAAATTTCTAAATAACGTCGTTGGTGTTGGTTTATATAAAGAGAAAAGAAAAGTATATAAAAGTAATCACTATATATCATCCCTTAATTCTGCTGAAAGAAGAGATATTCATTTAGGTATAGATATCTTTGTTGACCAAAATACTATTGTTAGGTCTCCTTTAAATGGAAAAGTTAAAATTTTACATAATAACGATTTTAAATACGATTATGGTCCTACTGTTATTTTAGAACATAAAATTAATAATTATTTATTCTATACTTTGTATGGTCATTTATCTGAAAAATGTATGAAAAAACTAAAAGTTGGACAGTCAATAAAAAAAGGTGATTGGATAGGTGAAATTGGAGATTATAAAGTTAATGGTAATTGGCCACCACACTTACATTTTCAAATTATGACTACACTTTTAGATGAAGTGGATAATTTTCCTGGGGTTGGAGAAGAATATCTACTCAAAATTTGGGAGCAAATTTCACCTGACCCAAACATTATCTTAAAAATTCCTGAGACTTTTTTTACAAATAAATCTCAAATAAAAAATCTTTTATCTAAAAGAAAAAAGAATATTGGCTTAAACTTATCAATTTCATACCAAGAACCACTTCATATGTTAGAAGCTAAAGACCAGTTCTTTTATGATGAGAATGGAAGAAAATATCTTGATTGTGTGAATAATATTTCTCACGTCGGACATTCAAATGAATATGTTCACAATGCTATGGTGAGTCAAAATCTTAAAATGAATACAAATACCAGGTATCTTTACAAAATTATTAATGAATACAGTGACAGATTGTTAAAAACTTTTCCCAAAAAACTAAATAAAATATTTTTTGTTTGCACAGGCTCAGAAGCAAATGATTTAGCATTACGAATTGCTAAAATATACACTAAAGCTTCAGATGTCTTAGTTATGGATAATGCATATCATGGGCATACAAATTCCTTAATTAATATAAGTCCCTATAAATTTAAAAGTACTGGCGGTGAAGGTAAAAAAAATTATGTTCACGTATTAAGAATGCCTGATCGTATTAGGGGTAAATGGACTGAAAAAAGTAAAGATTGGATTAAAAGATATATTGATGAGGCTAAAGAACAAATTGATAAAAATTTTAATAAAAAAAACAAATTATCCTGCTTTTTCTTTGAAAGTATATTAGGTTGTGGAGGTCAGGTAATATTACCTAAAAATTACTTAAAAAATATTTTTAAATATGTAAGACAAAAAAAAGCACTTTGTATAGCAGATGAAGTTCAAACTGGTTTTGGGAGAGTTGGAAATAACTTTTGGGCTTTTGAAGAGCATGGTGTTATTCCTGATATTGTAACTCTAGGAAAACCTATGGGTAATGGACATCCTATTGCTGCAGTCATCACCACTGAAAAAATAGCAAATAGTTTTAATAATGGAATGGAATATTTTAATTCATTTGGAGGTAATCCAGTATCCTGCGCAGTAGGAAATGCCGTATTAGATGTTATAGAGAATGAAAAACTGCAAAATAATGCAGCATTAACTGGAAATTATTTTATTAGAGAATTAAAAAAATTAAAATTAAAATTTCCTAAATTTATAAGTGATATCAGTGGCAGAGGTTTGTTTATTGGTATCGATTTAATCAAAAAAGGGAATCCTTTAATTCCTAATTCGATACTAGCAAAAAATTTAATTAATAATTTGCGACATAAAGGAATTTTATTAAGCACTGATGGGCCATACAATAATGTAATAAAAATTAAACCTCCAATGGTTTTTAATAAAGATAATGTTAATTTTGTTTGTAGAGAAATTAGTGAATTTTTAATTAATGAAAATAAAAAATAAACCATAAAATAACATTAAAACTCCCATAGTATTATCAATGTAAAACCAAACTTTTTTAGAATTAACAAATTTTGATAAAAAATTTGAAAAATAACCTAAACTAAAGAAAAATACAAAACTTGCAATTATTGCGCCTGATCCAAAAGATATTTTACTATAAAAATTCGCTGAAATTGATCCAAGTAATACAACTGTATCTAGATAAACGTGAGGATTAGCATAAGTAATAGCCAGTGTTGTAATGATTACACCTTTTAAGCCTAATTTTTTAAATTCCTTATTTTCAATTATATGATTTTTTGCATTTTTTATTTTCATTATTCCATAGAAAATTAGCCATACTCCACCGATAAATTTCATAAATATAATCAATGATTCATTAAAATTTAATATGCTATTAGATAGATAAATGCCGCAAATTATTAATAAGCTATCTGAGAGACTACAAATTATTACAACAACTGATGTATAATTTTTTTTTAAACCTTGATTTATTACAAATAAATTTTGAGGACCAATGGCTATAATTAGCGATGACCCAATTATAAATCCTTGTAAAAATTCATATATACTCATATTGTAAAATAATTAAAATAAACTAAATTTAAGTAATGCAATCAACAATAACAATAACATTTATTATATTATTCACCACATCTGTTTTTGCTGAAATCATAAAACCAAAACCTGATATAAAACCTGAGGAAGTTATTTCAATCCAATTATCATCACTAATGAAGAATGATGATCCATATAAAAATGCAGGCATAGAGCAGACATGGGAGTTCGCGCACCCTTCAAATAGGGCATATACTGGACCTATTCAAAAATTTACTAGAATGATGTATGCACCATCCTATGCTGTAATGCTCAATCATTTAAAGCATGATATACTTGATGTAAAATTAGAGGAAGATATTGCCTATTTCTTTATAGAGTTAACTGCAGAGGATGGAAGAATGTATGGCTTTAAGTGGACTCTTAGCAAAGTAGAGGAAGAAGGAATTTATCAAAACTGCTGGATGACAACAGCTGTTTCAACTCCAATGCCTTTATCTACTTCCTCCTAATGTGTGGAAGATTTGCAAGCTACAAGCATCATGAAAAACTTAATAAAATTTTTGACTTAAAAAATAAAATTGAAAATAAATTAAATTCTTACAACGTAACTCCAGGACAAAATATTAATATAATTCTAAATTATAATTATTATAATTATATTTTAGAAAGTAATTGGGGTTATAGTTTTGTAAATAAAACCACTAATCAAAATCAAACAGTTATAAATAGTAGAATTGAAACAATTAATGACAAACTACTTTTCAAAGAATCATTCACAAAAAGAAAATGTATCATTCCAATTAATGGTTATTATGAATGGAAAAATAACGGTAATCAAAAAATACCATATTTTATTCAACTTGGTGATGGAGAATTAATTTATCTCGCAGGTATTTGGAGAAAAGAATTAAAAGATGATAAAAAAGTTAGGGTTTTTTCAATTATAACCCGTCATGCTGACTCAAAAATCAAACACATACATAATAGAATGCCAATAATATTAAATTCTAATGAAGCTTCTGAGTATATGGACAAAGAAAGAAGTGATCAAATCATAAATTATAAAATAACAAGTGATAGAGATATACATTTAAAATTTCATGAGGTATCTAAATATGTTAATAATCCTCAGAATAATGATTTTAAATGCATTGAGCCAATAAATTAATAATAGAAAATATTTTTTTTTTCTTTAATAGAAATCTATGCAAATTTTTAAAAAAAACGAATTTTGGTTATTAATTTTTTCAATAGGATTATTATATTGGCTATTTAATCCATCAGTATTAATGACTTTAGTAATGATAGTGCCTTTGCTTTTGGCAACTAGCGCTAAAAAATAAACCTTAAATATTGATATTTGAAGCACTTTAACTAATTAGATCTAATGGATAATAGAATTGTAAACACCTCTCTAATACTAATTGCTGTTTCTTTTATGACTATCGCTGGAATATTCGCTTATAAGACATTTTTTTATGATCCCAAAAATGAATGGAAATTAGTATCTGATGACAATGAGAACGTTTATGTAGCAAAGAATAGAGGCGAAGATATTTGTTTTCTTTATACAAATACTTCAAATATGATTGATGGAAAATGGGTAAAAACTCACTGTGATAACTAGATATGAATTATAAATTAGCGCACATCTGTATTATTTTATCTGCTCTTTCAGCTATCACAATTGCAGGAATATATGCTTACAAGACTTTTTATTATGATCCCATAAATGAATGGAAACTAATTTCTGATGCTAAAAATCATGTTTATATTGTAAAAAATAGAGGTGAAGATATTTGTCATTATTCTAGCAAAGAAATTATCAATAATGTTGGAATTACAGGTAAATGGCTTAAAACTAAATGTGATAATAACTAGTAATGAGCAAGGCAATTAAGATAAAACTTCATCTTACTGATGGTACTAATTTCGATACATCCAATTTGAAAAATAAAACAGTTTTATTTTTTTATCCAAAAGCGCTTACAAGCGGATGCTCTGTTGAAGTATCAGATTTTCAAAGAAAACTCTCGACGTTTAAAAAGTTAGGTTTTGATGTAATTGGCGCATCAAAAGATGACGTTGATAGAAATATAAAATTTGTTGAAAAATTTAAATTAAAATATCCTTTAGGAACTGATGCAGGAAACGCTTGTGATAAACTGGGTATCTGGATAGAAAAATCTATGTATGGAAAAAAGTATTTTGGTATCAATAGATCTACATTCATTTTAGATAAAAAAGGTAAAATATTACATAGTTGGTCCAAGGTAAAAGTAAAAGATCATGTTGAAGAGGTTATTTCTTTTATTAAAGAAAACAAAATTTAATTTATTTAATTTTACCAAGTTTTTTTTGTCTATTAATTACGAACAATCCACTTATACTAATAATCAATGCTCCTATAATCATATTCATTGATGGTATTTCGTTTAAAATTAAATATCCAAATAACATTCCAAAAACTATAACAGTATACCTTGATGAAGCAGTTAGTGATAGTGGAGCATAAAAAATCGTTAGAACTGAAAAAGCATATGCAATTGTTAAAAAAATACTAGAAATTAATAAATTTGGCAAATATTCAAATTTAAAAGTAAATTCAAAAAATATAGATCCTATCCCTGAAAATAACGTCATTAATATTGATGTAATAAATATAATTTCAAAGCTATTATTTTTAGTTGCAATTCCTTTTGTTGCAATGTCTCTAATGGTTAAAAAAATTGCTGCTATAATGGGAAAAATAAATAAAAAATTAAAATTCATATTTTGAGGGTTAATTACAAACATAACTCCTATAAATCCAATAACTACTGCACCCCATCTCCGTATACCAACTTTTTCTTTTAAAAAAATAAAAGCAAATATTGTTACAAAAAAAGGATTAGTCATCAATAAGGTATAAACTTCTGCAACAGGTAAAAGAATTAAACCAGTAAAAAAACAAATTGCAGTTAAAACTTCAAAAAGACCTCGTTGGTGATATTTTCTAATTTTAAATATATTAATAATATTCTTTTTTTCATAATATTTTAAATATAAAAATATAAGGAAGGTGGAAATTATGCCACGTAAAAAAATAACATTTATTACTGACATATTATTTTTAGAGTCAACAACAATATCCTTAACTAACGTATCATTTATTGCAAAGCTTAGTTGACCAAGCATCATTAAAACGATACCAATTGTCCCTGCAGATAGAATATACTTGCTTTTCATAATAAAAAAAATAATTAGTCACTAATATGCATAAATCAAATCAATCCCATCATTTATATGGATTTACTGACTTAAAAACCTTAAATGAAAGAGGTCCTGTAGTTATTTCTCATGGTAAAGGTATTTATGTATATGATATCTATGATAAGAAATATTTAGATGCAAATTCAGGACTTTGGAATGCATGTGCAGGCTTTGATCACCCAGGATTAGTAGAAGTTGCGCAAAAACAATATTCCAAATTTGCTGGTTATCACTCATTATTTGGAAGGTTGTCTGAAGAAACATTAGAATTATCAGATAAGATTATTGAAGTATCGCCATTTAAAGATGGCAGGGTTTTCCTTTGTAACTCAGGCTCTGAAGCAAATGACACTATGGTTAAAATGCTGTGGATGTTACATGCTAGGAAAGGCAATCCTAAAAAAAGAAAAATTATAACAAGAATTAATGGCTATCATGGTGTTACACTTGGAGCAGCTTCTATGACAGGTAAACCATATAATGGAGAATTTCAATTACCCTTAGATGGGTTTATTCATGCTGATTGTCCCCACTATTGGAAATTTGGTAACGAAGGTGAAACTGAAGAAGAATTTTCTAAAAGAATGGCAAATAATTTAGAGAAGTTAATTTTAAAAGAAGGATCTGATACAATTGCTGGATTTGTTGCTGAGCCTGTTCAAGGTGCTGGAGGTGTAATTCCTCCCTCAAAAAATTATTTTGATTTAATTCAACCAATATTAAAAAAATATAAAATACCTTTTGTTGCAGACGAAGTTATTTGTGGTTTTGGAAGAACTGGAAACTTATGGGGATGTGATACGTATAATATCAAACCAGATATAATTATTTCTTCAAAATGTCTAACTGCAGGTTTTTTTCCAATGGGTGCTGTAATTGTAAATAAAGAATTTGCAGATGACTTTACTTCTGTTTCTGAAGATGCAGAAGAGTTCCCTCATGGTTTTACTGCAGGAGGGCATCCAGTAGGATGTGCAATAGCATTAAAAGCTATTGATGTGATTATTAATGAGGGCTTATTAGAAAATGTCAGAAGTGTTTCTCCTTATTTTCATGAAAGACTTAATGAATTTAATGAGTATGATCACATTGGTGAAACAAGAGGGATCGGTCTGATGGCTGCTCTAGAAATGGTTAAAGACAAAAAAACAAAAGAACCTTTTGAAGGTCATCTAAATATGGGTGATAAAGTAGCAAACATGTCAATTGATAACGGTTTAATATGCAGACCTTTAGGACCTGCTATTGTATTGTGTCCACAATTTATAATCAATAAAGCTCAAATTGATGAAATGTTTAACAGTCTTCATAATACTTTAAAACAAGCTTTTAATTAGTTTGTTTCGTATTTAACTATAAAACCTGAGTATTTAACATTGCTTATTATACTAGATGGAATAACTCCTTCTACAAGAGCAAGCTCAGGGCCAGTTTTTGATTTTTCAGTTATTGATAATATAGATTGCATATCACCTTGAATAATTGCCTCTACTTCGTCTTTACTTTCTTTATTTTGCACATATCCATTTAAACCAAGTGAAATTGCCAAATCACTAAACCAATGTCTAAAACCAACATTTTGAACTTTTCCTTTAATAATTAATCTATAAGTTTTAATTTCTTTATTTTCCATAAATATTGTATTGTTAATTAAATATAAGAACTTAATCTTTCAATACAATCGTTATTAAGAAAAATATGAGAAAAAATATTATATTAGCATCCTCTGCATTATTGTTATCGAGTATTTTTTTTGTAATTAATGATGCAATAATTAACTATTTATCCTCTAATGATATTCAATTTTATCATTTTATTTTTTATGGAACCCCTGCCTATTTAAGTATTCCAATTTATTTATTTTTTAAAAAAAATTTAAAAAAACATTTAGTTAGTAGTAATTATAAAATTTTGATTATTAGATCTTTAATCTTCTCTCCAATGCCTTTTATAACTTTTTTAGCACTAAAAAATATAAGTTTGCCAGAGTTTACGACATTAAATATGTCATCACCATTAGTAGGAGCTATATTGGCTTTTTTTATTTTAAAAGAAAAACTAAATTTTTATATTTATACTTCTCTTTTATTTGGCTTCACCGGTGTATTATTTGTAGTTCAGCCAGGTTTTGATACCTTTAATATTTATTTCCTTGTAACTTTGTTAGGGGTTTTTTTTATTACTTTAAGCACTGTAATAGTTAATAAATATAATAATATTGCTACAGCAATAGGATATTTTATTTACGGTGGTTTAATTATACATATAACATCATTTATTTTATTTTTAATAGATCCTTTAAAAGTAGATTTAAAAATTTTTTTTTTAATAACAACTGCTTCAATATTTATTAACCTTGCTATTTTTTTAGCTACGTATTCATTTAGAATGGCACAAAAATACTATTCAGCAATTTTTTGCTTGGTCTATTTACAGATTGTCTGGTCATCATTGATAGGTCTTTATTTCTTTAATGAGTATCTTAATAAATATGCATTAATTGGGGCCATTTTAATTGTTTTTAGCGGTTTAATTTCTGTACCTGGCCAAATCAAACAAGTATATGGCAAATAATTATATTGCGATAACGCTAAAAATTTTTTCTGTAATTTTTTTTGTATTAATGGATGTATTAATTAAAAAACTATCTGCAGATTTTAATACTTTTCAAATTGTTTTTTTTAGATGCTTTTTTGGAATTTTCCCTGTTTTGATTATGATGTATTTTACTAACTCAACACCTAAAACTAATAAAATAAATTTACATTTGTTAAGAGCCGTTATTGCTTGTTTAGCTATGTTTTGTTTTTTTAGAGCATTTGGTATTTTACCTTTAGCGGATGTTTCATCAATAAGTTTTGCAAGCATTATGATCATTACAATTCTTGCAATTTTTATTTTGAAAGAAAAAGTTGGGATTAGAAGATGGTTAGCAATTTTTTTTGGATTTATTGGAGTATTAATCATTTTTAGGCCAGGTACATCTTTGTTTAGTCTTTATTCAATTTATCCTCTTATAGGTGCATTTGCACTTTCGTTTGCAGTAATAATCATGAAAAAATTACTTTCATATGACACCCCTCCTACTTGTAGTTTTTATCTTCACGCATTTGTTTCTTTATTCTATTTGCCTATTCTTATCTTCAATTGGCAACAACCAACGTTAAATTTATGGTTATTATTAATTGCTATGGGATTTTGTGGAGGTATCGCCCAAATACTATTAACTAATGCTTATAAAATCTCAACGGTTAATCTTTTACAACCTTTTGATTACACAGCTATAATCTGGGCAATAACTTTTGGAATTATATTTTTTAATGATTATCCTGATAAATATGTAATTATTGGCAGCATAGTAATTGTTATTTCAACATATTATATTATTTATAGAGAAAATAAATTAGGCAAAAAAATCAACACCCTTAAAGTTAACCAAAGGCAAATATGAAAAAAATTATTATAATTTTATTATTTCTATCAAAAATAACGCTGGCAAACACTGTCACAGTTAAAAATAATATAGAGGGTGAAGGTGCAGAAATACTTTTACATTCAAAAATTTTAGTTCATTACACTGGAAAGCTTGAGGATGGCACCGTTTTTGATAGTAGTTATGATAGGGGGCAGCCGTTTAGTTTTCAAATAGGATTAAGGCAAGTAATTGAGGGTTGGGAACAAGGGCTTTTAGGAATGAAAGTTGGAGGTAAAAGAACAATATTTATACCTTCAGAACTTGGTTATGGAGATAGGGGCGCAGGTGATCTTATACCACCAAATGCTAATCTTGTTTTTGATATTGAAATTATCGATGTACAACTTCCGAATTATAAACTTGTAGTTTCTAGTGAAATAGAAAAACTTCTTAAAGATAATTTTAAGTTCATTGATATAAGGACAAAAAAAGAAAGAGATAATACTGGAATTATTCCAGGCTCTTTAGAAATAACTGCTTTTGACATTTATGGAAAATTTGTTCCAGAATTTATGAAAACTTTTCAAGATCTTGTTGATTTAAATGACAATATTGTTTTTATTAGTAATGAGGGAGAAATATCTTCAATTTTAGCAAATGGTTTTGCGGAACAACTTGGAGCAAAGAATATGCATTCATTAAAAGGGGGAATTCAACAACTTCTTAAAGAAAATTATCAACTAACTAAAAATTAATTTTTAAATTTTGATTTGATGCTGTGTCTAAAATAAACTGCCATGCAGTTCTGCCTGTTCTATTTCCTCTTCGTAAGCTCCACTGAATCGCTTTCTTTTTAATACTCTCATCATAATTAATTTTATAAAACTGACAGTAGGTTTCGATAATTTTTAAATAATCAATTTGTGATAATTTATGAAATCCAATCCAAAGACCAAATCTATCACTTAGACTAATCTTCTCTTCAACACTTTCATCTGTATGTATTGCTGATGATCTTTCATTGTCTATCATATCTCTTGGCATAAGATGGCGTCGATTAGACGAAACATATAATAAAATATTATTAGGTTGATTTTGAATACTTCCATCTAATGTTGATTTTATAATTTTGTAATCACTATCTATTTTTTCAAATGATAAATCGTCAATAAAAATAATAAATCTGTAATAATATAATTTTCCAATAATTTGATATAAATACTCAATATCAAAAATATTGTTTTTGTTAAGTTGAATTAATTTTAAATTATTGTGTTTTGATAAAACTTTATGAAATACTGATTTGATTAGAGAGCTTTTTCCATTTCCTCTTGCTCCCCATAGAAGGGCATTATTAGTGAAATTACCCTCAGCAAAATTTATCGTATTATTTAATAAAATTTCTTTTTGACTATCAATACCTATAATTAGATTTAAATTTAATGGTGTAAAATCCTTAATAGGATGGATACTTTTGTTTTCATTTTTCCAAATAAAATAAGCATTTCGCTTAACAGTTTCTTTTAATAAAAAATTTTTAAAAAACATGTGATTTCGTTACTTTAATTGCTTTTTTCTTTTACACAGTATAAGAAATCTCTCAAATTAATAATCAAGGAAATTTATGGAATCAATTGGCGCTTTTCTACCATTAATTTTAATTTTTGGTGTTTTTTATATCCTATTAATTAGACCTCAACAAAAGAAGGTAAAACAGCATCGCGAAATGCTAAATAACCTTAGAAGAGGAGATAAAATAATTACCTCTGGTGGAATTATAGGAACAATTAACAAAGTAGCAGATAACAGAGAATTGCAAGTGCAGGTTTCTGAAAATGTTGAAATAAAAATTGCACCTGGAATGGTTGCTGATCTTTATATTTCTGCTGAAACAGAAAAAAAACAACAAGTAAAAGAAACTAAAAATGAAACAAAAGGTGGATTATTATCAGGTCTTTTGGGTAAGAAAAAATAAATCAATATGAAAAATTATCCTCTATGGAAGATTTTTATAGTTATCATTTTATTATTTTTAGGTATCATATTTGCTATACCATCTTTGCTATATAAAGAAAATACAGGTAGTTGGTATCTAGATAATCGTTTAAATCTCGGTTTAGATTTGCAAGGCGGCTCTTATCTACTTCTTGAAGTTCAAACAGATGTTTTAATTAAGGAAGAATTTGAAAATTTTAGTGATACCGTTAGAATAATTGCAAGAGAGAATAGAGTTAAAATTAATAATATCGAAAAGAATGATGAAGCTTTAAAAGTTCGATTTGATAGTGGAGATAAATTAAAAATTATTCGTGAAGAATTTCTAAAAAATTATCGCTCTGTAAATTTTGCTATAACAAATAATATTATTTCAATAACAATTGATGAAATATACAAAAAATCTATTCAAGACGCAGCTATCAAACAGTCATTAGAAATTGTAAGAAAAAGAATAGATGAATCTGGCACAAAAGAACCTTTAATTCAACGATCTGGCAGAGATAGAATTCTTCTTCAATTACCCGGTGTAAAAGATCCTGAAAGAATAAAAGATCTTTTAGGTAAAACAGCTAAGTTAAATTTCCATATGGTAGATGACGACGATACAAAATCTTTATCACTAAATATTGCTCCTTTTGGTAGAATGATTGTTTCAGATATTGATAATGAAGATATTAAATATTTATTAGAAAAAAAATCACGGGTAGGGGGTGAAAATTTAATTGATGCTTATGCTTCATTTGATCCCACAGAAGGACATGCTGTTTCTTTCAGATTTGATACAACCGGTGCGCAAAAATTTGGTAAAGCAACTTCTGAAAATATAGGAAAAAGATTTGCAGTTGTTTTAGACGGTGTTGTAATTACTGCACCAGTTATTAACTCGGCAATTACTGGTGGATCAGGTATAATAACTGGAAACTTTACTTCTCAGGAAGCAACAGATTTGGCAGTTTTGTTAAGAGCTGGAGCATTACCCGCCCCATTAGAAATTGTTGAAGAGAGATCTGTCGGTCCTGGACTTGGGGCAGACTCAATAGCAGCTGGCAAGATTGCTGCTATAATAGGAATGGTACTTGTTTGTATATTTATGGTTCTCATTTATGGATCTTTTGGTTTAATTGCCAACATATCACTCATAGCTAATTTATTTATAATAATTGCTTTACTTGGAACAATTGGTGCTACTCTAACTTTACCTGGTATTGCCGGTATAGTTTTAACAATTGGAATGGCAGTTGATGCAAATGTTTTAATCTTTGAGAGAATTAAAGAAGAAAATACCAAAAATAAAAAGGTATATGAAACAATCAAAAAAGGTTTTGATAGAGCTCTTTCGACTATTTTAGATGCCAATATAACAACATTAATTGCATCCTTATTATTGTTTATATTTGGCTCTGGACCAATAAAAGGTTTTTCAATTACTTTATCTTTAGGAGTAATTGCATCAATGTTTACTGCATTGATGCTTACTAATCTTTTAGTCCATTTTTATATTTCTTTTGCTTCAAAAAAGGAGATTAATTTATAATGTTTGGTCTAAATAAAATAATACCTGTTGACTCTGATTATAAATTTTTAAATTACAGAAAAAAATTCTATATAGCTTCTGGTGTCGCTATTTTACTATCTTTAATCCTCCTATTTTTTAAAGGATTAAATTTAGGAATTGATTTTAAAGGTGGAACTTTAATTGAAGTTAGTACCCAAAATACGAATATTGGTGAATTGCGTGATATCTTATCACCAAATTTTAATGAAGTTTCTCTTCAAGAATTTGGTGATGAAAATACTATAATAATCAGATTACAAAATGAAAACAACCAGGAAAGTATTGAAACAGTTAATAAGGTTAAGCAACTGATTAGTGATAAAGTACAAGAGTTTAGAAGATCAGAATTTGTAGGACCTACAATTAGTTCTGAATTATTATGGAAAGGTTTTCAAGCCGTCTCTTTTGCTTTATTTGCTATTTTAATTTACATCTGGTTGAGGTTTGAATGGCAGTTTGGTTTTGGAGCTGTAGTCGCCTTAACACATGATGTTCTTTTTACACTAGGCGTTTTATCAATTTTGAATGTAGAATTTTCTCTATCCACAATTGCAGCTGTATTAACAATCGCAGGATATTCAATAAATGATACTGTTGTAATTTTTGACAGAGTCAGAGAAAACTTAAGAAAGTATAAAAAACTTGAACTCTTAGATCTGTTTAATTTATCAATTAATAATACGCTCTCAAGAACTGTTATGACTAGTATTACGACACTATTAGCATTGTTATCACTCTATATTTTTGGTGGTGAGGTAATTAAGCCTTTTGCTTTAACAATGATTATTGGTGTATTAATAGGAACTTATTCATCAATATTTATTGCGGTCCCAACTTTATTAGTTTTTAAGTTCAGACCGCAAGAAGATGATGAAAATTAGTTTAAGAGTTCTTTAAGAAATTTTCTGTAACTTTTTCCCAGTTAACCATATTGTCAACAAATGCTTTTAAGTAATCAGGTCTTCTATTTCTATAATCAACGTAGTAAGAATGCTCCCAGACATCGCAACCCAAAAGGGGAACGTGACCATGTACTATAGGGTTTTCTGCATTAGGAGTTTTGGTAATTTCAAGTTTACCTCCATTTAATACAAGCCAACACCAACCTGAACCAAACTGTCCAATGCCAGCGTTTATAAATGCTTCTTTCATTTCTTCGACTGATCCTAAATCTTCATTGATTTTATTTTCTAATTCAGAAGGTATTTTACCATCTGGGTTATTTTTCATAATTTCCCAGAAATGAATGTGATTTAAATGCTGTGAAACATTGTTAAATACAGGGGCGTTTTTATTATATGTATTCTTAACAATATCTTCTATCGAATCTTCACTTAAATTATTTTCTTTAATAAATTTATTTCCGTTAGTGACATATGCCATGTGATGTTTGTCATGATGCAACTCTAAAGTTTCAGCAGACATATAAGGTGCAAGAGCATCTTTACTATAAGGTAAATCAGGCAACTCTAAGTTTATCATTTTTTTTCCTTTATTTATAAAATTTTTTTTAAGAAACTACCTGTAAAGCTTTTTTTACTATTTGCAATATCTTCAGGAGAGCCCTTTGCTATGATTTCTCCACCTTTAACACCGCCAAGTGGACCTAAATCAATAATGTAATCTGCTGTCTTTATAACATCTAAATTATGCTCAATAACAATAACGGTATTACCCTCATCTACCAATGTATGTAATATTTTTAGTAACTTGTTAACATCATCAAAATGTAATCCAGTTGTTGGCTCATCTAAAATATATAGAGTTTTTCCAGTTGATCTTTTGGACAATTCTTTTGATAATTTTATACGTTGAGCTTCTCCACCTGAAAGAGTGGTCGCTGATTGTCCAATTTTAATATAATCTAATCCCACATCAACTAGAGTTTTTAATTTTTGTTTAATTGAAGGTATTTTTGAAAAAAAATTGTAACCTTCTTCTACCGTCATATCTAACACTTCTGCAATTGATTTGTTGTTGTATTTAACTTCTAACGTTTCCCGGTTATATCTTTTGCCTTTACAAATATCACACTCAACATAAACATCTGCTAAAAAATGCATTTCAATCTTTTTGACACCATCACCCTCACAAGATTCACATCTTCCACCTTTCACATTAAAAGAAAAGCGTCCTGGTTTATATCCTCTTGCATTAGATTCATTTAACCCAGCATACCAATCTCTAATTGGCGTGAAACAGCCTGTATAGGTAGCTGGATTAGATCTTGGAGTTCTTCCAATAGGAGATTGATCTATATCAATAACTTTATCAATATTTTTAATACCTTTAAAATTGAAATAACCCTCTTCTTTATTCAATGATTTGTTAAAATATTCATCAAGTCTTTTGTATAGTGTATCAATAATCAATGATGATTTTCCACTACCAGAAACTCCTGTTACACAAATAAAATTACCTAAAGGAAATATTACTTCTAAATTATTAAGATTATTTGTGTTAATTTTTTTTAGAGTGAAAACTTTATTTTTATTAAATTTTCTTCTTTGATCTGGAATTTTAATTTTCTTTTTTTTATTTAGATATTGGGCTGTTAAACTTTTTGTATTTTTAAGAACATTTTTTAGATTGCCTTGTGCAACAACTTCACCACCATGAATTCCTGCTTTTACTCCAATATCAATGACATGATCAGATTGCTTTATTGCATCTTCATCATGCTCTACGACTATTACTGTATTTCCAAGGTCTCTTAATTTAAAAAGTGTATTAATTAATTGTTGATTGTCTTTTTGATGTAATCCAATTGAGGGTTCATCTAATACGTATAATACACCTGTTAATCCTGATCCAATTTGACTTGCTAATCTTATTCTCTGACTTTCACCCCCAGATAAACTTTTACTTGCTCTTGCTAGAGATAAATAATCTAGACCCACTTTATTTAAAAATTCTAGCCTATCTTTTATTTCTTTGATTACACCTTCAGCAATTTTATTTTCATTATCTGATAGATTTTTTTTAATTTTACTGAACCATGCATAGCAATCATCAATTGATTTTTTAGTGATTTCTCCAATGTGTTTTCCTACTATTTTAACTGATAAAGCTTTTTCATTTAATCTGTAACCCTTGCATACTT
This sequence comes from uncultured Alphaproteobacteria bacterium, assembly GCA_902591485.1. Lineage (GTDB taxonomy): Bacteria > Pseudomonadota > Alphaproteobacteria > HIMB59 > CACPNW01. Next base: position 28,784 of record CACJAV010000001.1, read on the forward strand.
CACAATCTCTCTCAGATAAATATTTTTCTAATTCATATTGTATCCACCATCTTTCTGTTTCAGAATATTTTCTATCAATAAAATGAATAATCCCTTCAAAACCTTTTAAAAAAGTTAAATCATTATTTGCATCTCCATAAAGTATAATGTTTTGAATAGTTTTTGGTATCTTGTACCAAGGAGTATTTATATTTATTTTATAATTTTTTAAAATTTTTGATATTGTTTCAACAAAAAATTTTTTTTGATAACCAAATACTTTAGTTTCCCAAGGTTTTATTGCACCTTTTAAAATTGACCTAGAGTCATCAGGAATAATTTTTTTGTCATCAAAAAATTTTTCTATTCCAATTCCATCACATTCATTGCAAGCTCCCATTGGAGCATTAAAGCTAAACAGTCTTGGCTCTATTTCTTCTATTGAAAAACCAGAAACTGGACATGCAAATTTTGATGAGTATGTTGATATTTTTTTTGTATCCAAGTCCTCAAGATATATTAATCCATCTGATAAGGTTAAACCTATTTCAATACTTTCAGCTAATCGTTGTTGAATATTTTTTTTTACAATTAATCTATCTACAAGAACATCAATATTATGTTTAAAATTTTTTTTTAATTTTGGAACATTTTCAATCTCATAGATTTTTCCATCAACTTTTAGTCTTTGATATCCTTTCTTTTTTAATTCTTCTATTTCTTTTCTGTATTCTCCTTTTCTATCCCTTACTATGGGCGCAAGAATATAAGCTTTACTTCCTTCATTAATCTCCAATATACTATCGCAAATTTCGCTTACACTTTGAGACTTGATAGGCAAACCCGTAGATGGTGAGTAAGGTACACCAACTCTAGCAAATAGAACTCTTAAATAATCATAAATTTCAGTAACTGTACCAACTGTACTTCTTGGATTTTTTTGAGTTGTCTTTTGTTCAATAGAAATCGCTGGAGATAAACCATCAATAGAGTCAACATCTGGCTTATTCATCATTTGCAAAAACTGTCTTGCATAAGCAGACAAGCTTTCGACATATTTTCTTTGACCTTCAGAGTATATAGTGTCAAATGCTAACGTTGATTTGCCTGACCCACTTACTCCTGTGATAACAACAAATTTATTTTTTGGTATTTCAAGACTAATATTTTTTAAATTGTGCTCCCTTGCACCTTTAATAACAATTTTGTCGTGAATCATTCAATTACTGATAGTTTATTTAAATAAATTGTTATAAAGATATATATAGAAAATTTATGGTTGGTAGTGTTAATAAGGTAATATTGTTAGGAAGATTAGGTAAAGATCCTGATATAAGATCCATGCAGAATGGAAAAAAAATTGCTAATTTTAGCATTGCAACTTCTAAACGTTGGACAGATAGAGATACTCAAGAAAAAAAAGAAAAAACTTCATGGCATAATGTTGTAGTATTTAATGAAGGGCTGGTTGGAATAGTTGAACAATATGTAAAAAAAGGCTCACAAATATATGTTGAGGGTGAGTTACAAACGCGTAAATGGCAAGATCAAGAGGGAAAAGATAGATACACAACAGAGGTTGTACTTCAAAATTACACTGGTAATTTAACTCTCCTTGGCTCAAGAAACCAATCTGATACTGTTGAAAATCAGTCATCATCTATGAATAATAACTCAATTTCAGATGACTCATTTGGTGAAATGACTAGTGATTCTTCAGATTTGGACGAAGATATCCCTTTTTAAATATATACTTTAAAAAAATATATTAAGTAATTGATAAATATAAATAATATTATCTAATAATTGAATTTTATAAGATTGTATTAATATTTCATATTTGATATAGATTTATCTTAATTTTTCGCAGAAAACCAATAAAATTCAGTGTCAGATAACAATATAAGTTCGGATAGCGGATCGCCAAATAATATTTCTAATATTTCATTAGTAGAGGAAATGAAAAAATCATACCTCGACTATGCTATGTCTGTAATTGTCAGTAGAGCTCTTCCAGATTGCAGGGATGGATTAAAACCAGTTCATCGAAGAATATTGTATTCTATGAATGAATCAGGTTACAATTTTAACAAACCATATAGAAAATCAGCAAGAATAGTTGGGGACGTTATGGGTAAATATCACCCTCATGGAGATGGCGCAATTTATCAATCAATGGTGCGAATGGCTCAGGATTTCTCGATGAGATTAGAGTTAATCGATGGTCAAGGTAATTTTGGTTCTCTCGATGGTGATCCTCCAGCTGCGATGCGGTACACTGAAGCTAGGTTAGCGAAGGTTGCGGAAAAAATTGTAACTGATTTAGATAAAGAAACAATTACTTTTCAACCGAACTATGATGATAGTACAAATGAACCAACTGTACTACCTGCTCAGTTCCCTAATTTGCTTGTTAACGGAGCTTCAGGAATTGCTGTGGGAATGGCAACAAATATTGCTCCTCATAATTTGGGTGAGGTTATAGATGCAACTTTGCACTTAATTGAAAATCCAGATTCAGATCTAATAGATCTTGTTAAATTTATTCATGGCCCAGATTTTCCTACTGGTGGTCAGATAATTGGCAAAAAAGGTATATTTGATACTTTTGAAACTGGAAAAGGAGGAGTAGTTTTAAGATCTAAGACATCTATTGAAAACTTTAAAAAAGATAGAGAAGCTATAGTTATTCATGAGATACCTTATCAAGTTAATAAATCTAAACTAATTGAAAAAATTGCTGAAACAGTAAAAAACAATATAATTGAAGGTATTTCTGACTTAAGAGATGAATCTGATCGTAATGGTGTTCGTGTAGTAGTTGAGCTAAAAAAAGATGTTGATGCCAATATTATTCTAAATCAATTATATAAACACACGCTCCTTCAAACTACGTTCAATTCAAATATGTTGGCTTTAAATAAAGGTAAGCCAGAACAAATGAATCTTAAGGACATGTTAAGTGCCTTTATTGACTTCAGAGAAGAGGTAATTACTAAAAGAACAATATTCGATTTAAATAAAGCAAGGGATAAAGCTCACATTTTAATAGGTTTAGTTGTTGCGAATGCAAATATAGATGAAATTATAAACCTAATTAAAGCATCCAAAGACTCTAAAGAAGCTAGAGAAAAATTGATTAAGAAAAAATGGAAATTAAGTGAAAAAAATCTTAATTTTATTCGTCTAGTAGATGATGAAAATACGCAAGTTGAAAAAAACATATTTTTATTTACTGAGGCGCAAGCAAGGGCAATTCTTGAATTGAGATTACATCGTTTAACTTCATTGGAAAGAGATGATATCCAAAAAGATTTAGAACAATTAATTTTAGAAATAAAAAAATATCTGGATATTTTGCAATCCAGAACAAAACTTTTAAATGAAATAAAAAAAGAATTAAATGAAATAAAAAAAGAATTCGCCACACCTCGTAAAAGTGAAATTATCGATAGAGAATATGAGGAAGTAGATGATTTGAAATATATTCAAAAAGAAGACATCGTAATTACCATATCCAATAATGGATATATCAAACGTTCACTGCTTGAAAATTACAGAGCTCAGAATAGGGGTGGAAAAGGAAAAACAGGAATGTCAACTAGAGAAGAAGATTTTGTCAAAGAAATACATCTGGCAGACACTCATACTAAGTTATTAGTATTTTCTTCTTTAGGAAAAGTTTATTCTCTTAAATCACATGACATACCTGAGGCATCTTTAAAAGCCAGAGGTAAACCAATCGTTAATTTACTTCCTTTTTCTGATGAAGAAAAAATTGCAACATTCCTCCCATTGCCTTTAGAAGAAAATTCTTGGTCTGAAAATTTAATAATTTTTGCAACAAAAAATGGAATGGTTAGAAAAAATAAACTGATCGATGTTGCTAAAAGTGGAAAACGTGAATTAAGAGAAACAGGAAAACTGGCAATAAAACTTGATCCAAAAGATAAGCTTATTGGAATTAAATTAGCAAATTCTGACGATGATATTCTTTTATCAACCAAAAATGGTAAATGTTTACGTTTCCCTCTAGAGAAATTAAGACTATTCTCTGGATTAAATTCTTCTGGTGTGAGAGGTATTAATCTAGAGAAAAACAATTATGTAATTTCTCAAGCAATACTAAAGCATTCAAAAATAGATATAAATATTAGGCAAGAATACCTTAGAGCTGCTTCTGAAAATAGAAAAAGCGCAGGGAGTCTAAAACATGAATTTAAAGAACTAAATATCAATGAAGAATTCCTTCTAGCTTTAACTACAAATGGTTTTGGGAAAAGATCATCTGCATATGAGTATAGGATATCAAACAGAGGTGGGAAGGGTATTACTGGCATCTTAACCTCTGACAAAAATGGTGAAGTGATTGACTGCTTTGTTGTTCAAGATAATGATCAAATAATTTTAGTAACAGATAAAGGTCAAATTATACGTGTTAACGTTAATCAAATAAGGATTGCAGGTAGATCAACTAAAGGAGTTAGTGTATTTAAAATACCAGTATCAGATTCAATAGTTTCTGTTTCTCGAGTACAAGATATTGATAGTTAATATGTCTAAAATTGGAATATATCCCGGCACTTTTGATCCCATGACTAATGGTCATTTAAATATAATTAAAAGATCACTAAAAATTGTTGATCAATTAATAATAGGTGTAGCAGATAATCAAAATAAAACACCCTTGTTTAGTATCAATGAAAGAAAAGATATTATTGCAAATGATTTAAAATTAGAAAATATGGATAATAACAAAATTTCTATTTTCTCTGTTAAAGGACTTTTAACTGAATTTGCAAAAACTCATAATGCAAATTGTATTATACGAGGGTTAAGAGCAGTATCTGACTTTGAATATGAATTCCAGATGACAGGAATGAATTATCAACTCAGTCCAGATATTGAGACGGTTTTTTTAATGTCTTCAGATAATAATTCTTTTATCTCTTCTAATTTAGTTAAAGAAGTTCATAAACTAGGTGGAGATGTATCTAAATTTGTTTCAAAAAATACTATCAACATTTTAAATCGTAAAAACTCTATATCATAGGTCTTGCGTTCATGAATTTTGAACTATATAGACATCACATTGATGGGCCCTTAGCTCAGTTGGTAGAGCAATTCCCTTTTAAGGAATGGGTCGCAGGTTCGAATCCTGCAGGGCTCACCATTTTTAAATGAGACAAACCATCATTAAAAATATTGCTACCGGAATTACTAAAAATTGTGATATTCTCAAAAAAAATGATAAATTTTTAGAAGTAGTTCTTGAAGGAACAACAATTAAAATAATTTTGAAAAAAAAAGGTGAAATTTATGTAGGTTCTTATAAGGACATGGAGTTTACTTCACAGGGTTAACTCTATTTTTAAGAATTAATTTTTCATTATCAAAATCTTCTTTTAACAATTTATTAATTTTTGTTTGAGTTATTATCTTACCTTTTCCAATGCCAGGGCAATTGACTGAGATATCTTCATTCCATACTTTTGAATTCATATTATCATTCCAAAAAGGCCATGTTCTGCATTGAGATGGTCTACTTTTATATACTGTGCACATTTTATTTTTTAAAAATATACAATTACCATTTAATTCTTTTCTTTCAGTCAAATGAATAAATCCATCAGTTATTTGGCAATATTTCTTTTTAAAAGCCTTTACAGATAATTTAAAAAATTTTGAAAATCTTTTTATGTCAATATTACTTAAATAAACAAAACCATAAGAATTTCTTGAAACACAGCATTTACCAGAACCTTGGCATTCAAACCTTATGCCATGCTTAAAACTAATCAAATCATCCTGCATTTAGTGTCCTTATAGCTGTATCTCTTTCATGAATGTACAGCAAATCTCTAAGATTTTTATTTTTTTCTAATTTGGGATCGCTATTAATTATTTTTTCAGCTTTTAATTTAGCTTCTTCAAGTAAATCTCCATCATAGCTTAAGTCAGCTACATTAAAAGATGGGAGTCCTGATTGTCTTTTTCCAAGAATTTCACCTGGTCCTCTGATTTTTAAATCTTCTTCAGCTATGAGGAATCCATCATTCGTTTCTGTCATTATACTTAATCTTCTCTTTGCAGTTTCATTTATGTTTTCTTTATGTAATAAAATACAATAAGAATCTTCATTATTTCTTCCTACACGACCTCTTAATTGATGAAGCTGAGCTAATCCAAACCTTTCAGCATGCTCGATAATAATTGTTGTTGCTGATTTTATATCAATACCAACCTCTATGACTGTAGTCGCAACCAAGATGCGGTAATCTTCGTTCTTAAATTTTTCCATTGTTGCTTCTTTATCTTTTTCATTTAATTGACCATGAATAAGTAATACTTTGTTTTTAAATAATTTGTTTAACGAATTAAAACGATCGGTAGCTGCTTTTAAATCAAGTTCTTGAGACTCCTCAATAAGAGGACAAACCCAAAAAAATTTATTATTTGAGTTATTTATTTTATTTTTAATTCTTTCGATTAAATTCTTTTCTTTTTTTAATGTTAACACTGATGTTATAATAGGTTTTCTTCCAATTGGTTTTTCAGTTAATCTGCTTTCATCCATATCACCGTAGGCTGCCAAAGTTAGAGTTCTAGGAATTGGAGTTGCGCTCATTACTAAAATAGAGGGTCTAAAACCCTTGTAATTAAAAGCCATTCTTTGATAGACACCAAATCTATGCTGCTCATCGATTACTGACAAACCTAATTTATTAAAATTGACACCCTCTTGTATTAGAGCGTGGGTTCCAATTATTATTTTAGTATCACCATTTTTAATTTTTTCTAATTTTTCTAATCTTTTTTTTCCTTTATCTCTTCCTGTAAGTATATCTATTTCTATTGGAAGATTATTGATTAGTTTAGCAATGTTTTCATAGTGTTGGTATGCTAAGATACTAGTAGGGGCCATTAGTGTTACTTGATATCCAGACTCTATTACTGAAAGCATTGAAATTAGAGCAACTATAGTTTTTCCGGAACCAACATCTCCCTGAAGTAATCTAATCATTTGTTTGTTAGAAATAAGATCACCTTGGATTTCGTTAAGAACAGTTAGTTGAGAATTAGTTAATTCAAATTCTAAATTTTTTATTAAATTATTTTTAAAGTTATCTTTATTTGTAAAAGAAATAGATTTTTTTTTATTATCAATTGTTCTAACAATACAAATTGCTAATTGATGTGCGAATAATTCATCAAAAGCTAACCTTCTTCGATAAAAATTTTTTTCACTGTATGTATCATCTATATCTGGATTATGTAATTTTTCTACAGCATCTTTCCATGAAGTAAATTTATATTTTTTAATCAATGTTTTATCAATCCACTCATTTAAATCAGGAATTGATTGTAAAACTTGATTTGATAATTTGATAAAGTTTTTCATGTTTAGACCTGCAGTCAAGCTATAAACAGGCTCTTTTTCTCTTAATAATTGAATATCGGATATATTTTCTATACTTGAAGGATGAGTAATCTGAAATTTATTTTTAAAAAACTCTAATTTACCTGAAATCATTTTTATACTTTTAACAGGCAAAACTGATCTTACAAAAGGGTGTCTAGCATTAAAATAAACAATATCTATTGGTATCTCATTAGCTAAGCAAGTTACTCTGTATGGCTGTCTTCTAAATTTTGAGGGATAATGTTTTATAACTTCTATTTTTAAAGTAACTAATTGATTTATTGGTGCGTCATAAATATTTTCATAATATTTTTTTTCAATAATCCTGTAAGGAAAATGCCATAAGAAATGCACATTAAGTTTTATGCCTAATTTATTTATAATGCTTTCTAATTTTGGCCCAACTCCCTTTAATTTATTGATTGGAGAGAGTAATAAGTCTAAATGTGCAGGTCTCATAGAATATTATAATATTTTACTATATTCTATTATTAATTATATGACATTAAATTCACTAAAAAAAATTATTAAATATAGGTCAAACTATTCAGGTACTAAAGAGACTGATATATTGTACAAAAAATATTTTATTAACAATTTAAATAGTTTTAGTGAAAATGAATTAAAGTTATTAAAATCAGTTTTTGACATTTATTCAGATAGCGAAATTTACAATATTCTTACAAATAAAATAAAAGTTAACATAGAGTACAAAAATCTTTTTGAAAAAATATTAAAAAATTAAATGAAATCTACAGGTCCTGTAATAGATAAAACTGAAGCCTTTATAATTTCAGAGATATTTCATAAAAGCGATAGATCATTAGTTTATATAGGAAAAGACGATAGAGAAATAATAAATATCAAAAATAAGCTTTCTTGGTTGCTTCCAGATCAGTTAGTCTTGTTATATAAAGCTTGGGATCAAATTCCATATGATAATATTTCACCTTCTAAAGAAATTCAAACATCTCGATTAGAAACACTTTTTCATCTTAGTTTAAATAATGAGAATAAAATTATTATTCTAACAACGTTGAATGCAATAATTCAGAAAACTTTACCTAAAAATGAAATTACAAAAAATTTTATTACGATTTCAAAAAAATCGAAAATTAAAATAGACAAGATTCTACATCTTCTTATAAAACTAGGTTATGAAAGGACATCTTTAGTAAGGGATAAATCTGAATTTGCAATAAGAGGCTCAATAATTGATATTTTTCTTCCTCAATCTGTTAATCCAATTAGAATAGATTTATTTGATGATGAAATTGAGTCGATATTTAAATTTGATCCAATTACACAAAAAAGAATTCAAAGCTCAAACTTAGACTCTTTTACAATTAATCCAAGTAATGAATTAATTATAGATAATCAAAATTTAGAAAGATTTAGAGTTCAATTTAGGTCCACATTTCAAAACTTCAGAAAAAGTCAAACTTATGAAATGTTTTCTTCAGGTATCATTCCTTCTGGAGGTGAGCAATTCCTTCCTTTATTTTATGAAAATTTAGAAACTCTATTTGATTATTGTAAAAATACTCAAATATTGATTCACAATGATACCTTTGAACTATTTGATGAAAGAACTGAAAATTTAAAAGATTACTTTGAGGCAAGAAATAACTCTAAAGACTCATTTTTTCTCAAGCCACATAATTTATTTATAAATAAAGATTATCTTGATCAAATTTTAACTCAATTTCCAGTTACAAAATTATCATTATTTTATAATGAAGGTGATATTCCAATAAAAATAAAAAAAATAAATAATATTTCTTCAATCAGAGAAAAAATAGACTTTGATTTTATAAAAAAATTCTTTGATATAAATTCATCAAATAAAAAAATTATTATCTGTTGCAACTCCGAAGGATCATTAGAAAAAGTTTATAAAATTTTAAAAGAAAATATTTTTATTTCACCCTTAGAAATTAAAAATCTATCAAATTTATCTGAACAAAAATTATATATAACAGTTTTAGAAACAGAAGAGTCTTTTGAATTAAATAATATTATTTTTATTAACGAAAAAACTATTTTTGGATATTCATTAGCTGTTAAATCTAAAAAAAAGGATCAAAAAAATAAATTTCTTTTTGAGGAGTTAAATAAACTATCCCAAGGCTCAATCTTAGTGCATTCAGAATATGGTATTTGCAGGTTTAATAATATTCAAAAGATAGAATTGAATGACTCAGTTCATGATTGTTTAGAGCTAGAATTTGCAGATACTCAAAAACTATTTTTACCAGTTGAAAATCTTAATTATATTACAAATTATGGAGAAGAAGATGAAAGTTCTATTAATTTAGATAGACTAGGGGCTTCAAGTTGGCAAAAAAGAAAAGCCGATGCTAAAAAGAAAATAAGAGATGCGGCCAAAAAATTAATTAAAATTGCTTCAAAAAGACTTCAATCTAAATCACCTACAATTAACATTGGAAATACAGAATATGATAAATTTTGTAGCACATTTCCATATGTTGAAACTGATGATCAACTTAGTGCTATTAATGATGTAATAGATGATTTTGAAAGTGGCACGCCTAGTGACAGACTTATAGTAGGTGATGTTGCTTTTGGTAAGACGGAAGTAATTATTAGAGCATTATTTCTTGCCGCAAAATCAAACATTCAGTCAATTGTTTTTGTGCCAACAACCCTATTATCCAGACAACATTATAATAATTTTTTAAAAAGATTTAGTCTTTTTAATATTAATATTGCTGAGGTTTCACGTCTAGTTTCACAAAAAGAAAAAAAACAAATTTTTACTGATTGTGCTGAAGGAAAAATAGACATTCTTATTGGAACACATGCATTATTAAGTGATAAATTAAAATTCAAAAATTTAGGATTAATTATTTACGATGAAGAGCAAAAACTAGGCACATTACAAAAAGAAAAATTTAAGGAAATTTCACCAAATGCCCATGTATTAGCATTATCTGCCACTCCTATACCAAGAACTCTTTCTATGTCTTTATCTGGTGTAAGAGATTTAAGTCTAATCTTAACTGCGCCTTTTGAAAGATTAGCCGTAAGAAGTTATGTAGCAAAATTTGATGATATAACCATCAAAGAAGCTATTAAAAGAGAAATTTACGGAAGAAAAAATGGCGTTTATTTTGTTACGCCAAGAAAAAAAGATATCCCATTTATTGAAAATTTTTTAAAAGATAATCTTCCTGATATTAAATATGTAGTAACTCATGGACAATTAGCTCCTTCGTTATTAGAAAGTAGAATATCTAAGTTTTATAATCAAGAAGTTCCTCTAATGGTGAGTACTAATATAGTTGAAAATGGATTAGACTTACCACACGTTAATACCATTATTGTTTATAGGGCTAATTTATTTTCTCTAGCTGCACTTTACCAACTAAAAGGTAGGGTAGGTCGTTCATCGAAAAGGGGTTATGCTTATATTACATATAAAGAAAATGAACTTAAGGAAAACGGTAAAAAAAGACTCTCAATAATTAATTCATCAGAGTCTCTTGGTGCCGGATTTAATATAGCATCTCAAGATCTTGAAATGAGGGGAGGGGGCTCAATAATTGGAGAAGAGCAGAGTGGTTTTATTAGAGAAATTGGAACTGAGCTTTATCATCAGATGTTAGAAGAAGAAATTTTATTCCAAAAACAAAAAATTTCAAAAGACGTTGAGCATAAAAGTTCATTTCAACCATCTATTAAAATACCTGAGGAAATATTCATACCTGATGAATTTATTAATGATTTAGATTTAAGACTTTCAATTTATAAAAGAATTTCAAGTCTTAATAATAATGAGGATTTATCAAACCTAATTATAGAATTAAGAGATAGATTTGGTCCAATTCCAAAAGAATTGAATAATTTGTTCAATTTAATAGAAATCAAAATATTATGTATTGAATATAATGTTGAGCAATTTGAATTTAGTAGAAAGGGTATAGTTATTGGTTTTTATAAAAATAATCCACGTAATCCTCAAAAGTTGTTAGATCTATCAATGAATAGACATAGCCAGTTTACGTTGAGGCCAGATCAAAAAATGTTTTATGACTTTATGGGGCAATTAAATACAGATAGGTTTAAGCTGTCAAAACAGATTTTAGATAAAATAAAATAATTTTTAATGAAAAAATTTGTGGCGGAGAGACAGAGATTCGAACTCTGGAAGGTGTTGCCACCTTGCCGGTTTTCAAGACCGGTGCTTTCAACCGCTCAGCCATCTCTCCGTTTTTGTGGGTTTTGTTATACTTTTAAATATATTAAAGTCAAAATATAAAGGATATAAAAATATACGAATTTATAAAAATTTGTTATTTCGTTCATATGATTCTTAAATATATTTTTCTAATTTTCATCTTTTTTACATACTCATTAAAAGCATGTGAGAAACCAACAATGCCTACTGCTAGTGAATGGAATAACTGGTTAGAAGATGTTAGAAATGAGGCTAAGGATAAAAACATCAGTGAAAAAACAATCAGCCTCTATTTGTCTGATGTTAAACCTCAGGAAAAAATTATTCTCCGTGACCGATGCCAACCAGAGTCAACAATTACTCTAGAGGAATATTTGTATTATCGCGTTGATAAATCAAGGATAATTGCAGGCAGAAATGTTTTAAAAGAGCATAAGGATATTCTAAACAAAATTTCTAAACATTTTGGCATTCAGCCTCGTTTTATTGTAGCAGTTTTGGGGATGGAGAGTTTTTATGGACGAAATCAGGGAAAAGTAGATACTATTACAGCAGTAACAACACTAGCTTTTGACAGACGAAGAAGTGATTTTTATAGAAAGCAGTTATTTGCAGCTCTAAAAATATTAGATGATGAATTAGTCCCTTCAGGTCAATTGATAGGTAGCTGGGGCGGTGCTGTTGGAATGACACAAATGATACCAACAACCTTTTTAGAAAGTGCTTATGATTGGGATGGAGGAGGGATTGATATTTGGAATAGTTATGCCGATGGTTTTGCTAGCACAGCTAATTATTTAACTTCCATTGATAAGAACCCTTGGTCAAACGATAGTACTTGGGGAAGAGAGGTTTTACCTCCTGAAAATATTGAGTTTATATATCCATCATTAAAACAAGATAATCCAAAAGGGTGTGGAGCTGTTAAAAGGAGATCTGTACCTAAATCATTACCCGAATGGTCCAATTTAGGATTTAAAACAATAAATAACACTTCGCTTCCTCAAAGACCTGATCTTGAAGCGCGATTAGTTGCACCAGATGGTGTTAAAGGGAGAATGTTTTTAGTTTATCCAAATTATAAAAACATTTTATATTACAATTGTTCATCTTATTACGCTATTTCTATAGGACTTCTTAGTGATGAAATTAATAATTAGTTTATTTTTTATTTTTTTATTTTCTTGCGATAATATCTCTAACAATAAAGTTGTAAATAAAATAGAAAATGCAAAAAATATCATTGAGGATAAGACTAAAGAAAATGTTGCAAAATTAGTTGAACCAAAAAAAAACTTAGATAAAGAAAATTCAACTAGTGAAAATATTTTCTATCTTATAGGGGATCCATATTTCATAGAAGGTGTAAAATATACTCCTAAAGAAGATTATTCTTATTCAGAAGTTGGACTTGCCACTTTCTATGATAAAGAGTTGCATAACCAAAAAACTCTTAATAATGATCTAAACAAAGTTACAGAATTACTTGGTCGACACAAAACTCTACCTTTGCCCAGTATTGTAAAAATAACAAATTTAGAAAATGGATTATCCTTAACAATTAAAGTAATTGATAGGCATGATGACAATGCTTCAGTTATTCAAGTTTCTCGTAAAGTTGCACAGCTCTTAAGGTTTTACAAAAATAGAATTGCTAGAGTAAAAGTAGAAATTTTATCTGATCCATCAAAACAATGGAAAAATGTTACTATGTCCATCAACGATGAAGATTTTAACTCTACAGTTGAATCAGCGCCAACTGAAATCGTATCTATTTCTAACATTGATAATGATAATGAAGAGAGTAGTGTAGAAGAAGACATTGAGCAACCAATTGAATTAGGTTTCGAGAAAGTCGAAAATTTAGAACTATTTTTACATATTAATAACTTCAAAAATTATGAAGATATTCAAAAAATTGTTAATGAAATACAATTAAAAGAAAAATTCACTTCAGAAAATATGGGTGATTTTTATAAACTAATAATTGGTCCAATTGAAAACGAAGTAGCCAATAAATTAGTTTCGACATTCATTCTTAAAGGTTATAAGGAGAATGAAATAATTTTGGAATAATCTTACTTACAACATATTTAAAAATTATAAATAATACTATGATAACACAAACGATCACCTTCATCTTATTAATTTTCTTAATTTCTAAAAATGTATTTGCAATTGATACGAAAGCTGAACAAGCAATCGTTATGGATTTTGATACAAATGAAATACTCTTTGAAAAAAACTCAAATTCAAAAACACCCCCTGCATCGATGACGAAAATTATGACAGTTTATGCTGCATTTGACAGATTAAAAAATACTGATCTTTCAATTAATAATGAATGCACCGTTTCAGCAAAAGCCTATAAAATGGGTGGATCTAGAACTTTTCTAGAAATAGACGATAAAGTTTCAATCGATGATCTTCTTAAGGGGATAATTATACAATCTGGAAATGATGCTTCAGTAGCATTAGCAGAGTGTTTAGCAGGTACCGAAGAAGATTTTGCAAAATTAATGAATGTTTATGCTAAGCGTTTAGGGATGAATAACACAAACTTTATTAATTCATCAGGATGGCCTGAAGATGATCATTATTCTTCAGTGTATGATTTAGCAATCTTATCAAATGCTGTAATAAGAGAGTTTCCTAATCTTTACCTTTATTTTGCTGATGAAGAATTTACTTACAACGACATCAAACAACCAAACAGAAATAAGCTATTAAGTTCTGTTCAAGGAGCTGATGGATTAAAAACAGGTTTTACAAAAGCATCTGGATGGGGAATTGCAGCAACTGCCAAAAGAGAAGATAGAAGAATTACTGTTGTAATCAATGGAACTAATAGCTCCAGATCAAGAATGAATGAATCTGCAAATTTAATTAATTGGGCCTTTTCACAAACAAGTCAAAAAGAACTAGTCAGTGAAGGTCAAGTGATTACACAGGTAGATGTATGGCTTGGAAATAAACCAAGAGTAAACTTAATTTCTCCTAGAAAAGTTGTGTCAACTTTATCTTTTGATCAATTGCAATTAATCAAGTCTTCAATTCAGTATAAGAAGCCCCTAGATGCACCAATTTTGAAAGGTAATTCATATGGTAAATTATTAATTTCAATTGAAGGTAAACCAAATATGGAAATTGATTTAGTGGCTGATGAAGATGTGGAAACTATAAATCCAATTTTAAAGATTTTCGCTGCACTAAAGTATCTTATTTTTGGTTCAACTTTAGATGAATAAAAAAAAAGGTTTATTCATAACTTTTGAAGGTCCTGAGGCTAGTGGTAAATCATCACAAATTTTACTGTTGGAAAAATATTTAAAAAAAAACAAAATTCCATTTATCACAACAAGAGAACCTGGTGGAACTAAAATTGCAGAGTCACTAAGAAAACTTATTTTAAAAGTTAAGTCAGATATTAATATACAGGAAGAAGTATTAATGCTCATGGCAGCCAGATCACATCATATCAATAATGTTATAGTCCCATCTTTGAAAAAAGGTAAGTTAGTTATATCAGATAGATTTGCTGACTCTACTTTTGTTTATCAGGGTTATGTAAATAAATTTGGTATACAAAAAGCTAAAAATTTACATAAAAATCTATTAAATAATTTTTTACCCCATAAAACTTTTCTGTTTGAATTATCTACTAAGTTAATTTTATCAAGGTTAAAGCAAAGAAAATTAAAAAATAAATACGATAAATTAGATAGAAAATTCCATGACACTGTTAATAAAGGCTATAAATTAATTTATAATAACAAAAGATTTATAAAAATAGATGCATCTAAGCCTATTACTCAAATTAATAATGAAATTATAAATTATATAAATTCATTGCTATGAAATCATTAGTGGGTTTTGAAAAAGAATTTGAAATTATTTCAAAAAATTTAATTGCTGACAAACTAAATAACTCAGTTCTTATTTGTGGCAATAAAGGAATAGGTAAATATTTTTTTATTATTAAAATAATTGAAGAATATATGAAATTAAAAATCAACTCAGATCAAATCAATCATCATTTAACTCTCTTAGATAATAATTCTCATCCTAATGTTAAAATATTAAATAAAAAACTTGATGAAAAAACTGGTAAAGTAAAAAATAATATTACAATAGATCAAATTAGAGAATTAAATAATTTTTTTACAGAGACATCATTAATTGATAATTTTCCAAAATTTATTTTAATTGATAGCGCCGATGATTTAAATATAAGTTCTTCAAATGCTCTTTTGAAGATATTAGAAGAGCCAAAAAAGAATACTTATTTTTTTTTAATTTCACATCACCATTCTTCGTTATTACCAACAATCAAATCTCGATGTTTGAAATTACAATTGCCTACTCATAGTTATAATGATTTTGAAAAAATTTTAATTTCTAATAATCTTAAATATGATGATGAATTATTAAAATTATTATTTGATATAACTAATGGCTCTCCTGGCATATCTTTTGAATATAATGCTGAAAATTTTATAGATCTATTTAGTCAATTAAAAAATTCTTTTATAGACAGTGATATTTTTTCAAATGAAAATAATACGTTAATTGATACATTTACTGCCTTTGAAAATGATAGGTTTAATATTCATTTATCACTATTTAAGTTTATTTTAGTTGTGTTGAAAAAAATAAAATTGGGTATCAATATAAAAGACATTTATTTATCTAATAGTGTTTTAGATATAGCAAATTTATCAAATAAGTTGAATACAGATATTATTGAAAAAAAATTTGATTACTTGATAAATAATGAAAATGATTTATTCACATTCAATCTAGATAAAAAATTTTTTATGATTAACTTTTTTTCTACAAAATAATTATTATGACTTATTTCATTACTACACCAATTTATTATGTTAATGACGCTCCTCATATCGGTCATGCTTACACAACAATTGCTTGTGATATTTTATCAAGATATAATAAGTTAAAGGGTGATAAAACATTTTTCTTAACTGGAACTGATGAGCATGGGCAAAAAGTAGAAAAAGCTGCTTTGTCTAAGAAAAAAGATACACAAAATTTTGTTGATGAAATGTCCCAAAATTTTCGAGATTTAATTCCTTTTCTTGGCTGTCAAATTGATGATTTTATTAGAACTACAGAAGAAAGACATAAAATTGCAACACAATTTTTATGGAATAAATTAAAAGATAATGACCAAATTTACTTATCTAATTATGAAGGTTGGTATTCTATAAGAGATGAGGCATTCTATTTAGAGTCTGAATTAACTAAAACCGAAAATGGACTTATTGCTCCTTCAGGAGCTCCAGTTGAATGGGTAAAAGAACAAAGTTATTTTTTTAAATTATCACAGTGGGAGGATAAATTATTAGAATATTATGAAAAAAATCCTGACTCAATACTACCACGCTCAAGATATAATGAAGTTTTAAGCTTTATTAGGGGTGGATTAAAAGATTTATCAATTTCAAGGACAACTTTTAAGTGGGGTGTTCAAGTACCAGATACCGAAAACCATGTTATGTATGTATGGATCGATGCTCTATGCAATTATATTACAGCATTAAATTATCCAAATACTGACCATGACTCATTTAAGACATTTTGGCCTGGAATTCACGTTGTTGGAAAAGACATTTTAAGATTTCATGCAGTCTATTGGCCAGCATTTTTAATGGCTGCAGGATTAGAACCTCCAAAACAAATTTTTGCGCATGGTTGGTGGACTAATGAAGGTCAAAAAATATCAAAATCTGTTGGAAATATAATTAATCCATATGAAATAATTGATACTTATGGGCTTGATCAAATTAGATTTTTTCTTTTCAGGGAAGTCCCTTTTGGTAATGATGGTGATTTTTCAAAAGATGCAATTGCTCAAAGAGTTAATGCAGATTTATCCAACAATTATGGAAATTTAATTCAAAGAATAAGTTCATTTATAATTAAAAATTCTGATTCAGCTGTTTCCAAACCTCAAAATTATAAAGAAATAGATCATCAATTGTTAAAGTCATTTGATGAAACTTTAGTTAATTATATTAAAAATATGAATTCTTTTCAAATTGACAAAGCTCTTAAAAACATTTTTGATTATTTATCTGAAGTTAATGCATATGTTGACTCCCAAGCTCCTTGGTCATTAAAAAAAACAGATGATCAAAGAATGAAAGATGTTTTATATTTAGTAACTTTGATAACAATTAAAATTTCAGTAATTCTATATCCAGTAATACCTTCTAGTATTGATAAAGCACTTAAAATTTATAATTTATCGATTGATAATTTAAACTTAAACAATATTGAACATTTTTCACCTGATTTGATTAATTTGAATATTCCCAAACCTCTTTTTCCTCGAATTGATTTGTGATTGACTCACACTGTCACTTAAATTTTGAAACTTTAAGTAAAGATCTTCCAAATATTGTTAAAAGATGCGTTGATAATGATGTTACGCATTTACTTTCAATAAATACTAACCCGAAAGATTTTCAAACACATTTGGATTTAATTAGTGATTTTAATAATATTTTTATTTCATATGGTATTCATCCTGAAGGAATTAATGATGATACGATCTTTTCTTTTGAGGAAATAGAAAAAGTAATTAAAAATCCTAGATTAATTGCATTTGGAGAAACTGGTTTAGATTTTTATCATTCTATAGAATATAAAAATAAGCAATTCGAAATATTTGAAGCTCACATTGAGGCATCAAAAATTTATAATATACCCTTAATTATTCATCAAAGAAATTCTGAAGAAGAAATAATTAAAGTTCTTAATAAATTTAAAAATGATAATTTAAAACTTGTTTTTCACTGTTTCACTGGATCAAAAAAGTTGTTAGAATTCTGTATTGAAAATAATTATTATATATCTCTATCTGGCATCGTAACTTTTAAAAATGCCGTTTCATTAAGAGAGATTATTGCTGATGCCTCATTAGATCATTTATTAATTGAAACAGATAGTCCTTTTTTGGCTCCTGTACCTATGCGAGGTAAATCCAATGAACCATCTTTTGTTAAATTTACTGGTGAATTTCTTGCTGAATTTTATTCAATGTCAAAAGAAAATTTTTTTGAATTAACAAATAATAATTTTTACAAATTGTTTTCTCGCGCAAAAAGAGATAATTAAATCTAATGAAAGTAAGAGTTTTGGGATGCGGTGGTTCTTTTGGTTCGCCACTTGCATGGAATAGAAATGGAAATATTGATGTAAATAATCCTAAAAATCATCGAACTAGATCGTCCGTCTTAATACATATAAATGATCAAAATTTGTTGATTGATACAAGTCCTGATTTAAGGGCACAACTATACAATGCAAGATGTACAAAAATTGATGCAGTTTTATTTACTCATGAACATTCAGATCATACATCCGGTTTGCCAGATATGAGAGCAATGTCCTTGATCAATCAATCTATAATTCCAGCATTTTTATCAAGTGATATAAAAGAATCCATGACAAGAAATTATAAATATATCTTTGATGGTCATAAAGATTATTCACCATTCATGTCTGTTAAGACAATTGATGATCATTTTAATATTGGTAATACTAAAATTAATACTTTCAAACATAACCATGGTTCCATAGATGTTCAAACATACAGAATTAATAATTTTGCTTATTCAACTGATTTAAAAAATTTTTATGAAAATGATATTGATAAATTAAAAGATTTAGATTTATGGATTGTTGGATTACTTAGATATGATCCGCATCCATCTCATGCTGGATTTGATCAAATTAATGAATACATAAAATATTTAAAACCAAAAAAAACTTTATTCACTCATATGACAGCTCTTTTGGATTATGAAGAGTTGTTATCAAAATGTTCTGATAATATTGAACCTGCATATGATGGCATGACTATAGAGTTATGAAAGATAAAAAAATAGGTTTCATTGGTCTAGGAAATGTTGGCAGTAAAATTGCCCATAATATTCTAAAAAATAAAAATTATAGTTTATATATATTTGACTTAAATAAAAAAAAATCAAAAAAATTAGTTTCTGAAGGTGCTATATTATGTAATTCAATTGAGGAATTAATCTTTAATGTAACAGTGTTCATAACTTGTTTACCGTCACCCACTTCAGTCAAAAAAGTTTTACTTAATACTATTCCTTATTTAAATAAAAATCATCTCTGGATAGAGATGAGCACAACAGATGAAGAAGATATGAAAATGTTATCTAATTTAGTATTGAAAAAAAAAGCTAGAGTACTTGAAGCTCCTATAACAGGAGGTCAACACAGAGCCGAAAGTGGCAATATCTCAATTTTAGTTGCTGGAAGCAAAAAAACATTTAGTAGAGCTTTTCCAATATTAAGTTGTCTTGGACATAAAATTTTACACTGTGGTAAAATTGGTAATGCTTCAACGCTAAAAGTTGTAACAAATTATTTAGCTTCTATAAATCTTTTAGCAATAGGAGAGGCGTTGATGGTTTGTAAAAAATACGGATTAGATCTTAAAACATCATATAATGGAATAAAAATAAGTTCTGGCAATAGTTTTGTTCATGAAACAGAAAGTCAGGTTATTTTGAATGGCTCATATAATGTAGGTTTTACAATGGATTTAGTTTGCAAAGATGTTGGACTTTTTAATAAACTAACTAATAAATTTAAAATTCCTGCACAAATTAGTAATCTTATGGTTAAAATTTTTAAGAATGGTCAAAAAAAATTAGGTAAAAGATCTTTGAGTACAAGTATAGTAAAGTTACTAGAAGAAGATTGTGGAGAAAATTTACGATCTAAAGGTTTTCCTTCAGTTCTAGTTGATATAAATAAAAAGAAAAAAGGTATAGAAATATAAAATGAAAAAAAAAGATTTTAGTCCTACAGTTTATAAATATAAAAACTCGGTAATGGAACATGTCGAAAATTCAGACTTATTTAATAGTTATCTTAAAACTACTGAATTTACTCAAGTTTACGATGGTACATTATGGGGTGAAGGGCCATGTTATATTCCACATAAAGATATGCTTGTATGGAGTGACAATCCAAATAATAGAATGATGAAATTAATCAATGGTCAAGTTTCAGAATTCAGAAATCCATCAAATTTTTGCAATGGAAATACAATTGACAATGAAGAAAATTTAATATCGTGTTCACATGGAGGTCGTTGTGTTTATAAAACAGATGATAATTTAAATGTTTCTATTTTAGTAGATAAATTTGAAGGAAAAAAACTAAATTCTCCTAATGATATATGTGTAAAATCAGATGATACAATTTGGTTTACTGATCCACCTTACGGGATTTTATCAGACTATGAAGGCTATCCAGGTGAGCAAGAATATGATGGATGTTATGTATTTAGATTTAATCCTAAAACACTACAATTAGATGTTATGACTAAAAATCTTGATAGACCAAATGGAATTGCATTTTCCCATGATGAAAAGAAATTATATATCGCAGATACAGGTGAAGATGTAAAATGTCTGTATGTGTTTGATGTGTATGATGATAAAATAATAAATCAAAAATTAGTTTATGATTTCAAACCTTTTTTTTCTGATGGTTTCAGATCTGATAAGGATGGTAATATTTGGACTAGTGCTGGTAAAGCTATAAAATGTTTTAATCCTAATAATGAATTGATAGGGCAAATTTTAGTTCCTGAATTAGTATCAAATTTAGAGTTTGGAGGCAAAGAGGGAAATATATTATATGTTACAGCTACAAGTTCCCTTTATAAGATGGAGCTTAACCAAATTGGAGCTAAATTTAAATGACTAAAGAATTAAAATATCAAAAATGCCAAGCTTGTTCTGGCAATACTCCAAAATTTGATGAAAAACAAATTAGTGATAATTTATCCAAACTAGATAATTGGTCAGTTAATGATGAGCAAAAAATGATTTATAAAAAATTTAATTTTAAGACGTTTAAGCAAGCCCTTAATTTTACAAATAAAGTAGGGGAAATTGCTGATATAGAGGGTCACCATCCTGATATCTCTGTTGGTTGGGGGTATTCACTAGTCATGCTCCATACACATGCAATTAAAGGTTTATCAATCAATGATTTTATTCTTGCAGCTAAAATTGATGCAATAGCTTAAAAATATATTATTAGTATTTGAAATATATAAATTATTCAAAAATATATAAACCAATAAACAAACCAGTACCAAATACAAAATGTGCTATTAAATTCTGAACTATTATATTAGCCCTGAGCTCACTTTTTGATGCAAAAAAACCTAAATTATAGGCAAAAGGCATTAAAAAACACCAAGCACCTAAAACAGTACTAAAGCCAAAAATATAAGCCAATAGAATTGAAGGATAATCAAATAACAAGAAGTTAATAATTACAAAAACTATCCCATATATTATGCCAATTAAATAATGAAAAAAATATCCCCATAATAATTCATTATCTAATTCATCATCATCGATAAGAGTTTTTCTAATAAATTTGCTTTCTTTATATCCTAAAAAATACCTTCCTAATAAATTCCATTTTGGTTTTTCGATACCATAAGCGTAATTTAGAGAAGATTGAAATAAATCAAAAATAATAGTAGCAAATAATCCAGATATTATACCTTGAAGTAAAATCATTTAATTGAATTTTGACAACATATTTAGTGGCTTAAAGTCTACACCTCTGTCTTTTAAACCATTTTTAATCATTTGCGCTATTCCAACAGCATTCTTGCCATCACCGTGTACACAAATAGTATCAATATCAGTTTTAAGAAAATTACCACCTATAGTTTTGATTCCATTGTTCTCTAGCATTTGAAAAATATTATTTACTGCAATATTTGGATCAATAATCATTGAGTTTGTGTTTTTTCTATCAATTAACAGACCGGACTCATCATAATTTCTATCTGCAAATATTTCACAAACATATCTTAAGTTTATTTGTTTAGCAGCTTTTATCATTTGAGTGCATGGTAAAACCATAAAAATTAAATCTTTATTAAAAGCACTAATAGATTTTGCAATTTGAATTGAAATGTCTAAATTTTCACAAGCCATATTGTTTAATGCTCCGTGAGGTTTTACATGAGTGAAATCATAATTTTCTGAATCAGCAACTTCACTAAAAATTTCAAGTTGCTCAGATATCAATTTATCCAACTCTGTTAGAGTTAGATTTATTCTTTTTCTTCCAAAATTTAATTTATCATTAAATCCAGGATGGGCACCAACACTAACTTCAAATTTTTTTGCATTAATAATTGTTTCTTTGATTATTTTTTTGCTTCCAGCATGATAACCACAAGCAATATTTGCGGTATTAATAATTTGTAGAAGTTCATAATCATTAATGCCATCAAATACTTCAGACTTTTCTCCTAAATCACAATTTATATTTAATTCCATTTTATTAAATTAGTTGTAATATATTTATTATGTTTATCACTTATCAGCAAACTAGTGAACAGTCATATTTATTAAATTATGGTGAAGACATCAATATTATTACTAATAAAAAAGTTATTTCTCATTTCAATTATTTAATAAAAAACAAATTTAAATATATTTTTAATGTTGTACCCTCATTTAATAAATTATTAATTGAATTTGATATTAATTTTAAGAAAGATGTTGAAATTTTAATTCAAAAATTGAAATTAATTGATGAAAATGATGAGGTAAAATCTATTCAACATTTAATTTCAGTATGTTATGATGAAGAGTATGCATTAGATTATAAAAATGTAGAAAATGCATTTTCTATTGATTTTGATGAATTTATTAATCTACATTCATCATCTATTTTAAATGTTTTTATGATAGGTTTTATGCCAGGTCTACCTTTCTTGGGCTTATTAAATATTAATCAATCATTACCTAGACTCGAAAACCCAAGAATATCAATTCCTGCTGGGTCTGTTGGTGTTGTAGATAAACTAAGCGTCATTTACCCAAATCAAAGTTCTGGAGGTTGGAATTTAGTTGGAAAGACAACTTTTAATTTATTCAATAAGAATAGTAACACCACAATTCTTAATCCAGGTGATACTGTGAAATTTCATAATATTTCAAAAAAAGACTTTATTAAAAATGAAAAATGAATCTAAAATTGAATTTTTAAGAGGAGGTTTAATAACTTCTCTACAAGGAAGTAAAATAAATAATCTTCAACATCTTGGAATCACTACCAGTGGACCTATGGATTATTTTCTTTCAAAAATAGGCAATCTAATTATGGATAATAATGAAGATGACCTAACTTTTGAAATATGTAAATTTGGACCAAAAATTAAAATATTAGAAGGTAATTTTATTTTTTTAGTTTCAGGAAATATAAATTTTAATATTATTACTAATTCTAATACCCAATTAGGAAAATGTTTTAAAAGTTATATTTTAAAAAAAGGAGATATTTTAGAATTAAATCAAACTATTAACAGTAATTATGCTTATTTAATTTTTAAAGGTAAACTAAATACCGATATATCTTCTAACTACAAAAGCAGTATTATTAGTTCATCATTAGGAATAAACGATGGAAAAAAAATAAGTGATTCAGATAAATTTAAAATTTTAAAAATTCCTAATTTTAAAGATAGATTTCTTTCTATTTCTCTTAGTAATTTTTATGACAATAAGATTCGAGTTATAAAAGGTCCACAGATGAATTATTTTAAAATATCTATAATAAAAAAATTTTTCTCAAAAAAATTCAAAATTTCAAAAAATTTAAATAGGGTAGGGATACGCCTAATTGAAAATCCTATTAAACCAACTGTTTCATCAAATTTACCTTCTGAGGCTATCATCAAAGGGTCTATACAAGTGCCAGGAGATGGCAATCCAATTGTTTTAGCATCAGAACATCCAACAATTGGAGGATATCCTAAAATAGCTACTATATTAATATCTGAATTGTATAAATTAGTTCAACTTGAAGAGGGTGCAAAAATTAGCTTTGAAGAAGTGGACATTAATTTAGGTGAGAAGCTATATTTTGATTTTCTTGAAACTATAAAATCAATTCAAAATAAAATTGTTTATTTATAGTAAAAATTCTATAGATGATTCTTAATGAAATACTTAAAATATTTTAAAGACTATAATGATTCAATTTATGATTTATTAGATACCTTTGATACATCTTTAATTGATAAGTCAGTAGAATTAATTTTAGATTGCAAAAAAAATAATGGCAAAGTCTATGTTGTTGGCAACGGTGGCAGTTCTTCTATAGCAAGTCATGTTAGTGTAGATCTTGCTAAAGTGTCAAATATTCCATCTGATACTTTTAATAATACAAACCTGATAACATGTTTTGCAAATGATTATGGTCATGATAACTGGATAAAAGAAGCTATAAAAGCATATACTAGTCAAAATGATATTCTAATTCTAATCAGTAGTAGTGGCACATCAAAAAATATTCTTAATGCAGCACAATATTGTAAAGATAATACAATCTCACTTATTACTCTTAGTGGATTTAATACTGATAATCCTTTGACTCAGCTTGGCAATGTTAACATTCATATTCCTTCAAATAAATATAACTTTATCGAAATGGCCCATCATATTATTTTAGTCTCTATTGTTGATATTTTTGCTGAAAACTTAATTTAAATTAATTAAGTCCCACAAAAGGTTTGATGAATTTTCTCATCTTCCGACGGCCCCTTTTGGAAATTACTATTTACTTCATTTGAATACGGCTCATTTAAATTTTCTATGAATTTATATAAGTTATCATAGTTACCATTTTCAGACTCATTTAGCACTTTTTCAATTATATGATTTCTTGGAATAATTTTTGGGTTATATTTGTCATTAGTTTTATTAAATTTTTTATTTATTTTTCTTCTTTCTTTGAGCTTTGAGTACCAATTTTTCATAAAATCATGTTTTTTAATTTGATCATTGTCAATTTCTATAAATGTATTTGTAAAATCAAGTTTGAATACATGCATTAAGTCTAATAATTCTATTATAAGTTTTTCATCTTTTTCATTATGATTATTGATTTGTAGTTTATTTTTCATCATTTTTAACCAGAGTTCGTAATATTTCTTCTCAAAAGATTTAAGGAGATCTTCAATTATTTTTATTGCTAATGTTTGATCTTTATGAATTAAATGTAAAATTGTTTCTGCAAAACGAGCTAAATTCCATAGCGCTATTTTAGGTTGATTATTAAATGCATATCTCCCTTTTTGGTCAATAGAACTGAAAACCTTATTTGGATTGTATTCATCTAAAAAAGCACATGGTCCGTAATCAATAGTTTCTCCACTAAGTGCCATATTATCTGTATTCATTACTCCATGAATAAAGCCCACTCTTTGCCATTCAATCATTAAATTAATCTGGTTTTCAACAATTTTTTTATAGAATTCTAGATGCCTATCTTTATGTTCGTAGATTTCTGGATGTAATCTTTTTATTGAATAATCAAGTAATTCTTCAATATTTTTTCTTTCTTTACTTAATGCTGCTAATTGAAAAGTTCCGACACGTATGTGACTTTCAGCAACTCTTACTAATATTCCTCCTTCTTCAAAACCATTTCTCATAATTCTTTCTCCAGTTTTCAAAACAGCCAATGATCTGGTAGTTTTAATATTAAGATTATGCATAGCTTCACTTACAATATACTCACGAAGCATTGATTTTAATGTTCCTTTACCATCTCCATTTCTAGAGTAGGGTGTTTTCCCGGATCCTTTTAATTGTATGTCAAATCTCTCACTTTTTTTATTTAAGTGCTCACCTAGTAAAGTTGCTCTACCGTCTCCTAAAATAGTAAAGTGACCAAATTGATGACCTGCATAAGCTTGAGAATAAAAATCTTGTTTGTCATCAGCGATAGATGTTACAATAAATTTATTAAATTTGTTTCTATCTAAACTTAATTTATCTATTAATTTTTGATTTTTCAAAATAAGTTCTAAATTGGGAAATTGATTTGGTTTAGTTTTAGAAAAAAATATTTTTGGTAATTGTAAGTATGAATTATTAAAATTCCATTGAGATAACATTTAAATACTATTATAATATAATAATAAGTATAACAAACTTAATGCATGAAATTTTTTGGACTTATAAAAGAAGCTTGGAAAGATTATGATAATTCAAGGAAAATTTTAAGCATCACTGATATTAGTATTAAAGTTTCCACCAATCATGTTTATAGAATAATTCTTAAAGATGGATCTAAAGTTATAGCTAAAATATCAGATTATGGTTATGTCTCAAACTTTTCAGAGGATCATTCTATTATAAATGCTCTGTCAATAAATCTTACTTATCCATTTGAAAATTTTCTTGCAAAATCTTTAACAAAAAATGGGAGACTATATATCTATGAAAAGAAAGTGAACAAATCCCCAATTTGGGTAGTATTTTATAATCCTATAAGAACTGATAAAAAACCATCAAAAAAACAGAATATAAAAAGAATAAAAATTTTAGGTAAAGAATTAGCTTGTTTTCATTTGACATGTAAAAATATAAGTAAGATTTTACCTCATAAATATAAAACATTTAATGAAGATATTAAATTTATAAAAAAAAATATTTTTTCCAAAACTTATTTTCACTTTTCTAAGAATGAAAAAAAAGAAATTATTAAACATTGTGATATTTTTATTAAAAATACAGGAAAGCTAATTAAAAAAAATGATTTACTTCCTGTATTTATTGATTGGAATATAGGAAATTTCTCAGTTGATAATAAATATAATTTTTTTAGTCGCTGGGATTATGATTGGTTTAGAATAGGTCATAGAACCCTAGATTTCTATTTTCTAAGTCGTGTTTGTTCTGAGCAAGGTGACTCAACATTATTTACATATTCACCTTTACCTTTAATGGAAAAGAGATTTATGATTTTTCTAAAATCATACCACAAAATATACCCTCTTAAAAATTATGATTTTTTATTAATTCCTGAGATGTATAGATTTTTTATTCTAAATTACGTTATCAAAGATGGTTTTAGATTTTTTAATAAACATATTGCTAAAAAATTAATTAAAGACTCTGTTAATCAGTATTTACCTAATATTGATAAATTAGTAAGCTCAAATGAAATTAAAGATTATGTCTTGTCATGAAGAGTAAAATAAGAACCCTTAGCGCATCTTGTTTATGTAATGGTGTTTCCATGAAAATTACAGGAGAATTTAGGCCTGTTATAAACTGTCATTGCGTACAATGTACTAAAACCCATGGTAATTTTGCAGCTTATACATCTGTATTAGAAGCAAATATTGAATATAAATCAAAAAAAACACTTAAGTGGTTTAAATCTTCACAAAAAGCAAAAAGAGGTTTTTGCAAAACTTGTGGCGCTAGTATTTTTTTTAAAAGATATGGTAGTAAAGGTGTTTCGATATCAGCAGGACTCTTTAGAAATCCTAGTAAGTTAATGACAAAATCACATATCTACGTAAAAAATAAAAGAGATTATTATGAAATAAAAGACGATTTACCAAAATTTAACAAGTATAAATAATCCATGACTAATATTGCCTCAATTGTTGATTTTTCAAATCACCCTATAGATGATTTAAACTATATAAATAAATGCAACTCTTACATAAAAGAAAATTCAATATTAGTTTTAGAAAATTTTTTGTTAAATATTAGTTTAAATAAAATTTTAACTGAGGCAAAATTTTTAGAAAAAGAGGCTTTTTATTGTGAGCAAAAACACACAATTTTATTAAAAAAACAATCATCAGATTATGATCAAGAAGATCCTCTAAATATTTTAATGACTAGTGATAAAGGTTGCGTACCCCATGATTTAATTAATACTAATTCAGATTTAAACATTTTATACCATTCTGATATTTTTAAAAATTTTATTAAAAAAGTTTTAGGTCTTGATAATATTTATCCATATGTTGATAAATTATCTTCAATTAATTTAAATTATTATCAAAAAGGTCAACAACTTGGTTGGCATTTTGATAATGCTTCTTTTGCTATAACTCTTATGATTCAGTCTGCACCAATCGGTGGAGAGTTTGAGTATATAACAGAAGGAAGAGATTCAAATAAAGATTTAATAGATAGAGATATTATGTCTAGAATTATTTCAGGTTCAAAAAAACCAAATAAACTTAATGCTGATGATGGCACATTAATATTATTTTATGGAAGAAATTATCTTCATCGGGTAACACCAGTTGAAAGTGAAATACCGAGAATACTTATTACACTTAATTATAATCAAGAGAATAATGTAGAACTTTCTGAAAATGCCAGAATGACTTTTTTTGGGAGATTATAATTTTATTAACAATTTTTTTTATTTTTTTAAATAATTAAAATTTAATTTTTATCTTTTTTATGAAAATTCTATTCTTTTAATTTTATTATATGATGAATTTATTACAACGTTTAGATAAAGGACCAATCATTTGTGCTGAAGGTTATTTATTTGCAATGGAAAGAAGGGGTTATCTTTCTGCAGGTGCATTTGTTCCTGAAGTAGTAATAGAACATCCAGAAGTAGTAAGTCAATTACACCGAGAATTTATTCGTGCAGGTAGTGATGTTGTTCAAGCTTTTACATATTATGGACATAGAGAAAAACTTAGAATCATTGGTAAGGAGCACTTATTAGAACAACTTCAAAAAGATGCATTGCAAATTGCTAAAAATGCAGCAAATGAGTTTAAAGAATTAGATTTGATGGTTTGCGGAGATGTAGCAAATACAAATATATATGATCCAAATGATCAATCTACAATTAAACAATGTCAAAAAATGTATGAAGAGCAAATTTTGTGGGCAAAAGAAGCTGGTGTAGATTTTGTTGTTGCAGAGACAATTAATTGGGTTGAGGAAATGAAAATAGCTTTACAGGCTATTAAAAGAGAAAACATAATAGCAGTTACAAATTTTGCAATACCAAGAGGTGATATTACTAGAGATGGTTATACTCCTGCCGAAGCTTGTAAGATGATGGAAGATCTTGGGGCAGATGTTGTTGGTTTAAATTGTTATAGAGGCCCAAAAATGACTATGAAATTTATTGATGAAATAAGAAATAATGTATCATGCCATGTGTCTGCATTACCTGTACCATATCGAACAACTGAAAAAGAGCCAGGTTTTTTAAATATTAGTGATCATGGATGCGATTGCATACCTGATAACAATGCTTTTCCAGTTGCGCTCGATAATTTGTATTGTAACCGTTATGAAATGGCAGAATTTGCTAAAGAATGTATGCAAAAAAAAGTAAACTTTATTGGTATATGTTGTGGAGCTGAGGCTCATCATGTAAGAGAAATGTCAATTGCTGTTGGTAAAGAGCCTATCTCGATGAAATATATTCCTGATATGAGCAAACATTTTCATCATGGATATGACAAAACGCTAAAAGATGTTAATAAAAAAATTACTTATTGATTATAATTGTAATAAAATAATTGCTTATCCTTAACTTTAAAATTATTAATTATTTCCTTTACTTCATTTGTTTTGAACCAGTCAAAATATTTTTTTGCATTATTAAAATTTAAATTTTTATTTAAATTTGGATTTACTAAAATAATGCCATACTGATTAAATAAAGGTGGAAGATTTTCACAAACAATTTTAAGATTATTTTTGTAATTAAATGCTATCCAAGTACTTCTGTCAGATAAAGTATATCCTTTTTTTTCATTAGCAATTAATAATGTACTCCCCATTCCCTGTCCAACACTCAAATACCATTGAGATTTATCATTTATTATTAATTCTGACTCCGACCAAATTTCTATTTCTTTTCTATGTGTTCCACTATCATCACCTCTAGAGATGAATAAATAATTTTTACTATGTATTTGTTTTAATTTATCCTGAACTGATAAACATTCTATATTATCTTCTTTAGGTCCAACTAAAATATAATCATTGTACATAATTTCACTTCTTTCCAAGCCATACCCATCTTTAATAAATTCTAATTCTGAAGGTTCATGATGAACAAGTAAAATTTCTGCATTTCCATCTTTTGCCGTTCTGATAGCCTGTCCTGTTCCTAAAGATAATACCTGAACTCTAATATTATATTTTTCATAAAATTTGCTATTAAGTGCATCTAGTAAACCTGTATCATAAGTTGAAGTCGTACTAGCTACAATAATTTTACTCTCAGCGTTAACAGTGTTGGTAAATACTGTTAAAACTAAAATTTTTAAAAAAGTTAATAAAATTTTTTTCATTTTAAGGAGTTTTTAAAGTATAAGAAGCCCATAAAGAATGCCATTTTGCATACTTATCTTTTTTTTTATTACTTCCTTTAATTATTACTACACTATCAATTAAATATTTTGTATTTTTTTTAAAGACGTATTCAATGTATCCTTTAGAGTTAGTTCTTAAATAATCTACTTTTAAATTATTATCTTTTATGCTCATTATCGTAATTTGATGATCAACAAGAATATTATTTTTATATTCTAATAAAATTCTTTTATTTTTGGTTAATTCTAGCAGTGGATTGTCTAGAAATATTAATTCCAATTTCATCCCAGTATCAACATCTGAACCTTGATGATTATCTATGGAAACAATTGATTTTGCATACCTTTTATAACTCTCTACAAAATTGAGAGGGTAGTTATTATATTGATGTTCTTCCGCTAAATTCCGATAACCCTTTTTTCTTGAAAATATATCGAATTTTAGAAGACCATCATAATCAACATAATTAATTGAAGATATTACTTGAAGAATGTTTATCCCTGTGTTGCCCTTTTTTGTATTTAAAGCAGGTAAGTCCCCCAATCTTCCTTTAATTTTTATTTTTTTATTTCCTGAATATAAATTAGTTATCTCAAACTCTTTTTTAGAATAAGGTAATTGCGAACCTAAAAAATTTTCACCAATTAATAGTTTTGCGCTAATTTGATTACTATTTTCTAAGTGATAATTAATTGGATCAATCCAAAATTCATGACAATATACGTTTTTAAATATTGAAGTTATAATTATAATAAATAAAAAGCTTGTAAATATTTTTTTCATTCATGCCTACTTTAATCAAATTTTCAAAAATAATGAAATTAAATATAATTTTTTATTTTTTTATATTTTTAACATTTTATTCTACATTAGCAATTTCACACGAAATTAGACCCTCAATTGCAGATTATAAGATTGAAGAAAATATATTATTTTTTGATGTACGACTTAATGCAGAATTAATACTCTCTGGTATTGATGCTTCAAAAATCACGGACACTAATTCATCTACATTAAGTGGAACTTATGATGATTTAAGATCGTTAACTGGAGAAGAACTTAAAGCATTATTTATTAAGTCATGGATAAAAATTCAGTCAAAAATGAATTTAAATATAAACGATGTACCTAGGAAATTTGAACTCATAGATATGGATATTCAAAGCAATAGTAATTTTGAAATTTCTAGAGATTCAATATTATATCTTAAAGCTATACTTGATGAAGATACTGAATATTTTACTTTTAAATGGGATGAGCAATATGGTCCAATTATCATTAGAGAAATTAACGAATTAGAGTACGATGATGATTTATATACACAGTATTTACAATCTGGATTACAAACAGATAAAATTTTTATTAAAAAAGGAAACACTCGATCTATTTTTAATAGTATAGTTGATTATTTTATTCTTGGTATTCAACATATAATTCCAAAAGGTTTAGATCATATATTATTTATTGTTGGACTGTTCTTCTTTTCTGTTTCTTTGAAACCCTTATTAATCCAGGTAACTATGTTTACCATTGCACATTCCATTACTTTAATTTTTGTTACTGTTTCATTTATTAATATCAATCCTATAATAGTTGAGCCAATTATAGCTCTCTCCATTGCTTATGTGGGTGTAGAAAATATTTTTAAAAAATATGTCAAAGATTATTTACGATATATTATTATATTCTTTTTTGGTTTATTGCACGGGTTAGGCTTTGCTCTTGTTTTAAGTGATATAGGTTTTCAGAGTTCAAAACTGATACTTAATTTGATTTCTTTCAATTTAGGTATTGAGGCTGCTCAAATTTTCATAATTTTATTTTTGTATCTTATAATTGGCACCATGTTTTCAAGTAAAAAATATTACAGATATGTGTTTCAAATTCCTGTATCCCTTTTTATAGCTTTAGTGGGAATGTATTGGTTTTTTGATAGAATAGGTATGCCCATATTTTAATATGGGCATAAAAATTAAGGAGGTAAGTACCCTTATAATTAATCCGACTTAATTATTTTTCAACGGTTGACCTAGATAAAAATACCTAATTTTTTCAAAAAATAAGTAAAAATAAAATAAATTATAGCAGTTCCAATTATAGAAATAATAATTGAAAATGCAAAATTTTGTTTAAATTTAAGTAAAATAGGTAAAATAATAAAAAATGCAAAACCCGGAATACTAAGTAAAATAGTGCCATAGGATAAATCAATAACTTTTTGGTAGTCTTTTGTGTCTATATAAAGCCAACTAAAAGCCAATAATGATGTTAGAGGAATGGAAATGATTATTGCGCCTATAAAAGTAGATTTTTTAGCTACTTCAGAAACAATCACTATAATTAAAGCGGTAATTATTAGTTTTGTAAAATAATACATCATATTTTAAGTTAGTCTAATTTGTTTAATAAATAAATAGATACAATAACAATTATTCCTCCTATTAAAATTATTATAGTCGGAATTTCATTAAATAATATCATTGTTTGTAGTATTCCAAATATGGGAAACAAGGAATAAAATGGAAATATTCTTTGAACTGTGTAAGTTTTATAAAGGTAAAATATAGACATATGAGCAATTATTGAGATAAAAATTGCTGAGTGAAATATCAATAACCACGAATTAATATCAATCATTATAATGTTTTCTTTTGTATTACCTTCAAACATAATAGAAAAAATTAAGAGCAAAATGAAACCAACTAAAGCCATAAATGCATTAGTATAAACTACATCCAATTCTTTCAAATACCTTGAGAACACTTGAGATCCTCCATAGAAGAATGACATTAATGTTACAAGACCTAAAGCTAATTTTTCATTTGTTAATGCTGGATCAAATCCAATTAGAAATACACCAAAAAAACTTGTAAAAATTAATATCCATTTTTTTAAATTTACTTTTTCTTTTAAAAAAATAGAGCTTAATAAAATACCAAAAGGTATTGATAATTGTGCACCAATTATAGTAGGTGCTAAAATATCTGCTACGTAAATAGATAAATTTAAAAAAACATTAGTTGCAAAACCCATAAAGAAACCAAAACCTAAAAGAGGAATCCAATATTTTCGTTCAGGAATTTGTATTTTTATAAAAGGCAATAATACCATAAATACAATTAACATTCTCAATGACCCCATAAGAAGTGGCGGAACATCATTGTTAAATATTAATTTACCAACTGGATATGAGCTTCCAAAAAGAAATGTTATCAATAATATCCAAAAAAAGTGTTTTATTGTCATACGAATTTATAATTAAAAATTTCATTTACTTAACATTTTAAAAATATAAAGTATTTACTTATGAGTGAGCTTTCAATAAGTCTTGAATGGAGTTTACAAGAAGAGTCTCTTATTCCTGATAAGTTTTCTAAGAGTCATACAATAAATATTAATAATAATTTAATAAAGGCTGGTTCTGCACCTGAATATGGAGGTAGTGATACAGAATTAAATCCTGAACAGTCTCTTGCCGCAGCTATAAGTAGTTGTCACATGATGACCTTTTTGGCTCTTTCAGCTAAAATGCGATGGCCTGTCGTTTCTTACAAAGATAAAGCATGTGCTTTTCTTGGTAAAAATTCTAAAGGTAAAATGTGTGTTAATAAAATTGAATTAAATCCAATTATAAAATTTGAAAGTGGTTTTTCTGTTTCTAAAGTTGATATGGACCAAATGCAAGATCGCTCTCACCGTTATTGTTTTGTCGCAAATTCTCTTGCAGAAGATATTGAAATTAAAATAAATATATGAGTAATTTAATACTTTCAGACATTAAAGATAATATTTTAAATATAACCTTAAACAATCCTTCATCTCAAAATACTTTGAGTTTAGATATAATAAAAAGTTTAAATGAAATTATTTTAGATTCTGAAAAAGATAGAGAAGTAAAAGTAATCATTATTAAATCAACTGGAAAAATATTTTCAGCTGGTCATAATTTAAAAGAAATTACTTTACATAGACAAGACTCTGATAAGGGATTAAAATTTTTTACAACATTAATAAATAGTTGTTCAAATTTAATGTTAAATATTTTAAAAATTCCAAAGCCTGTGATAGCTGAAGTTAATGGCATAGCAACTGCTGCTGGTTGCCAATTAGTTGCTACTTGTGACTTAGCATATGCAAGTAGTGAGTCTTTTTTTGCTACACCTGGTGTAAATATTGGTTTATTTTGTTCAACTCCAATGGTTGCTTTATCAAGAGTTTCAAAAAATAAACATGCAATGGAAATGCTTTTAACAGGAGATCTAATTAGCGCAAAAAAGGCAAAAAAAATTGCTTTGATTAATAATTATTTTGATCATAATAATTTATCCAATGAAGTTAATTTAATAGCAAAAAAAATTGCAAACAAATCCTCTTTAACATTAAAAATTGGTAAAAAAGCTTTTTATGAGCAATCAGAAATGAATATTATAGATTCTTATAATTATGCATCTAAAATTATGATTACTAATATGATGGAGTCAGACGCAGATGAGGGAATAAGCGCATTCATAGATAAACGTCAACCTAAATGGAAATAAATACATCACTATTACTAGATAGAAATTTAGCTTTGGAAGCAGTAAGAGTTACAGAGATAGCAGCAATAGCAAGTTCTTTTCATATGGGCAGAGGTAATGAAAAAGCAGCTGATCAATCAGCTGTAAATGCAATGAGGGATTTTTTAAATATACTTGATGTAAGGGGAAAAGTAGTAATAGGAGAAGGCGAGCGTGATAAAGCACCTATGCTTTATATTGGAGAGTTAGTTGGTAAAGGTAAAACTAAAGTCGATATAGCTTTAGACCCTCTAGAAGGAACATCTATAACAGCTAAAGGAGGTGAAAATGCACTCTCTGTGTTAGCAATTGGTGAAGAGGGTAGTTTTTTGCACGCTCCTGATATTTATATGAAAAAGATAGCTTATGGATATAAGTATGAAGATTTAGAGATAAATATTGATGATAGTCCTGGAAAAATCATAAAAGAATTTTCTAATTTTTCTAAAATTAGAGAAGAAAATATTGTTGTTTGTATTTTAGATAGACCAAGACATGAAGAATTAATTAAGCAAGTTAGATCAACTGGCGCAAGAATTAAATTAATCCCTGATGGTGATGTTAGCGCTGTTATTGCTACTTCAATAGATGACAGTGGAATTGATATCTATATGGGTGTTGGAGGATCACCGGAGGGAGTGTTAGCTGCTGCTGCACTTAGATGTTTGGGTGGTAAAATTTATACGAAGCTAATTTATGAAGACGATAAATCTTTTGAAAGAGCTAAAAAGATGGGTGTAAATGATAGAAATCAAGTATTCAAAACTAATGATTTGGCAAAAGGAGATGTAATGTTTTCTGCCACTGGTGTAACGGATGGCACTTTATTAAAAGGTGTTAGAATTAACAAAGATGATGCTTATACCCATTCTGTTGTAATGAGATCAGAAACATCCACTATTAGATATATTAACGCAAAACATAATTTAAATATAAAGAAATATAAGTCGTACTTTAAATATCCATAATAAATAATTGAAATATATATATATTTATATTGTATATATATTTATATTTATTCTAGTATGTATCATTTTACTTTTTTTATACTATATCAATTAAATTTAATAAATGTGAGGTGTTGAGTGAAAAAAATTATTGTTATTATTATTGTTATAGCTGCTGTTGCAGGTGGATACTATTTTTATAACTTAAACAATACTGAAATTTCAACAACTTCATATGAATATATTAAAATAGAAAAGGGTAATATCAAGAAGACAGTTTCAGCAACTGGAAAAATCATCCCAACTTCAACATTAACATTATCATCAGAAATATCTGGAAAGATAGTTGATATAAACAAGGATTTTAATGAAAAGATCAAAAAAGGTGAGGTGTTAGCAACATTTGATCAAAATCCATTTATTTTGAATGTTGAAGAAACTGAAACTTCAGTAAGTATATCTAAATCAAAGTTAAAACAAAAAAATGGAAGTCTAGAAAAAGCAAAATCAGAATTAAATAATTCTATTTCAAATAAAAATGGAGCTGTATCTAAGCTTAATGACTCATCTCTTAATATTAAAAAACTTAAGGAAAATTTGGATGATAAAACAAAGTTATATGAAAAAAAATTTATATCTAAAAAAGAACTTGAAGATGCTAAGTTTGAATATGAGAGTGCAGTATTTCAATACAGCACATTGGAATCTGAAATTTTATCACTCAATGCTATTATTGATTCTAGAGAAGCCCAAATTAAAATTATTAATGCTGAAATAGAAGAGGTTGAAACATTAATTGAACAAACTGAATTAACTTTGGAAAGTGAAAAATTAGATTTAAGTAAAACGAAAATAGTTTCACCAATTGATGGTTTTATATTAGATAAACACATAAGTGTTGGTGATGTTTTGGGAGCTTACCAAAAAGATTCAATAATGTTTACGATTGCTGAAACTTTATCAAAAATGAATATCGAAATATTTATAGATGAGTCAGATATTGGTAATATAAAACCAAATCAAGAAGTACAATTTACCACTGATGCTTTCCCTGATAGAAATCTAAAGGCTACTATAACTCAAATTAGATATTCTCCCATAGATGATCAAAACGTTATTACTTACGAGGTTATTGCTTCATTTGATAATCCTAATAATATTCTCTTACCGGGCATGACAGCTAATGTTGATATTATTGTAGAAAATAAAAATGATGTTTTGAAAGTTAAAAATTCAGCACTTTCAGTTAAATTAAATCAAAAACCTAAAAAAAATTCTGGTAGTGGAAATCGATGGGGAGGAGGAGGGGCTTCTCAACTTCAAGAAATAATGGGTCAACTTAACATGACTACAGAGCAACAAAATAAAATGCGGGGTGTATACCCTAAATTAGGCAAGGTAAGAGACTCATTAACTGCTAAAAATCTATCGCCAGAGAAAATTCGAAAAGAAATTCAGCTGTATATTGAAAATGCACTCATTGAATTACTAAGTGATGAGCAAAAAAATAAATTCTTTGAATTAAAAGAATCCCTTAATGTTAAAAAAGTTTACAAACTTGTAGATGGTGAACATCAAAAAACTGATTTAATAACGGGTTTAAATTCTGGTGGCTATACTGAAATAATAAATGGGGAAATTGAGGAGGGTGATGAAGTAATATCTAAAGTTATTATTGAAACTTCAAATAAAAAAGCTCTTAGACTATTTTAAAATGATTAAGATTGACTCTATCTCAAAAGAATATGTAATGGGAGATAACAAACTTTTAGCTCTGAATAATGTAAATGTGTCTATTTTAAATGGTGAGTTTGTTTCAATTATGGGGTCTTCAGGCTCCGGCAAATCAACATTGATGAATATTATTGGCTGTTTAGATGTTCCTTCAAGTGGAGATTATTTTTTCAAGGATGATAATATTTCAAATTTTAATGCAAATAAACTTGCTGAACTTCGTAATAGAGAAATTGGTTTTATTTTTCAAAATTTTAATCTTTTACCTAGACTGAATGCCCTAGAAAATGTTGTCTTACCTTTATTATATTCAGGTAAAAATCAGAAAGAAAGAAATAACCTTGCTTTAAAAGCCCTAGAAAATGTAGGTCTTAAAGATCGTGTTCATCATAGACCAAATCAATTATCTGGTGGTCAACAACAAAGAGTATCAATAGCTAGAGCTATTGCTGGTTCTCCTAAATTAATTTTAGCTGATGAGCCAACTGGAGCACTAGATAGTAAGACAAGTATAGAAATTATGAAAATACTAAATGATTTAAATGCTAAAGGTATAACTGTAGTTTTAGTTACTCATGAAGATGATATAGCTAAATATGCCTCTAGAATTATTAAAATGAAAGATGGCCAGATAATTGAGGATAAAAAAAATGTCCCTAACTGATCTTATCTACTTATCACAAAAAAGTTTACGCTCTAATATTTTAAGAAGTGTTTTAACTTCTCTTGGTATAATTATTGGAGTTAGTTCTGTAATAACAATGATCTCTATTGGTTCAGGAGCTAGACAAGAAGTTGAAGAACAAATTGAAAGATTTGGATCAAATAACTTAATTTTAAGATCTCAAAGTTCATCTAATAGAGGTGTTTCAATGGGAGCTAATTCTATAAATACTCTAACATTAAAAGACATGGAAGCTCTTAAAAATGAATTACCTGCAATTTCAGCAATTGCTCCTAGAGTTAGTTTGAGTACACAAATTATAGCAAATGGAAATAATTGGTTAGCAACAGTCACGGGGACTACAAATGATTATTTTAATTTAGGAAATTGGAAGTTTGAATTAGGAAGATCATTTCAAGATGATGAATTAGACTCTGGATCAAGGGTAGCAATAATAGGTAAAACTGTTCAAAAAAATTTATTTGGAACAGATAGTCCAATTGATGAAGTTATCAGGATTAACAAAGTCCCATTTACTGTAATAGGTTTATTAGATGCAAAAGGTGGAACAGCTTGGGCAGATTTAGATGATACAATTGTCGTTCCGTTAAAAACCGCTAAACAAAGACTCGTTGCTAAAAAATTTCCTGGTGATCAAATACGTAGCATGACAATTAATGTATCTTCAT
Organism: uncultured Alphaproteobacteria bacterium; assembly: GCA_902591485.1. GTDB lineage: Bacteria > Pseudomonadota > Alphaproteobacteria > HIMB59 > CACPNW01. The sequence goes on from CACJAV010000001.1 coordinate 68,194, forward strand.
CTGATTTACTTTTTAAAACAGAAAAAGATATTGATACAGTAATGAGAAAATTACACAAAATTTCAGCAAATGGAAATCCTGATTTTGTAATTAGAAATTATGCTCAATTCTTAAATGCCAGACAAGAGTCATCTAGAGTTATGTCTATTCTTTTAGCAACTGTTGCTGGTATATCCCTAATTGTTGGAGGGATTGGCATTATGAATATCATGTTAGTTACTGTCACAGAGAGAACAAAAGAAATTGGTGTTTGTATGTCTGTTGGTGCAAAAAAAAGAGATATATTGCTACAGTTTTTAATAGAATCTTTAATGATTTCTCTTATTGGCGGATTAATTGGTATTGGTTTGGGATTAGGTGTAATTTTTGGGGTTAGTGAATACTTTAATTGGAAAATGAGTTTAGATTATTTTTCTTTAGTTTTATCATTTGTTTTTTCATCATCTATTGGAATTATATTTGGTTTTTATCCTGCAAGAAAAGCAGCCAATCTTAATCCTATTGACGCTCTAAGATACGAATAAAGTATTGATATAAAAATTTTAATAAATAACATATTTGTATGTTTAAACCTGGAGATAATATTATTTCAACTCCCCGAACTCCTGAAATGAGTGAAGGTAGACACTGGAGGGCTAAACTTGGTTTCATTTTAATGTCTACGGATTTAGCAGCAGAAGGAGATTTTTTTGATATGGTTCCACATGATGTTGCTGTTCATATTACACGATTAAAAACAGATGATTATACCACTAATGAAACTTTATCTCGTCACATAGATTTTATGGCTGATGCAGCTTCTAGAATTCAACCAGATACAAAGCCAAATGTTATAAGTTATAGTTGTACATCAGGATCAATAGTTATTGGTGAAGAAAAAATTAAAGCTGAAATTAAAAAGGGGGCACCGTATGCAATTCCTATGACTTTAGTAACAGGTGTTATTGATGCTTTAAATGAATTAAATATTAACAAAATTGTAGTTGGGACTCCATACTTAGATGAAATTAATACAAAAGAAGCTGAATTTCTTTTTAATAAAGGATTTTCAGTAATTAATATTCAAGGATTAAATTTAACTACTGGAATTGAGTTTGGAAAAGTAACGCCTGAATATTGGATTAAATTTGCTGAAGAAATAAACCATAAGGAAGCTGAGGCAATTTTTCTAAGTTGTGGCGGTATAAGGTCTACCGAAGTCATAGATGAAATTGAAAAGCGAGTCGGAAAGCCTGTTATAACAAGTAATCAAGCACAATTTTGGAGCTGTCTTAGAAGAGCTGGAGTAAAAGATAATTTAAAAGGATTTGGAAAGTTATTTAATCATCAACTTACTATTCAGTAATATAAATGATTGATGTAGTTGCCGCAGTAATAAAAAAGGATAATCAATATTTGATTGCGCAAAGGAATAGAAATAAGCATTTTGCTTTTCATTGGGAATTCCCTGGTGGCAAAGTTGATAATGGAGAAACATTTGAGATCGCTCTTCAAAGAGAAATTAAAGAAGAACTATCTATTAATATAAAAATTTATAAAAAAGTATCTTCTCAGAAACACAAAGATGATAAAATCAATGTTGAGATTCATTATTTTTTATGTGAACATTTAGATGGTAAAATTATTCTATTGGAACATGAAGATATAAAATGGGTGACTAAGAAAGAATTATTTTCTTATAAAATGGCACCAGGTGATTCAAAAATTATAGAATTTTTAGCTTAAATTAATTTTAAAAAATGATTATTTTCTTGTAGCTATATAAACACCTAAAGCTGCAATTATTAATCCAATTATATCATTTCTTAATATCTCTTCATTTAAAACTAACCAAGCCATTATAGCTGTTGTAGGTGGTACAAGAAAAAATAAATTAGATGTTTTAGAAGCAGTACCTATTTTAATTAAGTACATTAATATTGTAAACGCACCAAATGATACCATAATAATTTGCCAGCTCATGGACAAAATAAAAGAAGTTGTAAAATTTATATAAGAAACTTCAAAAAATAGTGAAGCAAAAAACAAAAATATCGCTGCTGCAACAGCTTGATAAAAATTATTTGTAGTCAATGGTAAGTTGTTTGTGAATTTTTTTTGCCAAATGGTTGCAGTTGTTGCTCCAATTAAAGCAACTACAGATGCAATTACACCTAGTATAGGAATTGATTTTCCTATATCTAATCCAATTACAAATACTGTACCAATTAATCCTAATAATATTCCAATCCATTGCGTTTTACTAACTTTTTCTCTTAATATTGGCCCTGATAAAATATTAGTTAACACTGGTTGCAAACCTACAATTAATGCTGATAAAGTTGCTGAGAGACCAACGCTATAAGAAAAAAATACTCCTCCTAGATAAAATCCATGAAAAAAAATCCCAGTAATCCCAGATTGTAAAACTAATGATTTTTTTACAAAAATTTTTTCTCTGAAAAATAACGCAACTAATAAGAACCCAAAAGCAACTATTACAAAACGAAATGATAATGATGCAAAAGGACTTGCAGACTGCACAATTATTTGTCCACTAACAAATGCAGAACTCCAAAAAAAAACAAATAAAAAAGGAAAAATGTTTGTCATCTATCTTTATAGAGTTATTACACTATATTTTTAATTATATAAGGAGATACTATGTCAATATTAACAAAATACAGTGAAGCATTCATGAATAAAGACGAAGCTGCAATGAATGATATACTTCATGATGATTATAGATTTACCATGCATGCTTCAGGAAATGTTCTTTCAAAACAAGATGTTATAAGCTGGGCAATGAGTGATGATATTAATAGAGAAAAGGTAAGAATTATCTATGAAAATGATGATATAGGTATTGAACATTCATTTGTTACTTTTAATGATGGTAATACACAAGCGGTAATGGCTGTTTTTACCTTTAAAGATGGAAAAATTCTCTCACTTGAGACTGGTGCTACCAATATGCCGAAATAATTATTATTCAAAGCAAGTAATTAATATTACTTGCTTTTTTTATGAATTTTTTCATTACTATATTAACAATCAAACAAATTCCAAATTTATCATGGAGTTCTAATGATCCGTTCAATTTTAAACCAAAATTAAAAACATTTATTTATCTTCTATTTGGTTTGATCTTATTTGGATTAGGTGAAACTCTTTTAATTACTGCTAATCAAGGAGTTAGTCCCTGGACTGTTCTTGCACAAGGACTTTCATTTCAATTAGATTTATCAATAGGTATAACGACTTTTATTGTAAGCATAATTGTTTTATTTTTATGGTTTCCTTTAAAACAAAAACCAGGATTAGGAACTTTATTAAACGTAATTTTAATTTCAATTGTAATAGATTTATCAACTCCAATTTTACCTTATCCAAAGACTTTTTTTTATCAAGTTGTGCAATCTTTGATTGCTGTCCTCATTGTTGGGATAGGAAGTGGATTTTACTTAACTGCAAACTTAGGCCCTGGACCAAGAGATGGTTTAATGACAGGTTTACAAAAGTTAACTAATCAACCAATTGCATTAATTAGAACAGTTATTGAAGTAACTGCAGTAGTAATTGGTTTTTATTTAGGTGGCGTAGTAGGAATAGGAACGTTGTTATTTGCATTTGGAATAGGACCTGCTGTATCTTTAGGCATATTTATTGTTATGAAATTTTTTAAATAATTAGAGTTTTTTTTGACTTAATATAACATCTACTATTACTGCAATTAACAAATTCATCATTGTAATTGCGCAAATAATAATAAAACTAAAAAAATATATCCATGCCCACCAATATATTTCTTGTAATGGTAACATAACAGTTTCCCAGCTAGATAAAGTTAAAACTTGGAAAAGTGTAATTAAAGAAACTCCTACATCTCTCCATCTATAAGGAATAACATCACCAAATAAAATTGAGCCAATAGTAGCGTAAATATAAAGAATGATAAAGAGAAGCAAACTTACATAAAACACTTTCTTGATTGAGTTTATTAGAGCTTCTATTATTTTTTTTAATTCAGGAATCACTGAAATTAATCTCAATACTCTGAATACTCGTAAGAGACGCAATAATAAATAACTCGAATTATTTGGAATGGGAATTAATGAAATAAATACTATTATTGAGTCAAATATATTCCAACCATTTTTAAAAAAATCTCTTTTATTAGGTTCACTAAAAAAACGTATCAAAATTTCTATGACAAAAAAAACTGTAATTGTATAATCAAGTAACTGAATGGAATTCTTTAGAATGGGATTTAAATCATATGTGCTAATACCAACAGTTATTGCATTTAAAATAATAATAAAAATTACAGCTAATTGAAAAATTTTAGATGAATTTAATTTAAATAATATATTTCTCATTTTGTAAATCTTATACTTAAAATAATATAATTTTAAATAGTAATATTTTTTTCATCATCTATAGTATTTGGATATGGAAAAAGAAAATCAAGAGAAATTTCAATGTCCCGAGTGTGAATCTAAAAACATTAGATTTAGGTTTAAAGTAAGCACTAAAGATAAAAATAATCCATACGCAAATGTTACTGAAGAAATTCAGTGCGCTAGTTGTTTTATGGATATACCTGCTAACGTATTTATTTTCAAAAATGCAAATGATATTGAGGATAATAAAAAAATTTGGCAATCTTTTTACAAACCAGAGCATTTAAAAGTTGCTGCTCAGTGTTCAAAATGTAGCCAATATTATTGGCAGATTGAAAAACAACTATCCGATATTAATATTACTTCTCCTGATATTTTTTATCAAACGTATGACACTAAGGGTAGTGGTGGCAAAATGGTTTGCCGATTATGTGATCCAGAAGCTTTTAAAAACAATAAACAATAAGGAGCAAATATGCCTGTAATAAGAGTAGAGATGTTTAAAAGAACACAAGAACAAAAAAGGGACTTAGCAAGAGAACTCACAGATGCTTTTGTAAGAACGTGTGGGGGCAATAAGGAGGCAATTAAAATTCTTATTACTGAAGTTGATAAAAATAATTGGGCTTCTGGCGGAGTTATTACTGCAGATAAGAAAGATTAAATAATGAAAATTGCTATTTTATTTGGTGCCACAGGTTTGGTTGGTGGACATTTATTAAATTTATTAGTTAATAGTAATGAGTATGATAAAATAAAAATATTTTCTCGAAAAGATATAGAAACAAAAAACCCAAAAATAGAGAAATATATCATTGATTTTAATGAATTAGAAAAACATAAAGATGAAATTGTTGGTGATGATTGTTTCTTTGCTATTGGAACAACCAGAAGATTAACTCCGAATAAAAATGATTACATTGATGTTGAATTAAACTTACCAGTAAAAATTAGTAAAATTGCTAAAAATAATAATGTGAAATCATTCATATATGTTTCTTCTGGCGGAGCTAATGCAAATAGTAGAAATCTTTATCTGCAAAATAAAGGAAAAGCAGAAAAAGAAATCATTGATCTGTCATTTGAATTTACAGCAATTATTCAACCATCACTTTTATTAGGAAATCGAAATGAAAACAGAATAGTAGAAAAAATTGCTAAATTTATATTTAAAATTTTATCTTTTATTTTTATTGGTAAACTTAGACCATTTAAAGCTATTCATGCTACAAATGTAGCTAAAGCGATTATGCATATTACAAAAAATCAACTAAAGGATTTATTTTTTACTTCAGATAAACTTGAAGATTTTAGCTTAATTAAATGAGTATTATTTAAAGATTGATAGAGTGTGTTCTAGACCTTTCAATATATGTTTCTCAAGTGTTTCAGTAGCTAATTTTGTATCTCTTTTCAATGCTGCTTCAAATAATATTTTATGTTCATCTTCTGCTTCTTTTCCTCTATATTTTGTTACTGCCATTTGGTAGCGAATATATTTATCATATAAAATAGAATGAAGATTTAATAAGTTTTGAGAACCACAATTTGATACCAAAGCCAAATGGAAACCCCAATCATATTTTTTCCATTCTTCTCTATTTTTTTTATAATCTTTTTGCGTTTCTTTTTCTAATAGACTTAATTTATGATGTGAAGCAACTAAATTACCTTCCCAATCAGTATCACCATTCTCAATAGATAATGTTATAGCATGACACTCTAACAAAACTCTTATATTTGCTATTTCAATTAAGTCATCTTTTGTAAAATCATTTACAAAAAATCCTCTTTGTTCCTCTGCTTTGACGAAACCTTCACTAGCTAATCTATTTAATGTTTCTCTAATTGTCGATAAACTAGCATTATAATTATTTTTTAAGTTATCTAGTTTTAATTTTATTGAAGGTTTTAATTTTCCAAATATTATATCTCTTTTTATAACATCGTATGTTATTGAGCTTATTGTATTATTTTTATTATTCATAATAAAATATCATATATTTTTTTTTCTTATCATATAAAGTAGAAAATATAATATTTTTTTAAAAAAAAAGGAGAAATTTATGAGTAATGTAGGTTTTATTGGTGTTGGCACTATGGGTTGTCCAATGGCTTCAAATATAATTTCTAAAGGCAATAACCTGAATTTCTTCGATCCGTTTGTAATTAATGAAAATAGATCAAATTTAGAGAAATTAGGAGCTAAATATTGCACTTCAATCAAAGAACTTTTGGAAGATAGAGACTTTATAATCACAATGCTCCCAAATGGTAATAATGTAAAAGAAGTATGCCTTAAAGAAGACGGACTTTTAAATCAAAATTATAAAAATTATATTTATATTGATATGAGTACTATTTTACCTGCAGACTCTATCCATATTAATGAGTCATTTAAATCTAAAAATATTACAATGTTTGATGCTCCAGTTGCACGTTTAGTTAATAATGCAATAGATGGCACTCTTTTGATTTTAGTTGGTGGAGATAAAAATAAATTTGAAACTGTAAAGCCTCTATTAGAAACAATGGGCAGTGATGTAATTTATTGTGGCTTAAACGGATCTGGAAGCAAGATGAAAATCATAAATAATTATATGTCAATTGTTTCAAATATTGTAACTGCAGAAACTTTAACTTTAGTTGAAAAATATGGCATCGATTTAGAGCTTGCAATTAAATTATTAAAAACGACAGCTGCAGGTAAAGGACATTTGAATGTTAGTTATCCTATGAAGGTATTAAAAAATGATGTTTCTCCAGGTTTCAAAAATACTTTAGCATTAAAAGATTTAAAACTTGCGCTTGAGCAAGGCTCTATTGATGGAGTTGATTTGATTACTGGAAAAGCTGCTTTAAAAACTTACGAAGATGCAGAAAATACAACTTATAAAGATTTAGATTGGACTTCAATGTTTAATTTTATTAAAGAAAAAAACAATTGAAATAATAAAAAAAAGAGTCTAAGCTTTTTTCCAAGGGCCAAAATCTTTATCATCAGTAATAAATTCATAACCAATAACTTCTTTCTCACCTACAACCCAAGCATCGTGGCCTGGTGCTAAAAAATAAGTATCTCCTTCAGTAAATTCCATTTCAGTTCCATCTTCGTGTTTAACATGCATTGTTCCCTGAGCTATTACACCTACATGACCAGCTTGGCATGTTTCTGTTCCAACTATTGGTTTTATGCAAGTTGACCATTTCCAACCGGGCTGAAGTACTGCTTTACTTAAAGTGACATTATTTAGTGTAACAGTTGATGAATGTGCTTTTTCAGGTGTTTTTATTTCACCCTCTGAAAATGATTTTTTCATAACATTGGACATAATTGCTCCTTTATTTTAAATTTTAAATTAACTAAAAATAATATAATAATTAATTAATATTATTTAAAGTCTCATGTCTATTGTAATTAAAACCGAAAGACTAAATCTAAAAAAAATTGAACACAAAGATCTTAAAAATTTAGTAAATTGCTTAAACAATTGGAATGTTGTAAAATGGTTGAGCAATGTTCCATATCCTTATACATTAAAAGATGCTGAAAAATGGTTAGATAAATCAACTAGAGAAGAATTAGCATTAAATATTTATTTGAGAAATGATTTAATAGGTGGAATAACTATTGATAAACGAACTTCTAACAAGATTCCTGTTTTAGGTTATTGGCTTGGAGAACAATACTGGGGAAGAGGGTATGCCTCAGAAGCATGCAATTCTCTTATCTCATATTTTTTCTTAAATCATTCTAATAATAAACTTTATGCTAGCCATATTTTTCAAAATGAAAAATCAAAAAAAATTTTATTAAGTTTAGGTTTTAATAAAGTTAGTACTGGTAAAGTTTTTTCATTATCAAAAAATATAGAAGTTGAAGATATAAATTATGAATTGATTAACTCTTAGACTTTTAAAAAAAAGTCTAAGAAAATTTTTTAATTATTATGATTTAAAATTACATTACCAGTTTTTCCATCCATAGACTCGATAATGTCTTTATTTATATCCATTCTTTTTGATCTTGCAGCAGAAGCTCGTTCCATTGCATCATTATCAGCATATAGTGAAACAAACATTAGAGTTGTATCATCTACACGAACCTCTAATAATTGTTCAGCTTCAGCAAATTCAGTTGGTGCACTATTTTTATAAGTCTCTTCAACTTGGTCTGCACCTTCTTTCGATTTAAAATTTAAAGTTGTTATTCTTGCTACAGACATTTTACCTCCAATAAAGAGATCATAGTAGCTCATTGGCATTTATATACTAATTAATTTTTTCTTTTTATGCACAATTGTGATAATTAATCAAAGTTCTCATTTAAATCATGAAAAAATATTTCTTCCATAATTCACCAATTTTGATGTTAGTTCTAATGTCAATAGCAACGCCAATAGCATTTAATGGATGGTCGGCGTTATTAAATAATTTTGTAGTAGAAAGAGCTAAATTTACTGGAGTGGAAATTGGTATCTTGCAAAGTATAAGAGAAATTCCAGGTTTTTTAGCTTTTACAATTGTTTTTGTGTTGCTAATTATTAAAGAGCAATCTTTTTCTGTAATTGCATTAGCTTTAATGGGTTTAGGTGTAGCTATAACTGGCTATTTTCCAAGTGTATACGGTCTTTATTTTACAACAATAATTATGAGTACAGGTTTTCATTATTTTGAAACAGTAAAAAATTCATTGAGTCTTCAATGGTTATCCAAAGATGAAGCTCCTCAAGTATTGGGAAGACTTATAGCTGTAGGATCTATTACCTCTTTATTTTTATATGGAGCAATCTGGTGCTTTCTAGAAATATTTAAAATTGATTATATTTATATCTTTTTAATTTGTGGGGTAGTGTGCATGTGTATTGCGGTGTATTTGCAAATTGCCTTTCCTTTTTTTAAACCAATCAATACTCAACATAAAAATATAGTAATAAGAAAAAAATATATTCTTTATTATATTTTGATTTTTTTATCAGGTGCAAGAAGACAAATATTTATTGTTTTTGCAGCATTTCTAATGGTGGAAAAATTTAAATATAGTGCGTCTCAAGTGACGTTATTATTTTTAATTAATTATCTTTTTAATTGGTTATTTGCTGAGAGAATAGGGAAGATCATTCATATTTTTGGTGAAAAGAAATCTCTTACATTCGAGTATGTAGGATTAATAATTGTTTTTATATCTTACGGTATTGTTACTAATGCTTACGTAGCTGCTTTTCTATATGTGATTGATCACATGTTTTTTGCTTTGGCTTTAGCTATAAATACTTACTTTCAAAAAATTGCTGATCCAGAAGATATAGCAAGCTCAGCTGGTGTATCTTTCACAATAAATCATATTGCTGCTATATTCGTTCCAGTCCTATTAGGATTTTTATGGATTTATTCTAACTCTCTTGTATTTTTTATAGGTGCTTTTTTTGCTTTGTTATCATTAATAGCAACACAGTTTATTCCATCAAATTTAAAAGAAATAAAATTAGTTGAAAATACTTTATAATTTACTCTTCATACGGCATTACTCGAATATCATTACCATAAATAATGACAACTCTCTGCCCATTTTCTAGAGGACTATCACCCCCTTGAACAATTGCAGAATCTTTCTCATTATTATCGATATCAATAATATATTGAAATCCATCATGATCTCCTAATTTTGCTTGTGTGACACTTCCAATTGCCGCCCCACCAATTGTTCCAAAAACAACTGCAATATCTTGGCACTTTGTGCCAACTATCTCTTCTTCCCCACAAACTGCTGTGCCAAGTAAACCACCAATCATAGCTCCTGCTGTTGCACCAACCCAATTTGATTCACCTTTTATCTTTACTGGAGAAGATGATTTAATAAAGCCATATTCAATTGAAGTAACTTTTTGCGCGTCACTTGTTTTTACGTTTGTTGGTGATGTACTAGAACATGCATATAAAAATAGTATAAAAAAAACAGTCAATATTTTAATCATTTATTTTAACTCCCACTTCTTTATTAATTTTAAACTCAACATTACTTACTTTATTTTTATTATTTACATTATTACTAGTTGCATTCATTGAGCAGCCAAACAAGAATATAATAAAAAAATATAAAATGTATTTCATAATAAATTCAAAATTTGATAAAAATATGACTTAATTCCATTTAATTTTAATCATAGCCTCATTTCTTCTTAGTATTGGTAATGTAAATGGCCCGTCAAAAGTAGCTTTAGTGCCATTATCTAACATTACAATTTTATCTTTTTCTAGATAATCTTTTAGTTCTGATAAGCGGTTTAAATAATTTTTATCAGAATTCCTTCCAGAATATTTAAGAACTGCGTAATAACCACCTTCAATAATGACTAATTTTACCCTTTTGTTTTTGGGAGTGGGGGCAGTATCAATTGTAAATTTAGATGGTAAGAAAAACTGCATTAACATTTTACCATCTTTATTAGATTGAGTTACAGGAGCAGTCATATCAATTTTAGCAGATTGAGTTACAGGAGCAGTCATGCTTATTTTTTCTGATGTTGTATTTTCTCCTGAAATATAATTGAAGAGATAATTAAATCCTGAGTCTTCTGATCTAAATTCAACTTCTACTGCTAAACGATCATCATATTTTCGAATTTCATATCCTTCGTAGGATTTAATAATTTTATAAGCTGGTTCTTCTAATGCCATTGATAAGTTAGTATTAAATATTATAAATAAAGCAATGATTAAATAATATTTTGAATTTTTAATCATAGATTATTTATATAGTATAATTTAAATAAGTTTCAGCTTTTAAATGATAAAAACTAACAATATTTTAATCTTACTAAATATTATTTTTCTACTTTATTATTCAATTCAGCTATTAATTTTTACGGATGAATTTTCAATTAGTAACTTGGGTGCATTTAATCATGCTATTGCAGGTTTAAGTGAAATAATTGGAATTATTTTTTTTTCACTAGCACTATCTTTAATTATTATTATTAAAAATAATATAAAAGGACAAATTCCAATATTTTTAACAATTTTTCTAATTCAATTATTAATATTTATAAATTTTTTGAGATACATATTTACGAATAGTCCAGGAGAAACATCTATTGAAACTATAACTTTTAATGCTTTTATTTTTTTTATTGGTTTAATAGTAAGTATAATATTTCTTCTTAAGAATTTTAAAACTCTAAAGCAGTTTTAGCTCTTTTATAATTTTTTCAATTGTTGATATTGTAATTTTAGCTAATTTTTCACCTTTTAAAGAATTTGCATTTATGGGATTGCCAATTATTCCTGTTTTGCTAATATTCTCTGTATTCCATTGTAACTTCACATCTTTTTCATAACCAATTACATTTTTGCTTTTATAGTCTGGAGATAAACGGCCTTTTTTAATTTTATTAATTCTTACATTTTCTTTATCTAAATAAAGCATTAAAGATGTTTCAAATTCCCCTCCATGATAACCATGAGATAGTTCATTAATAGAAATAATTTTTTCATACCCACTAAATAAGAAATAATTAGCTTTAATTATTTTTGATTTTTTAAATTTAGTTTTTAATTCTTTTGCAATTATTTCCATATGACTTGTTTGACCACCATGACTATTGATAAAAACAAATTTATAAAATTTCTTAGAAAAAATATTTTCTAAATAATTTATACAAAAATTTATGTAGTTTAATGAATTTACAGTTAATGTTCCTTCAAAACTTGCATGTTCTGATGATGAGCCAATACTTAGATTAGGTAACACAACAAAATCTTTACTCTTGTTATTTTTTTGGCATAATTTTTCTAAAATTTTATCTAGAATGATTTTATCTGTACCCAAAGGTAAATGGGGCCCATGTTGCTCAATTGCAGAAAAAGGAACTATAATTATTGTATTTCTCGATAATTTAGAAATATCTTCTGTTGTTAAATTGATCCAAAACTTTGTTCGCATTTTCCTATTATACATCTATATTAACCTTATGAAATCTCAATCTTTGTGGTTAATAAAAAAAAATAAACCTAAAATTTTATCTAAAGATATTTATTACAAGAAAAATAATAAAACTGTCCTAGTTAAAACTTTATACTCAGGAATTAGTAAAGGAACAGAAAACCTAGTAGCAAGGGGTAAAGTACATAAAAGTCAGTTTAAGACAATGAGATGTCCATTTCAAGATGGCAACTTTAGTTTTCCAATCAAATATGGATATATAAACATTGGTGAAATTATTGATGGTCCCGTATCATTAATAGGCAAAAAAATCTTTACACTTTTTCCACATCAGACTGTTTTTGAAATTAGTACTAAAAATATTAATTTGATTAAAAACAAAAACGCAAAGAAATATTTGCTTACAGCTAATATGGAAACTGCAGTTAATATATTTTGGGACTCTCAAGCAAAAAAAAATGATAGAATATTGATTGCAGGGTTAGGGTCAGTAGGTTTATTAACAGCATATTATTTTAAATTGAAGGGTTATAAAAATTTATATGTCTCTGATGTAAATTTATCTAAGAAGAGCATAGCAAAAAAATTAAATCTTAATTTCATTCATTATAATAAAATTAATAATTTAGATTGTATCATCAATACAACTTCTAATTACGATGTACTAAATAATTCATTTACTAAACTTAACCTTGATGGAAGAATTATTGAAGCATCCTGGTATGGAGAAAAAGTTGGGAAATTAAACTTAGGCAATGAATTTCATTCAAAAAGATTAAGTATTATATCATCTCAAGTATCAAATATTCCACTTCATATGCAAAAAAAACACAATTATAGATCAAGATTAAAGTTAGCTATAAATGCTCTGAATGACAACAAGCTTATGGTACTAATTAATAGTACAAGTAAATTTGAAAATTTAGAAAAAGATTATATCTCTATACTAAATGATAAAAATATTATAATTCACGCTATAAAATATTAAAATGTACTCAATTACTGTAAGAAACAATATACTTATTGCTCATTCTCTTCCAGGCGATGTCTTTGGACCTGCACAGAACATGCATGGAGCCACTTATATCGTTGATGCTGAGTTTTTTTCTGAGAATGTAAATCAATATAATATAATTATGGATTTGGGGGTTGTGACAAATATTTTAGATGAAGTATTAAAATTTTATAGTTACAAAAATCTAGATGAAGTTGATGAATTCAAAAATATTATTACATCTACTGAATTTCTAGCAAAAGATATTTATGATAGAATATGTGCTCGATTGAAAAAAGATTTTAATGAGGATTATCAAACTCTTCATAAATTAAAAATAACTTTAACTGAATCAAATGTCGCCTGGGCTTCATTTGAGAAAGAAATTGATAAATAAATCTAATAAATTTATTTTTTTTTATCCTGGTAATATTAAGCAAAAAACCGGCGGATATATTTATGAAAATAATATTTATGAATATTCAAAAAAAAACAATATCTCTATTCACTTCAATGAATTATCTGACAATTATCCATTTCCATCTAATAAAGATTTAAAATATTTAAATAATATAATTACAAACTTACATTCAGATAAAATTCTTATCTTTGATGGATTAGTTTTAGAGGGGCTAGCAAAAGAAGAATATATTTTTAATAATTTTAAAACTATAGCCCTAATACATCATCCTTTGTATTTAGAATTTCGTGGAAAAAAAAGTGATTATTTTTTAGATATAGCAAATAAAATTTACAAAAAAGTTGATTATTTTATTGTTACATCAAGTGATACCAAGAAACTTCTTTCAAAAAAATTTAACATTAATTCTAATATTATTTCCATTGTTGAGCCTGGTATTGAAGAACTAAAAAAGTATAAAAAAACTCCCAGTAAATCTGTAAAATTACTTACTTGCGGCAGTATAATAGAGAGAAAAAAATATGATTATCTTATTAATGAAATACAGAAAATAAATAGTATTGAACTTCATATAATTGGAGATACCTCAAGAGAAACAAAGTATAGCGCAAAAATTAAAAAACAAATTATTGATAATAAGTTGACTAAAAAAATTATTTTGCATGGTAAAGTTTCTCAAATAAAATTAGAAAAGTTATATTCTCAATGTGACTTTTATATTTCAACAAGCAAATATGAGGGATTTGGTATGTCTTTAGCAAATGCATCTATATCAAAATTGCCAATAATTTCTTATGAAACTTCAACAATAAAAAAAACTATAGGCAAATCTGGTGTTTTATATTTCAATAACTTTAATAAAGGTACCCTTCAAAAATTAATAGTTAACAATTGTTTTAATAAAGAAATCTATAAAAAATTAAAAAAAAGTATGACTAAAAAAAAATATTTAACAAACAATCAATCAGCAAAACTTTTTATTAAGTCAATAAGTAATGCATAAATTCGAAAACTCATGGTTATATCAAAGAGAAAAGATAGATCATTCTTCTAAAAATTTAAAAATAATTGATAAAATTAATAGCACAATAAAAGATTTAGACACTTTAAATGTTTTAGATCTGGGAACTGGAACAGGTTCAAATTTTAGATTTTTATCAAAAAAAATTAAACATGAAAATCAATTTTGGACATTAATGGATATCTCCAGAAGTTCATTGCGTGAAGCGAGAAAACATACCATGCTTAATAATAAGATTAAAAAAGTATCTTTAAAACATAATGATATTATTAAAGATATTAAAAAGACTAATTTTAATCAATTTGATCTCGTTACAGGCTCAGCCTTCTTAGATATTATGCCTCATAAGTGGTTCAAAGATTTTCATAGACTTAATCAAAATACAAAAATAATATATTTTTCTATCAACTATGATGGCTATTTTAAATTTCAGCCCCATCATTCATTGGATATTAATATGCTGCAACTATTTAATAATGATCAACAAAGTAAGAAGAATGGTGTAGTTAAAGCTGTAGGTCCAGACTGCAGTGAGATAATTAAAACTTATTTTTCAAAAACTCATAAAACATTTTTACTAAATTCAAATTGGATTGATATAAAAAATAAGAAATTCCAATTGATGTTTTTAGACTTTTGTAAAAATGTTATTAATAAAAATAAAAAAAATACATTTGATGAATGGATAGAATTTAAAAAAGAAAAGATATTAAATAATAAATCGAAACTTAATGTCTACAACAAAGATTTTTTAGCTATTAAAATCTAAAGTTGCTATTATTTCTTTTCCAAGTTTAGCAAAATTACTTTTCCTTCTGATTGCTTTTTTTAAATTGGTTATTGGTTTTAATTTAACACTATTTATTCCAGAGCCAATCAGTGTTGGTGAAATTATAAATTGCATATAGTTAATTAAATTTTGTTCTATAAAATGTGATAATGTAGTGGGACCACCTTCAATTAATATATATTTCAATGAAGATTTTTTCAGAAATTGATAAACACCTAAAGTAAAATCTTTTTTTGGTAACTTTACTATTGTAGTATTATTTAAATTTTTTGTCTTATTTGAAGTTGTAAAAACTATATTAGTATTTTTATCTTTAAAAATTTTATATTTATTTGTTAATTTTAAGGAGGGATCAATGATTAATCTTGTTGGATTTTGTCCTTTTATTTTTCTAGTTGTTAAAAGAGGATTGTCTTTAATAATTGTATTTACTCCAACTAAAACTCCGTCACTAATTGATCTTAAACAATGAAGATATGTAATACTCTCTTTTTCATTAATATAATGGGAATTACCATTATTTAATGCAATTTTAGCATCAAGGCTTTGACCTATTTGTCCAATAAAATTTCTATCTTTTTTTCTAATTAACGGGAGTATTATCTCGCAACTTTGTCTTAATATTGGATCAATTTTTACATTAAATACAATACTATTGTTTTTTATTAGAATATCAGCTTTCCCCTGTTGATTTGTTTGGATGATACCTTTTTTACTTATATTCAAAGTTAAGTTGTTCAATTTTCTATTTTTCTTTATAAAATCAAACAATTCTGCAATATTATTAGCCCTGATCATTGGTTTTGTTAAAAATCTTTATATATACATTCTCATGAGTTTAAATAAAAATACAGGTATTCTGATAGATAGAGCAATTAACGAGTTAAGAACAGGAAGACCTATAGTCATAAATGAAAGAAAAAATTTTTGGATTTTCTATAACATAGAGCATGCTAAAAAAAATATAGTAAACCAATTCAATAAAATTCAAGAAAAAGAGTCATTTTTATTGATAACTAAACAAAAAGCAAAACAGTTAATCTCTAATAAGATAAATACAGATGTGTATTTTAAAGTAAGTCAAAATTTTAATTTAACTAAGTTTCAAGAACTTTTCTTAAATCCTATTAAAAAATCCAATATATTAAATTTTAAAAAAATTGAATCTGAAAGAAGTAAAAAATTTCATAAATTTGTATTAGAGTTATCAAAAAATGCTAAGTTAATTCCAGCATTAATATTTAAGAAAATTAATCATAAGGATAAAAAAAATATTGATGATGTATTATATCGGATGGGTTTAATGCAATTTGATTACCTGGACTTAGCTAATCAAAACCAATATATTTCTGATAGTATTAAGCTTATTTCAAGTGCAAATGTTCCATTACCTTATGTTGAGAATAGCTCTTTTAAAATATTTAAATCTTATATTGGCTCACAACAACATATGGCGATTATTATCAACCCAAAAAAAATTAAAACAACTACTAATCTAAGAATTCATTCTGCTTGCTTCACAGGTGATATTTTCCATTCGTTAAAATGTGATTGTGGAGAACAATTAAATAATTCCATTACTTATATGTCAAAAAACAATGGTGGTATAATTCTTTATTTAGATCAAGAAGGTAGGGGAATTGGACTTGCAAATAAAATGAGAGCTTATTCCCTTCAATCTAAAGGTCTTGATACTGTAGATGCAGATCACAATATTGGTTTTTTTGAAGATGAAAGAGATTTTAACGTTGCTACTAAAATATTATCAATATTGGGAATTAGGAACGTAAATATTATTACAAATAATCCTTTAAAAATGTCTGCTATTAAAAAGGGTGGTATTAAAATAAAGAATCAAATAAATACAAAACCTACTATTAATAAATTTAACAAAAATTATTTTAAAACTAGAGTTAAAAAAACTAGTTATAAACTTAAAATAGCTGTTTAGATTTTATATTTTTATTAATGAAGAAAATATATTTAATTCGCCATGCTGAGTCAGAAGCAAATGCAGCGATGGATTTAGACAATCCTACTTACTATTACGACGCAAAGATAACAGAAAAAGGGGAGGAGCAAGCAATTAAAACTAGAGAAAATCTGAAAAAAATTGAATTTGATACTTATATTTGTTCTCCTTTAACTAGAACAATGCAAACATTTTCAATTATCTTTCCAGATAAGAAGCCTTTACTTGAACCTTTAATTAGAGAGCAGTTGTATCATTCTTGTGATGTTGGAAGGCAGCCTAATATTCTAAAAAAAGAGTTTCCTGAATTTGATTTTTCTAATTTAAATAGATATTGGTGGAATAATGATGAACCTATTAATGAAAAAAAAATTGTTAAAGAAAATTTTAATGATATAAAAATTAGACTCGATAAATTTAAATCATGGCTGTATACAAATGATAGTTCAACCATTGCTTTAGTTAGTCATGGAACTTTTTTGAGTCAAATTACTGGATTTTTTTTAGAAAATTGTGAACATTATATTTGGGAGTATTAAGTGAGTAAATTTAAAATTAATGAAGATAAAATTGATAAGCTGGCACATCTTGCAGTTAAAAGAGGTGTTGGCTTACAAAAAGGTCAAAATCTTTTAATAACAGCACCATTAGAATCTTTACCTTTAGTCAGAAAAATTGCTGAACATGCTTATAAAGAAGGTGCTCATATAGTAACACCACTTTTTACAGACTCAGATATTACTCTTTCGCGCTTTAAATATGCCCCTGATGAGTCTTTTGATAATTCAACTGACTGGTTATTCAAAGGAATGGGGGAGGCTTTTGATACTAACACTGCTAGAATGGCAATTGCAGGTGATGATCCTATGCTATTATCTGAAATGGATCCTGACAAGGTTTCACGAGCTAATAAAGCTATGGCAAAAGCTTACAAACCAGCAAGAGAGAGAATTACAGAATTTAAAATAAATTGGAATATTGTTTCATGGCCTGGAAAAGCATGGGCTAAAAGAGTTTTTCCAGAACTTGATACAGATGAAGCTGTTGTAAAGTTAGCCGACGCAATTTTTGATGCATCGAGAGCTTCCGTTGATGATCCTATTAAAGCATGGGATGATCACAATGAAAAACTTCGTACAAAAACGAATTGGCTTAATGATCAAAATTTTGCTGCCTTACAATACAATGGACCAAATACCAATTTACGAGTAGGTCTTGCAGATGAACATGAGTGGATGGGAGGAGCATCTAAGGCTCAAAATAGAATCATTTGTAATCCTAACATTCCATCCGAAGAAGTTTTTACAACTCCCCATGCTCATAAAGTAGATGGAACTGTTGTATCAACAAAACCACTTTCGTATCAGGGTACATTAATTGAAAACATTAAAGTTACATTTAAAGAAGGAAAAATTATTGAAGCTAGTGCTAGTAAAGGCGAAGAAGTCTTACAAAAAGTTCTTAAATCAGATGAAGGTGCAAGCAGAATAGGGGAGGTTGCTCTTGTTCCGCACAGTTCACCAATTTCCCAAAGTGGCATAATTTTTTATAATACTTTGTTCGATGAAAATGCCGCTTCTCATATCGCTCTTGGTCAATGTTATTCTAAATGTTTTAAAGGAGAATTAGATTTATCACCTGAAGAAATATCCAAAAGGGGTGGTAACTCTAGCATGATACACATTGATTGGATGATTGGCTCTAATGAAATTGATGTTGATGGCATAGATCAAAACGGCAATGTTGTTCCAGTATTCAGAAAAGGTGAATGGGCTAATTAAAAATTAATCAAGAAACTAATCTAATTTTATTAAATTTTCTTTATTCATCAATATCGGTCTACCATCATGAGCTGTATTTAGAGGATAATATCCATTTTCGTCTTTGGCACATAGTGTTAGCCCTTTTCGTTTTTCTTTGCCTAAATTTACTTCCATTTCTACAATAACTAATTTTATTTCTTTTAATTCATTTAAAATTTTCATAATTTCCTTTCGATTTTATATATTATAACTACTTAAAAAAATTACTCCTAAAGAGTAATCAAATATAAGAATTTTATTCTGATTCATTCTAATTTTTATTAAGTTTTATCCTAGAATTGTAGGATTATTGAGAATATTGTTAATTTTTAACAATTTTAATCTATAATAATTTTAAATAGGTTGGTCACTAACCCTATTAAAAAAAAGGCTATAGGAAAGTTTTTTTATGAGAATACTGGCCAAATTAATTGTAACTTTATTTACCTTATTTGGAATTATTTTAATTGTTGGTTTTATTTTTAATTTCTCAATTGTTTTTCCATTTACAGTTACTAATGATATTAAAGATGTCCCAGAGTATCGGTTGCAGGCTGTTCGCTTAGCAGCTGCTGCCACTTTTGCTTATTTTGGTCTTCGTTATTTATTTTTCACAACAACAAAATTATATCCCATTCAGTTTTTGGGAGTATTTTTGTTCTTTTTGGCAACAATCGGAAGTATAGTTTTTTACAAGTATCAACTTCCTTTACCAGAATATGCAGTGTCATTATTCTGGTTAATAACTTCTGTTGTTTTATATCAAGCTGGAAAGCCAGAATTCAGAAGTTACTTTAAAAGAAAATAAATAAAATTTTTTTTTTAGTATAAAATAATTTCATATTATGAATAATTTACAATTGTATATATATTTTATTGGTATTATATTTTTCTTTATAGGCGTTTATTTTTATTATCAAAAAAGAAAAAATGAAATTAATGAAAAGCAAAAACTGTTTAGAAATAGGGCAATGTATTTTTTTTTAACCATTTCTTTATTATGTGTTGTGTATTCATGGATATAAAATTAAAATTAGTTCGAATCATGCCGGGCACGCCAAATGCAATAATTATATAATAATATTCCTTAAATAAGACACAATTAAACCCTTTGTATGACAAAATTGATAACTATTATCATTTTGTGGCACTGATAGATAAAATAGTTCTTTTATTTTGCACTATACTTGTTGTTAATTTGCTCCTAGTTGGTGCCACATTTTATTTTATTTGATTTTTTTTAATTAACTTCTAAATTTAAATTAAGTGATTAAATTATTTTTTTATATTTTACCTTTGATAATTCTATTTTTACCAAACATATGGGTAAATTATATATTAAAAAATAATAATAGAGTCTTATCTGATATGCCCTTTACAGGTAACCAGCTCGGAAAAAAAATTTTAAAAGAACAACAAATGTATGATGTTACCATTGAACCGATTAAACAACTAGACCATTATAATCCAATTAAAAAGAAGATTCGTATTGGTGAAGATAAATTATATAAGAAAAGTATAACCAGTATTGCTGTTGTGGCTCATGAAATAGGTCATGCAATCCAAGATAAAGAAAATTACAAACCTTTGATAATGCGACAAAAACTTATTGAAAAAACTATGATCTTTCAGCGTCTAGGATCCTTTTTATTGATAATTGGTCTTCCTTCTATTTTTGCATTTACCAAAAGTCCTGTAATTACATTTATAGCTGCAATGATTATTATGGGTTGTTTGTCGACTAACGTATTAATTCATCTAATAACGTTACCAGTGGAGTTTGATGCTAGCTTTAAGCGAGCTTTACCTATTCTTCAAAAATATGTACCCAAGGAAAATATGAAGCAATGTCGGTCTGTATTACGTGCAGCTGCATTTACATATTTAGCACAATCGATTGTAAGTATATTTAGATTAAAGGTAATTCTTTTCTCATTTATTAATATTTTTAAATCAATGATAAGACGTTAAAATATCACAAACTAAACACAATCTAACCATTCATTAGACAAACATTTTTTTTATTTCTTAATTTATTTAGAAAGGAAATTAAATGTCATTAATAAAACTAAAATCAAAAAAAGAGCCTCTATATACATCAAAAAGTAATGTTAATTTTGATGAAGATTTAAATGAAACAAAATTAGATACAAATAAACAAATAAAAAAGAAAAGTTCTCTAATTATTGGCGAAGGGGCAACAATTAAAGGAGAGGTTAAGGAAGAAAATGAAATTACTATTCAAGGAAATGTAGATGGTGACATAGAATGTAAGGATCTTATTGTAGGTAAAACAGGTTCCATCAAAGGTAAAATCAAAGCTGACACATTAACTGTTGAAGGAAACATAGAGGGCGAAATAAATATAAAAGATTTACTTAAAATGATGTCATCTAGTCAAGTATCTGGAAAAATTTGTTATGGCTCTGTTCAAATAAATGAGGGTGGTAAATTATTAGGAGAAATAGAATTTAAAGATAAAAACATTTTACAAGAAGAATTTAAAGATTGGAAAACAATATGATGCTACTTGATTTACTTATAATATTTTTTATTGGTGTATATTTGGTATTTAAAATTTCTAATTCTTATTAATTTTTAAAATACTAAATTTTACCATAATTTTACCTCTAAAATATCTTAATTGATGAATATAAAATTTCTGTGGCACTGCTTAAATTAATTGTTGTTTTTATAATCATCTTATTTTTCATCAATATTCTCCTATTCGGTGCCACAATAGGATTTCTCTAATTTAACCAGAATTTATTTATTAATAATTATTCATATGCTATGAAATTTGGTTAATGATTAAAAATAGATTTGTAAAATCAGTAGTTTTAGAAGCAAAAGGAAAATTATCATTAAAAAGTTTTCCCTACCCAGAATTAAAAAAGAATTGTGCTATTATTCGTATGGAACATTCTGGTATTTGTGGAACTGACAAACATTCGTTTGAAGGTTTTTTTCATCAAAAAGGTGGTAGGCCTATACCTTTGCCAGTTATTCAAGGACACGAAAATGTTGGAGTCATAGAAGAAATTAATGGAGAGCTGTTAGATCACGATGGAAATATTTTAAAAATAGGTGATAGAGTTGTGCCAGCTCCTAATATTTCCTGTGGTAAATGTTTTGCCTGCAGAAATAATCGACCTTATTACTATTGTGATTGCAAACTAGATTACGGAAATAACATTGGAGCAGGTGAACCTCCTCATATTTTTGGTGGCTGGAGTGAGTATTTATATATTCTTCCAGGCAGTCATTTATTTAAATATCCAGACACATTGGATCCTAAATTTGGAACTTTTATAGAACCTCTATCTGTCACAGGATGTTTAGATAAAGCTCGTCAATGGTCATCTGAATGGGAGCCATTTAAAAGTGGTGATACTGTAGTTATTTTGGGAACAGGACCTATTGGATTATTTCATTTAATAAAAGCAAATCTGATGGGGGCGGGAAAAATTATTTCCATTGATCCATATAAATATAGAACATCATTGGCTCAAGAGTTTGGTGCAACTGAAACTGTTACAAGTGATGATAGAGAAGAAATAAAAGATAACATTAAAAAATTAACAAATAATGTTGGTGCAGATTTAGTAGTAGATTGTTCAGGTGTTTCTGAGGGATTTGCCATAGCTTTAGAGTTAATACGTGAAGGTGGTATGGTATTAGAAGTAGGAATATTTTCTAATTCACATGATATTTCAATCAACCCTCACTCTCATATACTTGAGAAAAGTGCTAGAGTAATAGGGATAGGGGGTGATGATATTTCGCAATATTATCCATCAATAAAATTACTTGAAAGAAATATTGATAAATTACCATGGCAAAAAATTATATCACATGAATTTAACATAGATAATGTTCATAAAGCAATGGATATTGCTATGAGTGATATATCAATGAAAGTTCTTTTAAATCCATAATTATTTATTATTAATTTTTAATATAGCTAAAATTTATATTTAGATTAGTTTACAATTTTAATATTGAAAGGAAGTTAATATGAGCAAGTATGCAATCTATACAAAGTGGTATTGGAAACATGGTTTAGCTTCAACTGAAGAAATCCAGAATGGAATGAAAGAGAATTTATTAGGTAAAACAAAAGCAGATGACATAATTTGGTGGAAAATTGATGATAATCATCATCAATCTGTAATTATATTTTCATCAGAAGAATTGGCTAAAGCTGAAAACGAACAAAGACAAGCAATGAGAGAGAAAACATCAAGCGAAAGCAATATTACTATGGTTGAAGAATTTATGGGACCAGTATTATCTCAGCTTAGCTCTTTATAGTTTTTTATTGTGTTAGATAATTACTATTTTTAAGATCAAAACAATCATCAATTTTATGATTATAATAATCATCATTATTGAAATCTAAATAGTTGTTGCCAGATATTCGATAAAGGATGTCATCTTTGCTATCAACAACATGATGTTTACTTTTGTCCAAATTTTCTCCACATGTTGAAGGAGCACCTAAAGTATGAAGTATTTCGTGCAAGATAGTTACTTCTGCATCACCAAATGTTAAATCATTAGAGTCATTTAGATGATCATTTTTTGTGCAAGTAAATATTCTTTTGTTATTTTTTAAAATAATATCATTTCCAATATATTTTTTAAAAGGTGAAGATGTGAAATAGATAGCAACTTGACCATTATATCTTGATTTACCGCATATATCATAATTTAAATATTTTCTTTTCTCCCAACCTTCAAAAAAAACAATGAATTTTTTATTATTATAATTATTAAATATATCTTGATTGATACTAATAATTTTCTCTATTTTTTCAGAAACATCTGTTTCATCATCAGATCCATCATATTTTTTAGCATTTATAAACCAATTCATTGATTTATTTACACGAAGAAATGTTACATCAATGTTGCCATCAGAGGTTTTATCAAAATTAATTTGTTGGTTTAATGATTTATTTTGAAACCAAGTATTAATAGCAAGTAAAGAAGATTGTATTTTTAAGTTAATATCAAGTTTTCTATCTTCTCTCTCACATGGTAATAAAAAAATTGCATGTATTTGATTTTCAAATTTACCTAAATCTTTTTTATCTTTAAAAGATCTCCCATCAATCTTATCTTCATCATGAATAACAAGTTGTAATTCTTCACGATCATTACACGAATCTGGTAATTCAGGTTTTGGCGCAAGATATTTCCAATTTTCATTAATCACTTGTAAATAAATGACAAAAACTAATACCACTAAAAAAAAAACAACCATGGGAATAACGAAATATCGATGCATAGTTAATATTTATAGTTATTTAATTTATTATCTATGAAATATCTTATAATTAATAAAAGTTAACTTTTATTCTCAATTCACTAATGACAAGCAATGTTATATTTTTTTAAGCGATAATAATTATAAGGCCACGGAGTTAAAAATCCAGCAAGTAGCATCAAAGGTATTACCCACAATGTAAGTTTAGCACCGCCCATAATGATCCAATCAACTGTATTCATTGCTACTTCCATAGAAATCATTGAAATTAAACTCATTCCTATGGCAGTTTTAAAAGCTTTAATAATAATCATTTGTCTTGATAAAACGATTGTTTCTAAAATAATACTAGTAATTATACCATTGATAATTGCTAAAATCATAATTGACAGAGTAGGCCAAGGTATTCCAGTTAATTGAAAAAATAGAATTGTTCCAAAATCACCTATAGAGCAACCTAATAAGCACCAAGCTGTATTTTTTGCACTACGTCTCCATGTATGTTTACATTTCCAATGAAAATTCGATGAAGGTTTTTGATTTTTAATTGTAATTGTCTCGGTCATTTATAATTTTGATTAATATATTAATATTATGTATATTTATTTTCAGTAAATCAAGATTATCTGATTATTTAAATACCAATACAGAAAATAATATTTGCATCAAAGTTATTTAAATTTTTAATTTTGACAGAGTAATTGCTAGGTAAATATAAACCATCTTTCTCGCTCAATAAAAATTTTTTTTTATCATCAAAAAATATTTCTAAATTATTACTTAATGACAAATAGGAAGTATTTTTCTTAAAATTAAAGATGTTAGTTTCCTGTAATGGTTTTAAATTTATTATTTTAACGTCAAGATTTTGAGTTTTAACTATAGTTCCAATTAATGTTTCCTGTTTATCACCCTCTAATGACCAAATGTAATCTTTTGTTCTAATAATTTTAAATGAATTCTCATTTTTAAAAGTTTCGCTTGGATATAAATATTTATCTCTTTTGTATTTTATATTTTTTAATAATTTTTTTTCTCTAGCATATGCACCTGAAGTACCAGTAATTGGAGGAGGGGAGAAAAATTCTAAGACTTGAAGGTATTCTTCACTGTAATTAAATGCATGATGCCAAGTATCTTTTTGAAAAAATACTGACTCACCTGGTAATACCTTATGAGTTTCTCCAGTTTCGGGATTATTTATAATTAGAACCCCAGATAATACATACAAAAGTTCATCAGCTCCAAATATTGTTCTATACTGATCAGAATGTTTGAAATTATTTCCAGGTTCTAAACCAAATATAATTTGATGAAGACTTTCATTTGATATGTAAATCCAATCTTTGACTTTTCCAGCTTCTTCATCACCCCACATATACGTTTCTATTTGATTATATACAATATGAGTTGGTTCATAGAAATTTGGTTTAGGAGAAGGTTTATATGTCATCATGACTCCTATCATGATCAAGAAAACTTTTTTTTGTTTTAATTCTCTTTCTAAAAACTAGCGGCTTAAATGTACTATCAATAGCTATTTGTTTTTGTTTTTTTGACGATTCATAAATTTTAATCATAATTTCATTTACATGGTAGGCGTGATCTAAATTTATTATAGGTTTTTTTCTTTTTAAAATACAATCAATTAAATGTGTAAAACCTGAAGCCCAAGGCCAATTTGCATATGGTGTTTTATAAAGTTCCCATGATGATCTTTTATTATCCCATATCTCATAAGCTTTTGGCTCCCAATCATCTCCCAACATTTGTATTGTGCCATCTGAGCCATAAAGTTCAATAGCTGGTGAGTTATATTGTTGCATTGTAAATCCTGTTGTTACAACTGCTATACAAGAATTTTTAAATTGAAGTATAATTTGAAAATTATCTTCCGTTTTAACTTTAATTTTTTTTCCATTAATTACTCTATAAGGTTTTGAAATTGAAGATTTGGAGATAATATTTTTTACAGGACCTAATAAACCTGTAAGTGTAGTTATATTATAAACTCCTAAATCAAATAAAGGACCTCCACCAGTTTTGTAATACCATTCACCCCAATTCGGACCAGCCCAACCATATCGTGCTCTAGCTAATGCCACTTTACCAATTCTATTATTTTTTAACTCAGAATATATAGCTTGAAAAGTAGGACTTAAAATTACAAATGGTGCAGCAACTAAATATTTTTTTGATTTTTTTGCTAGTGTATATAATTCATTTAATTCTTTTAAATTAGTAGCCATTGGTTTTTCAACCAACACATGCTTATTTTGCTTTAAACATTGTTTTGCAATTTTTGCGTGTTCATTCATAGATGTTAAAATTAATACAACATCTATTTCTTTATCTTTTAATATTTTATTATAATCAGTAACAAAATTATTATAATAAAATTTTTTAGATAATATTTTTTCTAATTTTTTATCAACATCACAAATTGTTTTAAGCTGTAAGATTTTTTTAAATACTAATTTATTTACTAATTCCATATATGGGCCCTGCATAACAGAGCCACATCCAATGATGCCTAATTTTAACATTTTACTTTAAGTAACTTAAATGATCTCCTTGAAAAGACAACATCGTATCTAAAAGCTTTTCTGCTTGTCCAAAATTGTCAACCACAGGATCAGCTAATAGAGCTTGAAATGCAGCATCTTTTGATTTTTCTAAAACTGCTGCAGTAGTTAATCGAATTGTTCCAACTTGATTTACCAATATAGAAGCAAAATTATTTGGATAATTATTTAATTCTATTCCTTTTATTCCATGTTTATTTACCATTGCTGGTACCTCCACAACAATATCGTTTGGTATTTGTTTTATAAAATTATCATTAGGAATATTAACAGCTGCTTCTTCCATATTTCTATCTTCAACAATTGCTTCCATCAAATCAACTAATCTTTCTTTGGAATGTCTTTTTTGATCAAAATAATAACTGTGCATGGACTCAGATCTATATATCGTTTGGCAATTAACTTTATAATTTTTATAAAATTCTAAAATAGCATGATGATCAGCTATGCTATGAGCCCATGGTAAATATTCACCTAAGTGACTATCTGTAGTTATAGGCAAATAATTATATGTTTCAAAAAGTTTTAAAAAAATTCCTCTTTCGGCGCCAGGAGAGGTTGATTGTTCATTCATTTTTTCAAAATCAATTATATAATTATTATAATATTCAAGTGCTTTTTCTCTAATTAGGGGATACGCATCTTTTTGTGTGTCCTTATATTTTACATCCACTAAAATACTAATATGATTAAGTCCTCCTGCACGAAACTCTATATTTGAAAAATCAGTTTTTAATAATTCTGGCAAATCTCTTTCCATTTCTGCAATTGCATGGCACAATCCTATAAATTTCATTTCAGGATACTTAACACTTACGGCATGACAAATTCTTTGCATTGGATTACTAAAATTGTAAACAAATGCATCTGGACAAATATTATTTATATCTTCACAAATTTCTAAAATAGGAGGAATTATTCGTAAAGAATGAAACAAACCGCCAGGTCCACCATTTTCTGCATAAATTTGTTTCATGCCGTATTGTTGAGGAATTTTCCAATCTTGATCCCATAAACCAAATCTCGGTGCCACCTCTATTGAAATTACAACAACTGAAGCTCCTTTAAGTGCTTCTTTTCTATCAATTGATGATGTTACAGTAAAATTAACACCAAATTCACCTTTATATTTATCAGCTACATCCTGAGTTTCTTTGAGTGACGTTTCATCTGTATCATGGAGAACTATATGGCTTCCTTCAAGTGTTTTAGAGCGATATATATCAGATACAGCCTCTAATCCAAAATTAGCACTACCTGCACCTATTAAAACTATTTTTTCACTCATATTTTGTACTTAAACAATATTCTTTATTTTTTTTCAATAAATACCTAGTTTTAATTATAAGCTTAGAAAGTAAGCTTAATAATTAAGATTAATTTTTTTTGATTTTTTTTAGCATTAGTATTCATATAATCATTATATATTTTAACTGGGAGGTAAAATGAAAAAAATATTTTTGATTATTACTGCGATGCTAGCATTAAGTTTTTCAAGCAAAGCAGATAATCTTCGAATATTAGCTGAAGCAGGTGATGAAGCAACTCTTACTGCTGCAATTGCTCAATTTGAAGAAGCAAATCCTGGTGTTACTGTTGAAGCAAGTTATCTTGGATGGGATGATTTCATGTCTACTATTAAACTTAAAATGGCAGATAATGATCCACCAGATCTAGCTCATGGTAACCAAGGATTTACAGTAGATGGAACATTAATTCAAAGTGGATTAGTTATTTCTTTAGAAAAATATGCAAATGCTTATGGTTGGAAAAATCTTTTTGCGGATGGTGCATTAGCTGAATTTATGTGGAGTGATGATGGTTCTACATGGGGCTCAGGTAATCTTTACGGAATTAGTCCAGTAGCAGAAGATGTTATTGTTTATTATAATAAAGATAAATTAAACTCTCTTGGATTATCTGTTCCTACAACTTTCGCTGAATTTGAAAATGCTTTGAAAGTGTCTAAAGATGCTGGTGAATTACCAATCGCTCTAGGCGGAGCTGATGGATGGCCAATTATTCATGTATGGGGATTAGTTGAAGGAGCACATGTTGATCCTTCGCAAACTAGAAGTTGGATATTTAATGCAAAAAATACTGACTACAGCACTCCAGATCGAATGAAAGCTGCTGAAAAACTTGCTGACATGGCAAGCGCTGGTTATTTTGGTTCTGATTCTCTTGGTATTGGTTATGATGATGCTAATGCTATGTTTATAGGTGGAGAGGGTGTATTCAATCTAACAGGTACATGGATGACAGCAGATTTTAACTCTGGTATGGGTGATAATGTTGGAGCTTTTGCAATGCCAAGAGCTAATGGCGGCGTTGCAGGTGGTGGATCATTTGCTCTACCGTGGCATATTAGTTCTAAATCAGAAAATCCAGCTTTAGCTGCTAAATTTATTAATCATTTATTGAGCAATGAATTTATTGATGATTTAATGGGCGTAGGTAGAGTTCCTGCTCAATCTCCTACAATTGATCCAACTTCAAATCTTCAAGCAGAAGTAATTGCTGCATCGAATGCTTTAGTAGGGGCAAATGCTAAAACGTTCTATACAGATTGGGCAACGCCTGGTATGTATGACACTGTGACTCAAGAATTACAAAAAGTTATCGGTGGTGCTGCATCTGCTCAAGATTTTATGGACGCAATGGCAGCCGAAAGTGTGAACTAAATTTTATTTTTTGAGGTCTATGAGTACCAAAAATATTTATAGACCTCAAAGCAAGATAGATTATTCATTATACCTATATATTTTACCTGCTTTTATATTTTATATAATTTTTGTTTTATTTCCTTTAGCAGATACTTTTTTTAATTCATTTACTCAATGGAATGGTATTTCAGAAAAAAAATGGGTTGGATTAGATCAATATATAAATAATTTACAAAATAAAAAAATTACATCATCTATAAAACATTCCTTTATTCTAATTATTTTTTATTCTGTTTTGCCAATCATCATTGGCCTTTTAATTGCTGGAATAATGATAAGAGTAAAAATTAATGGCATGGCTACATATAGAGCTATTCTTTTTTTACCTCAAATTTTATCTATGATTGTAGTTGGTATTGCATGGAGATGGATTTATGCACCTAAAGGTCCTTTAAATTCAGGTTTAGATTTTTTTGGTTTAGAAGAAGTGTCAAGAGCATGGTTAGGTTCATTCGACTATGCACTACCTTTTGTTGGTTTAATTGGAACTTGGGTCATGTTTGGTTTTACTATGATTTTATTTATTGCTGGTGTCCAAAAAATACCAACAGAATTATATGATGCCGCAAAAGTTGATGGAGCGGGAGCTATTTCGGAGTTTTTTAATGTTACATTACCAAATCTTAAAGGAGAGATAATAGTTGCATTAGTTTTTACAGTAACTTTGGCATTAAGAAATTTTGATTTAATTTATATCACAACAGGTGGTGGTCCTGGCACATCCACTATGATCCCTTCAATGTTCATTTATAAAAAAGCGTTTCAAATGAATCAAGTTGGCTCAGCTTCTTCATTAGGAATTATGTTAACACTTTTAATATTTACACTTGTATCTCTTATTTTGATTATTTTCAGGGATAAGAAATGAACTACAAAAATAGAGAAAAAGTTATCGCACATTCAATATTTCTATTAGGATCTCTAATTGTTCTTTATCCTTTTTTCTCAATTTTATTCCTTGCTCTAAGTGAGCCAGGTAAAAGAATATCAGGTTTTACAGTTCCCTCTGGAATTTATTTTGATAATTTTATTAAAGCATGGACTGATGGTGGATTTAGTAGCGGATTATTTAACTCTTTTGTAGTTGTTTTTGGAGTTGTATCAATTACTATTTTTTGCAGTACACTTGCAGCATATGCATTTGAAAAATTAGATATTTTAGGTGTTACACCACTTTTTGCATTGTTATTAATTGGGTTAGTACTACCTTATGAGTCTATTGTTATCTCATTATATTACACAATGAAAAGCTATAATTTATCGAATACTTATTGGTCATTAATTTTGCCTCAAATAGGATTATCAATTCCTTTTAGCATTTTTTGGTTAAGGGCTAGCTTTAAAGCAATACCAAATAGTTTATCTGAAGCTGCAATGATAGAAGGCGCAGATCGCTTAATAATATTAATTAAAATCCTTTTACCTCAAATGATACCAGCAATTTTAACATTAACAGTTTTATTGTTTATGTGGACATGGAATGAATTTCTTTTAGCATTAATAATGATACAAGATGCAGAAATGAGAACAGCACCACTGGCTTTAAGTTATTTTGCTGGCAATAAAAGATACGGTGATCCTGCTATAACAGCTGCAGCCGCTATTTGGGTAGCTTTACCAGTGTTAATTATTTACATATTTCTTCAAAGACGTTTTATATCAGGAATGGTTACAGGTGCTGTTAAAGAGTGATGATTAAAGTATTTCCTGATGAGAAAATATTAGCAAAAAATTTAGCTTTAGAAATTTTAAAAGAACTCCAAAAAAAGAACAGACTTGTACTAGGCTGTCCAGGAGGACGTTCATTAAAAAAAACATATTACTACTTAGGCATTTTATCGCATAGCTTAAATATTAGTTTAAATAATTTGATTATTATTATGATGGATGAATATGCTATGAAAAAAAATTCAACCTTTTATTTAGTTGATAAAAATAATCATTACAGCTGTGTAAGGTTTTGTAATAATGTTATAAAAAAATTACTTAACTATAAAAAAAATAATTCTAATAGTTTAAAAAAAGAAAATATTTATTTTCCTACAGTAGAAAAACCACAAAATTATGATTTATTGATAAAAAAACTTGGAGGCATTGATATTTTTCTTCTCGCTAGCGGTAGTACTGATGGACATGTTGCGTTTAATAATGCTGACAGCAAACTCAATCAAAAAACTCACATAACAAGATTATCAATAAAAACTAGATCTGATAACATGAAAACTTTTCCTAAATTTAATAAAATTTCTGAGGTACCTAAATATGGATTGACTGTTGGATTACATACAATTTCTTCATTGAGTAAAAAGGCAATTTTAGTAATGACCGGGAAAGAAAAAGAGTATGCTTTAAAAAAACTATTATTTAAAAAAAAATTTATAATAAGTTGGCCATCCTCGATTATATATAAATGTAAAAAAGCAAAAATATATATTGATAAAGAAGCAAGTGTTAATTTATGAAAACTCTAGGCGTTGACATTGGAGGAACAAAAACTGCTATAGGTATTGTAGATATAAAAAAAGGTTCTGTAGAATCCAAAATAGTAATCACCTCTAAAAAATTCAAAAATGATAAAAAAAATCTGAACTTAATTATTAATACTAGCATTGAACTAGCAAAAGCTCACAAAATAAAACATATTGGAATAGGTGTTCCCGAATTAATAAATAATAAGGGAAT
This sequence comes from uncultured Alphaproteobacteria bacterium, assembly GCA_902591485.1. Taxonomy (GTDB): domain Bacteria; phylum Pseudomonadota; class Alphaproteobacteria; order HIMB59; genus CACPNW01. The sequence continues at coordinate 100,783 of CACJAV010000001.1, forward strand.
AATAAAAGGAGATTATAATTTCAAATGGAATAATTTTAATCTTAAAAATTTTTTTCCTTCAAATTTTTTTATTAAAGTTGAGTCTGATGTAAGGTGTCATTTATTGGCAGAACAAAAATTTGGCAAAGGCAAAAATATTAATAATTTTGTATACATAAATATTGGCTCCGGTTTAAGTTATGCGCAATTTAAAGAAAAAAAAATTTACTCTGGCGCTAGAGGATATGCTATCCACTTTGCATCTTCATTAATTAGCTTGTATGATTGGAAAAAGAATAAAAAATTATCACTTGTTCCTGAAGATTATCTTTCTGGAAAAGAATTATTAAAAATAGAAAAAAAATTTAAAAATATTCACAAGAGAAAAAAAGTTTTAATGGATGTATCTGAGTCAACAGGTTCATTAATTGCATCTTTAATCAACACTGTTGATCCCCACCAAGTAATTTTGGGAGGAGGGGTAATAGTAAATAATATTTTTTTAAAAAATAATATAATTAAATTTACTAAAAAATATATTTTAGCAAAAGACGCTAAAAAGATAAAAATTTCAGTTTCAAAGTTTAAAGAAAATACAGGTGTATTAGGGGCAGGACTTTTGTTTAAATAGTTTATTCAATTGCACTTGTCACACTTTTTAATTCATTTATCCAATCAATCATTACAGTTTTAAAATTAGATGATAATTTATAATTTTTAATTCTTTTATCATAATCTACACTTTCTTTGATAAAATAACCTTCAGCTACTGCATAATTAAGCGAATTGAGTATTGTGGATCTAGAACCAAGTTTTCTAGGAATCTGGTGACATAAATCCTCATATGAAATAGCCTTTTCCGCAAAAGTACATTCAGCTATTTCCAAGCATAAAGCGTGATTCAAAGTAGATGAATCTAAAAATTGTAATTCATCATGTTTATCTATTCTTTTATAGAAATTTTCTTTTAATTTTTTTACAACTTTATCTTCAGTCACTAGTAGTCTTTCAAAAATCTATTTAAATTAATTATAGTAATCAATTTTTAACGAAACAGAAAACAAATAAAATAAACATTATTTATATATAATTATTTTGGCATATCTGTTGCACCTGTTTCAGATCGAATAATTCTTCCATCCTTAATAGTGTATACAACCATTACAGCTTGTCTTGAGCCATCTTTAAAAGTTACAAAACTATGAGCTACACCAATTTCATCATTTTCATAAATTATTCTATTATTTTCAGATTTGGGAGCATCATCACTCATAAACCAAGTAGATAAAATTTCTCTTCCTATTTCTTCACCAGTTGAATGTTTAATCCAGACAAAATCTTCATGCATAACTTCATTAAATTTATTTAAATCTCTATTTTCTTCTGCATCCCATAACTTTTGTATTACAGACATTTTTACTCCTTATTTTTAAAGTCATTTATATAATTGTTGTTCAATAAGTAAATAAATTATATTGTTTACTTATGAAGTATAGAAATTTTTCAAATTTAGGATGGCAAATATCTGAAATAGGATTGGGATGTTGGGCAATTGGTTCAGAATGGGGAGATGTTTCCAATGAAGATGCACGTGATGTACTTAAAACATCATTAGATAACGGAGTTAATTTTTTTGATACAGCCGATGTATACGGTGATGGAAGAAGTGAAAAATTTGTTGGAGAATTAATAAAATCAACAACTGAAAAAATATATGTTGCTACAAAATCAGGGAGAAGATTAAATCCACATTCACCTGAAGGATACAATATTCAAAATATTGAAGAATTTATTGATCGATCTCTAATAAATCTTGGTGTTGATTGTATTGATCTTTTACAATTACATTGTCCTCCATCTGAAACTTGTGCCAAAAAAGAAACATATGAAATGATGGATGAAATTGTAAAGAAAGGTAAAATTGCTAACTACGGAGTTAGTGTTGAAAAAGTATCTGAAGCAATGGATGCTATCCAGTTTCCAAATGTTAAAAGTATCCAAATTATTTTTAATATTTTTAGACAAAAACCAAGTGAAGAGTTCTTTAAGGAATCAGCAAATAAAAATGTTGCTATTATTGCAAGAGTACCTCTTGCAAGTGGTTTGTTAACAGGCAAAATGAATAAAGAGTCTTCATTTCCAGAAAACGACCATCGTAATTATAATATAAATGGTGAAGCTTTTGATGTGGGAGAGACTTTTTCAGGTGTAAATTATAAAAAAGGTCTCGAAGCAGTGGAAAGATTAAAAGAATTAATTCCTTCAGATTTTACTCTTACAGATCTTGCATTAAAATGGATATTGATGCACCCTGAAGTAAGTGTAGTAATTCCAGGTGCTAAAAATAAATTACAAGCAGAAAATAATGTTAAAGCATCTGATTTAAATGAAATTACACAATTAATGTCAAAAATTAATTCAATTTATGATGAAATGATTAAAGAAGACATTCATCATCGATGGTAATAATTTTTAATAATGAAAAATAATTCACTACTTTTAATTGCAATAGTTTTATTATTTATTGGAGTATTATTGTTTATTATTTCAACCTAATTTTTTTGCTCTGAAATGACCTGGTCTGTGCTCACCAATTTCTAAAACACCAATTAACTTTTTCCAAATATCAATTGCACCAATAGTTTCTTCTAAACCAAGTACATCAAGAACTTTTTGGTAAAGTGGACCTTCAATATCTTCTAATTCTTTTTTTGCTTTTTTTAAGTACCAATCATTGCGATCTTTTATTTGAATATCAGTAAAATTGGTTTCTTGAAGTAATTCTTTGTATTTTTCTAAAGAACACATCAGCATTTCAAGACCTTCTGCATCGATATACTCTTGCATTTGTTTAGAAGGCGGGTTGTCATCCATACGCATCCAGTCACTTACCACAATTAAACCACCAGGTTTTAGTATTCGGTGAACATCTTTTAATAATTCTTCTTTATCAGGAATGTGTAAAAAAGCTTCTTTACTAAAAACCAAATCAAATGATTCATCATTATAATCAAGTGGACCTGGACTTACTTGTTTAAACGTTACAACATCTTCAAGGTTATTTTTTATAGCTAACTGATTTGCTGTTTGAATAACAAGAGGCTCAGGATCAATCCCTTCAACTGATCTAACATTGTATTTTTTTAATAAATGAAAAGCAGCTCCACCACATCCACAACCAATATCAAGTACTGTTTTGTCTTTAGCATTCACACCTGTCATTATTTCATCAATTTCATCAGTACCACCAGGAGAAAGAAAACCTTCGCCCCAAACAACTTTTAGTAAATTAAGTTGTTTTGGTCCATAGTGTCCTTCGTCCGTTAAACTCATACTTTAATTCTTTCCCATTAAATTTACCAATACAACACCAATAATTATAAAAATCAAACCTATAAATGCGTAAAAATTAGGCCATTGATTAAAGCGTAAAATACCTAAAATAGTTGTTGCTATAATACATAATCCAGCAAACGTCGCATATGTGTACCCAGCAGATATTGTTTTCATTACTTGTGATAAGCAATACATGCAAAGAATAATAGTTAAAGCACTTAAAAGAGAAGGTAATAATTTAGTGAAACCGTCGGCTTCTTTTGCAAAAATATTTGATGCAGTACCAAGAGCTACAGCAACAATCATAAATGTATAAGTAATAAGCATAATAAATTTTAAATCTTCTATTGTAGTAGTCAAATCTTATTTAGTATAATTAATAATAATTTCTAAAGAAAAAATATGACCTATAATTTTAATAACGCAATAATTAGAAAACCTAATCAAAGTATACAGAATGGATTAAGTTCACAAAATTTGCATCCTCAGTATGAAATCGTATTAGAAGAACATAGCAATTATGTAAAAGCAATTAAAGAAGCTGGATTAAAAATAAATTTATTAGAACCTTTAGAAGAATATCCTGATAGTATATTTGTGGAGGATCCAGCAGTAACTTATAAATCTAATATAATTATATTAAATCCTTTTGATCCAAGCAGAAATGGAGAGAAAGATATTATTAAAAATGAAATAAAAGATTTTTTTGATAGTATTTTTTTTGTTGAAGATGGATTTGTGGAGGGTGGTGATATTTTAAATATAAGTAATCATTTTATTATTGGTCTATCAGATAGAACTAATAAATTAGGTGCTGAAAAATTATCAAATATCCTAAAAAGACTTGGGGCTACAGTTGAGATATGTGAGACACCAAAGGACATTCTTCATTTTAAGTCTGAATGCAGTGTCTTAGATAATGATACAATTTTAGTTAGCAGCAAAATGGCAAAATTAGATTATTTAAAATCTAATTTTAATTTAATTGAACTACCAATTGGAGAAGAGGGTGCATCTAACTCACTTAGAATAAATGATAAATTATTGCTTCCTGATGGCTTTGTTAAGGCTGAAGAGATCTTATCAAAAAATTATAATTTAATAAAAATAAACGTTAGTGAAATTGCTAAAGTTGATGCTGGATTAAGTTGCATGAGTTTAAGATGGTGAAATTTTTTATTTATTAATGAATAATTTTACTAAATAAATTTATTTTTTTATATTATTTAAATTTACAAACAGTTTTTATTAATAATATTCTTCTTTTTTTATATTTAACAAAAAAATTTTCTCTAATTTTTCTAATTTAAAAATACAAATTTCTTGAACTGGAAAAAGAATTAGTAGAAGTTAAAAATTAAATAATCAAAAGGAAAATATTATGAAAATAATAATGAGTGTAGAAATTAGTGAGGGTTACGCAAGATGGAAAGAACTTTTCGAAAGTGCAGTTGATGCAAGAGAAAAGTACGGAGTAAAAGTTTTAGCATATGGTCATCCTAAAGATAATGAGAATAAAGTTTATCAAGTACTAGAAATAGAATCTATGGAGAGAATGCAAGAAGCTCTAAAAGACCCTGAAATAGCAAAAGCAAGAACAGAAGCAGGAGTTAAATTAGATACACAAGAAGTAGTTTTTTTAGTGGAATAAATTTAACTCTACGTAATTTAGGTCTAAAGGAGATATATTAGTTAATTTTAACTTAGGGAGGTTATAATGTCAGTTTGTAGAATAACAACATTGAATTTAAAAACAAAAGAAGCAGCTGATGAAATTGTTGCTTCTTATACGGCAAATGCGCCAACAGAATTTCCAGAAGCAGAACAATTACTGCAAATTCGAGCAGGAGATACAACAGTTATTGCGGTCTCTTTGTATCAAGATGAAGCTGCAATGGAAAGAGCATCAGCAAACAGAACTAAACGTATGGATTCAAAGAAGGATCATTACGTTTCAGTAGATATGAAGGTTGGTTCAGTAGTATTGAATCACTCAAATGATTAAATTAATTTTAAAGGAGGAAAAATATGATTGAAGCTTGGGGAGGAATTTTAAATCTAGTTTTATATTTAATAAGCATGTTAGGTTTAGGATATTACACAGTACTTACTGTGTTTAGTCCAAATACACTTGTTACAAGATATGATTTGGGTGAAAAATCAGTTCCAATTATAAGAATTGTAGGAAGTTTTGTTCTTCCAACTCTTATTATTGGTGTTTGGATTATTTTTAGAGAAAATGGACCACTTGGTTGTTGGATTTTCTTTGTGTTTAATTTTCTTGTATCCTTATGTCAGGTAATTTTAGGTTGGGCTACAAGATTAAAAATAATTGATCCAGAGTCAAAAACAGATGTTGGTGATGAAGTAGTAGGGCACGTATTTGTTGCGATCGCTGCTATCCTAATATTTAGACTTTCAGATACAATCTACGCTTAATTAATTTTAAAGATGCTGGGAATTATTATCCCAGCATTATCAATATATAATTTATATTATAAAATATCATTTTTTAGGACATTTTTAATATTTTCTTCACTTTGTATTTTTTGATCTAGCAATTTATTTTCTTCAATGATGTCGAATTCTTTATAAATTTTTAAATCTCTATAAATAGTTGTTAAAAAAAAGTAAAAATGAGTGGTAAATTGCCCTTCAACACAATCAAATCTATAAACAGCTCCTAGATTTCTAATTTTTTGTTCTTCAGACAGTCCATATAGTGTATCAGGATCGTAACCTACAGCAATACCTTGTAAAGTTTTACTGAGAGTTGTATCATTAAATTTATATTTATTAACAATAACATTATTATACTGTGCTAATAAATTGTCATTAAGACCATCAACAATCATATTGCCTTCATCTACACAAATATCAACAGAAGATGTTTCATTTTTTTTCTTTCCAGCAATGCTTAAAATTCTTTTTTCTAACGGTGAATACCTAACAATATAAGTTGAAAAAAAATCATTTTTATTTGGAGGTTCCACAATGTAATGTAAATCATTATTAAAACCATAAACATATGTTTGTAGTCCAATATCCGTGTTTGCATTAATACATCCTTTTTCATCTGTAATTGATGGTATTAATAGAGGTTCGTCATTTATTGTTGATGCAAGGAGACACTGATAATCATTTCCATTATCTTTTTTATAATTATGTATTTTAAACTTACCAATAACATTTACATTTTCAATTTTATCGTAAAGTTTAACTCCAAATAGAGTCCAGTTATAAGGAGGATTATTATAAATATCAAATTTCTTAACACTCACATCTGAACTATTTACTTGATTTTTTCCTTCAGATATTTTTCTTATATCTTCTTCTGTAAGTTTAATATTAATACTACGTCCTTTTAATTCATATTCTAAAATATATTCAGAAATATTTTGTGATTTAAAAAAAGGTATACTCGTTTGGATTGGATGTGCTCTACAACTGTTATACCAAGAAACTATATTTTCTAAAATTCCTCTAAACTTATCATCATGTAAATTTGTTTCATCTAACAAAACTATATCTTTCACATCAAAAGTATCTTCGTCATGTTTGATCAACAAAATTACTTTGTAATCGTCTTCTGCAGATATAATCATATTACCTAATCTATTAAAATGAGGACATGTCTCATAGTTCTGTCTATAAAATTGTTTTAATTCGTTTTCTATTTCAGAAACAGTTGTCTTTAACTCATATGCAATTAAATTCTTCGAAGTAGTTAATAATAAAATAAGAAATATAAATCTTTTCATTTTTTTTATAACTCTATTACTTATGCTATATCAATTTTAGTTGAAAGCATTTATATACTTTTTAGTTTATTTATTTTTTTATTCATAACAAAAAACCATAATGGAGGAATTAGAGCCATTATTAACATAATTGAATAGTTTGCTGGCATTTCAATTACTTTTTCTTCTTGTGATAATAATGGATAATGTTTGGATGCACTTTGATGATGTTCTGCATGTAAACCTAGATTAAACGTCGACCAATTAGCTGAAATATGACGGCTATTCCATGAGTGATGATCGGTAAATCGTTCGTATTTTCCATTCTCCATTTTTCTCTCTAGACCATAATGCTGAATGTAATTCACAAGTTCGAGTAAAGTAATAGAAACAAAAGAATGGAAGATGACAAATACTAATCCGTTAATACCGGCAACAAAAAATGCAATAAGTAAAAAAATAATTTCTAAAACAAAATAATGCAACATTCTGTTTTGAAGACTTAATGTATTGATATTTTTTTTATCAAGAATATTTTTTTCAATATTCCACGAAGAAATAACACTATTAATGACACAACGAATGAAATAGAAATAAAAATTTTCACCTCTTCTTGCTGTTGCTGGATCTTCTTTTGTTGCTACGTGTTTATGGTGACCGTAAACATGTTCAATGCGAAAATGACCATAACAACACAATACTAATAACAATACACCGATACCACGCATATATTTATTCTGTCGATGAATGAGTTCATGCGCTGTTGTAATACCAATTGAACCTCCTGACATTCCTACAGCGGCACCTAAAGCAGCAGCAACAAGGATACTTATGCTTGAATCAGAAACGACGATTAATCCAAATATGATTAAAAATAAGATGCAAGGTAAGATGATAAGAATAGAAAAATTATGCAACACATTTTCTTTCAAATCCACATCTTGCTTACTTAAATATGGTAACACTAAATCAATCAGTGGTACCAATACAAATACCCAAATAAAGGGAGAAATAGACCAAGAGGGATTAATAATAAGGCCGAGTGAACTAGCACCAATAAGTATTAGAGGTGTAACAAGATAGAAAATCATTGATTAACTATATAATAATTTAATCATCTTTGCATAAAAACACATGAGGAAGTTCAAAAATGTGCGTTTTGAATCAGATTATTAGTTGAGAAATAGCTTTTATATGAGACGGCTTAATTTCACAGCAACCTCCTAAAATAGTAGCACCATCATCCATATATTCTCTAACAATATTAAAAAATTCATTTTCATTTAAATCTTTATTTACTCCTAATATTTTATTTGGATTTCCTTCAATCCCCCAAGAATCGGCAGAGCTTACAACATAATTATCAGGAATTTTATTAAAAGCATTTAGTTTAAAACCATAAGGTAGTTTTAATTTTTTTAATTCATTCTTTACTAAATTATATGCTTTTGGTGAAACGCAAGCTGTTAAAATTCCCATCCATTTATCATTTTGGTTGTCATTAACAATTTGTTCAACAGTTTCACCTGATGGTAATTTTCCGTTATCTTTTACATGTAGTCCAACTAAAACAGGTAAATTATATTTATTAATAGAGTTAAGAGCAATTTCACATTCTTTTCCACTACCCATCACATCTAAATAAAAAAAATCTATGCCATCTTTAAGCATAGCTGCTTGTTCATTAAAACGAACTTCAATTTCATGTAAGTCCTCTCCTAAATCAGCACTGTAAGTTTGTTTTTGATTGGGAAGACCTCCTGCAATAAAAACATTTTTTTTGGACAGATCTCTTGCTCTTAATGCCAGCTCAACTGCTTTTTTATTTATTACTTCAAAAGATTCTAAACAATTATTTTGAATCAATCTTCCTTTTCTAGCAGTAAAGGTATTGGTTACAATTATTTCAGCGCCAGCATCGATAAAATCAAGATGTGTATCAATTACAAGCTGATGATATTCTTCTTTTATTAAGGCTTCTGCAGACCACAATGTACCTCGAGGTTTTAAACCACGATTTAAAAGTTCTTGACCCATTCCTCCATCAAGAATTCTTGTATTTTCAAAAAAATGTTTATCTATCATAAGTGAAGAATATAATACGTATTAATATAAAATGTAACTTAATAAATTCTTTATCGGCTTTACCTCATACTGGTATATGTATATTTTTTATCCAACTCTATGGACAAAATCTTCACTAATGTAAATACCAGACTCTTTTTCTTTCTTATATCTAACAATTAATTGAGCAATACAGTCATCAATTTTATATTCCTGTTCTTTTCGGTATTGTAAATTAACTCGTATAGGTACTTTAAAACTAACACCTGGAATGGTGTATAATTCAATTTCATATCTTCCTTTGTAGAGAGTTTTAATTAATTTGGTATTTCCCTCTCTGTCAATTTCACCATATTCAGTACCAACTCCCATATAACTACTATTATTATTACGAATACCCGCTAAAATTTCCTTATCATCTTTTGTTATTATAGATCCATATAATTTGATGTCATAGACATCTAATTCATTTGAATCCGGATCCATAACACTCATTTGTATAGCACTGACATCAAAACGAGTCACAATTGCGTTATTTTCTTTTAAGAGATAATAATATTCCAAAACAATTTTTCTCCCACTCATATCAAACGTGGAAACTTTAGTGCCACACACATAAGGTTGATTTGTATCATCATTTTCAACAATCCATTTAATTGTATAAAAACGAAAATGTTTTTCTGTTGTTTCGTATTCATATGTTATTTCAGCGTAGGAGGTTGTAGCAGAGACAAGATATAATATGATTAATACAAGTGATATTAAAAATAATACAATTCGTTTTGTTATCTCTGCCACAAAAAATGAAATATAAAAAAATTTAGTCGAAAAGAAGTCACGACTAAGATTATTTTATGAAATTACTTACGCTGATTGTGGGTGCCATGAATATCCAGAACCATAAGAAGTTTTAATACGATTAAAATCTATATCTGGACGTGCATGACGAAATTTTTTACGTAACCTTTTGATATGAGAATCAATATTGCGATCAGTTACCGCAATATCATGTGAATAACACACATCAAGGAGTTGATCTCGAGTATAAACAACACGTGGACGTTTAACTAACTGTCTAAGTAAAGCAAATTCTGTTTTCGTAAGTTCAATACTTTTGCCAAACCAACGGCATAATATCTGTTCTTCTAAGAGTTCTAAATTACCTAATCTATAAACTTGATCTGACTTTTGCTTCGCAAAGTAGCTCATGACCTTTTCTAAGCGAGCATGAAGAATATTAAAACTATAAGGCTTTAAAACATAATCACCAATAGTGGTGTCTTTTAAGGCTCTTTCTTCAAGATTATCAACGGCTGTTAAGAAGAGAGCAGGGAGCTTATCTTTATTAAGAACAGCGCATAAGTCTCTATAGAATTCAAACCCTGTTAATTTGGGCATTTTCATATCAATAACATAGGCATCGGCCGGTTTATCTTCGTGATACAGTAATGCTTTTTCTGGATCTGCGAAGGTAATCGTTTTGTACCCCTTAGATTGAAATTGAAGTGATAGTGATGTTAGTATGGATGTATTATCGTCTATTATGGATATTATCGTCATTTTTCCTTTCTCTTAATCAACCAAAAAACCTTCGAAGGAATTAACTCTAACACTAAGGCCAAAGTGTGTCAAAAATAATATTTTATATTTCTTAAAACGAACATAATTAAAGCTCTAAAATAAAAAGATTAATTTTTAATTGCCTTTGCACTGTTTAAAAAATAACACAAATCAGCAACTTCTATGTTATTTTTTTTAATTTCTATAGTGGTGTTTGGATGAAAATTAACAATATAATTTTTTTTAATTTTATTAGTCCAAAAATCAGGGTTAGAGGTATTGGGACATTTTTTACCAATAAACCAAAATTCTATTTCTTTTATAGTATAAATAGAATTATTTTTTAGAGTAATTATAACTGTATCATTAAAATATTCTGACCATTTTGCAGAAAATTCTATTTTTTCTAACGTGTTTGAATTTAAATTAAAATAATTATTATCTATTTTTTTTTCATCTTTATTTATTTCTATGTTATTTAAGATTGAATTAGACTTTGCGAAAATATATTCTTTTTTATTATTTACAAAATATATATTTTTAGTATTATTTTTTTTAACATAAATATAATTACATGAACTTATACTTTTGTTATTTTCTTTTAAGTAACAAAGTGTATCTCCTAACATTTGCCATTTACCAATTTTCTCTTTTGTATTATTTTCAGATTTATAATAATAAGAACCATCAGAATAGTGAATTTCAGTGAATTTATTTTTTGTCTCGAGATATTCACCTAATATTTTTTTATCTACAATTTTATTTATTATTTGAGATTTATTGAGTTGCCTATATTCATTTAAAAATAGAATATTTTTTTGATTATTATCTGTTTTTTTAGATGTTGTGATTATTTCACTATTGTTTTTTATTACTGATGAATTATTTTCTAAATAAAAAAATATACCAATTATAAAAAATATTATTAATATTAAGAATATATAATTTTTTGTTGCAGATCTTTTTTTACTATTAATTTTTTCTTTTTTTGAAAAATCTTTATCATTATTACTCTTTTCTTCTTTTTCTATATTCCAAGGATCCTTTGGGGGATTAAATTTGTCATTTTTTTCAATATTATTTAACCTTTTCTCAACTTCATCAACGTTTTCTTCTAATATAAAATCTTTAAGTGAATCATTTTTATTCTCTTTATCTTTTGTCATAAAATGTTAATTTTACTTATATGCAATTTTTAGCTACTATAATACCAGCAATTGTTCTAGTTTATATTTTTTATACATTTGATAAATTTCCTGAACCTAAAAGATATATAATAATTACTTTTATTTTAGGTATAGTAATCGCTTTTCCAGCTGGTTATTTGAATTTTTATGCAGATAATTATCTTAATAAGACGATTGACAATAATTCACCATATTTATTTTTAAAAACATTAATACCTGGTCCTGTAGTAGAAGAATTATTAAAATATTTTATCCTTGTTTTCTATTGTTTGCGATTAAGTGCATTTGATGAACCTATGGATGGTTTAGTTTATGGCTCAACTGCTGCCTTAGGATTTGCTATGATTGAAAATTTCCAATATGTATACAATGCATCAGACTTTAATAGTTCTTGGCAGGATGTAGCTTGGGTTAGAGCTTTTTTAACAATACCTATGCATGGTTCTACTGGAGTTATACTTGGTTTCTTCTTATCTTATTATTATTTTTATAAAAAACAAATTTTTTTTTATATTGGACCGTTAGTAGCAATCTTAATTCATTTTTTATATAATTATGGTTATTTTGAAATTATGGTTATCATTTCATTGATTGTTATATTTTTTATGTTCAGACATTTAAGAAAAAAACAAAATTCCATTACATATTAAAGTTGTTTTTAAAAAGAAAAGGGGATTGTAAATTATTAAAGTTCAGTATGGGTCGTTTTAGAGGCTATATAATCCATTATAGCTAATAAAACGCCCGATCCAACAAAAACTAAGTGAATAATAATTTGCCAATATACATCTCTATCAGTGTGATTTTCTAAGTCCAAAAATGTTTCTAATAAATTTATTCCTGATATTGCAACAATAGAAGCAACTAATTTTAATTTTAATCCACTAAAATCAACTTTTCCCATCCAAGATGGTTTATCTTCACTGTTTCTAGCAATATCTATTTTAGATACAAAATTTTCATATCCTGCAAAAATAATCATTAAAACTAGATTTCCTATAAGAGCCAAATCTACAATATGCAAAACTGATAGTAGGAGATCAGTTAATCCATAATTAAGAATTTTAAACCAAACAACACCTTTTATTGGATCCACAAAATAGATACTCATCGCAAATTCTTGTAATACTTTGAGCATAATAAATGCGAGTGATAAGCATAAAACAACATAAACAGGTGCCATTAACCATCTGCTAGCAAACATGCTATATTCTAATGTATTTTCAATTTTATCTCTCATTTTATCAATTGATCTATTTTTAAATAATAAATATATTTACATCTAGGTAAATACTAAAATAATTATAAATTAATGTGGATTGTTTTATTGATACCTAAATCATTACTTATTTTTGACAGAGATTCTATTAAGTTTTCTTGTTTATGATTACACATAACTATAAGCTCTTTAGATAATATCTCTAGCTCTGATATTAATTTTTCTTTTTTTGATTTTGTTAATGAGGAATTTTTTATATTTTCCCATTTTTTGTTTATTTCATTTACAGGATTTAAACCAGCCTGATTAGATAACTTTATTATATCATCAATTTTATTTAGATGATTAATGCCAATTGATTTTTCTAATATTTTTTTTTCTGAACTGGTCCAAGAGTTATTACTAATCATTAATTTAACTTCTGCCCACATCTTTATACTATTAAATTCTTCAGTTTGCTCTTCATCATAAGCATATCCTTCGCTTTGTGAAATTAAATCATTTACATAATTATCCATTTCTTTTTTAGTATGTTTGAATTGTTTAAATAAATTTATTGATTGTTGATAAGGTTCACTTTCACTGTAAATTATTAATGCTTTTGCCCTTACAAATATCATAGGATGGGTAGAATAAATTTGACTGCGATCACCCTTCAAATCAACAATATTTTTTAATTGGTTAATAAAAGTTTTGTGGTCAAAATTAATATTAGGAGGTTTTAATCCTGAAGCAATTTTCATCATACAGTTTATGCAAGCATCCAAATTATTATTACAATATAAACCCATCCTATCTACACTGATCTCTGCAGCTTGAGATAATCTTTTTAATCCAATGTTTTCTGATCCATCAATTGTAACTTTGGGGTAATTTTTATGTGAAAATAAATGATGACCAATTTCATGACCAATAATAAATTCCATTTCTTGATCATTTAATAATTCAACAAGTCCAGAATTAATGACTACAGCACTTTCTTTAGACGAAATTGGTAGACAGTAGGCATTGTGAAAACTATTTGGTTCAATAAAGTAGGTAATTTCTTCTTCTAAATTTAATTTTTCATTAATTTTTTCAGTAATTTTATATATACTTGGAAATAATTCTTTTGAAATTTTTAATCCTTGAGTACTTAATCTTAATCTTCTATTTCTAATTTCAGAGTCATTTTGAAAGTAATCATCATCTATTGTTATGGAATATTCTTTTGGGTCATCATAAATAAATCTAATGTCATCAAGATTAATTTTAGACATTATTGATCAATAAATAATTTTCTTGCCTCAGCTATGAGTTTTAGCATTTCTTCTGCTCTATCCTTTTTTTTCTGATCTTTAAGATTAATCATTGCGTTCCATTTTGCAAATTCTTTAGTCAAATATTTTTTAATTTCATCTTTACTGGAAGAAGTATTAAAACCTATTAAACTTGCTAATTTCTTTTTTCTATCTTCAATAGTACCTGTATTTGTTTCTTCTTTTTCTGCTACTACATCTACCTTTGTAATATTTTTATCCCTTAAATTTTTATATTCTTTTGGATCAATACCAATTTTTTTTGAAATAATATCTAATTCATCTAATTCTTTTTGATCTGCTACTCCATCAGCAGACATTACTGCTAAAGCCAATTCCAAAGCTTCATATTTTTCTGCTTTAGTTGCGTTATCATTTATGTCTTTAATAACTTGACTTATTGAAAGATCTTTAGATTTTGCTTGTTTAACAGCATTCAGAATATTTTCATTAAGACGTTTTTTAGTTTCTTCTTTTCTATTTTGTGGAGCTTCGTCTCTTTGTTCTTCAACCCAATTTTTTATAATTTTACCTTCTTTAGGATCTATTTCTCCATCTGCAGCTGCAATATAAAAACATAAATAAATAATACTTTTTTCAACTTTTATTCTTTCTTCACTAATTTCTAAATATCCTGAATTTTGGTTAACAAAATCCATTTTATAATTATAAACCGCAATTATATTTTCTTTTCCTCGATTCACATATCCATGTTGGGTAGTCACTTCACTTCCTTGAAGAGAAATAGCACATTGAAATTCTAACTTTCGATTGCCTTTTTTTGGAAACTTTAAAAATTCTAAAGGTGCCATTCCAATATTCACCCATGATTTCCAACCATAACCTGATTGTAACTTAGGAATATCTTCAGCAATATATTGAAAAGTAGGGGAGGTTACTTCATTAAATCCAGGCACATGACAAATGACCCAACTACCTTCTTGAGGATTAGTGTTATCATAAATTGTAAATAAAAAACTTAAATTCCTGTTAGTCAAACCTGCAGGAAATAGTCCTTTAAATTGCATAAAAAGCATATCCTTAGATTGATTATCAATTTGTTTTGTCTGTTTAATTGCTCGAAATTGAAATTCTCCCATTCCAACTATTTCGTTTTGTAAGTTTTCTGAAAGCGATCCTTGTCCCGCTACTGTTTTAACAGCAGCTTTGGCTCCTCCAAAAACAGCACGTATAATCCAACCGCCAAAAAAAATTAATATAAGTAATAATATTCCTTCCATATTTACTCTATTGTAAAATCATTAGCTGTAGGTGCATCAGATTCTTTATCTTTATCAATTGATAAATCAACAGGCATTTCAATATTTGATTCTACATCTTTATATTTGCAGTGCATCATTCCATTTTCATCATATGAAAAAGTTACCTCTATTGGCCTTCCTTGAGGTCTATTTGGTGGAAGGTTATCTAAAAGGCCCTTCCAAATTGTTGTCGCAAAATCAGGGTCTCCTTGCTCAGCTAAAGATTGTTTAATCTCACATTCAACTGCAGTTTGTCCATCAGTCATAGTATAAAAAGTTTTTGTTTGAGAGCATGGAAGGGGAGTATTCTTAGCAAGCATTGTTTCATTGTAAGGTTCTAATTTCTGTTTTTCTGTATTTTCTCTTAATATGACTGATCCAAAATAAAAATTACATACAGTTTTTAAGTCTATTTTTTTTAACTCTTCACTTTGGGCAGCAGTTAACTTTTTTGGATCCGCTTTTTTCCCTGCATATAAAGCAGCTCCTAAAGATACAGCTTCATCAACATTTACTCCTGTTAGTGGCTCTTTGTTAAATCTTTTTAAAATATTTTTTTTAACAATTGGTATTCTAGTGCTTCCTCCCACTAATAAAATATTAGAGATATCACTCTCTTTTAAATTTAATTCATCTAAAGTTACATCAATTAAAGAGTCAATTTTAGACATCATAGTGCTAATATTTTTTTCAAATTCTTCTCTTGTTAAAGTGAATTTCATATCACCTTCTTTACCTGAAATCATTTTTGAAATTTTTTCTTTTTTTGTTAATCCTTTTTTTATCTCTTCAGCCAAAAATGTAAAATTGTATTCTTCAGCTTTATTATTTACTAAATCTACACCTTTGTCTTTTTTATAAGCATCTTTCATTTTGTCTAATATTATTCTATCTATATCAGTACCTCCTAATCTTTGATCTCCGTGAGAGGTTTTGCAAATAACATCTTTACCATTAATTTCGGCTATAGTTATATCAAATGTTCCTCCACCAAAATCATAAATCATAACTTTTCCTGCAAGTGAATTTGAAGATGCATAATGTAAAGCAGCTGCTGTTGGCTCTTCAATAATATATTTGAAATTTAAACCAGCTTCTTTAATTGCTTTTTCTGTATCTTGACGAGCTTCATTAGAGAAATTAGCAGGTATGGTCACAACTACATCTTCAATTTTACCATGTTGTTTTTCAGAATCTTGAACAAGTTTTTTTAAGATCATGGAAGAAATACCAAAAGGAGTATGTTCTTTTCCTGCAACTGTGTAAGTTTTATCAGTGCCCATGTCTCTTTTGACTTCTTTTATTACTCTGTCAGGTTCAATTTCTAAATGATCTTTTGCATCTTTACCGGTAATTGCTTTTCCTTCTTCTTCAGAAGGAAATGCTACAACTGATTCTGTTAAATAATCACCATCAAAATTTTTTACAATTTCTGCTTTTCCACTTTCATTTAATATACTTAAAGCTGAAAAAGTTGTTCCTAAATCTATTCCTGCTATTTTACCCATTTTCTTTTTCCTCCTCGATTTCTTTTGAATAAATATTGACCCATGCTTCTCTAATTAAGGTTATTTCATTGTTCGGTCCAATTACACCGTTATAACCAGAATGTATAACAGATGAAATCATGCCAACTAAAGATAAATCTGATGTTTTAATTGTTTCAATTACTTTGCATCTAACAGTTTGCTTTGGATCATTAAATTTTAAATCTGTATTTGGTTCTACGACTTCAATATTTTCATTTTCTAGCAATATAACCAATCTATCTTTCGCACTTTTAATAGCATTAATTGAATCTTGAGATTTATTTTCAATTTCTAATTTTTTTATATTATTTTCTAAATTGTCAATAGAGGCAATAATGTCAAATATAAAACTTTTTAAAACACCTAAATCATAAAATGTTTGATATTTTTTAACCAATTCATTTTTTTCATCACTAAATTTTCTAAGAGAACTTAATTGTTCATTAATTTTTGAAACACTATCACTGTTATTTTTACTAACTTCACCTATTAGATTAACAACTTGTTGTAAATTTTTATTAAAATTATCGTATTGTTTAGAATTACTTTCATATAATTTTTTATATTCTTCCTCAACTTTATCTATTGTTTCAGCTATTCTCTCAGGTAGTAAACCAATAAATTTATTATTATTTTCATCATAAAATTCTTTGCGCCATTTTCTTTGCCTACTTATAATCAAAGATAAATATAAAATAATTAAAATTAAAATTATAAAAGAACTTAAAAATATCAAACCAGATGAGCGAGTTATTTGAATTATTTTAACATTATCTAATTCACTATATTGAGTATTAACTTCTTCTAATTCTTTAATTAATTTTTCTTTTTGAGCATTAGTTTCTTTTAACTCTTCATTTAATTTTTTAATATTTTGATTTGCTATATAATTTTCTTTTTTTTCTTCTGAATATTTTTTAAAAGTTTCTGAATATTTATTTAAATATGTATCTTCTGATTGAGCAGTAGTGATGATAAAAAAAGAAAAAAATATTATTTTTATAAAGATAAAATTCTGCATTTATAAAAATATTTTAACTATGTATTTTAATAAAAATCAAACTATTTTAATTTAAATTGAAAAACCAATGTAGATAACATAGGTGAACAAAAATATGATGCCTGTTTTTCTACCAATCTTACCTCTTTTTCTTAGTAAATAGACGAATAATAAAGTTATTAATAATATAAAAAAAGCATCAAAATTTAGATTATCAAAATTCAATTTTAGCCCAATTTCTTGTATTTCTAATTTTCTATCTAATATAGGCATTGAAAGATTTTTCATTAAAGAACTTACACCTAATACGCCAAGTATATTATAAATGTTTGAACCTAAAATATTTCCAATAGCAAAATCTGTCTGTTTTTTAAAAGCAGCCATTAATCCTGTAGTTAACTCTGGTAATGAAGTTCCAAAGGCAACTATAGTTATACCAATTACTGTATCAGATATACCAAAAGAAGTTGCTATACTTGAAGCAGAATCAATAAATAACCATGACCCAATTATAACTCCAAATAATCCTCCTATTAAAAATATAAGTGTTACTAAAAGATTTAGCTTTTGATCTTCATGTTTTTCAATTTTTTTTTCTTTGTTTGAAAAAAGTGCATATATAAAAATAGCTAATCCTACTAACATTAAAATACCATCAAGAAAGTTTACTTCACCTTTTAAGCAACAGTAAATAAAAAATATTGATGTTAATATTGCTACAAAATCTGACTTATTTTTTCCAACATGAAATGCAACTTTATGAACAAATGAAAAAGATGTATCCGGTTTTTGAAAATAATTCTTTTCTTGAATAATTGGGTGAACAATAGCTACAGCGCCAATTATTAAAATAATATTTGCTATATTTGATCCTACTATATTTCCAATAACAATATCTTCTACATTCAATCGTATTGCTTGTATAGAACTTGCTAATTCTGGTAAACTTGTTCCACCAGCAACAACCACAACTCCAATAACAAAAGGAGACACATTTAAAATTGAAGCCAAACTTACAGAACCTCTAATAAGAATTTCAGAACCTCCAATAAGTAAAATAAAACCTATAATTAAATATAAATATACTTCCATTTGATGTGCTCTTAAATTTTTTAAAATTGTTATAGATTATGAAGGAATTAAGTAAATCATAAATAAATATAATTAAATTTTAAATTATATATAATAATTATATGTTTAGTAAACTTTTCGATAAAAGAATGAATTTAATAAGAAATCACTTTCAATGGTATGACCTATCATTAATAAAAATTAGCTCAATGGTATTTGCTTTATTAGTAGCTAAATATTGGGATTGGTTATTAAATGCGGAATGGTATTGGTATGTTTTTATATTATTATTAATTTCTGCTAGATTCATGTATTTAAATTATTTAAGTAGAAAATAATTCAATATAATATCTTGATTTTTTTTTACAAAAGTGTTTCTATGAATTATGTTTAAAATACTAGGTGGATTTATTTTTCTATGGGGTTTGGTAGATACTATTTTGAGTTACACAGATGGTGGAGATCTCTGGTATCAATTACTAGGTATAATCTTACCTGATCCAATATATCAATTCTCAGGAATAGCTGCAATGGTTATTGGTGGGATAATTTTCAGCATTGGCAGTAAAGATTAATTTATTAATTTATTTAACAAATCAAATTGCTTAATAAGTTTTCCTTATTTTTTAGAAGAATTTTATTTATATTTTTTATATTTATTGAAATTCTTTTAATAAGTATTCTTTTTTTTGCATCCAAAAATCAAATATGGATATTTATTTTAATGGTAATTACTCTAGTCTTATATCTTGCTCTCAATTGGGTATTTAAAGCTTTATCTGATTAAATCTATGTTTCTCATTCAATGTTGATCGATTACCTTCTTGTAGTTATCATTAAGTTACTATAACTTCTTCTCAAATGTTATGACAAATGATAAAATTAATATATCGAGTAAAACTCTTAGAGAAGATTTAAAAAAATTATTACTTGATGGTTTAATAGAAGTAAATTTTAGAAAGAATGATGGCACATACCGTAAGATGAACTGTACATTAAAATCGTCACTTATACCTAAGAATTTAATGCCTAAGAGTAAATCTAGTAAGCATCAAAACTTAAATGTATTAGTGGTATTTGATGTGGATGTTAATGGATGGAGATCATTCAATCTTAATAAAATAAAATATGTAAAAACTAAATAAACAAAATTTAAAACTAATTCTTCAAAAAAAATTTAATATTTTTACAGTTAGTAATTTTTATTCAAATTCAGCCTGTTTAATAGAAAATTTACATAAATTACAATCCATACTGTAATAGGGTACTTTTGTTTTTGATAATAAATCAATTAGCTCAGTAATAAGTACATAAAACTCTTTCTCATTTCTTTGTAAAGAAGAGTATTGCATCTGAAGTTTTAAATTACTAAAATTATCTTTATGACTTGAAATTGAATGAGGATAGAATTGTAAAATGCCCATTTCAGTAATAGGCGAAAGCTTAGGAACAGTTTTAGTTTTAAGTTCCCCAGGATGAGTAAATATTTGTGCGTATGCCTCTAATTGGTTTCGATAATTTTCAGCTTTATCTAATGATAAATTAGTTGTTTTAAAATCAATAATCCCATAGCTTCCGTTATCAAAAATTATCACTAAATCGGGGCGACCTTTTAGATAGAAAGGTCTTTTTTTATTATCTTTAAGTGTTTTTGAAATAATTGTTCCAGGAATACTTTCTTTGTCTAAAAATTTTCCTTCAGGCAATTCATTAGTTAAATCAGAAACTTTTTTACTTCTAAAGTAGTTTTGTTGAGCTGCATCAAAACTTGAAAATACAGGTGGGGGAAAATCACCTAAGCTTAATTGCTTTCTCTTAGTAAGATAGAAGCATCTGGAGCACTTTGTTTTGTAATCTAGCTCCGATGGAGAAAATTGATAAATCATTGAAATTAATAATATACTATGTAATCTGTATTAAACTAATAATTTATGAAATTTGGTGAATTTGTTAATAAAAATGTAACTCCTGCTGATAAAAATAAAGCAGAAGTTGAAATGACTGAAGAGTTTAAAAAAGTAATTCAATCAGTTGAAAATAACACTCCATCAAACTCAAAGTTTATTTTTGTTACTGGCTCAGCTGGAACAGGCAAAAGTACTTTAATAAAAAAAATTATATCAATTCCTAACAAAAGAGTAATTGTAACAGCTCCTACAGGTATCGCTTCTTGGAATATAGGTGGAACAACACTACACTCTTTATTCAGATTGCCTCTAGAACCTTTACCGTCACCTAAAAAACTTTATGGAGATGTGGTAACAGTCTTAAAAAAAATGGATGTTTTAATTATAGATGAGGTTTCAATGGTTAAGCCAGATATACTTGATGCTGTATCTCAAAGTTTACAAATGCACCGTGAAAATAAACTGCCTTTTGGTGGTGTAACAGTTGTAATTTTTGGCGACTTATTTCAACTACCCCCAGTAGTTACTTCAGACCAAGTAGAAATTTATTCTAAATATTATGATACAAATTTCTTTTTTAGTGCACATTGTTTGAAAAGAGTAGAGCCTGAAATTTATAATCTAACTAAAGTATTTCGACAAAACGATAGTAATTTTTTAGAAATTTTAGGAAAAATAAGAACAGGTGAAGATTTGGATAACATAGTTCGCGTCATTAATAAATTATGCTATGAAAATAAAAAAAATATCCAAACTGAATTAACATTGACGAGCCGTACTGCAAGAGCAGAAGAAATTAATGAAAAAAGATTAAAATTAATTGATGCTGAAGAAAAAATATTTATTGCTGATTATCAAGGAAATTATTTTAAAGGTAAAGCTGATAAGCAATTACCAGCACCTTATGAGTTGAGAATAAAAAAAGGATGCCAAATCATATTTACTAAAAACAATGACCCTTTATGGATTAATGGCACTATTGGAAAAATTATTGATTATGATGAAGACTCATTACAAGTTGAGATTGATGGAAATTCTGTACAGGTTGATAGGGAAAAATGGAGTAGCTTTAAATATGTTACTAAAAAAAATGATGATGGTAAGGAAAAAATTTATAAAGAAGAGACAGCATCATATTCCCAGTTTCCAATAAGACTTGGTTGGGCAGTTACGATTCATAAATCTCAAGGATTAACATTGAATAGCTGTACTATTGATTTAGGTCACGGTGGTGGTTTTGTGCATGGTCAGGTCTACGTAGCTTTAAGTAGATGTAAAGAGTTAGAAAAAATTCAATTAATAGAGCCATTGCAACGTAGTGATATTATTTTAGATAAGACAATTTTAAGATTTTATAAAGAATTTTTAAAATTTCTATAAATGAAAAAACACTGATTCTTCTCATTTTTTCTTAAATTAAACACAATTAGACCTCGAACTTGCCTAATTTGAAATTTAAAAAGTTTACGTGGCACTGTGTAGTAGGAATATTCATTATGTTGTCTTCGTAAATTTCATTTATTACTCCTTCGCAGTGCCATTAAATACTCTCACTTACTCGGAGACCATATGATTTCACTTTCACGTTTTTTTCTTTTTAGCTCAACTTACCTTGTTTTATTAATACTCAGCAGTATTGCTTCAGCAGAAACAGAATACTTTTCAATGATTACCTTTTTAATAACAAGCTTAGCTGTAGGAGGGTGGTTGTACTACTTACACAAAATAGCTATTGAACCATCACCAGGATTAAAAGAAATATTATATGTGGTACTTTTCTTAACAGTCTTTACTACAATTTGGGCAGGATTTAATATTTACATACAGTCTGATTACTTTGTTCTAGACTAATGCTAAAAAGTTTCTGGTTCTACTTCTTATCAATACCAGTTTTATTCAGTTTGATTACTTTTAGTATACCAATTAATTTTATTGAAGACTTTATCAATGCACCTTTATTTTCTGATGCAGTCGAATATTGCAAAGATGTAGTGAATGATGATCCATATATAACAGAATACGGCACTATGCAGGATCAATGTATTGCTAATTTCATGAGAGAATCTAAAATACTAGGTCCGTTAATCTTCTTATTTTCTCTTGCAGGTCTATTATTTATTATTCCTTTTATTATTTATTTATTAATTAATTTAAGAAATAAAAAAGGTAGTAATTAAAAAAATTTTATTCATACACGCCAGTATTAGAATAATACAAATCTGTGTTTACTTCAAATTCAGGGTCATTGTCTTCAAATTTTTCAACAAACACTTTAGAACACTCTTCACAAATATTTGTATAGTTAAAATCATTTTTTGTTACTTTTTTCAAATTAACAAGCCTTCTGAATTCTTGTTCATCTGGACATCTTAGATAATGAGAGTCGCAATAAGGACAAGAGATATATGAAGCATAATCAAAGCGATCTCGAAAAAATTTATGACCTTCTTTTAACAATTCCTGTTTATGATTTTTTTTCAATATTTTTGGGTACTAATCCTGATTAATAGAAAAATAAAGTACTTTGTTATGTTAATTCTTTATTTTTTTTAAGATTCCGCTAATCTTATCATCCAAATGGACGTTTCAAAAAAAAGTTAACACAATGAATAAAAAATTAACTTTATCAGAAATTGAGCAATATCTCTCTAAAGCGGCATGGATATTAAAAGGTCCAGTTGATGCATCTGATTTTAAATCATATATTTTTCCTTTGCTTTTTTTCAAAAGAATTTCAGATGTTTATGATGAAGAATATGAATTAGCTTTAAAAGAATCAGGAAATGATAAAGAATATGCGTTATTAAAAGAATTTCATAGATTTATTATCCCTAAAAACAGTCATTGGAAAGATATAAGAGAAACATCAGTAAATGTAGGTATTAAAATTCAAAATGCTATTCGAGAAATAGAATCAGCTAATCAAGAATATTTAAGTGGTATTTTTGGAGATGTTCAGTGGAGTAATAAAGAAAGACTTTCAGATGAATTACTAAATAATTTAATTGATCATTTTTCTCGATATAATTTATCAAACATTTCTGTTTCTGCAGATGTATTAGGTAATGCTTACGAGTATCTTATTAAACATTTTGCAGATTTAACAAATAAAAAAGCAGGTGAATTTTATACGCCTAGATCAGTTGTTCATTTGATGACCAAAATTATTGATCCAAAAGAAAATGAAAGTATTTATGATCCTGCATGTGGTACAGGGGGAATGTTAATTGAAAGCTTAGAGTATTTAAAAAAATCTAATTTAAATCCTCAGACTTTAAAAATTTATGGTCAGGAAAGTAATTTAACTACAAGTGCTATTGCACGTATAAATCTATTTCTTCATAACGCAGAAGATTTTAATATTTTTAAAGGCGATACTCTTCGTAATCCAGGTTTTTTTGAGTTAGATAATTTAAAAACTTTTGATTGTGTAGTTGCTAATCCACCTTTTTCACTAAAAAATTGGGGTGCAGAAAATTGGGCTAATGACCCTTTTGGAAGAAATATTGCTGGAGTACCTTCAAAAAGCAATGGTGATATGGCCTGGGTGCAACATATGATTAAGTCAATGAACAATAATGGTCGTATGGCAGTTGTACTACCTGAAGGAGTTTTATTTAGAAAGGGAAGTGAGGGAAAAATTAGAAAGAAATTAATAGAGCTAGATTTACTTGATGCTATTATTGGACTTGGCCCTAATATTTTTTATGGTACAAATCTTTCTCCATGCATATTGATTTTTAATAATAAAAAAGAAAAACACAAAAAAGGAAAAATATTGTTTATTGATGGCTCAGAACAAATAAAAGTTAGTAGAGCACAAAATTATTTGGAACTACAACATATAAAAAAAATCTTTGAGTGGTATTCTAATTATGAAAATGTAGAGAACTTCGTAAAAATTTGTTCTATGGAAGACTTTATTAATAATGGATATAGTCTGCTTATTTCTTTGTATATTGATAAGAAATTAGAAAAAAATTATCCTTCAATACAGAATGTCTCTGAAAATTTAAAAAAAGCTTGGGATAATACATTAGAGTCTGAAAAAAACTTTAAAAAAATACTAGAGGAATTTAATCTTTGAATCAACTGGAACTAGAAAAATATCTATGGGGAGCGGCCACTACTTTGCGCGGCAAAATTGATGCTGGAGACTATAAACAATACATCTTCCCTTTGTTATTTTTTAAACGTATTTGTGATGTTTACGATGAAGAGTTTGAAAATGCTCTAGACAAAAGTGATGGAGATATGGAGTATGCATTATTTAAAGAAAATCATAATTTTCAAGTACCTAATGAAGCTCATTGGAATAAAGTCAGGGAAGTAACTGTAAATGTTGGAGCATCTTTGCAAAAATCTATGAATTTAATAGAAAAAGCTAATCCAGATACCTTATCAGGTATTTTTGGTGATGCATCTTGGACTAATAAAGAAAAACTATCAGATGAAACACTAAATAACTTAATAGAACATTATTCAAAATTTAAACTTAATCTATCAAATGTTCCAGATGATCAACTTGGAAACGCTTATGAATATTTAATTAAACAATTTGCTGATGATAGTGGTCATACTGCTGCAGAATTTTATACTAATCGAACAGTTGTAAAATTAATGACAATTATTATGAATCCAAAACAAGGGGAAAGTATTTATGATCCAACGTGTGGTTCTGGAGGATTATTACTTAATTCTGCTCTGCATTTAAAAAACGAAGGCAAAGAATATCGAACATTAAAATTATATGGTCAAGAAATCAATCTTATCACATCATCAATTGCTCGTATGAATATGTTTTTGCATGGAATTGAAGAATTCAAAATATCAAGAGGAGATACTCTCGCAAACCCAACTTTTATTGCAAATGACTCTCTTATGAAATTTAATGTAATCTTAGCGAATCCTCCTTACTCAATAAAATCATGGAACCAAAAATCTTTTTCTAATGATCCCTATGGAAGAAATATTTGGGGCATTCCTCCTCAAGGTTGTGCTGATTATGCTTTTCAACAACACATTCAAAAAAGTTTAAATGATAAAAATGGACGCGCATGTGTTCTTTGGCCATACGGGGTATTATTTAGAAACTCTGAATCTCATATACGAAAAAAAATGATAGAGGAAGATATTGTTGAATGTATAATAAGTCTTGGTAAAAATCTTTTTTACAACTCCACAATGGAATCTTGTTTATTAATTACAAATAATGCTAAACTTAAAGAAAGAAAAGGTAAAGTAATTTTTATTGATGCAAGAAAAGAATTGAAAAAAGAAAAAACTATTAGTTATCTTTTACCTAAACATATTTCAAAAATTTATAAGGCATATTCTGATTTTAAAAGTATTGAAAATTTTTCTTATGTTGCCGAGATTAATGAAATTAATGAAAAAAATGCAAATCTCAATGTTCCTTTATATGTAAAAAATGTAGATAATGAAAATACTTTAGATCCTTTGAATGTTTATAAAGATTGGTTAAAATCTAATAAAAAATTGGAAGAGACTATTACTAAATTACTTAAGAAAGTGTGAATAAAATAATAAATTATATTTTATACAAAAACTATGCAAAAAAAAATAAAAAATCAAAAGTTAATTAAATTTAAATTTTCTGATCTTGTTGAAAATATTGTAGAAAAAATAATACCAGATAAATCTGGATTAGATCATTATATTGGCTTAAAGCATTTAGATTCTGGATCATTAAAGATTAAAAGATATGGAGAAACCTCATCTTTAATAGGTGATAAATTAAAAATATATAAAGGAGATTTAATTTTTGCAAAGCGTAATGCATATTTAAAGCGTGTAGCTATTGCGGATTTTGATGCAGTTGCATCTGCTCATTCATTGGTTTTAAGAGCAAAGACTCATAACATTTTACCTGATTTTCTTCCTTATTTTTTATTATCAGAAAAATTTTGGCAAAAGGCTATTGAAATTTCAGTGGGATCACTTTCACCAACAATTAATTGGAAAACTTTAGCTGAACAGGTTTTTTTCCTTCCTGGTATCGATGAGCAAAAAAAAATAACTAAATTACTTAATTCTATTAATGAAATGATCTTAAATGAAGATGTCTTACTTGAAAAAATTAAAATTTATTATGATGCAAAGACTATAAATCTTTTAAATGGACATAATTTAGTAAAAAATAAAAAAAATCTTCCAGAAAATTGGAAATTAATAAAGATAAACGAATTAGGTTTAATTTCTACAAGTAGTGTTGATAAAAAAAACAGAAATAATGAAAAAGAAATTAATCTTATAAATTATATGGATGTTTATACTTCTGTGGACAAAAAAATTGACTCAAAAATAGAATTTATGAAAGTTACAGCAAATTCAACACAAATTAAAAATAACCAAGTTTCTTTAGGTGATGTTCTCTTTAATCCAAGTTCGGAAACATCAGATGATATTGGTCACTCTGCAGTTGTTTATGAGAATCTTCCTAATACATTATATAGTTATCATTTAGTTAATTTAAAATTCAAAGTTAAAATGGATTTAGAATTCAAGAGATTTGTTTTTAATAACCCAGAAATTTTAAACCAATTCACTAGAAAATCGAAAGGAGCTACTAGAAAAATTCTTGATTTGAATGATTTTAGAGAAACTTTTGTAAGAGTGCCACCCATTAATATTCAAAAAAAAATTGCTGATGAGCTATCACTTATTAACGATAGTTTTATTATGTGTAAAAATAGAATTTCAAAATCAAAAATGTTGCAAACTAGCCTTATTAATAGTTTAATATAACTATGATATTCAGTGAACTGAATACTGTAGAGCATTACATAATTCACAATTTAAGTGGAGTTAATCTTAATAATAATTCTTCTAAGTTTAATCTAAAAACACATAAATGGACTTATAAGGACTCAGACAGTATTAACAGAAAAATTGATGATGTGTTAATTGAGTTAGAAATAAAAAAAGCTTTAAAACGCTTAAATCCAGAAATTAATCAGACATCTGATTTTGCAGATCAAGTTATTTTCAAATTAAGAGCTATATTGATTTCAGTAAATCAAATAGGTCTTGTTAGGGCAAATGAAGAGTTTTTTGAGTGGCTTCGAGGTAATAAAACAATGCCATTTGGTGAAAATAACCAACACATTCCTATTAAGCTAATTGATTTTGATATTTTATCAAACAACAGTTACATAATTACAAACCAATTTAAAATTCAACATAATGAACTTAAAATACCAGACATAGTTATGATGATTAATGGCATTCCTGTTGTAGTAGGTGAGGCTAAAACTACAATTAGACCATCTATTAGTTGGCTGGATGGTGCGCATGAAATTCATGATATTTATGAAAATGCATCACCTCAATTATTTGTTCCAAATATTTTATCATTTGCAACAGAGGGTAAAGAGTTATTTTATGGAGGAATAAGAAATCCTCTACAATTTTGGGCTCCTTGGAGAGTTAATGATGATAAAAGTAGTGTAGCAAAAAAATTAGGTTTGGGAGAAATTAAAGACGAGCTTATTGATTTATTGAGTCCAGAGAGATTACTAGATATATTACAAAACTTTTCTTTATTTACAACAAATAAACAAAAACAACGTTTAAAAATTATTTGTAGATTTCAACAATATGAAGGTGCTAATAAAATAGTTGAAAGAGTTATAGAAGGTAAAGAGAAGAAAGGACTTATTTGGCATTTTCAAGGATCAGGTAAGTCTCTTCTAATGGTTTTTGCAGCACAAAAATTAAGAAAATTATCTGAGTTAAAAAGTCCAACAATATTAGTTTTAGTTGATAGAACTGATTTAGATACTCAAATTAGTGGGATATTTAATGCTGCAGATATTCCCAATATAGAAACTACTGAAAATATAAAAGAATTACAAAACATGTTGGAGCTTGATACTAGAAAGATAATAATCTCGATGATACACAAGTTTAGAGATGCAAAAAAAGATTTAAATTTAAGAGACAATATTATCGTTTTAGTTGATGAAGCTCATCGGACACAAGAAGGAGACCTTGGTAGACAAATGAGATCAGCTTTACCAAATGCTTTTTTATTTGGATTAACTGGAACTCCTGTAAATAAATTAGATAAAAATACCTTTTGGGCTTTCGGCTCTAAAAAAGATAGTAGTGGATATTTGTCTAAATATTCTTTCGATCAATCCATTAGAGATAATGCAACGTTAAAGTTGCATTTTGAGTCAAGACTAATTGATCTTCATGTTGATCAACAAACTTTAGATAAAGCAATGGAAGAATTTAAACAAAGTGAAGCTTTATCTGATGAAGAAGCTGATGCTTTAAACAAAAAATCAGCAAAAATGTCTGCATTTTTAAAATCACCTGAAAGAATTGAAAAAATTGTAAAAGATATTTCAATGCATTTTAAAGAGAAAGTACAACCTCATGGTTTGAAAGCTATGATTGTAACTCCAGATAGAGAAGCTTGCACTTTATATAAGAAGGAATTAGATAGATATTTTAAAACAGAGACAAGTAGCGTTGTTATAACAACTACAGCCAATGATGATTTAGAATTTAAAAATAAATGGGGAATTGATAGATCTAAACAGGAAAAAATAGTCGATGAATTTAATGATAAAAATTCAGATTTAAATTTTATAATTGTTACATCAAAACTTTTAACAGGATTTGATGCTCCAATTTTACAGACTATGTACTTAGATAAATCATTAAAAGAGCATACTCTTATTCAAGCAATTTGCAGAACAAACAGACCATATCCTGGTAAAAAATTTGGAAATATTGTTGATTATTTTGGAGTATTTGATGACATAGCAAAATCTCTTAAGTTTGATGATAAAGAAGTAAATTCTGTTATTTCTAATATTTCTGAATTGAGGAGCCAACTTAAGTCTGCTGTCGAAGAAACATTAAAACATTTTGAAGGAGTTGACAAATCTGTTCAGGGATTTGAAGGATTAGAGTTAGCTCAACAAAAAATTAATACAGACGAAAAAAAAGATGCTTTTGCTAAAGATTATAAATTCTTATCAAATTTATGGGAGTCTATATCTCCCGATAAAATTTTAGATTTCTATAATGATGATTATAAATGGTTATCTAATATTTATGACTCAGTTAGGCCATCAACCGATAATACGGGTAAGCTATTATGGTTTACTTTTGGAGCCAAAACAACTGCTTTAATTCACGAAAATATACATGCTGGAAATATACATAAATTAGAAGAATTTGTTTTAGATGGAAATGTAATTGAAAATATTATTAAAGACGGTGATCCAAAAAAAGTAAAAGAAATTGAAAAAATACTTATTAACCGTTTTAAAAAACATAAAAATGATCCAAAATTTAAAAATTTAAGTGAAAGATTAATTGATATTCAGAATAAATTAGAAGAAGGTCTAATAACCTCGATAGACTTTGTAAAAGAGTTATGTAAACTTGCTAAAGAAACACTACAATTAGAGAAGGAAATAAAAGAAAAAACACCTCAAGCAGCATTAACAGAATTGTTCTTTGAATTAAAATCAGATCAAACACCAGCTGTTGTTGAGAGAATTGTTAACGATATTGATTCAATAGTTAAAATTGTTAGATTTCCAAATTGGCAAAACAGTAATGCTGGTCAACGTGAAGTTCAAAAATCATTACGACAGACATTATTAAAATATCAACTTCATAAAGATCAAGTATTATTTGAAAGAGCTTATGAATATATAAAGGAATATTATTAAGTTGATGAATTGTGTATTTCAGTTTGAAAATATTCAACAAAGACAAGGGTATTTCTCGATATTTAAGCTAATTTTGAATACTTTCCTTTAAATTGTATACACATTTCATATTCTTCTCTAACATTTTGATATTGTTTTCGTTTTTGATACCAGCCTTCATTAGCAGCTTTCTTACGTAACGTAGATAAAGTTAAACTAAATTCTTTTGCTATAAGATCGAGAGTAGGGAAGATGTGTCCTTTCTCATCTTGATACCCTTTTATGTATTGATGTCGTGCAATATTAAAAGATTCTGAGTTTTTATTCATCATTACTTCATAAAAAAACTCTTTCTGATTCTTAATATGATAAAAAATTTAATCGTGTACAAAAATTTAATAACGTTAATAAAAATTATTTAATATTTTTTATTAATAAATTTTTAAATTCCTCAACAGCGACTGTAGCAGGCTTATGAATTGAAAAATCAAACTGATCTTGATTACGAGATGGTTCTAAATTTAATTCAACTGTTGGTTTACGCATGCCTTTGAACATCGTAACAAACCCTGCAGCAGGGTAAACTTCACCGGACGTACCAATGGAGACGAAGAGGGCGGACTGCTCTGCTAAATCATGGATTTCATCCATTTGAAGTGGCATTTCACCAAACCAGACGATGTGAGGACGCATTTGAGAGTCACATTCTGGGCATTTATGGGTCTCATTTAGGTCTTCAAACCAGTCAAAGACGTGACTATCATTCATAATGCATCTAGCCTTATTTAGCTCACCATGCATATGAATAATTGATGAACTCCCTGCTTTCTCATGTAAATCATCAATATTTTGAGTTATAATATTGATTTTAAACGTTTTTTCTAATTCATATAGATCAAAATGACCTTTATTTGCCTCAGTACCTGAATTGAGCTCTTTTCTTCTATTATTATAGAAATCATAGACAAGATTAGGGTTTCTATAGAATCCTTCTGGAGAAGCTACATCTTCAATTCGGTGATTATTCCACAAACCATCACTATCTCTGAATGTCTTAATTCCAGACTCTTTACTTATTCCAGCACCCGTAAGCACAAATATCTTTGAATTGGCGGGAATCTGCAATAAAATTTCATTATTCATACACAAGATACAGTATATAGTTTCACATGAAAATCAATATGTTGGTATTAGATTAATTACTTACTTGATATTATTATAATAATTTATTGATATATAATGATTTATAATTTAACTTGACTATATGTTACGATAACTGTAATTATCGTATTATATAATTATGGTTAAAATAACAATAAATGATAATGTTTCAAAACTTAAGCAAAAATCAAAAGCTAAAAATACTCAAAATAAGTATGAAGGTGATTGGCTAAAATTTACAAACTATTGTCAGAACAAATATTTATGTAATCCACTTGACGTAGATGATCTTGATTCAGCATATGCTTTAACAGCAAATTATATGGACTGGCTTCACGAAGATCCAGAGGCAAAAGTTTTTAAAGGATCTAGTAATATACCTGGGAGAGAAAAATTAAATAATAACCCCTACTCTTCATCTCCTTACAAAGCTTCTACTATTCAAAGAATATTAGCTTCAATAACTTATAAATATCGCATTAATGGATTTCAATTTGATAGAAAAAACCCAAACGTAGCTGAAACAATTAGTGCCATAGTAAGGGATGAAAAAAATAATAAATCCGGACAAGCAAAAGAACTTCTCAAAAATGATATAATTAAAATTATTGACTCAATCCCAAATGATGAAGAAGACTATAGCAATATAAGAGATAAAGCATTGATTTTAATAGGTTTTTATTCATTTTGTAGAAGGTCAGAACTTCTAGGGATGCAATTTGAGCACTTACATTTTGCAAATGATGGTATTCAAGTCCTTATTCCATTTTCTAAAACTGACCAAACAGGAGAAGGTAGAATGATTTTTTTACCGGCTACTGAAGATGATTACTGCCCAGTTAAAGCTTTAAATCACTGGCTTGAAATTGCAATGATAGATAAAGGCCCCCTCTTCTACAAAATAAATAAATCCAATACGATTGAAAAATATACAATGAATTATAAAAATCAAAAAGTTAGTTTAAACGATAGTAGTTTTGTTCTAATTTTAAAAAAAAGAGCATCAGCTGCAGGAATAGAAGATTGCAATAAAATATCAGGCCATAGCCTTCGAGTTGGATCTATTACACAAGCCAGAATGAATGGTGTTCCAACTCATGAAATCATGGCTCAGAGTGGCCACAAGACAACTCAAATGATAGATCGATATACCAAACTGTCAAACATAAGAGAAACTAGCGCTGCTAAAAAAATATAGTTATTAAATTTTATTAATTCTTTATTAAATTTTTTATATTAAAAATTTCAAATGAAAATAAAAAAAGGTGACATATTAGATATTGAACTTCCTACATCAGAAGGGAAAATTTTTAATCTTAAAGAGACTAATGGAAAAAAAATATTACTTACATTTTACAGAATAGCATCTTGTAGTCTTTGCAATTTAAGAATTTCACAAATAACAAAAAGATGGAGTGAATTAGGTCCAAATTTTCAACATGTATCTATTTGGCACGCACCTCAGGATTTTTTAAAAAAAAATATGGATAAACACAACATTCCTTTTATTGCTTTAGCAGATGAAAATTATAAATATTTTTCAAAATACAATGTTGAAAGATCAATTGGAAAAACTTTATTGGCTCTTCTATATAGATTGCCAAGTTTCTTTTTAGCAGTTGTTAAAGGTTTTATCCCTTTTCAATTTAAAGGATATATGGATATAGTTATAACTGATGTTTTGATTGATGAGTCAGGCACAGTAGTTGAAGTTCAATATGGACGTGATATTGGACATCATTTTAGTTTTAATAAAATTAAGGAATTTTCTAATTAATTTTTTTTAGTTAAAAATATTTCTGCAAATCCTGCTAAAAACATTAATGTTCCTCCAACAGCTTCACGGAAACCAAATTTTTCGTTAGATAATAATGCAGCACTAACTGTTCCAAAAATTATTTCTGATAGTACAAGAATAGAGAAAAGTCCTGCCCCTATTCTGCTAGGACTCCATAAAATAACAATATTGGAAGGGATAAAAAAAACAAGAGAGAGTAATATGAGAAGTGGCAACATTGATGTCCAGGACTTAATATATGGAAATGGACCAAATGCATCTGAGAAGATTAGTGATGTAAATATAGTGACCAGTAAGCCATAAAAAAAGAATGAATATAAAAGAGAACTTATATCTTCAGAACTTGCCTCCTCTAATTTAATTGCCCCTGCTGCACATAGAAAACCACCAAATAAAGCTAACCAATCACCAACACTTACTGGTATTGGTAAATTACCATCTTGACCAAACACAATCCATAATCCTAATAAAGCTAAAAAAAGACTTACCCCCCTTTGCCATTTAGGTTTTTGTTTAAAAAAAATTATTTCAAAAATAGTTGTCCA
Organism: uncultured Alphaproteobacteria bacterium; assembly: GCA_902591485.1. GTDB lineage: Bacteria > Pseudomonadota > Alphaproteobacteria > HIMB59 > CACPNW01. The sequence goes on from CACJAV010000001.1 coordinate 135,137, forward strand.
AACGGGCATTAAATAAAATAAAATAAAAACTCGCATTAGATCGGTAAATAGAAAACTATTAGCATAACAAGCAATACCTCCTCCAAAAAATAATCCTATAAGTGGCAGATGCAAACCAGTTGGCTTACCTTTTATAAATTTCCATACAATCAATGGAGTTAATACAATAAGAGGTATTAAATACTGAGCAACTGTTCCCCATCCACCAGTTAGCCCACCATTTTGAAGTGCCCTTTGTGGAATCCAATATAATCCCCACAAACCAGAAGTTAAAAAAACAGCAATACTAATTGTTAAATGATATTTATGTCGCATAAAAAAATTTAATAACTTATGAGTACATGATCATTGCTAGTTAAAAGCAATTGCTGCTGAAACTAAAACTATTAAAATAAGACCTCTTCCAGTCATAGTTGCCATTTTCATAATAGATTTATTAGGTGGTTGCTGATTTTTACTGGAGTTGTAAACATGAATATTAACAATAAATGATATGATTAATAAAAATGCTGCAGCTATAATTTTAATTGTAAATGCAGTATTAATTGCAAAACCTCCGTATATAACGTTTGAGAGAAATATCCCTGTTATCCATAATATTATTAATGCACCTAATCCAAGATAACCTAATATTTTTAAAACTTTACTTACATTAATATCAGGGACTTGATTTGCACGAGTAAAAACTGCATGGATTAATCCTCCTCCTACCAAAACTCCACCAGCAAATAAAATTGCTAGATAATGAAAAGTTTTTAATAAGACTATAAACATAGAATTTAATTTATAATATTTTTATAGGATCGTTAACATTTATGTTACCGTTAGTGAGTAATTCACATCTTAATCCACCTCTATTTAAGAGTTTCTTTACTAAATTTTTTTCACCTAATAATTCTTGTAAATATCTGCAAGGTTCACATAAATCATGAATCTTGAGTCTTACCTCACCGATTAAAATTTCTTTACCTACTAATTTGTTTAAACTTATTCCTTTGGTAATAACATTTCTTCTAAAATCAGTAGGGTGTAAATGGGTACCTGAAATTTTGTTATAGTAATCTACGTTTTCACTTTCTATTAGTGTAATTTGATTATTTTTATCATTATTTTCTTTGAAATATCTATCATTTACAATGCCTTTATTTGCAATAACTTTAATTGAATTAATAGACTCCATTTTTTTTCCAGATTCAGATGTAATGCAAATATTTACTACAGAATACATATAGTAATTAACATATCACAAATATTATTAATAAATAACTAATATTAAAATTTAAGGATGATTTTTTATTTTTTTATTAATTAATATCATAGCTACACCAGATATTATTATTGCTCCACCAACGTAAGCATATGTATTTGGAGTTTCTTTCAAAATAAATATAGATGTTAATAAGCCTGTTACGGGAAATAACAATAAAACACTCATTACATTATTTACAGGATTTCTAGAAAGAACACTGTACCAACAACTATAACCTATAACATTCATTCCTACTGCCAAATAAATAACTATCATCCAAGCCTCAGTTGTAGCATTGTAAATAAAATTAAAAGTATTACCTTCAATAAAATATGAAGCAATAATACATTGGGGGCCCGCAAAGATACCTAGCCATGCTGTTAGTGCAAGTCCTCCAATTTTTTCTGAAACATCTTTTGCAAAAACTTGCGCTAAAGACCATAAAAAAGCTCCTGAAAGAATGAGTACAACACCTATTAACTTTCCTTCTAAATTAGGATTTCCACTTAGTATAGCTATACCAACAAAAGCAATAATTAAGCCAATAATATTTTTCAATGGAACTTTTTCTCCAAGTAAAAAATATGCTATTAAAATACCAAATGGAATTTCTGCCTGAACAAAAAGAGTTGCTGATGCTCCATCAAGTATTTTTAATCCATAGAAACTTAGCGAATACTGAATTGTTCCACCAATTATTGAGATTATAAACATTTGTTTTATAAATTTTTTTGGAAATGGAAAAAAATAGCACATTATTAAACCTGATAACGACCAACGCAAACCATTAAGTAATATTGGAGGAAATGACTCCATAGCAGGTTTGGCAATTACAAAACCAAAACCTAGTACACAAGGAACTAAAATTGCTAAAAAAATATCTTTATTTGACAAATCAAATATTAAACAAAAGGTATATTACAAAGAACTCCGGTTTTAGTTTCGTTGTTCAGTGTAATTTCCACTTTTGTATCTACTGTAAAAAAAGGTTTATCAATCATGGCTATACCAATTACTTGTTTAAAAGTTGGACTATATACACCAGATCGTAACTCCCCTACTCTTTTAGAATTTATTCTAATCTCAATTGCCTTAGATACATTTATTTGATCATGGTTAATTTTTACACCCATAAGTTTTTTTGAAATACCTTTTGCTTTTATTTCTTTAAGTTTTTCTTTTCCAAGAAAATTAACATTACTATCCAAATTTACATATTTATCAAATCCACATTCTAAAGGGTTATCATTTAAATCAAAATCATTTCCATAGGATAATAAAGCGCTTTCAATTCTTTCAATTAAATGTGGGCAACCAGGTTTAACATTAAATTCTGTTCCTAATTCAAAAAGATAATCATATAATTTCAATCCAGATTCAGTATTTTGAACATAAATTTCGTATCCACCTTGTTTTGACCAACCACTTCTTGCTATTAAGTGCTTAGCACCTTTAAAATCAAAATAATCAAATCCAAAAAATTTTAAATCTGTTATAGCTTTACCAAATACCTTTTCCATCAATGAAAATGATTTAGGACCTTGAACTGCCATGATATCAACATTGGGTTCAACGATTTTAACATTAAAATTTTTCCCTATTGCCAATCCTTTTGCAAACAAAATTACATCAGAGTCTGCAATTGATAACCACCATTTATTTTGATTAAGTCGCAGTACAACCGGATCATTAATTAATCCTCCTTGATCATCAATGATGGGACAATAATAGCATCTACCATCTTTAGATTTAGATAAATCTCTACATGTCATTAACTGAACAAGTTTCGCTGAGTCATCACCAGAGATTTCTACTTGTCTTTCTGCAGCGACATCCCAAATTTGAACGTGCTCTTTTAAATGATAATATGAGTCTTCAAGAGAGTCTTTAAATCCTGCAGGTAGTAACATGTGATTGTAAATTGAGTATGCAGTCACTCCTTGTTTTTCTATTCTAGAAGTATAAGGTGTTGATCTAAGCCTTTTCGCTTTTGCTATATTAATTGAACTCATAAATATTCGAAACCCATAATTATAACGGTTAATGAAGTCTACAATAATTTTAGGGAAATGTTATTTAGTTTGTTATATTTTTGAATTTAATAAAAACTACATTTTCCATCTTAAAGCAGGTGTATGGACAGCGCTATCCCAATGTTTTGCAATATCTGCATCAAGTTTAGTTACGGTAAAAGAACCACCAGCCATCTCAAGAGATGTAGTATAATTCCCAACAAGAGATCTAGATACTTTTATATTTTTTTTCTCAAGTAGTTTTTGGCCACATTCAAATAAAAGATAAAGTTCCATAAGAGGTGTTCCTCCAAAACCATTAACATGTAATAATACTTCTTGATTATTATCAGGTTTTAAATCTTCTAAAATTGTCTCTAATATTTCATCTGTTAATTGATTTGCAGATTTTATTTTTTCTCTTCTTCTGCCTGGTTCGCCATGTATACCCACGCCAAATTCCATTTCATCATTTGATAATTCAAACGTTGGTTTACCTGCTGCTGGAACTGTGCAACTAGTAAATGCAACGCCCATTGACGCTGTCATTTTATTAACATGATCTCCAAAAATTTTACAATCTTCCAATGATGCTCCAGTTTCAGCTAAACTTCCTACTGTTTTTTCAACTATCATTGTTCCAGCCACCCCTCTTCTTCCAGTTGTGAAGGTTGAGTCTTCTACTGCAACATCATCATTCACAATGATGGTTTGATTTTCATGCTCGATCATATCTGCACCCATTTCAAAATTCATAATGTCTCCTGAATAATTCTTAACAATAAAGAGAATCCCTTTGTTTTTATGAACTTCATTTGCTGCAGCTTCCATTTGATCAGGAGTTGGAGCACTGAAAACTTGACCTGGACAAGCTGCATCTAACATACCATAACCTACAAAACCTCCATGCAGAGGTTCATGACCAGAGCCACCACCAGAAATAAGGGCTACCTTATCATTTTGAGATTTATTTTTTCTAAAAACAAAATCAGGCGATAATCTAACATCGATAATATCAGAATGTGCTTTTCCAAAACCTGTTAAGCTCTCTGTTAAAATATTTTCTACTTCGTTAACGAATTTTTTCATATTATTTATTTATAAACTGATTACAGATAGCTTCAATAGCAAGTTGAGAAGATCGTGCACCTGGATCAATGTGACCTTTAGCTCTTTCCCCTAAAAAAGAAGCTCTTCCTTTTGTTGCAATTATATCCTTAGTAGACAACATTCCATCTTTGGCTACATTATTTATATTATTAGCAACTTTTTCAAAATCTGTTTCATTTTGTAATTCTATTAAACTTTTTGAAACTGGAATTAAAACATCAAGCATTGTTTTTTCACCCACATCTGCTTTGCCTCTTTTTTTCATTGATTGAACACCTTCAAAAAACATTTCAGATAAATTATGTAAAGCATTTAAATCTGAATTGTATTTTTTTGACATCCCCATTAATAATGTAGCAAATAAAGCACCAGATGATCCCCCTACTGTTGTCATTATTTTCATTCCTAATTGTTTAAATATATGATCAATAGGCTTGTCCATTAATTCTTCTTTCAAATTTAATATTTCATCTAAACCTCTTAAAATATTAAATATATGATCACCATCACCAATTTCTTGATCTAGCTTTTCTATTTCATCTTTATGATTTTTAATACTAATTTGTATATTATTAATTGAATTAAATATTTGATCTCCATTCATTACAAACTCATCCCGCCATCAATATTATAAACTGATCCAGTTACAAATGAAGATCTATCACTTAACAAAAATAAAATTAGATCAGATATTTCTTCTGGCTTGGCAACTCTTCCAATAATCTGCCTTGAATTAAAATCTTTTCTTGCTTGTGAAGGATTGTTAGAAGTTAATACTCGTTTTCTCCAAGTTGGAGTATCCACTGTTCCAGGACATATAACATTGCATCTAATACCTTTTTTAGAATAATCTGCAGCAATTGATTTAGTCAAACCGATGATTCCAGCTTTTGATGCTGAATATGCAAATCTTCTCTTAACTCCTTTTATAGAAGAAGCAACTGAGGAAATATTAACAATAGTGCCTTTATTCTTTTTTAAGAATAATTTCATAAAATATTGAGTTACAAAAAAAACAGAAGTTAAATTTGTTTTTATAGTTTCATCCCAATCTTGTATTGAACAGTTCATCAAATCACCCTGAGGAACTATTCCAGCACAATTAACTAGACCATCAATATTCTTAATATTTTTTAAATTTTTGTTAATATCATCAATATCTGTACAGTTGATATTTTTTAATACACAATTTTTTTTTAACTTTGTTTGTAATTTGTTAAGAGATTTTTTATCTTTATCAATTGCTATTATTGTTGCGCCTTCTTTAGCAAGCAAAATTGAAGCTGCTCTTCCAATTCCATTGGCAGCTCCTGTTATTGCTATAATTTTTTTATTAAAAGAATATTTCATGTAAAAAACATGAGATTGATTAACGTGAGGACTCTAAATAGTAACTATATAAATAACCTGAACCTATAGCCACTAAAGCTACTATAATTAATATAACAAAAATTATTAATCCTATTTTAATTAATTGAGAACTCTTTACGCCCTCAACACATAAAGGTACTAAATTAAAAGATAGTCCCCCAATTACAACTGCTACGCATCCAATGCTATATAGTGTCATGGAAAATGGTTGAAATAAAAAAACTAATGAAAGAATACTAAAACCAACAATAGCTCTCTCAACTACTTTAGCTTGTTTTTTTGTAAGACCTTGGTTTGGTTTATTCATCTCTAATGACCTTTCCATCTTTATTAAATAAATGCACTTGTCCTTCTTTTGGTTTTAAATTTATTGTGTTACCAATATTTAATCTGTGTGATCTACTTAGAACTGCTCTGAAAGTTGATTCATTAATTTTGATATGAACTAAGATTTCAGAACCCATATTTTCTATTAGATCAATTGTACCAGAAAAATTATCCGACTCATTATTATCAACAATCTCAAAACTTCTTGGTCTTATACCTATAAAATAACTATCATTCGTATTTACATCTAATGGAGTTTTAAAATCTATCTTCACTTCTTGACCCAAAATATTAATTTTCATTATTGATGAATTAATTTCAATTATTTTACAATCTAATATATTCATTTGAGGTGTACCTATAAATCCAGCTACAAATGTATTATTTGGTTTTGCGAAAATGTCGTGTGGAGAAGATATTTGCTCTATTAAACCATCTCTCATAACTGCAATTTTTGTTGCCATTGTCAGAGCTTCTAGTTGATCATGTGTTACAATAACTGTAGCTTTTTTTAAATCAGATAAAACTTCTTTTATCTGGCCTCTCATTTGTTCTCTAAGTTGTACATCAAGTCTACTTAAAGGTTCATCAAATAAAAAGCATTGAGGATCTCTGATAATGGCCCTTCCAACAGCTACTCTTTGTTTTTCTCCCTCAGCAAGTTGATGCGGCTTTCTATTTATAATGTCTTTTAATTGTAAAATATCAGCAACTTCAAATATTTTTTTCTTAATTTGCTCATCAGACAAATTTTCAGCATGAAGTGGATTAGCTAAATTTTCTGCAACACTTAAACTTGGATAAAGTGCATAAAACTGAAATGCCATTGCTAAATTTCTATCTCGTGTATCTAAATTGTTAACATTATTATTACCTATTAATATATCACCAGATGTTGCCACTTCCAAACCCGCAACCATTCTTAACGTAGTAGTCTTGCCACAACCAGAGGGGCCTAATAAACATAGTACTTCATTCTCCTCAACTTTTAGTGAGACATTATTTACCGCAATTAATTTATCAAATGCCTTAGTAAGATTTTGTAATTCAATTGTAGACATTATTTTTTAATGGTTCCAAAGGTGACACCTCTTAAAAGTTGATTTTGAAGAAGATAAGTTATTAGGAAAATTGGAATGATAAATAAACAAATCATGGCCGCTAATAGTCCATAATCTACATTAATTTCTCCTCCAATTGTCCTTGCCATTGCTGGCGGCATTGTTCTTGTTAATTTATTTGTAAGTAGAAGTGAGAATAAAAATTCATTCCAAGTTAGTATAAGTGCAAAAACTGATGTTGCAGCTAATCCTGCTTTTACCTGAGGAATACATACACCAAAGAATACTGATCTTTCTGAAGCACCGTCCATCCTTGAAGCATCTTCTATTTCTGTGTTTAATTCATCAAAAAAACTTTTCATCATCCAAATAGAAAAAGGAAGATTGAAAGCTGTATACATCAATATAATGCCTGTATAAGTTCCAGCTAGACCTGTGATTCTAAATATCAAAAATATTGGAACAATAACTATTATGGGAGGAAGCATTCTTGTAGTCAGAATAATGAACAAATAAGTGTCATTACCTCTAAGTGGATGCCTTGAAAATCCGTATGCTGCTAAAGTACCAATTAACAGTGCAAGCAATACACTCATTCCTGAAATATAAATACTATTAAAAAAATATACATGAAAACCAGTTGCAACATACTCCGTACTGTTTGCCATCGCTCTAAAAAATATGTGATAAAAATTTTCAAAAGTAGGTGTGAAAAACCATTTAGGAGGTGTTGCTAATGTATCACTTCTAGATCTAAAAGCTGTTAAAATAATAAAAAGAACTGGAAAAAAATATATGAAAGCTACAATACTAGCTAATCCTGTCCAAAGCCAACCAGCTTGTCCTATTGCTTTTTTCTTCATATATCTTCACTTTCTCTTTGCTTAATTACATACAAATATAAACTTGTTAATACGATTACTGCAAAAAGTAAGATATAACCCATTGCAGCAGAATTACTGGTTCTAAAAAATTGGAACGCAGTTCGATAAACTAGAACACCAATAGTTTCAGTAGCTGTTCCAGGTCCTCCATTAGTTAGAATAAATACTAAATCAAAAATTTTAACTGTTTCAATTGTTCTAAATAAAACTGCAAGTAATAATAAGCTCCTAACATATGGAAACGTAATAGTGGTAAACTTTCTCCACCAACTCATCCTATCAATTTCTGCAGCCTCATATAAGTGTTTAGGAACACTAACTAAACCTGCTAAAACTAGTAACATAACAAAAGGAGTCCATTGCCAAGCATCAGCAACAATCACACCAATGAGTGCTCCAGCAGGAGTTGAAAGTAAAACATACATTTCACCAGTAATAAATGATTGTACAAATTGACTTAAAAGACCAAATTCTGGTTCATAAAATAATTTAAAATAAATTGCCACAGCAACATTACTTAGCATCATAGGTGCTAATACAAACATAAGAAGAATTTTTCTTAGCGGAAATTGTGAAGCAAATAAAAGTGCCAAGAGAAATCCTAAAATCATTTGAAGGCCTACACTTCCAGCTACAATTATCGCTGTAGTTTGAAGAGACTCCCAAATATTATCTTTAGTTAAAACTTTTTCGTAACTATAAAACCAACTAAACTTAGGAAGCTTTAAAGTATTTGCTCTGTATTTAAAAAAACTTAGGCCAAAAGACCACATTAGTGGAATAATATTTACAAGTAACAAAACTATAATTGCTGGTGCAATTAGTAAAGGGCCTCTGCGACTAGGATCCAAAAACCAAGAGAGAAAACCTTTATTATTATTCATAATTATTATTTCTTATAGAGTAATTTGAAAAAAAAGCCCAATTTTCATTGGGCTTTTTTAATGTTAATTATTATTGAATTCTATCAACTTCTTCCAACAATTCTTGTTGGAATTCAGCGATATTATCAAGAGTAGTTTGAGCATCTTGTTGACCAGTAATTGCTTTGTCAAACTCTTCTTGTTGTTGAGTTAATAATTCAAAGAATTCTGGAATATGCCAAACATCTTTTTGCCAGTCCATACTTGCAACATAAGCTGCATTCCATGGAGCTAAAGCATTGTATCCGTCAGAGTAAATAATACTCTTCATACAACTTTGACCACCTGCTTTAACAGCTGCAATTTGGGTATCAAAAGATAACCACCATTTAATAATTTTAAATGCTGCATCTATTTCCTCATCAGTCATCCAAGTTGTTAATACAAATGGTTGGCCTCCAAGATTGGCCCAACGAGATATTGTGCCATCATCCTGCATTGTGCCTGGTTGACGAGCATAGCCAGTTATATCGTGAACTTTAGATAAATTTGGATCAACAACTGGTGCACCTAAACCAACCCAGTTAATCATTGAAGCAATTTTACCTTCTAGATATAAAGCTTGCATTTCAAAAATACCCATACCCCCTGTCTTATGAGAAGGATGCATAGTTGCAAGTAAGTCCAGGTATTTAGTTAGTGCTGCAACGTTAATATCTGAATTAACAACACCAATAGCTTGTGCGTCAGGCTGTTGATCTTCTCTCCATATATCTCCTCCGTATTGCCAGAAGAAACCGTTTATTTGCATAGAAGAGAAGTCGTAAGCTTTACCAGCTTGATATGTTACACCAAACATGTCATCTTCAAGTGGTTTACCAGCTAACATTTCACCTTTTTTACGAGTTAAGAACTCATTGATATCAAAAATATCATCCCAAACTACAATCTCCCAGTCTGCATAAGTACAAGGAAGTTTTTTTCCATACTTAGCTCTGAAAGCTGCATTTTCATCAGGGTTACAGAAAATATCAGTTCTGTAGAAGTTTACATAGTTATCAGGGAATTGAGGAAAGCCATAATAGTTTTCACTCTTATATGGATAAGTTGTGTAACCTTCTTTGTAACCTTGATGCATATCATCAAAAATAGCTTGAAGTTCAGGATCTGCATCAATGTATTTATTTAATTTTTGAAAGTAGCCACCTTCAATAAATGCACCTAGCCATTGACTGTCTGATACAATCATTGAATATTTTTGCTCACCTGAAGTAAGTGAAGCTGCTACGTTTGTATAGAAGTTATCCCATGGAATAAAATCTAGTGTTAACTTTATCTCAGTATCACCTGTCTGAGGAAAGTTAGAGTTAAAATACTCTTGCATGAAACGAGTTGGAGGCCAATCAGGCGCTGCCATAATTATTTCAACTGTTTTCGCATTAACAGTTTTCGAAACACCTACAGAAAAAACAATAGATGCTAAGAAAGCAAGAAGGAATTTTTTCGTTAAATTTAACATTTTACCTCCCGATATTATATTCTTAAATATACTAAATCAGAATTTTATATTAAAAATATAAAGAATCTTTATATATATAAAAAAAAATGCTCTTATTTTTCAACAATATTTTTAAGTTTTTTTTAATGTTTTGATAAATAAAAATAAGAATTTTACTAAATTTCATATATGAAGAACATATTTACTAATAAATTATTGTTTATTATTAATTTCTAACCAATGCTTGAAAATACAATAAAGAAATATTTAAAGAGAAAAATTAAACATTTTGATGACTCTCAAGATGAGCGAAATGAGACGATAAATTACTTTAGACGTTCTAGAATTCACTGGCTTTTTTTACTAAATATTCTTAAAGCACATTATGAAAAAGATATTATCACTAAAAGTGATTTGATACACAAAATACAAGTCTCACATATAACTATATTAAAATATATTAGAGAAACTATTAATCGGAAAATTATTTTAGAGGTAAGATCAAAAAAAGATAAGAGAAAAGTAGGTTTAATTCCTTCAAAAGAATTAATTGATTCTTTTGAAAATTTTTTTTATGATGAAACAAGATCTTTAAAAGATCTTTTTGATGAAAGAATGGAAGATTAATTAATTAAAAGCACTAACACCTGTCTCATTAGAAAATAAATATGAATTATCAATATTAAAATTGACCTTAATATTTTGACCTGTTTCATATTTAATAGCATCTTCTTCTGGTAATATCATTTTTAACTTTGTGTCTTTAATAGTTAAATCTAAAATAGTTACATCTCCAAGCGGCTCTTTTAAAAAGATTTTAGCTTCATAATTATCTGCGTTACTAGAAATATGAATGTCATTAGGTCTAATTCCAAACATAAGATCTGTTGAAATAAAGTCAGAATTTATTTTTTTATTTTTATTAGTTGATACATTTCCAAATGGTAATTCAATCTGATTATTAACAATTTTTGCATTAATTAAATTCATTTCAGGTGAACCAATCATTTTTCCAACATATAAATTTTTAGGATTTAGATATAATTCATCTGGAGTACCTTTTTGTATTAATTTACCGTCTTTAATAATAGTAATATTATCTCCCATCGTTAATGCTTCCAGTTGATCGGGTGTTGCATAAACCATTGTCATATTCAAATCTCTTTGAAGTCTTTTTAGTTCAGCTCTTGTATCGTGACGAAGTTTTGCATCAAGATTAGCAAGAGGTTCATCTAAAAGCAATAATTTTGGTTGTTGTATCAAAGCTCTACCAATGGCTAATCTTTGTTGCTCACCACCAGATAAAGTATCTGGTTTTCGGTTTAGCGCATGACTAATTCTTAACATTTCTGCTGTTTCAGAAATTCTCTTAGCTATTTCATTTTTATCAATTTTTTTCTTTATTAAAGGGTAAGCGAGGTTATCATGCGTTGTTAGATGAGGATAGAGAGCGAATGTTTGAAAAACCATTGCCATTTCCCTTCCTTGAATTGGTGCGTCTGTAAAATTATTTTGATTAAACCAAACTTCACCGTTTTCTGTTTTTTCTAAACCCGCAATGCATCGAAGAGTTGTAGTTTTGCCTGCAGCAGAAGATCCAAATAAAACAGCAAATTCATTTTTTTCTACAGAAAAATTTAATTGATCAACTGCAACTAAATCATCATATTTTTTTGTAATATTTTTTAATTCTAAATATGCCATAATTAATAAGTAGCTCGACCACCACTTATATCAAAGACACCACCAGTAGTAAAAGAGTTTTCTTCAGAAACCATCCATGAAACTAAGGAAGCTAATTCATCTACCTTTAAGAATCTATTTCTTGGAATTTTTGATAACATATAATTGATATGTTCTTCACTAATCTGATCAAATATCTTTGTTTTTGCTGCGGCTGGAGTAACACAATTAACAGCAATATTGTAGTCAGCTAATTCTTTACCAAGGGATTTTGTTAAAGCAATAACAGCAGCTTTTGCAGCACTATAAGCAGAAGCATTTGGGTTACCATCTTTACCAGCAATACTGGCAATATTTACAATACGTCCATAATTATTTTTTATCATATAAGGTGTTACTGACTTACAACAATTAAATGTGCCATTTAGATCAATATCTATTACCTTATTCCAATCATCTGAAGGGTACTCCCATGTTTTAAAAGAGGGCCCTGCTATACCTGCATTGTTAACAAAAATATCTATATTTTTATATTTTTCTATTATTGTTTTAATAGTTTCTTCAACTATCTCAGCTTTTGTAATATCAATTTCAAAAATATCAGCATAAGTAAATTCACCTTTACTTTTAGCTTCAGCAGTTGCTACTGGATCTTTATCGATATTAATTACTTTGGCCCCTGAGTCTGTTAGTCTTTTTGCTATCGCATAACCAAAACCTTGTGAGGCACCAGTAACAACTGCTATTTTATTTTTTAAATCGATGTTGTTCATTTAATTAATTTTTGCAATTAACCATATTTAGATACAAGACCATCAAGAGCGGATTTGCATTTCTCAGTAGCATCCCACGCTTCTGGCCAAAAACAAAGATCGACTGTCCACCAATCGTGACCAATATTTTCCTTAGCAAGTACAGGAACTATTTGATCAAAATCCAATATGCCGTCACCAAAAGGAGGGTGTGCACTTGTTTCATCATTTCCATCGGCATCCTTATGGCACGTGTTGTCAGAGTCAATTAGGTGAATATGATTTATTCTTCCACTAAATTTACTTATTAATTCAAGTTGATCTTTTACAACTTCTTTTTCACCTTGTTGACGTGCACCAACAACGCCTAACATTTGCCCATGACATGTATCATACATAAGTCCAAAGTTTTCATGTTGTAATTTATCTAAAACTTTAAGCACGTATGATGGCTTGTTAAAAGCAAAGCCAGGTTCGAACTCCCATGTTACATATATACCTTTATCAGCGGCATAGTTAATACAAGTATCCCAAGTATTCGTTAATCTTGAAAACAGAGTATCATCGTCTACTTCATTATGAATAGTTGGAGGTTGAACACAGTCAACCCTCACACCTTTGATGCCTAAATCTCCAGCAAAATCCACATTAGCCTTAAACTCTGAAATATACTTTGATTGATCATCAGTATTTAAAAGTTCTTCACTCCATAAATCTTGTGCAAAACCTGAAAAGGATAAACCCCAATTATCCATTTTTTCTTTGAGCGCATCACGTTGCTCTTTTTCTGGATGATTGTGAGGATTAGGGTAGCCATTAAAGCCGCCTAATTCCATTCCTTGAAAATTCAATTTTGCTAATGTAGATCCTACAGTATCAAAAGGAATTGGATTTTCTCCATAAGGGCCAACATTATAAGCCCAAGTCCCGATAGATGTTTTTTTCATTTCTCCCCCTATTCTATTCCTAAAATTTTTTTATTTGCTTCTTTATTGTCACCACTTTTATCAATGAAATCATCAAAAGCTCCTTGAGATACAGTGATAATATGATTTTGAATAAACGGCGCACCTTCTCGTGCACCCTGTACTGAATCTTTAATTGCACATTCCCATTCGAGAACAGCCCAACCAGAAAAACCGTAATACGTAAGTTTAGAAAAAATACCTGAGAAATCTACTTGCCCATCTCCAAGAGAACGGAAACGACCTGCCCTATCTCTCCAATCAAGATAACCTCCATAAACACCATTTCTGCCTGATGAGTTAAATTCAGCATCCTTTACATGAAACATTTTTATACGATCGTGATACAAATCAATGTAATGTAAATAATCTAGTTGCTGGAGTACAAAATGACTTGGGTCATACAACAAATTACACCTTGGATGCTCATTAACAGCACTCAAAAACATTTCCCAAGAAGCTCCATCATGAATGTCTTCACTTGCATGTGCTTCATAGCATAAGTCAACTCCATTATCTTCATAGACATCTAATATTGGAGTCCATCTTTTTGATAACTCTTTAAAACCGTCCTCAACAAGTCCAGGTAATCTTGGTGGCCAGCTATAAATGTATGGCCAAAGTAAAGCGCCAGGAAAACTTACTGAAACATCAATACCTAAATTTCTCGATGCTTTGGCTGCCATTTTAACTTGATCAACAGCCCACTCTTGTCGTGATTTTGGATTGTTATGAACTTCACTTGGTGCAAACTGATCAAATCCAATATCATATGCTGGATGAACTGCAACTAACTGACCTTGTAAGTGGGTTGATAATTCACTAATTTCAATATTATTATTTTTACAAACACCTTTTATTTCGTCACAATAATCTTTGCTCTCTGACGCTTTTTTAAGATCTATCATTCTTGAATCCCAAGTAGGGATCTGCACACCTTTGTATCCTAAATCTGCAGCCCATTTTGTTATATTTTCAAGAGTATTAAAGGGCTCTTTATCCCCGGCAAATTGTGCTAAAAAAATAGCAGGACCTTTGATTGTCATTGACTCCTCCGAATAATTATTAGTAAAATCATACTGAGGTAAATTATAAAAGAAAGCAATTATATAAATAATGTTTATTCATTTTTGTATCCATTTTAATAAATTTTATCAATGCAATTAAATAGAGAAGAATTACTAAAAGCATATGAGGGAATGTGCTTAATAAGAGAATTTGATGATGCTGTTCATTATGAATTTGCAGCAGACGCAATGCCTGGATTTGTTCATCTTTATGTAGGTGAAGAAGCATCTGCTATGGGTATTTGTATGAACTTAAATGAAAAAGACACTATAGCAAGTACACACAGAGGTCATGGTCATTGTATCGCAAAAGGATGTGATGTCAATGATATGATGAAAGAACTATATGGAAAAAAAGATGGCATTTGTGGTGGTAAAGGTGGATCAATGCATATTGCAGATTTATCAAAAGGAATGTTAGGAGCAAATGGAATAGTTGGTGGAGGTCCTCCAATTGTATTAGGTGCAGCTTTAACTTATAAAACAAAAAAAACAAATAATGTGTCTGTTGGTTTTTTTGGTGATGGCGCTTCTAATCAAGGATCAATTTCAGAGTCTATGAATATGGCTAGTGTACTAAAGTTACCTGCAATTTTTGTATGTGAAGATAATGGCTACGCTGAATCAACTGCAAGAGAGTATGCAGTTGGTGGAAAAATTTTAGATAGAGGAAAAGCCTTTGGCTTAGACTCTCATGAAGTTGATGGAGATAATTTTTTTGAAGTATATGAAGCGGCAAAACATGTGATCGATAATGCAAGAAACGGCAAAGGTCCTGCTTTGCTTCATATTAAAACTAGTAAAGTCTATGGTCACTTTGAGGGTGATGCTATCTCTTACAGAACTAAAGAAGAAAATGAGAGAATCAAAAATGACGAAGATCCATTAAAAATTTTTAAAAAGAAAGTAATTGAGGCAGGTCTACTAGAATTAACTCAATTAGAAAATATTGAAAATGAATCTAAAGCAAAAATTAAAAAAGCTATACAAGAGTCAAAAGAGGCTGAGTTTCCAAATGCAAATGATTTATTAACGGATGTTTATATAAAATACTAAAAGATAGGAAAATCTATGCCCATAAAAACATACAGAGAAGCTATTAATGAAGCGCTACTTCAAGAAATGAAAAAAGATGAAAATGTTGTTGTTATAGGAGAAGATGTTGCTGGAGGTGCTGGTACTAATGGAGAGCAAGATGCATGGGGTGGTGTGCTTGGTGTTACAAAAGGTTTACTTAAACATTTTGGTAGAGAAAGAATTATAGATACACCTATTACCGAAACTGCAATTATGGGAATGGCATCTGGTGCAGCTTTGACAGGACTTAGACCTGTTGCAGAATTGATGTTTGTTGATTTTATGGGAGTGTGTTTTGATCAAATCTTAAATCAGACAGCCAAATTTAGATATATGTTTGGTGGTAAAGCAGTTACTCCACTTACAATAAGAACAATGTATGGAGGTGGATTAAGAGCTGCTAGTCAGCATAGTCAGTGCTTGTATCCAATGTTTACACATGTACCTGGCATTAAAGTTGTACTACCTTCAAATCCTTACGATGCAAAAGGTTTATTAATTCAATCAATTAGAGATAATGATCCTGTTATTTTTATGGAGCATAAAAATCTTTATGATACTTCTGGTGATGTGCCTGATGAGTCATATTCAATTCCTTTCGGTGAAGCTAACTTTACTAGAGAAGGTAAAGATTTAACCTTTATTGCTATGGGTCAAACTGTTGAAATATGCAATAATGTTGCTGACACACTTAAAAAAGAAGGTAAAACTTGTACTGTTCTTGATTTAAGAACTTTATCACCACTAGATGAAGATTCAATTTTAGAGGCAGCTGAAGAAACTGGAAAAATAGTTATCGTAGATGAATCCTATCCAAGATGTAATGTTGCTACGGATATATCAGCATTGATTTGTCAAAAATCATTTGATTCACTTAAAGCTGGAATTAAAATGGTTACACCACCACACACACCTGTGCCCTTTTCACCTCCATTAGAAGATTTATATCTTCCTAGTGAGGAAAAAGTGCTTAATGTCGCTAAAGAAATTCTCTAAATTATTGTGAGCACTAACTTAGTAGCTATAACTATGCCTAAATGGGGCCTTTCGATGAAAGAAGGTTCAATTTTAAAATGGATTAAATCAAATGGAGACAATATTTCAAAAGGAGATATGATTTTAGAAATTGAAACAGAAAAAGTTGTAAACGAAATGGAGTCACCTGAAGATGGTAAAATTTTAAAAATATGTGCAAATGAGGGTGATACAGTACCTGTAGGATCAATAATTGCAGTTTGTGGCAAACAAGATGCATCTAATGAAGAAATTGATGCATTTATTGAGGAGTTTAATTCTAATTTTAAATCTGAAATTAATTTAGAAGAAGGTGAAGAAGATCTAAATGAGAAAATCAAAGTTTCAGATTTAGAAATAAATTTTATCAAAAATATAAATTCCAATAATGAAAATATTTTGTTCATTCATGGCTTCGGGGGAGATTTGAATAATTGGATGTTTAATCAGAACGAACTCTCAGAAAAATTTAATACTTATGCAATTGATCTACCTGGGCATGGAATGTCAGAGAAAAATATACATAGCTCGACTTTAGATGATTTAGCAAATTTAATATCATCTTTTTGTATTGCTACTGATATTAATTCAGTAAATTTAGTAGGCCATTCTTTTGGGGCAGGCATTTCAATAAAAACTGCTTCTTTATACCCTGATCTAATAAATTCTTTAACATTGATTAGCCCTATTGGTTTAGGAAAAGAAATTGACTCGGCTTATTTAGAAAATTTTATTAATGCTGAATCAAGAAGAGATTTAAAAAAAGAAATTGAAAAACTTTATTTTAACTCAGATATTATAACTCGTGATATGTTAAATGAAGTTTTAAAATCTTTAAGAATAGATAATGTTCAGTCCACTCTTTCAAAAATACAAAATGAAATTATCATTAATGGTGAACAAAAAAATAACTTAATAGATGAAATTAATTCTGCAAAAGTTCCTGTTTGTGTAGTTTGGGGCAAAGAAGATCAAATTATTCCATCAAATCACCATGAAGTTTTAAACGATAGAATAAAAATAATCATAGAAAAAGATTGTGGGCACATGGCGCATATAGAAAAACCCTCAGTGGTTAATGATGCAATAAACTCTACAATTGTAGGTTAATTTAATTTTATATAAATTAAATTTATTAATTACCATTCTTTTATATAAATATTCTTTATAGATTTATTCTCATAGTATTTTATATTTAGAATTATGAAAATTGGTTTTAATATGTTGTTATGGACAACAAATCTTGTTGAAGATCAGTTTGATTTATTAACAAAGATTAAGGATGTTGGTTACGATGGTGTTGAAATACCAATATTTGGTGGGGAAGAAAAAGTTTCTCATTTTGCTAATATTGGAAAAGCCCTAAAAGATAATGGATTAGACTGTACTAGTGTAACTGTCATTCCTGATGAAGATAGAAGTCCAATTAGCAACAATGAAAAGCAACGTGCAAATGCGTTAGAATATATGAAATGGGCAATCGATTGCAGTGCTGCATTGGGAAGTGAAATTTTAGCAGGTCCTTACTATCATCCACTAGGAGTTTTTTCGGGTGAGCCACCTTCACAAGAAGAAAAAGAAAATGGTGCAAAAGTTCATCAAGATGCTGCTGACTATGCTAAACAAGTATCTCTAAAACTATCAATTGAACCATTAAATAGATTTGAGTGTTATTTTTTGAATACCGGTAAAGATGCTTCAGATTATGTGGATTTAGTTAACCGTGATAATTTTGGTTATTTGTATGATACATTTCATGCGAATATTGAAGAAAAAGATCCGGTTGGTGTCATCAGTAAAACAATAAAAAACATAAACCATATTCATATATCTGAAAATGATCGTGGAACCCCAGGTAAAGGAAACATCCCTTGGATAGAAACTTTTGATGCTATAAAAAACTCAGACTATGATGGTTGGTTAACCATAGAGGCTTTTGGTAGAGCATTGCCAGATTTGGCAGCTGCTACTCGAGTATGGAGAGATTTTTTTCCTTCAAAAGAAGAAGTTTACGAAGAAGGTTACAAATTTATCAAAAATAATCTTAATTAGATTTAGTCTGATTTCTAATTACAAATACTCCTGAGAACGCAATTACTAATGCACCAACAATTGTAGGTATATCAGGTATGTCACTATAAAATATATAACCAAAAATAATTGCCCAAAAAATTAATGTAAAATGAAATGGCTGTATTTTACTAGCTGGCGCTCTTGCTAGACCAATTATTAGAGAATAATGAGCGAGCGTCATCATTACTCCAATTAGAGGCAAAATAAAAAAAGAAAAATAAGTTAATGGATGCCAATAATACAACGCTAAAGCCGTTATAATAACTAGACCAAATATAGATGTAAAGAATAGAGATGTTTCATCTGAGTCATATTCAGAAGCCTTCTTTGTTATCACCTGATACAATGCAAAGAAAAATCCAGCACCTAAAGGCAGAAGTGATTTAATATCAAAAATATCAAAACCTGGCCTTAAAATAATCAATACTCCAATAAAACCAAAAATAATAACAGCCCATAACGCTCTTTCAATTTTTTCTCTTAAAATAAACATCGACAAAATCACAACAAATACTGGAGCTAAAGAGGCAACACTATGAGCTGTTGCAAGAGATAAATATTTAAAAGAAGAAACAAAAAAAACAGTTTCAATTACAGAAACAATAGATCTACCTAATTGAATTTTTATATTTTTCGTTTTGTAAAAAAATTTATTTTGTTTTCTTCTTGACTCTATGAAGGAAACAATAAGCAAAAAAAGATATCTAAAAAAAATTATTTGAAAAATAGTATGATTAATTGTTGCATATTTTTGTATGACATCAGATGAAGCAAAAATAAAGAAAGCTAAAGCTCCAAAGAAAATTCCAATATTTTCTCTTGATTTAATCAATATATTTAGAGATTTTGAATTGCCTCATGAAATGTTCTAAAAATTAGAGCACTAGAAGCTGCTCCAGGATCAATATGCCCCCTACTTCTTTCACCAAGTTTACTTGATCTGCCTTTTTTTGATAACATTTCTTTAGTTGAAAGCATTGATTCATTTGCAGCATGTGAACCTTTTTCTAAAATTTCGATAATATCCTCTGTGTTGTTTGAAGTTTCTTTTATTTTTTCTGCAGTTGGTAACCACACATCAAGCATAGTTTTATCACCAAGATTAGCTTTACCTCTATCCTGAATTCCATTTGCTGCTGCCTCAAAAAAATCAGAAATATGAGAGCTATTAATAACAAATAAATCTTTTAATTTTGCTCCTCCCCTCATCAGAGCTGTAGCATACAGTGGACCTGCTGAAGCTCCAACAGCACTTAAAAAACTTGAAGCTATTTGCATACAAATTTTATCAAATGTTAAATTATCATCAAGGGTTGTTATTTTTTCTTTTACAGCATTCCAGCCAATGCTCATAGTAACACCGTGATCCCCATCTCCTGTGGCCCTGTCTAACTCTGATAAATAATCTTTTTCTTTTTCAACATTGTCACATATTGATAAAATAATTTGGATAAATTCATTGGTGTTTAATTCTTTTTTCATTTTTTTAAGCTAATTTACATATATCTATAAAATTATTAGCATTAATTGCAGATCTTCCAATAAATATTCCATCTAGATCACTAATTTTTAATAATTTTTTTGCATTAAGCTTGTTTACACTACCTCCATAAATAATAATTATCTGATTCTGAGAAAAATTTAATTTTTTTACAAAATATTCACGTATTATTTTTATAGTTTCTGATACATATATAGCGCTTGCAGCATTATTTTTTCCAATAGCCCAAACAGGCTCATAGGCTAAAATTATTTTTTTATTTTGTTTTAAATTAATATTTTTAAACATTGTATTAATTTTTTTAATTAATTCTTTTTTTCTAAATACAATATTTGATATTTTTTTTTCTTCACCAAAGCATACTAATGGTATTAAATTATTTTTAATTGCCTGAATTATTTTTTTATTTACTAGAATGTCAGTCTCATTAAAATATTTGTATCTTTCTGCATGTCCAATTTCAACTATTTTGCAACCGCAAGACTTAACCATAGCAGCAGAGATTTCACCTGTATATGGACCATAATCTTCATGGTGAATATTTTGAGATCCAAGTATAATTGGTAATTCTTTTAAATATTTTTGAAATGTTGTTAAGGATGTGTAGGGTGGAATTATAAAAAAATTAAAATTTTTTTTTTAAGATATTTTTTGTTCCTTATTAGCGTATCTATGTATCGATGAGTTTGAATAATATTATTATTCATTTTCCAACTTGTACCAATCCACTTCATAATTTTATCCTAAACTCTAAACATAGAGCATAATGTTTCACGCTCTAATAATGGTTGCAATTCTTCATCTAATTTCATCAATGTAATGGAAGCTCCATTCATTTCCAAAGAGGTTACATATTCGCCAACAAAAGAAGAATGAATTTCAATTTGATTTTTATTCAATATTTCGTAAGTTTTTCGGTACATAATATAAAGCTCCATAAGAGGTGTAGAGCCTAAACCATTTACCAAAACACTTACTTTTTTTGATCCATCCATTTCATTAAGTATTTTATCCATTAGTTCGGTAGTGATTTCATCAGCTGATTGTAATGGACCCTTTCTAACACCTGCTTCACCATGAATTCCTAGACCTATTTCCATTTCATTATCTTCTAATACAAAGCTAGGTTCTAATGTATGAGGGAGAGAGCATGGACCAAGTGCAACACCCATAGAGATAGTCATATCATTTGCTTTTTCTGCTAAACGACATACATCATCTAATTCCATCCCCATATCAGCAGCAGCACCTGCAATTTTAAATACATAAAAATCTCCCGCTACGCCTCTTCTTTCAGATTTTTTATCAAGTGGTGCTGAAGCTATATCATCAGTAACTAAAACAGTTTTAACAGGTATGTCTTCCATCTGACACATTTCAGCAGCCATATCAAAATTCATTATATCTCCAGCATAGTTGCCATACATATATACTACGCCTTTTCCACCATTAATGGCTTTAGTTGCATCAACAATAGGATCTGGTGAAGGTGATGCAAAAACATTT
Organism: uncultured Alphaproteobacteria bacterium; assembly: GCA_902591485.1. GTDB lineage: Bacteria > Pseudomonadota > Alphaproteobacteria > HIMB59 > CACPNW01. The sequence continues at coordinate 157,150 of CACJAV010000001.1, forward strand.
CCGATAGCTGCACCATCTGCTAAACCTTTTCCAACATATCCTAAAAATGCAGGTTCATGCCCAGAGCCTCCTCCAATCAATACACCAACTTTATCTTTAATGGGTGCATCTTTCCTAACAACTGCTCTTTTATTATTGTTTGCAAACTTTAACAAATCGCTGTGAGCAAGAACTATACCCTCAACCATTTCATCAACAACTTGATATGGATCATTAATAATTTTTTTAAAAGCCATTTCGTTATTAAACATTTTTTTATTCAAAATATCAATAATAATGTATAATAAATTTTAATGGAAAAACATAAAGTAATTTTAGGAGCTGATCATTTAGGTCTACCATTAAAAAATTCAATTAAAGAACATTTAGTTAATAATAATTACGAAGTCGAAGATATTGGAGTCAATGAGAACAACCCTATAGATTATCCTGATATAGGGGAAAAATTAGCTAAAGAAATTGCTAGTTCAAGATATCAGAGAGGAATTCTTTTTTGTGGAACCGGTGCTGGAATGGCTATCGTTGCTAATAAAGTTAAGGGAGTAAGAGCAGTGTGTATTAATGACCCGTATACAGCTGAGAGAGCAATTGCTTCTAATAATGCGCAAGTAATTACCATGGGAACTCTCATCACTGGTCCAGAAGTTGCTAAAAAACTAGTTGATATTTGGCTTTCAAATGAATTTCAAGGTGGTGGATCAGCTAAAAAAGTTGAAAAGATAAATAATCTTGATCAATTATAAATTTCCCAAAAAAAATATATAAAAAAAGTTTATTGGTTTTTAATTTCTATCAAATAATCCTATACTTCAAGTTAATTTAAACTTGGAGGAAAATTGAGTAAATTAAAATTAGGTATGGTAGGTGGCGGACAAGGTGCTTTCATTGGCTCTGTCCACCGTATTGCATCAAGAATTGATGATCATTATGAGTTAGTTGCTGGATCTTTAGCTAGCAATCCTGAAGTTGCACATGCATCTGCTAAAGAATTGGGAATTGCAGAAGATAGATCTTATTCGACATTTTTAGAAATGGCTGAAAAAGAATCTAATTTAGAAAATGGAATAGATGTTGTTGCTATTGTTACACCTAATCATCTTCATTATCCAATCGCTGAAGCTTTTCTTAAGAAAGGCATACATGTTATTTGTGATAAACCACTTACACATAATTTAGAAGATGCTGAAAAATTTTTTGAGTGTGTAAAAAATTCGAAAGCTTTATTCGCATTAACACATAATTACACAGGCTACCCAATGGTGAGACAAGCAAGAGAAATGTGTCGCAATGGATCAATTGGAAAATTAAGAGTGATACAAGTTGAATATGCGCAAGATTGGCTGACATTACCAATTGAAAATGAAGGTCAAAAACAAGCATCATGGAGAACTGACCCATCAAAAGCTGGAATGGGTGGATCTATTGGAGATATTGGGAGTCATGCATTTAATTTAGCAGACTTTATTACTGGTGCAAAACTAACAGAATTATGTGCAGACATTAGCAACTTTGTTGAAGGCAGAAAAAATGATGATAATGCTCATGTGCTGTTGAGATATGAAAATGGCGTTAAAGGCATGTTATGGTCATCTCAGGTAGCTCCAGGAAATGAAAATGCTCTAAAAATTAGAATTTATGGAGATAAAGGTGGTTTGGAGTGGGAACAAGAAAATCCAAATTATTTAAGGGTTGATATATTTGGCGAAGCAAAAAAAATAATTCGACGAGCAGGAAATGAAACTACAGATGTTGCTGGACGAGTAACAAGAATACCACCAGGACATCCAGAAGGTTATTTAGAAGGTTTTGCAAATATATATTCCGATTTTGCTAAACAAATACACGCTATCAAAAATAATCAAAAAATAGAAGATGAGTTACTCTTAGTTCCATCAATTGAAGATGGACTAAAAGGTGTAAAATTTATTTCTGCAGTTGTTGAATCTGGTTTGGGTGGAAGTAAGTGGTTAAAATTCTAATATAGGAGGTTTAAATGAAAAAGAAATTAAGAGTGGGTATGATTGGTTATGGCTTTATGGGAAAAGCTCATACAAATGCTTTTCGTCAAGCTGCCAAATTTTTTCCAGATCTTCCATATGAGCCTGAATTAAAAATGTTTTGTGCAAGAAATGAAGAACGTGCAAAAAGTTTTGCCTCTAATTGGGGATATGAAAAAGTTGTTACTGATTGGAAAGAAGTCGTTGAGAGTAAAGAAATAGATGTGATAGACATATGTGCACCTAATAATATGCACCGTGATATTGCGATTGCTGCGGCGGAAAATGGTAAGTGGGTATTAACAGAGAAACCTCTTTCACTTAATGTTTCAGAGGGAGAAGAGATGGTTGCAGCTGTTGAAAAAGCAGGTGTTCCTAATATGGTTTGGTACAACTACAGACGAATACCTTCTGTAACACTGGCAAAAAATATCATCGATAGAGGATCTTTAGGCAGAATATTTCATTATCGAGCTAATTTTCTTCAAGATTGGACAATTTCATCTGATTTACCACAAGGTGGAGAGGGTTTATGGAGACTAGATGTTGATGTAGCAGGAAGTGGCGTAACTGGAGATTTGTTAGCACATTGTATTGATACTGCTATGTGGCTAAATGGTGCGATTACTGAAGTAAGTGCAATGACTGAAACATTTATAAAAGAGAGAACACATAGTCTTACTGGAAAAGTTCAAAAGGTTGGGATTGATGACGCATGTGCATTTCTTGCTAAATTTGAAAATGGATCATTAGCAATATTTGAGTCAACACGATATGCTCGTGGTCATAAGGCTTTATATACATTTGAAATTAATGGAGAAAATTCTTCAATTGCATGGGACTTACATGATCTGCATCGTTTAAAATATTTTGATCATAGTGATGAGTCAATTGTACGTGGTTGGAGAGATATACATGTTACAGATGGTGATCAACCCTATATGGATAAATGGTGGGTGCCTGGACTTAATATAGGATTTGAACATTCTTTTACACACGGAGTTGCTGATTTCTTAGCTTCCGTTGACAGTGAAAATAAAGCTCAACCAGATTTTAGAAATGCATTACAAACACAAAAAGTTTGTGAAGCAGTAATTAATTCTGGAAATACTAAGCAATGGCATAAAACAAATGTTGAACTCTAAGCTAATTCAAAATGTCTTTTAAATATTCTTACAATACAATTGTCTATTCAGGTGAAGATTATCTTACTCAAGTAAAAAGATTAAATAAATTTGGGTATGATGGCATTGAACTTGTTGGAGAACCCAGTTGGTACAACTTCAATGAAGTAAATAAATTGAATGAAGAATATAACATTAAAGTAAATTCCATATGTTCAATATTTACGAGTGAAAGAGATTTAATCAATCCTGAAAAATCAATGCGAATAAAAGCAATAGATTATTGCAAACAAATAGCAGACATGGGGGCAGAAATTCAATCAACCACAATGATCGTAGCCCCCTCTCCTGTTGGTAAAATTGAATCAATAAAATCTGAAGAGGAAGAAATGAAATATGCAATTGAGTCCATCCAGCAAGTTGGCGAGTATGCCCAAAAAGCTGGCATTAGTATATCCATAGAACCTTGGAATAGATATGAAACATATTTTATAAATAGATTAGAACAAGCTGAAAAAATTTTGGATGCATTGGACTTAACAAATGCAGGTATTCATGGTGATACATTTCATATGTCTATTGAGGAAGTTAATATTGCAAACGCATATAGAAAAATTGGATCTAAATTAAACCATTGTCATATCGCTGACTCTAATCGAGCAGCACCAGGTACTGGTCACACTGATTTCAGACCAATTCTTCAAGCATTAAAAGATATTAATTTTAGTAATTACATAACTATGGAACTGATTCCTCCAGTGTCTGATCCTTTTGCTTGCGTTAGAGGTGGTAGAGCTGAAGAGTTCAAAGATAATTACACTGAACAATCAATTAATCATTTAAAAAGTATCGAGAAAGATCTAGAATAATTATTATGCCAAAGAAATATGATACCACAGTTTTAGGATTAGTTGTTTTAGATATATTGGGAAGACCTGTTTCAAAAATTCCTGATGGAGGTAATCTTGCTTACATTGATGAATTAAGATTAACTGTTGCTGGAACAGCTGGAGGAACTGTAATAGACTGTGCTAAGCTAGGCGTATCGACTTTGGGAGTTGGTGCAGTTGGAGACGATGAAAAAGCAGATTTTGTAATATCAACTCTAGAAAAATTTGGTGTTGATACCATTGGTTTTGAAAGACTAAAAGGAATACCTACATCATCAACAATTTTAAATATAAGACCTAATGGAGAAAGGCCAGCTTTACACTTAAGAGGTGCTTGTGATTATTTTCTTCCACCAGAAAAAGGAAAGGTGGATATATATGATTGTAAAGTTTTTCACCTTGGCGGTACTGGTTTACTTAAAAAACTTGATGGTCCAGTATCAGTAAATATATTAAAAGAAGCCAAGAGCAGAGGTTGCATTACTACATGGGATTTAATCGGAGCAACTGAAGAGACAGCAAGTATTGTTGACCCTCTTCTCCCCTACATTGATTATTTTATGCCTAGTATTGAAGAGGCAAGTATAATGTGTGGCCTAGAAAAACCTGAGGATGTTGCACAATATTATTTAGATGGAGGAGTCAAAAACTGCGTACTAACTATGGGTGGCGAAGGTTCTTTATTCATGAATAAGGATAATAAAATAATTACTCCAGCTTTTGATATTAAGGTAGTTGATACAACAGGGTGTGGAGATGCGTTTGACGCAGGTATGATTGTTGCATTAATTAAAGAAATGGATATCGAAACTTCTCTAAAATTTGCTACAATTACATCAGGTCTCGTTGCAACCGGATTAGGTTCTGATGCAGGTATTGTAAATTTTGAAGACTGCATAGAAAAAATGAACACCTTTAAAATTAAACAATAATTTTTATTACTGGTGAAAAATAATTATTATTTTTTAAAAAATAATATAACTAATAAAATATGAAAAATAACTGGAATCAAAATGAAGCAAATAATTTTATTAAATCATATAAGCAAAAAAATATATCGAAAGATTTAGCTTTAAGAGTTTATACTACGCAACTGTTAGGTAAAAATAATAAATTAGTTCTTCATGGTGGCGGAAATACATCACTGAAAACAACTGCAAAAAATATTTTTGGAGAAAAAATTGACGTTATGCATGTCAAAGGTAGTGGTTGGGATATGGGATCAATTGACTCTCCTGGTCTACCAGCAGTTGAATTAGATCCATTACTAAAAACAAAAAAATTATCTAAATTAAATGATTTTGATATGGTCAACCTTCAAAGAAGATGTCTGCTAGACTCAAAATCACCAAATCCTTCAGTAGAAACGTTACTTCATGCTTTTCTACCTTTTAAATTCATAGATCACACTCATGCAAATGCTATTTTAAGTTTAATTGATCAACCAAATGATGTTGAAATTTGTAAAAAAATATTTGGTAAAAAAATGGGTATTGTTCCATATGTAATTCCTGGATTTGATTTAGCAAAATTAGCTTACAAAGTTTTTAAAGAAAATGAAAAAGTAGAAGGATTAATTTTATTAAATCATGGCATATTTACTTTTGGTAATACAGCTAAAGAAAGTTATGATCGAATGATTAAATATGTAACAATAGCTGAAAAAGAGTTGAGTAAATACAAAAATAATATCTTAAATAAAAAAAATAATTCAAAGAAAAACAACAAATTAAAAAGTCATATTATTTTACCATTAATAAGAAAAAACCTATCAGTTAAAAATGAAAATGGAGATTACACAAAATGGATTTTCGATATACGAGTTAATAAAAATATACTTAATTATTTAGATCATAAAAATTTAAAAAATTTTACAAGCAGAGGCACAGTAACACCTGATCATGTGATTAGAACAAAATCAAAACCTCTTATTCTAAATATTGGGAATTTAAATCAAGTTAAAATTGATTATTTGCTTCATAAAGAAATAGAAAAATATAAAAAAAACTACAAAAAATATTATTTAAAAAATAAAAAATTTGAAAAAAATGCAATTGAGCTTGATGGAAATCCAAGGTTAATTTTTATTCCAAATTTTGGAATTGTCGCAATTGGTCGATCAAAAAAGGAAGCTAAAATTGCTGGAGACTTAGCTGAAGCTCAAGTAGATATCATTTCGAAGGCAGAGTCATTTGGAAGATTTTCCTCTATATCTGAAAAAGAAATTTTTAAAGTTGAATATTGGCCATTAGAGCAAGCTAAATTGAAAACTTTAAAAAGGGCAAAATTAACTAGCAATGTAGTTGTTATAAGTGGTGGTTGTGGTGCTATTGGCTTAGCAATAGCAAAAGAATTTTTAATGAATGGAGCTGAAGTAGTTCTTCTAGAAAATAACTCAATTAATATAAAAAATACACCAACGGACATTGCAAATAATTGCACTATTATAAAATGTGACGTTACAAATAGTAATAATGTCAATAAAGCAATTGTAAAAATTGTTGATATTTATGGTGGTATCGACATTATGGTTTCTAATGCTGGAGCAGCATGGCAAGGGGAAATTGGTAAAGTTAATACAAAGATACTGAAAGAGAGTTTTGATCTCAACTTTTTTGCTCATCAATACTTATCTCAAGCTTGCATTGATATTATGTTAAAACAACAAACTGGAGGTGTGCTTTTATTTAATATTACAAAGCAAGCAATTAATCCTGGCAATAACTTTGGGCCTTACGGCATACCAAAAGCATCGACTTTATTTTTAATGAGGCAATATACATTAGAATATGGAAAATTTGGAATAAGATCAAATGGTGTAAATCCAGATAGAATTAGATCTGGTTTAGTCAGTGACAAGATGATAGCATCCAGATCAAAGGCTAGAAATGTTTCTGAAAAAGAATACATGTCAGGAAATTTACTAAAGGAAGAAGTTTTAGCTGAAGATGTAGGGAAAGCTTTCCTATCTCTTGCTTTAGCTAAAAAAACAACAGGTGATGTTATGACGGTAGATGGAGGAAATATTCAAGCTGTTTTAAGATAAAATATATTATGCCAATTATATCAAAATTATATTTTAGTCCTGTAAAATCACTTTCATTTCAACCAGTCAATAAATGTCAAATAATAAAAGATATAGGTATTAAGTATGATAGAGAGATTGCATTTACAAGAAATGCAGATTTAAAATTTGCGAAAGAATTAGAAAATAACTCTTACGTTAGAAATCATAAAGATTTTTTATCTTTGAAAAATACTATATCTCTTAATAAATATTCTTTTAACAGAGAAGAAAATAAATTAACTTTGTATTTAAAAGATGAAAAAATTATTGAAATCAATTTAGATAATAAAGGTGAAAACATTTTATTATGTAAAAAATTAGCAGAGATTGAGAAAAAGATTTGTTCACCTACATATTTGCTACAGAACAGAGAATTTCCGTTTTTTGACACAACTCACTCCAAAGAAACACATAATACAATTTCATTAATTAATTTGAATAGCATAAGAGACTTATCTAAAAAATTAAATGAAGAAATTGAGTATGAAAGATTTAGGGGCAATATTTATATTGAAAATATTGATGCATGGAAAGAAAGAGAATGGATTGGAAAAACAGTTACAATTAATGATGTAAAATTTACCGTTGATTCGCATATACCAAGATGTAGTGCTACTAATTTAAAACCAAACACAGATATTAATACAATCAATTTACCTTTGGAAATAAAAAAAATTTACAATCATTCTGATATGGGTGTGTATTTAAAGCCTAAGGATAATGGGTTAATACAAAAAAATGATACAATTTATGTTTAAAGTTTTTTTTAATTACAAAAGATTTAGTATTTTTTTATTTTTATTTTTTATCTCTTTTGCTAAACATACATTATCCAACGAAATTAAACCTTTAGAAGAAATTCTTGATGATAATAATACTAATAAAAATTCAATAAATATAATGAGTAGATGTGCCGCTATATATGGTGCACTATATTTTATTAATCCTTCAGATACAAATAGTAAAGAATACGAAAATAGATATAAAATATTTTTACAATCTGCAGTTTTAGAAGATATAAAAATAAACAACACAGATGAAGAAGAGTCTTATAAAAAGCAAATTGAAGAATTTAAAACTTCAATCAAATTCTTTATACAAATATATATTCAAAATTACAAAAAACATAATTCTTATTTAAAAAATCATTGGCTTGAAAATGATTTCATTATTTGTGAAAAGTTTTAAAAATATTTAATGAATGATTTATTGTTAAAAAAAACTGTAAAAAAAGTTTCAGACTTTCTTAATAAATTTGATAAAAATATTAAATTAATCGCACTTACAGAAACTGCTAGAACTGCAAATGATGCAGCCACATCTCTTAACACAGATGTAGGCTCAATTGTCAAAAGTCTATTATTTAAAGATGCAAAAAATGATTTTCACCTTTGTTTAGTATCTGGAGATAAATTTGTTTCTATAGAAAAAATATCAAATCTTTTTAATTCAAAAACTACTAAAGCTAATGCAGATGAATGTAAAAAATTTACTGGATTTAGCATTGGTGGCATATCTCCAGTAGCCCATGAAAATAAACCAAAATCAATCTTGATAGATACTAATTTGAGAAAATTTAATAAAATTTATGCAGCTGCAGGTCATCCACATGTAGTTTTTGGTGTAACATTTAAAGATTTATGCGACATGACTAAAGGAATTGAAAGTCATATAACGAATTAATTATAATAAAATTAAGTTAAAAGAAAAAAGCAGCTTAATTTTTTATTCCCATAAAATACAATAAAGATGTTAAATCTGTATTATTTATTTGGTTTTCAAAATTGGCTTTAACAATATCTTGAGCTTTAAATGCTATTGGCAATCCAACTGATAGTAGCATGTTCATATCATTAGCTGCATCACCCATTCCTATAATTTGATCACTATTAATTTTTAATTCTTTAGATATTTTTTTTACAATCTTTTGCTTGTAATTAGCATTTACTATCGGTCCCACTGTTTTACCATTAAAAAGATCTCCAATAACACCAAATGTATTTGAATATTCTTGATCAATTTTGAGATAACTTCTAACATAACTAGTAATTGGTTTGAAACCTCCAGAGACCAATATTGTATGTATTTTATTATTTTTTAATTCTTGAAACAATTTTTTTGCGCCTTTCATAAAAGAAACAATTCGTTTTGCCTCCTCTAAAGATGATAAACGTAATCCTTTTAAAAGATGTACTCTGTTCTCAAGGGAGGTAGAAAAATCTAATCTACCTTTTAAACCAAGGTCAGTAATTTTTTTTACTTGTTCCCCCTTACCCAAAAATTTTGCAATATCATTTAATGTTTCATTTTCAATAATAGTACCGTCCATATCTGTAATTAATACTTTCTTTTTTCTTAATGATGAATTTTGAATACAGAAATCAACTTTAATTTTGTTAACTCTTTTTTTTAAATTTTTTAATTTAAAATAACTTAAATTATCATTAAAATAATAATCACAAGCTTTATTTTTTTTTAAAACTGATTGTTTTTCAATTTTTATATCTAGAGATAAAAAAAAATTTCTTATGATTGTTGTTAGTCTTTGATAATTAGTTATTTCGGCATCTTTTAATACAAATGTTAAAACGAAATTTTTATCATACTTCATATTACAATCGACTTTACTTGATTTACATATTTAATTTTTCTAAGTGAATTTAATAATATTTCATCACATAATTGATCAGTTTGTATTAGAGCTATTGCTTCGCCGTTTTGAGATACCCTACCTAGATTAAAAGTTGCTATGTTGATTTTATTTTTAGTTAGAATTTGTGTAATATTGTTAATCACTCCCACCTTATCTTTATTAGTTATATAAATATTAAAATTTCCTAACTCAGCGTCTATCTTAATTCCTTTTATTTCAACTATTCTTGCATTCCCTCCAAAAATTGAACCTGCTACAGATCGAGATCTTCTATCAGTGGTCACAGTTAACCTTATAAGTGTGTTGTATTCTGATGGATGATCATTTTTTAAAGTTGAAATTTTAATATTTCGTGATTTGGCGATTTCAATTGCATTGATAGTATTTACATTATCAACAAATGAAGCTAAAAGATTGTGAACTACGCTTCTAGTTATTAAATCTTGATTTATCATAGAAGCTGTTCCCTCAAACTCAATTGTAATTGCCTTTATTGCATTTTCAGTTAATTGACCTGCAAAAGATCCAATTTTTAGAGATAAATCTAAATAAGGACCTAAAATTTTTCTTTCATTACCAGTAATTGAGGACATGTTGACAGAGTTAATCACTGTGTCATTTTTTAAATAATCAGATATCTGATTTGATATTTGAATTGATGCTGCATTTTGTGCCTCTATAGTAGATGCACCTAGATGAGGAGTAAGAATAATATTATCAAGGGAATGTAATGAAGAATTTGTAAGAGGTTCATTCTCAAAAACATCAAGAGCAGCGCCAGTAATTAATTTTCTTTTTAAAGCACTATATAAATCTTTTTCATTAATGAGCCCTCCTCTTGCAGCATTAACTAAATATGATGTTTTTTTCATTTTTTTAATTTTCTTTAGGTCAATGATGTTTTTTGTATTTTTCATCAGAGGAAGATGCAAAGAAACAAAATCAGAATTTTTTAAAACTTCATCTAAAGAAGATTTCTCAGCATCAAGAGATTCAATTCTTTCAGCACTGAGAAATGGATCATACACCATGACGTTCATTTCTAATGATTTTGCAATTCTTGCAACTTCAGAACCTATGTTACCACAACCAACTAAACCTATTGTTTTGGATTTTAATTCTATTCCTTTAAAAAGTTCTTTTTCCCATTTTTTTTGAATTGTAGAATGATGAGCAAAAGGAATTTTTCTAGCAAGAGAAAATACCAGACTAATTGCATGCTCAGCAGTAGTTCTTGAAGTACTTTGAGGAGAATTCATTACTACAACCCCCCTATTAGTTGCTGTTGTTACATTTACATTATCAACACCAACACCAGCTCTAGCAATAACTTTTAAACGATTAGATTTTTCAATGATTTTTTTTGTAACTTTCGTTGATGATCTTACTACAATGCCATCATAATTAGAAATAATAGATAAAATCTGATCTTCTGTAAGATTATATTTTTTATCAATTAATATATTATTATCTTTAAAAATTTTAAAAGAAGCATCAGAAATTTTATCAGCTATTAAAACTTTAAAACTAGTCTTACTTTTGATGGATCCAATAGATTGAGCTGATAAGTTTGGTTTATAACTATGTTTTTTGGCTAATCTTAAAATCGTGTCTTTAGTTTTTTTACTAATGTCTGGGTAATCATTTAGAGCTCTTGATATAGTCGATGGATTTATACCAATTCTTTTTGAAAATTCTTTTAGATTCATACGAAATCGATTTCGTATATAATGATTAAATTATAAAAACAAGTAATTTTTATAGATTGATTATAATTAATGACCTCTGTTTATAACGTCTCTGATGCGACTTTTATTGCTAACAAAAGGCCTAATACCTACTTTATATTCTCTGTAAATAATAAAGAGTCCAGAGAGAGATATTATTAAAGATCCAATTATTTCATATAAGTCAGGTATATCTCTAAAAAATACATACCCAAAAATAAATCCAGCAATTAATTGAAAATATTGCAGAGGTGCAAATACGCTAGATTCAAGTATTTTTGATGCAGCACTAATGCATAAACCGCCAGTGCCAGCAATTATACCACATAAAATAAATACATAAATATCAGACCCTTTTAAGGGGACATAGTTATTATAAACTAAGAAAGAACTTAATACTAAACCTGATACAGAACCATAAAAAGCAAAAGCTATGGATGATTGATTATTTGCGTACATTCTAATTAATAAAACATTTACAGCTAAAATTATAGCACCAATAAACAATAGAAATAAACTGAATGTAAAATGTATTGTTCCTGGTCGAGACACAATTAAAACACCTATAAACCCAATTAAGACAGCTAAAATTCTTCTAGGTCCCACTTTTTCTTTTAGAATAAAATAAGAAAAGATTGTCAAAATTAAAGGAGCACTAAATAAAATAGGATAAATTTCACTGAATGCATGTTCTTTAAATGAATTGATAATAATCGCTGCACAGATTAATCCTAAAAATCCCCTTAAAAGTTGAATATGTAATTTGTTATTTATTAAAACTTTCCATCCGCTAATAAAATGAAGAGCAAAAGAAATTGGAATTAAACTAAATAAAGTAATATAAAAATTAATTTCAAGAACTGGATAATTTTGCACTAAATTTTTTTTGATTATAGAATCAAGTAATACAAAAATTGTATACCCAGCAAAACCAAGAAAAATACCTGCAAAGTTTGAATTCATTTTTTGAATATAATACTAATTAGTAGATAATTTAAAAAGAATTACTTCATTAAATGTACCTAATCGCATTTTTGGTCCCCATGGCCCTGATCCAGACGAAACATACAATAATGAGTTTCTAAATTTATGAAGATTGTATTTAAACTTAAACTGTATTCTAACAAAATAATTAAAAGGGAAGATTTGTCCATTATGAGTGTGTCCAGATAACATTAGATCAATTTTTTCACGAATATCTAACCAAATTGCAGGCTTGTGTATTAGTAATAAATTATATTTATTTTGTTTTAAATGATTGTTTGTAATTTCAATTTGTTGATTTTTTGAAATATTATCATCGATACAAATTAAATTAATATCATTTAAATTAATTGAGTTATTAGAAATATAATTAATATTATAATTATTAATTTGAGATAAAAATTCTTTAGAGTTTTTTATATAATATTCATGGTTTCCAGTTACAAAATATATTGGACATTGAAATTCTTTAAAATGTTTTAAAGAATTTATATTTATTGATGATGAATCAACTAAATCACCACCAATTAATATAAAATCAAATTTATATTTATTTATTTCTTTGATTATTTTTTGTAAGTGTTTTACACTATTTGATCCTAAATGAAGGTCACTAATAAATATAAAAGATTTATTTTCTTTTATTTTATTTGAAGAAATATTTATCTCTTTTGAAAAAACTTTATTTCCATAATAAAAAGATATTAATGAAATTAACAAAATAATAAATAGAGCAGTAATACCTAAATTGTAAGCATTCAAAAAACTAAATTTACTCAAAAAATATGCAATTGTTACAACCCAAAAACTAATAAATCCAATACCCATGCCTTCATAAATAAAAATACGAAGTGGTTTTAAAGATGCATAAGAGCGAAAATAGAAGATAATTAAAATAGAAATTATAATGGTATAATAAAATGAAACCCTTCTATTTACTATTTCATTAAAAATTAATTCATTTAAAATTTCGAAAGGATAAACATAAATAAAATAAGTAACACAGAAAACAACAACATAAAAAAGACTATTTTGAAGAATTTTATTCATCAATAAAAAATTAAGCGAGCAATTTAAATATATAATAAAAAGATAATAAAACTAAAATTATAGCTACCCATATACTAAGATTTGTAAAAAAAGTTTTTAAATTTTGATTTGTTTTTATAAAAGCAGGTAAAACTAATAACAAAACACCTATCATGTATATTATTGGTATTAATTTACTCATAAAATATTAATATTCTTTTTCTATTAACTCACTAACAAGATGATCTCCATAACCTTTATCTTTAGCGGAATGATAAAAATTCATTGCAATTCTAGATAATTGCTCGGCATTACTTGAATCTTTAAGAAGATCATTAATGTACGTTAAATCTTTTAGAGTGTTATTTACGGAAAAAACATAGCCTTTATAATCTCCCTCAAGTGCTTTATCAGCAATTCTACCTAAAGCACCTGAATTGCCAGAGCCTAATTTAGCTACATCACACAAAAGATTAATGTCGATATCAAGTTGTTTGGCTGATCTAAAAAATTCAATCACAGTTGTTGTAGTTAATAAAGATAAAAAGTTAGATAATAATTTTGCTTGAGCTGCTTTTTCAACAGAGCCAAAATTAAAAATATTTTTACAAAAACTTAAAAGATATTTTTTTGACTCTTCAAAATTATTAGCCTCACCTCCCCATATACCTCCAAGTATACCTTCCTCACTTTGAACAGGCCCTCCCATAACAGGATTAACTGTGTATTTTATATTATTATTATTAAAAATAGATTTCATTTTAGAAGTGCCAGATTTATTATGTGTAGTAAGATCTATAATTAGTAATTCACTTTTAATTAATGGAGCTATTACCTCTGCAATACTTAATGCGATAGGTGTATTGGTAACACACATCATTAGACAATTAAGATTATGATTTATTAAATCATTATATGAGTTTACCTCAATAGCACCTTCATTAACCAGTTTATCTATTGGTTCTCTATTTTGGTGAGCGATTACATATACATCATTTTGTTTTAATAAATTTTTAGCCATACCATACCCCATATAGCCGGCACCGATAAAACCAATTCTAGATTTACTCATAAAAACTATCTAATATAAATATTATAAATTTGAAACAAACAATTTATCTATTATTTTTTTTTAAAAATAAAAAAATTAATAAAATTATTAATAATGGCAAACATATTATGTTAAGTGTTTTCCAACTTGTTGCAAATAGTAATATACCTGCTGATAAAGCACCTATTGATTGAGAAGAGAAAACAATAAAATCATTTAATCCTTGAGCTAAAAATTTATCTTCCTTGTTATATGAAATAACCAGAAGACTTGTACCGCTAACAAACAAAAAATTCCATCCCACACCTAATAAAATTAATCCAACCATAAAACCGTAATATGTTTCATAATTAAAATGAATAAATGTGGTAATGAAAAGAATTATTATACCTGTAAAAATTATGTTTTTATGACCAAATTTTTTTATTAAATCACCTGTTACCAATGAAGGTAGAAACATTCCGATAACATGCATTTGTAAAACTATTCCTGTAGAAAAAATACTAAAACCATGCATCATATTCATATGAATTGGGGTTGCTGTCATTAAAGTGCTCATAGTCGCATATCCTACACCTGCACTTAATATAGATAATTGAATATCTTTATTTGATAATAGATCTATAATTGATTTTTGTGATTTAATGTAAACTTCTTCTGTTCTCTTTTCATTTTGATAAAAAACAAAAAAGAAAAATGGAATTATGGTAAGTAAAGACATAGCGATGTAAGAGCCAACATATGTGCTATTAAAAATATCTTTTGATAAAGAAACAATATTAGCACCAAGTAAGGAAGCGACAATCCCTAAAAGTAAAATTAAAGAGATTGCTTTTGGTATATTAGAGGTTTGAACAGACTCTGAAGCAGCAAAGCGATATTGTTGTGCAAAAGAAACCGATAATCCTATTGTTAAATTACCTAAACAAAAAACAGCAAAATTATCTATAAAAATTGCATAAGCACATACCAAGGAAAAAAAACTATTTATTATTGATGCAAGAGAAAAGCCAAATCTTCTTCCTTTCACTTTCATAATTTTTGATGCAATTAATGAACCAATCGCTGTTCCGACAATCATTAAAGCAGTTGGTAATGTAGCTAAATAATTAATATTCGTCATTGAGGCGCCAATTATTCCACTAAGTAAAACACTTACAACAGGAGAAGTGAAAGAAAAGACTTGCCCAATAGATAGAATTATCAAATTTCGATTAATCACTATAACTGTCTATATTCAATGAACTAATTGACAACTAGTTAATTTACATAAGTGAGAGGAAGTGTATGGTTTTTTTTAATTATTTGAAGAGAGATGTGAGATGACATGTAAGTACACTCAATTTCTTTAATAAGAACTTGTTGGAATTTATCATATTCATCAATTGAGGGAGATAAAATTGTAATTTGATAATCACTATTATTACCTGTTAATCTATGAACTTCTAGAATTTCATCGTATTTCTTAACTACGTTTTGAAAATTTGTTAACCATTTTTCTGTATGATTTTGAATGGAAATAGATAAAAAAACAGTAATTGGAAGATTAATTTTTTTATTATCTAAAACTGCTGTTCTGGATAAAATGACTTTATCTTCTTCTAGTTTTTTTATTCTATTCCAGCAAGGCGTATTGGACAGCCCAACTTTCTTTGAAAGTTCTGAAAGAGGAATTGATGAATTTTTTTGTAACTCCTCTAATATTTTTTTATCTATTGCATCCATTCCTTTTAGTTAACTTAATATAGAATATTTTTCTAAAATATTCAATAAAAAGAAAATTATTAGAAAATTATTAATTTTTATATATATTTTTTAGAATTATTTTCTATAAATGCTCCAACGGTATTTGATTTTCAGATTGTACACCGTTTTAACAAATTTGTACTAAAGAGAAGGGATTAGTATGACTACAAAATCACAACACGCTGATACAATAGCTTTGCATGGCGGAAATTATAGAAAAGATGAAACTACTAATTCAGTAGCCGTTCCAATTTATCAAACTACTAGCTATCAATTTAATAATCAAGAACATGCAAGTAATTTATTCTCGTTAAAAGAACTAGGAAATATTTATACTAGGATCATGAACCCAACAACAGCTGTTTTAGAAGAGAGAATTTCACAACTCGAGGGAGGTCTTGCTGCATTAGCAGTATCATCTGGTCAAGCAGCTTCTGCTATTGCAATTCAAAATTTATGTCAAGCTGGAGACAACATAGTTTCCTCAACAGATTTATATGGAGGAACATGGAATCAATTTGCAAATACCTTTAAACAGTTAGGAATTGAGGTTAGGTTTGCTGATCCAAAAGATCCAGACTCATTCATTAAATTAACTGATAATAAAACAAGAGGGTTTTATGCAGAAACACTTCCTAATCCTAAATTAAATGTTTTTCCAATTGAAGAAGTTGCCTCATTAGGAAAGAAAATTGGCATACCACTTATAGTTGATAATACAGCAGCTCCAATAACATGCAAACCACTTAAGCACGGTGCTGCAATTGTTGTGCATTCATTAACGAAATGGATAGGAGGACATGGAAACTCTATAGGCGGAGTGATTGTTGATGGAGGAAATTTTGATTGGACTCAGTTTCCTGAACGTCATCCATTATACAATCAACCAGAACCTAGTTATTGGGGATGGGTTTTAGGTAAGGTTGTTCCAGAGGTATTAGGAGCAAATATCACTTATGCTGTTAGAGCAAGATTTGTATTACTGAGAGATTTAGGCGCTGCACTCTCTCCTACTAATGCATTTAATTTCATTCAAGGTTTAGAAACATTGCCTTTACGTTTTCAAAAGCATCAAGACAATGCAGAAAAAGTTGCAGATTACTTAACAACTAAAAAAAATGTAAATCGCGTTATTCATCCAAAATATCAACTTGGAATTCATAAAGAAAGAGCTGACAAATATCTTGAGGATGGTGCCGGTCCGCTAGTTGGTTTTGAGCTTGAGGGTGGTATTGAAGCTGGAAAAGCATTTATAGATAATTTGGAACTTATCTATCATGTTGCCAATATTGGTGATGCTAGGACACTTGCCATACATCCTGCCTCAACAACTCATTCTCAATTGAATAGTGAGGATCAGTTAAGAGCTGGTGTAACTCCAGGATATATCAGATTATCCGTAGGGATAGAGCATATTGATGACATTATACATGATATTGATCAAGCAATTAATAAAGCTCAAGAAAAGGTTAAGAACGTGGCATAAACTCCTTGTAAAGTGTAATATCTCGTTCTTGAAATAAAGGGTAGATTTCTACCCTTTATTTTTTTATAAACATCTATGCCTTCTAGTCACGACTACATTAAAGATAAAAGAAATCAAAAAATAAAAATTTTTATAAATAATAAATTTTACCAAAGAGAAAAAGCAAATGTATCTGTATTTGATTCTGGTTTTTTATTGGGAGATGGAGTTTGGTCTGGAATTAGATTCCATAATAATAAATTTTTATTCTTAAATGATCACTTAAATAGATTATTTGATGATGCAAAAAAAATTAATTTAAAAATTCATTTAAACAAAAAACAACTTACAAAAATATTATTTGATACAATAAAAATTAATAAAATGAAAACTGATGTCCATATCAGGCTTGTTGTTTCAAGAGGTATTAAAAGCACACCATATCAAGACCCTGCTTTCACCATTTCTAAACCAACTATTGTAGTAATACCTGAATACAAGCAACCTCAAGAAACAATATACAAAAAAGGTCTTATTTTAAAAACTGTTAAAACTATTAGAGGTCCTCATAATGTGCAAGATCCACGGATTAATTCTCTTAGCAAATTAAATTGCATAATTGCTTGCATTGAAGCTAAAAAGAAAAAAGCTGATGAAGCTTTAATGTTTGATATCAATGGAAATATAGCAACAAACAACAGTACTCACTTCTTCTTTGTTAAGAATAATTGTGTTTACACTTCTACTGGTCAATACTGTGTTAAAGGTATCACACGGCAAAAAGTCATTGATTTATGTAAAAAAAATAAAATAAAAGTTTATGAAAAAAATTTTAAACTAAAAGATGTATTAAATGCAGATGAAGCTTTTGTTACGGGAACATTTGCTAATATCATTCCAGTTAAAAGAATAAATAACAAAATATATAATTTAAATAATAACTTAACTACAAAAAATATAAGAGAACTTTATTTAAAATTAATGGATAAATAATGATCATTTTCATGTGGTCAGGACCTAGAAATCTAAGCACTGCCTTGATGCGATCATTTGAAAATCGAAATGATACAATTGTACATGATGAACCATTTTATGCATATTATTTATTTAAAACTCAATTAAATCATCCTATGAAAAATGAAATAATTAAGAATTATCCATTTACACAAAATGAAATAATAAAAAAAATTACAAAAAATCCAAAAAATAAAATTTATTATCAAAAACACATGACGCATCATATTATTAAAAATACAAAACTTACTTGGATTAAAAAAGGTTATAATTGTTTTTTAATTAGACATCCATCTAAAGTTATAAATTCATATATTCAAAAGAATACGTTACGAAATATAAATGATATAGGATTTAAAAAACAATTTGAAATTTTTAAAAAAATTAAAAAAAATAACTCAAAATTTACAGTAATTAATGCTGATGATATTCTTATCAATCCAATAATTTCTATGAAAAAATTATGTAAAAAATTAAATATAAATTTTTCAAAAAAAATGATTAATTGGCCAAAAGGAAAAAGGGATACTGATGGTATTTGGTCTAAAGTTTGGTACAAAAATGTAATACAATCTTCTACTTTTAATAAGTTTAAAAGTGAAAAAATAAATGTTCCAAAAAGGTATTCAAAAATTTACGATGAGTCGCTAAAATATTATGAAGCTATGAACAAATATTCATTGTAATGAAACATTTAAATTGT
Source organism: uncultured Alphaproteobacteria bacterium (assembly GCA_902591485.1). Taxonomy (GTDB): domain Bacteria; phylum Pseudomonadota; class Alphaproteobacteria; order HIMB59; genus CACPNW01. The sequence continues at coordinate 176,600 of CACJAV010000001.1, forward strand.
CAAGAAGCTGCTAAGTTATTATTTGAACACAGACTAAATAAATTAACTGTAAGTGAATTACCTAAACAATTAATTCCGACTAGCTATGAAGATGCTTATTTAATTCAAGAAGAATTAAAGCTTCTTTATCTTTCATTAAAAGATAATATTACCATTGGAAAAAAAGTTGGTTGTACAAGTACAGAAGGTCAAAAACAACTTAGTATAGATGAACCATTTTACGGTAATCTTTATTCTAGATTTTATGATGTTGATATAGATGAGTTATCATCAAAAAAATTCAATAAACCATTTATTGAACCTGAAATCGCACTAAGAATAAAAAAAGATATAGATATTTCAAAAGCACCTTTCTCATTAAGAGATATTGATACTTTATTTGATGGTTTTGTATGTGCATTAGAAATTGTAGATTTTAGATTTAATAAAAGTTTAAAAGAAATTGGTGCTTTGAATTTAATTGCAACAAATGGCGCCTCTGAATATTGGATCAGAAATTCTGAAATTTTTGATTTAAATTCAATCAACTTTGATAATCATCCAGTTAATATTTTTTTTGATAATAATCTTGTTGGAGAAGGTAACACAAATTCTGTTATGGAAAACCCTCTCAATTCTGCATTATGGCTAATAAATAAGATTTCCAAAAAAGGAGAAACCCTCTTAAAAGGACAGTTCGTAACAACTGGCACTTGCACAAAAGCTCATGAGCTTATTCCAAATTCAAAAATTTCAGCAGATTTTGGACAATATGGTAAAGTTGAATTTTTCTATAAATAACCTAGCTTAACTATATGAAAATAAATGGTTATTTTAATGAATCTTGCAAAATATGTAGGACGGAAATAAATCATTATAAAAAAATTAATAAAACTATTCATTGGGTAGACGTTATTAGCGATAAAAACGCGTTAATTGAAACTAATCTATCAAAAAAAGATCTAATAAGAAGACTTCATATTATTAAAAATAATAGAGTTTTCAAAGGTTTAGATGCATTTTTAATTGTATGGGGTGAAATTCCTAGATACAAAATATTGGCTAAATTTGCTTCAATTCCAGGCATATATCACTTAGGTTGGTTGATTTATGAGTTTATTGCCTTAATTTTATTCTATAAGAATAAACACCTATTGCAAAATGAACAACAACTTTGAAATATTAGAAAAAATAGTTCTCTCCATACTTTTAGTATGTACACTAATAGCAATTGGTCAAGAAATACTCGTGATGGTAGAAAATAAAAGAGTATCACTTGCAGATATTCTTCTTTTATTTATTTATGTTGAAGTTCTGGGAATGATAAAAGAATACTGGCTAGCTAAAGTTATTAGAATGAGCTACCCTCTTTTCATTGCTATGACAGCTTTAGCAAGACTTATCATACTTCAACGAAAAGATATTGAGCCAGTAACTTTAATTTACGAGTCTTTATCAATCTTAATAATAGCAATTTCAATTGTAGTTCTTCGTGTAAGACATTTAGATTATTTTAAAAGAGACAAAAAAGACTAATAATTTTAATGTTTCTATCTAACTTGAAGGAAGCGCAAGCTTTCCTATCAAAATATTTACCTAACACTGGTACTTACTATAGTTCTAAAAGAAATTACTCTTATGATTTTGAAAATAAAATACATTCTACTTCATTGCTCTCTCCTTACATTCGCTATCGTTTATTATCTGAAGAAGATATAATAAAAAAAGTGTTAGCAATTCATCCATTTGTAAAAGTTGAAAAGTTTATTCAAGAAATTTTTTGGAGAACATATTGGAAGGGTTGGTTAGAACATCGAGAGGAAGTTTATGATGACTACTTATCAGAAAAAAAATTTTTATTGCAAGAATATGTTTTTAACCCAGAATATAAAAAAGTAATAAATGCAGAAACTGAAATTGATTTTTTTAATAATTGGGTGACTGATTTAACAAATAATGGATATCTTCATAATCATGTGAGAATGTGGTTTGCAAGTTTATGGATTTTTACATTTAATTTACCTTGGCAACTGGGTGCTAATTTTTTTATGGAAAACCTTCTTGATGGTGATCCAGCATCTAATACTCTTTCATGGAGATGGGTTGCAGGAATACAGACAAAAGGCAAACATTATTTGGCTAGAAAAGATAATATCGCAAAATTTTCTAATATTAAAATCAATAATAAAATATTTATCAATGAAAAAGCAACAAGCAAAGTAGAAGAAAAAAATTACGAAATAAATAAAATTAATTTAGCAAATCAAAATCATTTAATTTCTGAAGCAATTTTAATACCATCAGATGAGCTAAATTTTATACAAGACAACAACTATAAATTTAAATACATATTTTCAGGAGTCCCTATAGATGAATATAATGATCATAATTTTTCAACAAATGTCATAAGACATTTAAAAAAAATTATTACATCTAATTTTCAGGATAATAAATTTTACAAAAATATTTCTTATGAAATTCACTTTGATGATTATCATAAAAATTTTAATGAATGGATTAAAAGATATGAGATAAAGAATGTATGCATTCCATATGTAACAAAAGGAAACTGGAGAACAATAACAAAAAAAATAATAAATGATAATCCATCTATTAATTTTATATATTTAAACAGAAATTATGATAAAGAAGCATGGAAATACTCAAAAAAAGGTTTTTTTAACTTCAAAAAACATATTCCTGAGCTAATTACTAAAATTAATAATGAGAGAAATTTTAAAAATTAATAATATCACTAAAATTTATAAAAACCAATTCAAAGCATTGGATGAGCTAAATCTAAACATTAATGAGGGTGAAATATTTGCATTATTAGGACCTAATGGAGCTGGTAAATCCACCCTAATTAATACAGTGTGTGGTATTCTTAATTTTGATAAAGGTGATATTAAAGTCAATGAATTTGACATCATCAAAGATTACCGTAAAGCAAGATCTCTAATAGGTATAGTACCTCAAGAATTAAATTTAGAGGCTTTTGAAACTGTTTGGGATAACGTCAATTATTCTAGAGGCCTATATGGTAAATCACCTAACCACAAATACATTGAAAAATTGTTAAAAGAATTATCTCTTTGGGATAAAAAAGATAGTAAACTACGAGAATTATCTGGAGGGATGAAAAGACGTGTTTTAATAGCAAAAGCTCTTTCTCATGAGCCAAAGGTGCTATTTTTAGATGAACCAACTGCTTCAGTAGATGTAGAATTACGCAAAGACATGTGGAAAGTGATACAAAAACTCAAAGAAAAAAATGTTACTATCATTTTAACAACACATTACATAGAAGAAGCTGAAGAAATTGCTGATAGAGTTGGGATTATCAACAATGGTAAAATCATTTTAGTAGATGAAAAGGAAAATTTGATTAAAAAACTTGGTCAAAAAATTCTTAAGATTGAACTATCAGAGCCTATAAAATTAATCCCAAAGGAGTTAAAAAATTTTAAATTACAGCTTAATAGCGATAAAAATATTTTAATTTATACTTATGATACAAAAGGTAAAAATACTGGTATTACTTCTTTATTGTCAGATATAAAAAGTTTGGGATTACAATTAAAGGATATCAGTACCGAACAAAGCTCATTGGAGTCAATATTTTTAAATTTAGTAAAGGAGTCAGAAAATGAATTGGCAAGGGCTTAAAGCAATTTACTTTCATGAAATGGACAGAATGAGAAGAACTCTTTTTCAAAGTTTAGTTTCACCATTTATATCTACTTCGTTATATTTTGTAGTATTTGGTTCAGCAATTGGCTCCAGAATTACAGAGATTGAGGGAATTAGTTATGGGTCTTTTATCGTACCAGGAATGATTATGCTTACAATTTTAACTCAATCCATTTCAAATGCCTCCTTTGGTATTTTTTTTCCAAAATTTACAAATACTGTTTATGAAATTCTAGCAGCCCCTCTTTCTAGTTTTGAAATTATCTTAGGTTTTGTAGGAGCTGCTGCTACAAAATCTTTAATCATTGGCACTGTAATTATTTGCACTGCAGGCTTCTTTGTTGATCTTCAAATAGAGCACCCATTTATAATGATGTTTTTTTTAGTACTTACCTCAGTTACATTTGCCTTATTTGGATTTATAATTGGTATGTGGGCAGACAATTTTGAAAAACTGCAACTAATACCTATTCTTATTATCACTCCTTTGGTTTTTCTTGGAGGAAGCTTCTACAGCATCAATATGCTCCCAGAGTTTTGGCAAAAAGTCTCTCTTTTAAATCCTGTGTTGTATTTAGTCAGTGGTTTTAGATGGAGTTTTTATGAAATTGCTGATGTGAGTATCTATACAAGTCTAATAACAATTCTATTTTTTTTATTTTCCTGTGTTCTAATAATAAGTTATACTTTTGCTAAAGGTTATAAAATCAAAAATTAAAATTAAATCAGTGATTAATAAATCAATTATTAATAGATATAATAAACAGGGTGTTATAGTTTTAAGAAATATCATAAGTAAAAAATGGATCTCTATTCTTAAGCAAGGTTTAAAAAAAAATTTTGATAAACCAAGTAAGTACAAATGTGTTTATGAAATAATTAATAAAAAAGAACTTTTCTATGATGATTATTGTAATTGGAAACGAATAACTGAGTACAAAAATTTTATTTTTAATTCAAATATTGCATTTATTGCCAAATTATTAATGCAATCAAATAAAGTCAATTTATTTCACGAACATGTTCTAGTTAAAGAAATAGGTTCTAAGAAAAGAACACCGTGGCATCAAGATCAATCTTATTACTGTGTAAATGGTAAGGATAATTGTAGTTTTTGGATTCCGCTAGATGAGGTTAGTAAGTCTTCATCTCCTGAATTTGTTTTAGGTTCAAATAAATGGAATAAGCAATATTTACCTACTAAATTTTTTGGTCATAGTTATGAACAAAAAGATGGTGAATTTGAGCATATACCCAATATAGAAAATAATAGAAAAAAGTTTAAAATTAAAAGTTGGAAAGTAAATCCAGGTGATGCTGTAGTTTTTAATTTTTCTACAGTACACGGTGCCCCAGAAAATAAATCAAAAAATAGACGTAGAGCTTTTTCAATACGGTTTACTGGTGATGACGCTACCTACATTAAAAGAAAAGGTGAAATGTCTCCACCATTTCCGAATATTAAACTTAAAAACGGAGATCCCTTAGACTCCAACACTTTTCCAGTCCTAATTTCTTCTTAAATAATAAATATAAGGTAGTGCAGTAGCATACATTATTAAACTATACGTTGCAGCGGGAATTAAATATGCGCCACCATCAAAAAAAACATTTGCTACAACAATTGCCAGTGTACCATTTTGTAACCCACATTCAAAAGTAATAGCTCTTTGTTGTGAAATATTAGAAATAAGTGACTTGCTAAGATAATAAGCAATTAACATCATCAATATATTTAATATCAATGTAATTAAACCAGCTTGAGCAAAGTATGAAACAACATTTTCTCTTTCAGCAAGAACTGCTCCTAAAAGAACTAAAAAAAATAAAACAGTAGATATTTTTTTAGCAATATTTTCAAAAGAACTAAGAATATTTTTTAATAACATACCGATTAGAACAGGAACGGTTACTATTAAAAACATTTTTAAAGCAATATCCATAAGAGATATCCCTTCACTTGCAAGATTTGTGCCAAGTAATGATAGTGAAATACCTAAAATTAATGGAATTGTAATAACACTTAATATGCTTATAACTGCAGTTAGAGATATAGAAAGAGCTACATCACCTCTAGCAAAGGAAGTTAAAATATTTGAAGTTGCTCCGCCAGGTGCTGCAGCAAGAATCATAACGCCAATAGCTATTTCAGGAGATAGTGGCCAAATGAAAACAAGTATTAATGCAATTAGAGGTAAAATTATTAATTGTGAAATAAAACCAACAAAAAATTCTTTTGGTTTTACAAATATTCTTGAAAAATCAGAAATGGATAAACCTAATCCTAGAGAAAACATAATAAATGCTAGAGCAATAGGCAAAACTACATCAGTAACAATATTCATAATTTAAAATATCATTTGATTCTTATAATAAACATAAAATTTTAGAACAATTATTAAATTAAATGTTATAAAATCTAAATGTTTCTTAATTTAGATAAAATTAATAAGAATAAAATAGCAGCTTGGGCTGTACATGGTTTCACAGGATCAGGTGCTGTGTTAGGGTTTTTAGCCATAATTGCAATATTAAATAGTGATGCTGTAGGAGCATTTTTGTGGTTAGGATTGGCATTATTAATTGATGGCTTAGATGGAACTTTAGCAAGGAAGGTCAATGTTTCAGAACAGACACCAAATATAGATGGAACAATATTAGACAGTGTTATTGATTATTTAAATTATGTCATCATTCCAAGTTTGATGATCTACTGGTTTGGAATGGTTCCCGACATACTAGAAATTATTTTACCTGCAGCAATTTTTTTAGTTTCATTGTTTACTTTTGCAAACCTTCAAATGAAAACTGACGATTATTATTTTAGAGGTTTCCCTGCAGTATGGAACATAGTTGTTTTGTATTTTTTTATTCTTGGCACACATGAGTATGTAAATGTTGTAGTCATAATTATTTGTTTAATTTTGACATTTGTGCCTATAAAATTTGTGCATCCTCTAAGAGTAAAAGAGCTTAGAAACTTAACAATTTTTTTTACAATTATTTGGTCTGCTACAACCCTTAAGCTTGTTACAACACCCTCTTCTAAAATTTTTATGATTGATAGTACTATTATTTTTACTCTTTGGGCTTTAACTTCTATTTATTTTGCAGTAATTTGCTGGGGTCGATCCATTAAAAATAATAAGTAATATTAACTAATTGTTTTTAGAAAAGAATATAGATCTTCATTTAACTTTATTATTTTACCTGAAGAATTAATTGGAATAACAATTACTTCAGCATCAACTAATAGTTCATTATTCCTTATTATTTTTTGATTAAAATTTAACTTAACCCTACTTAATAGATTTAATGAAGTTTGCACTTCTATTATATCCTCAAAAAAAGCTGGTTTTAAATAATTTATGTTAAGACTCTTAACTACAAATATAATGTTAAATTTTTTGAACAATTCTTGATGGTTGTATTTTGATTGATAAATTAGATTTGATCTACCTCTCTCGAGATATTTCAAATAATTTGCATGATAAACCCGTCCGGATGCATCTGTATCTTCATAATATACTCTAATTTTATTCATTAATGGACAATATCAATGTTCATAAAAATTAATTTATAGGTTGCAGAATGCATACTAATTGAAAATTTATAAATAATCATTAATTAGCAAGTATAAATATGAATACTTACTTAGAATCAATAATTAAAAGGGATCCTGCTGCAAGAGATAAATTAAGTATTATTTTAACATATCCAGGAGTGAAAGCTGTTTTTTTTCATCATTTGGCTCATAATATATGGAATTATAAATTTTATCTTATTGCAAGGATGTTATCCCAATTTAGTCGTTTTTTGACAGGAATTGAAATTCATCCAGCTGCTAAAATTGGTAAAAATTTATTTATTGATCATGGTATGGGCGTAGTAATTGGAGAAAGCTCAGAAATAGGAAATGATGTTACACTCTACCACGGTGTTACTTTAGGGGGTATATCACCTTCAGAAAATTCTGATGACCAAAGAAACAGTAAAAGACACCCAACTTTATTGGATAATGTAATTGTTGGTTCTAGTGCACAAATATTAGGCCCTATTACTGTTGGTGAATGCGCAAGAATTGGTGCTAACACCGTTGTATTAAAAGATGTTCCTGCGAATGCAACAATGGTTGGTAACCCTGCAAAAAATATAAGTACAAATACAGATACTAGCTTTAAACCATATGGTGTACGAGACATAAATGATAACAAATAATATTGTTGATTTAATTGGCAATACACCTCTTATAAAACTCAAATATCCATCTGAAATAACAAACTGTGAAATTTATGGTAAAGCAGAATTTCTCAATCCTGGTGGATCGATTAAAGACAGGACTGCTCTTGGACTTATACTAGATGCTGAAAAAAACAATCTAATTGAACCTAGTGGAATTTGTGTTGAAGGCACTTTTGGAAATACAGGTATAGGTTTAACTTTAGTAAATAATGCAAGAGGATATAAAACTGTTATAGTCATGCCAAACATAACTGCACCATCAAAAAGAGATATACTACAAAACATGGGTGCAGAACTTCATCTCGTAGACCCAAAACCTTTTTCAGATCCAGGAAATTACCAGAGAGTATCTAAGAGGTTAGCGAAGGAAATAGAAAAGGATAGAGGTATAAAAACATTTTGGGCAGGACAATTTGAAAATACAGCAAATTATATGTTTCATGAAAAAACTACAGCTGCTGAGATCTACAAGCAAACTAGTGGAAAAATAAATGGGTTTACCTGTGCCATCGGTACAGGTGGAACTTTGACTGGTGTTGGTATAGGTTTAAAATCTAAAGATAAAAATATAAAAATTGCTTGTACTGACTCACAAGGATCTTCGATGTATAACTATTTCACCCAAGGTAAATTAGAAAAAAAAGGTGATCCTTCTTTTACAGAAGGCATAGGACAAGCAAGAGTTACAAAAAATTTAGAAAGTTGTTCTGTAGATATGTCATATTTTGTAGATGATAACGAATGCTTGGAGATCCTCTATAAATTAATCAAAACTGAAGGTTTGTTTCTCGGGACAAGTTCAGGTGTAAATGTTATGGGTGCTATTAAAATGGCAAAGGAACTTGGTCCAGGTAATACTATTGTTACTATTCTTTGTGATGACGCTAACAAATATTATGACAAAATGTTTAACAAGAAATTTTTAAATGATAATAATTTACCTTTGCCTGACTGGTTATAAATATGAACAAAAAAAATAAATTATTCAATACAAAAGTAATTCATAGTGGACACAAAGAAGATAAAGATACAGGAGCTGTCATGCCTCCAATACATTTATCATCGACGTTTAAACAAAAAAGTCCTGGTGATTTTAAGTATGAATATGCCAGAACTAATAATCCTACCAGAGAAATATTAGAAAAATTATTAGCCGAAATAGAAGAAGGAAAATATGCATTTGCTTTTTCATCAGGAATGGCAGCAATAAATTGCTTAACAGATGCAATGGAAAAAGAATTTCATATAATCTGTTCTGATGATGTTTATGGTGGCACTAGAAGAATTTTTGATAAGGTGAAAAATGTAAATCAGAATATTGAAATCACTTACACCGATTTTAATAAAGAAGATAATTGGCCAGGTCTCATAAAAAAAAATACGAAAATGATTTGGCTGGAAACACCATCTAATCCTTTACTTAAAATTGTTGATATCAGTAAAATTAAATCTGAAATTTCAAATGAAAATATCAAAATAGTATGTGATAATACCTTTGCATCACCATATAATCAGCAACCATTAAAATTAGGTGCTGATGTTGTAGTGCATTCTTCTACTAAATATCTTGGAGGTCACTCAGATTTAATAAGTGGAGCGGTAATTGTTAAAGACGATACTCAATTATCAGAAAAAATTAAATATCTTCAGAATGCAATAGGATCAGTTCCTTCGCCCTTCGATTGCTATATGTTAATACGAAGCATCAAAACACTTGCTGTCAGAATGGAGCGACATAATTCGAATGCGATGACTATAAGTGAGTTTTTAAATAATCATAAAAAAATAAGAAAAGTAAGATATCCTGGTTTAAAATCAGATGATAATCACAACATTGCTAGTAAGCAAATGAAAGGGTATGGAGGGATAATATCAGTAGAATTAGACACTAACTTAAAAGGAACACTTAAGTTCTTAGAAAACATAGATGTTTTTACATTAGCAGAAAGTTTAGGTGGTGTTGAAAGCTTGATAGAGCATCCAGCTATTATGACTCATGCTTCAATTGAAAAAAATATTAGAGAAGACTTAGGGATTAGCGACTCTCTTGTCAGGTTATCAATAGGTATTGAAGATCCAGAAGATTTAAAAGTTGCCCTAGATAAGGCATTAGGTTTAATCTAAACCAATAGTTCTTTTTAAATTTGGTGCAAAGTAATTAGGACCTTTCATTACTTTGCCATGTTCATTATAAATTGGCTTTCCATCTTCGCCTAATTTACTCATATTGGATCTTTGAACCTCATCAAAACAAGTATCTAAATCAATACCAAATGAATGACCAGCACCATAAGTAACATATAGAATGTCAGTTAAGGCATCTGCTACCTCAACAATATCTTTGTTATTTATTGCTTCTTTAAGCTCGTTTAATTCTTCTTGAATTAAGTCAATTCTTAACTGGACTATTTTAGAAGCAGGAAACTCTGGGTTATCTTTAACCTCCTGCCCATAGGTATTCATAAAAGTTTTAACTTTAGTAAAATTAGACATATCACTCATTTCGTTAATATTTATTTATAAAAAATATCGTTAAATGTAACAAAAATAAATAAAAAAGATATAATTGTTAAACCTGTAGTAATATAAATTCTTGTGATTAACTCTGGAACAGAGTTGGAAAAGATTTTGCTTATAACAAAATAAACAATATGACCTCCATCTAAAAGAGGGATTGGTAACAGGTTAAAGACTCCTACGAATAGGGATATGACAATAAAAAGAAAAATTACTCCTCTAATATTATCTAACATCATTTGATCAGCCATTTTAACAATTCCAACCGGACCAGCTAATTGCTCACCCAATGTATTGTCTTTATAAGATTGCTTTAAGAAATTAATTGAAGCTGAATAATAAGTTGGAATAAACTGGGACGAATTCTGAAGAGATTTGGATATATTAAATTTATAAATTATAGGATCGTTATTGCTTGAAATTCCCATTACATATCTGTTTAGTTCATCATTAAATTGTAATTTAAATTTTTTTTCAATCAGTTGAGAATTTCTCTGAACAATAAGGGAGATTTCTTCACTGTTTCCTAAAGCAACTGGTATGTCACTAAATTCAAAAATTTCATTATCATTGACAGAAATAATAATATCATTGACTCTTACATCATGCAATTTAGCAGGAGAATTATCTAAAACATTTCCAACAATAGGAGCAAATGTAGCAATACCAAAAAAAAAGAAAATACAAAACAAAGCTATCCAAGCTGAAAAAATATTAAAAATACTACCAGCAAGAAGAATTAATATCTTTTGATATAATTTTAAAGATTGAAAAGAACCTGGTTCTTGATTTGAATTTTTTTGAAATACAGAGTCTAATCCTTTAATTTTAACATATCCTCCAAGAGGTATAGGAGAAATTTTCCATACTGTTTTATTTTTGTCAGTAAATTTAAATATTGGCTTACCAAAACCTATGGAAAAATCTGTTACTTCTGCTTTAAAAATTCTTGCAAAAAGATAGTGTCCAAACTCATGAATAAACACGATACAAATGAAAACTAAAAGCAGATTTAAATATATCATTTAGTTAGGCATTTGATACGTCTTCATAATCTTCAATAGGCGGACATACACAAAAAAGATTTCTGTCACCATAAACATTATCAATTCTTGCAACTGGTGGCCAATATTTATTGTTATAAAGATATGAGTGAGGAAATACTGCTTCTGATCTTGAATATTTATGCTCCCACGCATCAGATGATACTTCTTCTATTGTATGAGGTGAGTTTTTAATTGGATTGTCTTCAGAGTCATAGGTTCCATTACGAACTTTCTCAATTTCCTTGTGAATAGATATCATTGCAGTACAAAATCTATCTATTTCTTCTTTCGACTCACTTTCTGTTGGCTCAATCATTAAAGTACCAGGTACAGGAAAAGACATCGTTGGTGCATGGAAGCCATAATCAATCAGTCTTTTGGCAATATCTTCTTCTGATATATTCAACTCTTCTTTGATAGGCCTAATATCTATTATACATTCATGAGCAACCATTCCGTTTTTGCCAGAATACAAAAGTGGAAAATATTCTTTTAATTTTTCCTTAATATAATTAGCATTTAGGATTGCTACCTGTGTTGCAAGTTTTAATCCTTCATCACCCATCATTGAAATATATGAATATGAAATTGGCAAAATTGATGGACTACCCCAAGGAGCTGCAGAAACTGCATCTAAACTAGTTAGTCCTAGTTCATTTTGTACAATAGGATGTCCAGGTAAAAAATTTTCTAAATGTGATTTAACACCAATTGGTCCCATACCGGGACCTCCACCACCATGGGGAATACAAAATGTTTTATGCAGATTCATATGCGAAACATCAGGTCCAAATTTTCCCGGTTTGGCAATTCCTACCATGGCGTTTAAGTTAGCACCATCCATATAAACCTGGCCTCCTGCATTATGAATTTTTTCACAGATAATTGAGATTGATTCCTCAAAAACTCCATGCGTAGATGGATAGGTAATCATTAAAGCTGATAATTTATTGCCAGCTTCTTTAATTTTGTCATCTAAATGATTTAAATCAACATTACCTAAATTATCACATTTTACTATTGAAACTTCCATACCACACATTTGTGCGCTGGCTGGATTTGTCCCATGAGCACTATTAGGTATCAAACATATGTTTCTATCACCTTGTTTATTAGCTTCATGATATTTTTTAATAGCAAGTAAACCCGAAAACTCTCCCTGTGCTCCAGCATTAGGCTGTAATGATATAGCATCAAAGCCAGTTATATCCTTTAACATCGAAATTAACTCTCTCAACATTTGATTATAACCTTCTCTTTGATGTTTTTCTAAAAAAGGATGAGCATTTGCAAATCCTGGAAGAGTTATAGGTAGCATTTCTGAAGCAGCATTTAACTTCATAGTGCATGACCCAAGAGGAATCATAGATCTGTTAAGTGCAATATCTTTATTTTCTAATTTTTTTAAATATCTCATCATTTCTGTTTCTGAATGATAAATATTAAATATAGGGTGTGTTAAGATCTTATCATCTCTTAGCAAATCATTTTCTTTAAAAATTTCATCAAGATTTTCTTCAATATTCTTAGTGTCTAACGTTTTGTTTTCAGTATTGAAAAAAGTTATAAGATTATCAATGTCTTCCAGAGTTGTTGTTTCATCAATTGTCAAAGAGAGGGTTTTGTCATCAATCAATCTAAAATTAATACCCTCCTCAACTGATTTGTTAAACCAGTCTTTAGCTTTATTATCGTGAATAACTAAAGTGTCAAAATAGCGACGAGAAAGAATTTTAAAACCTAGTTTTTCCAATGATTTTTTAAGATATCGAGCATTGTAATTAATAGTTTTAGCAATATTTATTAATCTCTCAGGACCATGATAAATAGCATAAGCTGCAGCAATAATTGCCAATAAAGCTTGTGCAGTACAAATATTGCTGGTTGCTTTTTCTCTTCGAATATGTTGCTCCCGAGTTTGAAGAGCCATTCTGTAAGATCTTTTATTATTTCTATCAACGGAAACACCAATTAATCGACCTGGCATTAATCTTTTAAATTCATCTTTTGTTGCAAAAAATGCTGCATGAGGTCCGCCAAATCCCATAGGGACACCAAATCGTTGTGAACTGCCTATAACTATATCAGCATCATAAAAACCTGGTGATTTCATTATAATCATGCTCATGATGTCAGCAGCAACTATACTAATAATATTCTTAGATTTATTATCGGAAATCAATTTATCTAGGTTTTCTATCTCACCGTAAGTATCTGGATTTTGTATTAAGCAACCAAAAGTATCTTCATCAGGTTGACCGATGATAATTTTTATACCAAGAGGATTAGCTCTCGTTTTTAGAACAGATAGAGTTTGAGGATGGCAGCTATTTTGAATACAAAAAGTATGTTGCTTACTTTTTTTAATTTTATAGGCCATCATCATAGCTTCAGCTGCAGCAGTACTTTCATCTAATAAAGATGCATTTGCAATGTCCATACCAGTTAAATCAATAATCATTTGCTGAAAATTCATCAGCATTTCCAAGCGACCTTGGGACACTTCAGGCTGATATGGCGTGTATGCAGTATACCATCCAGGATTTTCCAAAATATTTCTTAAAATTACACTAGGGGTAATAGTATTATGGTAACCAAGACCAATATATGTTTTTTTAAATTTATTTTTTAAAGATAATAATTGCATATTTACTTTATTGAAATCTTCAGACATTCCAGGTTTTAATTTTAACTTATCCGTAAATAGAATATGTTCAGGAACAGTTTTTTTAATTAATTCATCTAGACTTTTACAGTTAACAATTTTTAGCATTGCTGCAATATCTTCATTTCGTGGTCCAATATGTCTGCTTGCAAATGAATTTATATTGATCATATTATTTATCCAAAAATTCTTTGTACTGATCCAATGTCATCAAATTATTTACTTGGGAGATATCTGAAACTTTTAGTTTGAATATCCACCCTTCGTTTTCAGCGTCTTGATTGACAATCGATGCATCATTTGAGAGATTTTCATTTACTTCTAATACTTCACCATCAAGTGGTGAATAAATATCTGATGCAGCTTTAACAGACTCAATAACACAAAGTTCTTCTTTTGCTTTTACTTCTTTACCAATTGATGGCAAATCAACGAAAACAATATCACCCAAACTCTCTTGAGCATGATCAGTGATACCTACTATTGCTGTATCACCCTCTAATTTAACCCATTCATGCTCTTCGGTATATTTTTTTTCAGACATATTAATCTCCTTTTTTATAATTTTTTTTAACAAATGGAATTTTCTCAATTTGAATTTCTTCTAATTTATCACGAATATTCACATATAATTTTTCTGACATATCCGACGTTTTATTTATATAACCTATGGCAATTGATTTTTTTAAAATTGGAGAATAACAGCCACTAGTAATTTTGCCAATTTCTTTATTATTTTTATTATGTAAAGTCATCTGAGCACGCAACATACTCTTGTTTATAGGACTTAATCCAATTTTTTTAATTGATTGAGATGTGTCAATTTCTTTGGATAATATATGAGAACAGTTTAAATTTTTATCATTCAATCTTTTTTTATCTAAAGCCCAAGATAAACCTGCTTGTATTGGATTGATTTCTTCACTTAATTCATTGCCATATAAACTTAGCCCCGCCTCCATTCTAAGTGAGTCTCTACATCCTAAACCACATAAAATTGTATTTTCATTTTTAATAATTTTTTGAACAAAATTTTCAGCTATATTATTTAATATAGATATTTCAAAACCATCTTCACCTGTATAACCAGATCTAGAGATAAAAACTTTAGTATTTTTATATTCTAATATTTCAACATCTAAAAATTTCATTGAAGAGGATAAGTTTAGTATTGAGGTAATCACTGAAAATGAATCTGGACCTTGTAAGGCAACCAAACATCTATCTTGAATGATTTTATAATTAAAAAGTATCTTTTCAAATATTTCATTAAGAACTTTTTTTCTTGAAGCATTATAAACAATATAAATATATTCCTCATCTTCAATTTTAATCTTTGATACCATAATATCATCAATAACTCCTCCATGTGAGTTCAAAATAAATGAATAGTGACACTTATTGAATTGTAATAACTTAATATCTAGTGGAATATAAAACTCTAAAGCAAGAATATTTTCGCTAGTAAGAGAAATTAAGATTTGCCCCATGTGTGAAACATCAAAGAGACCTGCATGAGTTCTGACATGAATATGTTCATTAATAATTCCATATTTGTAGTTTATTGGCATATTATAGCCTGCAAAAGGAACAAACTTAGCGTTATTATTTTTATGAAAATTATTTAAATAAATATTTTGTAGAGCTTCTTCAGTCAAAAATTCTCCTGTCTAAGCCCTCTGTATTTTTACCTGAGAGTTTTTACTCCTTCGGTAGAGAATAATCTCTTTTCCAGATTTTTATTTTAACGGTCCTTTTTGCCTGAGAGTTTCCGGGTCGTTGCTCCTTCGGCTCTGTATATTAACAGCATCTCCCGTTATAAGTTATTTATACTTATTTCTTATAATATTCAATTAATTTAGAGGGATGCTATTCGAAATTTTAGAAGATTGATAGAGCTCTGATAAATTTTCGTAAAGATCTCTAATTTTTCTTACTTTTTCTGTAAGCTTTTGTTTATCTGGATCCTGTAATTCATTAATAGATTCCAGAATTGAGTGACTTTTCCAGTAATAATTATCCTTAATATACTCTCCATTATTAATATTAAAAACTTCTTTTAAAATTTTTAAATCATGGGGAATATTAAAACTCGACTCAGTATCTGAATAAGGAAAAAAATAATAAAAATTATCAAATCCACACCATGTAATTGCTGATAAACACATTGAGCAAGGCTCATGCGAGCTTATGAATAAATAATCTTTTGGATTTAAATTTTTGGATTTAAAAAAATTAATAATTGTTGAAATTTCTCCATGAAACAAAGGATTTTCTGTTTCATTATTTGTGCCAGATATAGTAAAACTTAAATCATCTTTTTTTATTATAAAAGCTCCAAAAATTTTATTACCTTTAGAAACAGATTTTTTAGTATCAGGGATAAGTTCTTTTAAAAACAAATCAAGGATGACCTCATATTTTAAAATAGACACAAAGACGCTTTATATTAAAAAATTTGATTTGGACAAAAAAAAAGACCCAGCAAGCTAGGTCTTTTTTATGTATCGTGCATTTCCTCCCGATACAAACTAAATAAAGTTTCCCTTATTTAATTTGCTTACTACCTTTGCGTGTAATAAGTAATTATAACTTACTTTGTAAAAAAATAATTATCAAACAAAAAAAACATTAATTTAATTTTATTGTGAATATGTATGTTGATAAGTTGTTTAAAATTATCTTATTGGTTTATCTAAATTCACTTTTATACTTAATTGATACTCTCGATACAAAGTAAAAAAACTTGCAATTAATATTAAAGATAAACCCACAACACTAGTAATGTTTAAATAATCATTCCAAATTAAGTAACCAAAAAGAATGGACCAAATAATTAAACTATATTCATATGGTGCAATAGTTGCTGGAGAGCCAATACGATATGCTCCAAATAAAGAAAAGAAACCAATAACACCTGTAAATCCTATGATTATGAGTATTGAAAGAAAGTACAAACTAGGTATTTCCCAAGTCATGAGAACAAATTTATATTCTGAAACTTGATAAGAGTTAAAAGTTATATTTTGTATTACAAAATATATAATAATTGAAAATAATATAGCTGATAAATAGGTGTGAATTATTTGAGTGAATAATGAATCCTTATCAGATGTTTTTTTTTGTATGACAACAGTAAGCGCATAAAAAAAAGCACATAATATTGGAAATAAACTGTAAATATTAAAATTATTAAAATCTGGATTTAAAACTAAATATACCCCAAAAAAACCAATAAAAATTGCACCCCACCTAAAGATACCTACTTTTTCTCCAATAATAAACTTAGAAAAAATTGTTACAAAGAAAGGACTAACAAAAAAAAGAGTTACAGCTTCAGGTAATGAAATTTTTGATAAAGAAAAATAATATAGGCTAAAACCTAAAAAAAAGCCAGAGACTCTTAAAATAGTAATGAATGGATAATGAGTTTTGAATACAATTTTAATTTGTTTAAATTTACAATAAATAAAAATAGCGAAAAGCCCCACTATAGATCGTGCTAAATAAATTACATAAATATTAATTGAGTCAGATATAATTTTGATTAGGGCATCTTGTATAGAAAATACAAACATACCTAATATTATTAAGAGAATTGCTTTTATATTATTATCTAGTGTCATCATATTTTAATGAGTGTTATAAAGTTTTGTTAATGAAACAAAAGAAATTATTTAATGTAATTGGAGTAATGACTGGAACATCAATGGATGGCATTGACATATCTTATGTTTCAACTGATGGAATTAAAAAAATCAGAATTTACAATGAAAAAAGCTATCAATATTCAATAAAAGAAATTCAAAATATAAAAAAATTTTTATTAATAAAAAAATATCCAAAGGATATCATAAGAAATCAAGATACAAAAATAACAAAATTAATAGTAAAATATTTAAGTAAATTTTTAAAAGAGTTTAAAGTAAAAAAATTTGATTACATTAGTTTAAGTGGGCAAACTATTTTTCACAATCCTGATAAAAAAATTTCTATTCAATTAGGTAATGCTAAGTTTGTATCTAAAACTTTTAAAACTAGTGTAATAAGCAATTTTAGAGAAAATGATATCAAGAATGGTGGTCAAGGTGCTCCAATTGGTGCGTTTTATCATAAACTACTATTAGACAAGATTAATAAAAAAGCTGTATTAATAAATTTAGGTGGAGTTGCAAATTTTGCACTTACTCATCAAAGAAAATTTATTTCATCTGATATTGGCCCAGCAAATGCATTATCAGATGACTTAATGATGTTTTTCTTTAAAAAAAATTATGACAAAAACGGTATATTAGCATCTAAAGGTAAAATAAATTTAAATATTTTAAATTTATTTAAAAAAGATAAATTCTTTAAACAAAAAATTCCTAAATCACTTGATAGAAATAATTTTCACTATCTAATTAAAAAACTGAAAAGAATAAAATCTCATAATGCCTTATGTACATCAATTTATTTTACAATATTTTCAATAATGAATTTATTAGAAAAAGATATTTGCTCTGGAATAAATGAAATAATATTTACAGGCGGAGGAAGGAAAAATAAGTTTTTAATTTCACAATTCAAATATCTCAATCATAAGTATAAAATCTCAATTATAGATAATTACGGGTTTGATGGAGATTTACTTGAAGCACAAATGTTTGCTTATATAGGTATTAGATCACTAAAAAAATTAAATTTAAGCACTCCATATACAACGGGAGTTAAAAATAATCTTACTGGTGGTAATGTTTATTGATTTTTTTTAACTATCTGATTCCAAGATTGATAATCAATATTTGATCCACATAATAAAATCAATGTATTTTGATTTCTTAATTTTAAAGGACTCATTTTTTTTAAAGCCGCAAAACCTGCTACACAGGCAGGCTCAAGAAATAATTTTAAATTTTTAAAAGCAAACAACATTGAATCAATCATATCTTGATCATGAATATTAATCATTTGATCAATTACTTTTCTTGCAACATCAAAAGAATATGGCATATGAAGAGGTGCACACAAACTATCAGCAATGCTATCTATCTCTACTTTACTAAGTGGAGAGTTATCTTTTAAACTATTCGTCATTCCTTTTGCACCATTTGGCTCAACACCTACAATATTTACATTAGGAAATATTTGTTTTAATGCAGAACCTATTCCACTTATTAAACCTCCTCCACCAACTGAAATTATCACATTATTAATTGTAGTATTTAAATTTTTAATTTGATTAGCTATTTCTAAACCTAATGTTGCTGATCCTTGCAAAGTATACAGACCATCAAATGGATGTATAAATTTATAACCTTCTTTTTCAGCTTTTATAACTTTATCAAATGCATTGGTAGCATTAGTAAATAAAATATTAGCACCATATTTTTTACATATGTTTACTCTGTAAGGATTTGCAGACTCATAAAGAAAAATTTTATTTTTTAGATTAAAAATATTTGATATATATGCAGCTGCTATTGCATGATTACCTGCACTAACAGCAGTAATACCATCTTGTAGATCTTTTTTTTTACTAGATATAATATTATTGACTGCTCCTCTTGCTTTAAATGATCCACTTTTTTGAAAGCATTCAAATTTAAAATATAAATTAGTGTTAAATTGCTGATCAATTAAATTATTGGCTTTGATTAACGGTGTAACATTAATAAAAGATTTAATATTTTTATAAACTTGCTCTATAGAATTAATTGAGAGTTCTTGGGGTATCAAGATTTTGCTCTAATTTCTTTTATTTTATCAAATGCACTTCCAGCCATTACACCTAATATTGCTCCAATAGGACCACCTAATGCAAAACCTGCAGCACCTCCCAATAATCTTCCCCAAATACTCATTGCAGCATCTCTACAATTTCTTTTAACTCTTCTAATTCTGAAGATGAAATTAATTGATCTTTGTTAATATCAATCAATTGAAATATAATATTGATTGATTGATTAATCTCTTCAATAGACACAAAGCCATCATTGTTTAAATCAATAATCTTAAAATAAGTTATTTCTTGCTGATTTAATTCAGCAGATTTTACAGAGGATAGAAATAGAAAAAAAATTACAATTATTCTTAACCAAACCATCTATACATTCCTATAATACCAGCACTTGCATAGAAAACTTGTAATAATAGTATACCTTTGTATCCTAATTTATAAGCCCAGATACCAATCAAAAGAGCTGATATTAGTAATAAGCTAAAGCCTAGAAACTCTAGGCCAATGTTTAATGCAACGAATAAAGAATACAAAATGGCCGTTAATACTCCAGCCCATTCTAAAATCTTAATCAAATATTATGATACTTTTTTTACGTTAATAGCGTTTTCTTTTCCTCTGTTCTCACCAATTTCAAATGAAACAGCTTCTCCTTCTTGTAGCTGATCAATTCCAGCTTCTTCTAAAGCAGAAATATGCAAAAAAACATCTTTGCCGCCAGCATCGTTTTCAATAAATCCGTAACCTTTAGTTGGATTAAACCATTTAATTTTACCTGTAGCCATGTAGTCTCCTTTTGTTTTATTGTATGGGAATGTAAGATTTGTATTTTAATTAGTAAATATAACTATAAATCTCGTCGGTAATTAATTAAGAAAGTAACTAACAATAATTCTAATAATTGCAAGCTATATTATAAAGTTAAAGAAATGCTAAGCTATAAACATGGATATCATGCAGGAAATGAAGCCGATGTACTAAAACATATCTGCCTAATTCAAGCATATAAAAGCATAAAAAGGCATCATAAATCAATTACTTACATAGATACGCATTCAGGTAGTGGAATTTATAAATTTGATAGCGATTATATGTCTAAAAATAAAGAGTACATTAGAGGTATTACTAAATTAGAAAATTATAAATTCGAGAACCAATCTATAAATTATTACTTAAAGGTTTTAAGAAATATAAATAACTCTAAAAAATTATTATTTTATCCTGGATCACCGTTAATTATGAATCATCTTACTGATAATCTGGATAAATTATTATTTTATGAACTTCATAATAATGAATTTAATTTGTTGAGAAAAAATCTATCAAAAAACATTAATGCAAAAATATGCAATGAGGATGGATTTGTATTTCTTGATAAAATAAATGCAAACAGAAAAACTCTAGCATTAATTGACCCATCTTATGAAATAAAAGATGATTTTAATAAAGTTTTAAATACACTAGCAATATTAAATGCAAAATTTGAAAATTTGACAGCAATAATTTGGTACCCAGTTTTGAATATTGAAAAAAATGACCTATTTATTGAAAATGTAAGAAAAATTGGCTCAAATAGAATAACTAGAATTGAGTTACCCTTAAAACAATATGATGAGGAAGTTGGCATGAAAGGATCAGGTATTATATTATTTGATGGATCACCCTATCTAATAAATTTAATGAGAGATTGTGTAAGAGAGCTGTATCTTCTTTTAAAAGATGGATATTGCAACATAAGACCAAAAATTCAAAAATTATAATGTCTAATAATAGTATAAATTTAAAAGAAGATAGTATTTATTCATTATTTATAAAAATTGCTATCCCCTCCTCTATAGGAACAATATTTCAAAATTTATATTCAGTTGTAGACTCAATCTTTGCTGGTAAAATGATTTCTGATCAAGCTCTGGCAGCAATAGGACAAATATTTCCAATTTATTTTATAATAATAGCTTTAGGTGTAGGTTTAAGTATTGGAACAACTGCTCTTATAGCTAATAGTATAGGTGAAAATAATTTAAATAATTCTGGTAATATTTTCACTCAATCTTTTTTACTTTCAATTTTAGTAGCATTATTAGTTACTTTTATTGGTATATATTTTAGTCCTTCATTAATTATGTTTATGAACAAGGATTTAATCACATTGGATTTATCCTTACGATATTTAAATATTATTTTCTTTGGCTCAATTTTCATCTTTATTCTGATGTCAATTAACTCATCTTTGAGTGCACAAGGAGACACAAAGAGTTACAGGAATGTTTTAATTTTTAGTTTTTTTTTAAATATAGCTCTTAATCCAATATTAATTTCGGGAAAATTTTTTAATTATCAAATATTTTCACCTTTAGGAATTGATGGTATTGCCTATGCTACTATAATCTCTCAATTTGTTGGTATTTTTTATCTTTTTATAAAGCTATCTAAAACTTTAATTTATAAATATGTAAAAATTACAATTATTCCAAATATTAAGATTATTAAGAATATATTATCACAAGGAATTCCAGCTTCTATTGGTATGATGATGATTGCAGTTGGATCTTATATTTTAATTTATTTTGTAAGTATTTTTGGAGTAGATGCAATTGCGGGCTATACTGCCGCAGGAAGGTATGAACAATTATTTTTTTTACCTTTACTTGGATTAAGTACTGCTACTGTATCAATAGTTGGGCAAAATTTTGGAGCAAAACAATTTTTACGTGTTTTGGAAACATATAAAAAAGCTGTTGGGGTCGCATTAGTAATATTATCAATTCTAGGCATAATAATTTTTATTACATCAGAAATAGCTATGAGCTTGTTTACCGAAAATGAGGAAGTTAAAAAATTTGGTTCAAATTATCTTAAAATCTCAGCTTTGATGTTTCCTGCATTTCCATTTTTTTTCATTGGAAATGCAACTTTTCAAGGATTAAAAAAAGCTATAATTGTTATGTATATGGCAATCATGAGATTTGTTTTTATTCCTTTAGTTATGATATCAATAATTTTTTATCAATTTGGTGAAAGTTATATGCTAATGTTTTATTCAATTGCTTTCATGCATTGGGCAATAGGCTTATCATACTACTATTTCTGTTCAAAAAAATTCAGAAGTATTCTAAATTTATAATTTATTCGATACCTGATAAATTAGGAACAAAAAGAACATCATCAAAAGTTTCTGACTCTAATTTATTTTCTATTTTTTTATACTTAACAATTATCTGTTTATTTTTCTCAACCATTGGAGCAACAATAATTCCACCTTCAACAATTTGTGACTCTATTTCCTTAGATATCAATGGAGTTGCAGCTGTTATTATAATCCTATCAAATGGAATTTGCTCTTTCCAACCATGATTACCATCTGCATATTTAGTTACTATATTTGAGATTTTTAATTCTTTAAAAACTTTTTCAGCTTTAACGAGTAAATTTTTAATTCTTTCTATGGTATAAACTCTTCTTACTAATTTTGATAAAACTGCACTTTGATAACCACTGCCAGTTCCAATTTCTAAAATTTTATGTTTTGGCTGAACTTCCAATAGTTGAGTCATTTTTGCAACAACAAATGGCTGACTAATTGTTTGATTATCGCCAATTGGTAAAGCAATATTATCATATGCTTGGTTGCGAAAATTATAGGGTATAAATTTATCCCTTGGTATTTTTTCTATAGCCGATAGAATATTTGAGTCAGCAATACCTGACTCTCTTAATTCCAAAATTAGCCTAATTTTCTTAACATCTAGCACTAAAATAAAGTATCTGAATTATCAAAATATTTTTTAAGAACATCAGGAATTTTAACATTACCATCTGCGGTTTGATAATTTTCTAAGATAGCTATTAAAGTTCTCCCAACAGCCAATCCTGACCCATTTAATGTATGAATATAAATATTTTTATCATCTTTTTTGTATCTAGTATTCATTCTTCTTGCTTGGAAATCTCCACAATTTGAGCAACTAGAGATTTCTCGGTATTTATTTTCTCCTGGAAGCCAAACCTCAATATCATATGTTTTATTGGCATTAAAACCCATATCACCAGTGCATAAAGTCATAACCCTATAATGAAGATTCAAATCTTTAAGTATTCCTTCTGCACAGTTAAGCATTCTTTCTAGTTCATCTTTTGAATGTTCAGGTTCCACTAGTGAGACAAGTTCGACTTTAGTAAATTGATGCTGTCTTAGCATTCCTCTTGTATCTTTTCCAGCCGCACCTGCTTCTGATCTAAAACAAGGAGTGTAAGAAGTGACTCTCATTGGAAGTTGGCTTATATTTAATATTTCATTACTATGAAGAGCTGTAAGAGGTATTTCTGCAGTAGGTATGAGCCAATGATCATCACCTGCAGTGAATAAATCATCTGCAAATTTTGGTAACTGCCCGGTTCCATATAATGTATCTGCTTTTACTAAATATGGTACGTGCATTTCGACATACCCGTTTATTGAAGTATGTTTATCTATCATAAAATTTGCAATTGCTCTTTCTAGTTTAGAGAGATTACCTTTCAAAATTACAAATCTAGATCCTGATAGTTTTGTTGCAGTCTCAAAATTCATAAAGCTAGCATTTTCACCAATTTCAAAATGTTGTTTTGGGTCAAAATCAAAAGAAGGTTTTCCCCCCCAATCCCTATAGAATACATTTTCTTCCTCATTAGTTCCTATCGGAGTGCTAGAGTCTGGCATGTTAGGAAGTCTACTTAAAATTGCGTTCAACTCATCATTTTTTAGAGTTTCTAATTCTTTTAAGGCATTGATCTTATTTTTTAAATCATCTACTTGAGCCATTTCATTGGTAGCTTCTTTTTTTTCACTTTTCAATTTACCTATAGTTTTTGACAATTGATTTCTATCTGCTAATAAATTTTGTAACGCTGTTTGAGCCTCTCTTTTTTCCTTATCTATATCTATAATTTTTTGTGAAATAGAGTTTTCACCTCTTGATTTCATAAAGTTATCAAATTCTACAGGATTGTCCCTTATATAATTAATATTATGCATTAATCGTCTTGTTTATTTTTCTGAATGATTTTAGCTATATAAATAGAAACTTCATAGAGTAATATTATTGGTAAAGCGAGACTAATTTGACTAAAGGGATCTGGTGGTGTTAAAAATGCAGCTGATAAAAAAGCAATTACAATTGCATACTTCCTAAACTTTTTAAGAGATTCATGATTAACAATTCCAACTTTTGCCATCAGACCCAAAACAACTGGTAATTGAAATGCTAATCCAAACGCAAAAATAAATCTCATCATTAAGGATAAATACTCACCCATTTTTGCTTCCAATCGAATAGGCACACCTGCACTACTCATATTTTGATAAGAAAGAAAAAAATTCCAAGCAAGAGGGGCAATTAAATAATAAACCATAGCCCCACCAGCAAAAAATAAAATTGGGGTCGCTATTAAAAAAGGTAAAAAAGCATTTTTTTCATGTCTATATAGTCCTGGTGCAATAAATTTCCAAATTTGAATAGCTATTAATGGGAAGGCAAAAAATAAAGCAAAAAAGAAAGCAATTTTAAGTTCTGTGAAAAAAGCTTCTTGTAAGGCCGTATAAATAAATCCTTGCCCTTTATCAATTTGTAATAAGTTGACTAGAGGTTTGGCTAGAAAATAAAATAAATCACTTGCAAAATAAAAACATATTACAAAAATAATAATTATGTAAATAAAACTCCATAAAAGCCTTTTACGCAATTCTGTTAAATGATCAATTAATGACATTTCTTTAAATTCTGGATTATTCATAATATTTACTAAATTAAATCAGCCTCATCTTGAATCTTACTTTTTTTTTTATCATGAACATCTTTTTCTGCTAAAGAAGCTGTTTCTTTTTTTGAATTAATTTCATTTTCTAAATTTTGTAAGCCCTTAACTTCATTTTCAATGATAGTAGTTGTGTCTTTAAAAGATTTTATTTCAGACTTAAACTTTCCTTTCAAATCAATATCATCTTTAATTTTATTAACTTCATTTAAAGAAGACTTAACATCTTTAAAATCTTCATGATCAGCAATTTCATTTAAAGAGTATTTAAATTCTCTAGATAATTTTTTTAATGATTTAGTAAAAGTGGATAATTGTTTAATTAGTTTAGGAAGATCTTTGGGTCCAACAACTACTATTATAACAACAGTAACTAGAAGAATTTCACCCCAGCCAAAAGTAAGCATAATTACTTTTCACTATCAGAATTATTCTCTATGTTTTTATCTTCTTTTTTATCATCATCGCTCATACCTTTTTTAAAAGATTTAATTCCTTTAGCCATATCGCCCATGAGCTGAGGTATTTTACCTCGACCAAATAATAATAACACAATAACTAATACTATCAAAAGTTGCCAAATGCTTGGTGTCATAAATTATCTCCTTTTATGAATGCTCATAACGTATAATTTAAAAAAGTAAAACTCAATAAATGAAATAAACTTATAGAAAACTAAATATTTTGGTAATTATGAGCTGCTTTCTTCTGGAATAAAATCCTCAAGGGTTTCTTCATCATCAGCTTCTTGGGCTTCTATTTCCTCATTTTTACCTGCAATATCAGTAATTGTAGCTATGGCTGACCTTTTCTCTAAAAATCCACTTGCTTTAAGCTCGTCTTTACTAGGTAAATCAGATATGTTTTCAATTCCAAAATGCTCCATAAAGATTTCTGTAGTAACCCATAGAGCTGGCTTACCTGGTATATTTTTTCTTCCAGATGGTTTGATCCATCCTATTTCCATGAGATGATCAATTGAACCTCTGCCCATTTGAACTCCACGAATATTTTCAATTTCAGATCTAGTTATAGGTTGTTGGTAAGCAATTATAGAGAGGGTTTCAATTGCGGCTCTAGATAACTTTCTTTTTTGTGTTTTAAAAATAGTAAGCTCATCTTTAATTGACTCAGCGGTTCTGAAAGACCATTTATTTCCTGTTTTAATTAAATTGATACCTCTATTTTGATAAAACTCTCTTAGGCTTTCTATTTCTTTTTTAAACTCTTTTTTGTTAATCATTTTATCTTTTAAATCTTCCTCTAAAACAGGAGACCCAGATGCAAACAATATTGCTTCTAATATTTTACTATCTCTATTTAAACTCATGATTGTTTCAATTTTACAAAAATATTACCAAATGATTCATTTTGCTTAACTTCAATAAAACCATTTTTTGCTAATTCTAGAGAAGCTACAAAATTAGAAGATAAAATAGATTTATTTATAATTTTTTTAGCGTTAAATTTTGGAATTAATTTTAATAAATTTGTCCACTCTGTTACATTTCCAAAAATATTTTTTAATCTTTGTATTGCATTATCAACAGAATAAAGTTCAGAATAAGCAATTGTTAAATGGTTAATATTATCACCCTTTTGAATAATACTAGAATAAGCACGAATTAAATCAAATAAATTTGAAGAATATGTAATATTATATTTTAATTTGACTCCTTCGGCTGAACCACCATAAAAAACATCTCGACCTACAAGAGCTTTTGAGTATAATTTTTTTGAAACTGATTGAAATGCTTCTAATCGCTGAAGTTGATATTTAAGAGCTTCTTCTAATTCTTCAGGCGTATGATCTTCCGATTTCTCTTCTTTAGGGAGAAGAAGTCTTGATTTTAAATAAGTGAGCCATGCAGCCATAACAAGGTAATCAGCAGCAATTTCTAAATGTATATCTTGATATTGGTTAATAAAATTAATGTATTGCTCAGCTAATTCCAATATAGAAATTTCCGATAAATCGACTTTTTGCTTACGAGCCAAATCTAATAATAAATCAATAGGCCCCTCATATGAGTTAAGGGATATATTAAATTGTTTAGAAGAACTTATTTCATCTAATTTCCCTTTAAAATTAAGCATAATTTTTTATAGTTATTTAATATGATTCTGGCTAATTTAAAATTTGGTAGTATCAACTATTAGACAATTTTCAATTTTTGAAAGATAATTTGCACAATATTTTTGGGCATCTTGTCTTGTTGCAAAATTTTTATAAATTAAAAAATAATCGATACCTATTTCTGTACTTAATGCCAAAATGTAAAAATCTTCTATTTGAAATATAGTTTCATTAGAGTTAATAATTTTTTTTAGATGATTATTTACATTACCATATTCTGCATCAGAATAAATTTGTATGCTGTATAGTAAATCATTTGGGAAATTAATATTTTCATTGACTGTTTCTAAAGATTTTATATTTAAACTTTTTTTATCTAGATTTTCAACTTTCTGACCTCCTCGATCCTCTGGCACAATGTAAAAAAGGTTTTTATTTTCAGGTATAATTACAAATTCATATCTATTATCTAAAAAGAAATTATAAATGGCCATGATAATCAACAAGAGTAATAAAGTAATAATAATAGATTTTCTTTTAGATTTTCTTCTTTTAAAAATTTTTCTTACAATCATCACATAGTTTCGTGAAAATCAATTCCAATAATTTTAAAAACATTTTCAAATACTATTCTCATTGAATGCAACCATAATAATTTTGACTGAGTCTTAATTATATCTTGACTATCTATAAACCTAAGAGATTCATTCTCTTTTCCTTTATTCCAAAAAGAATGAAATAAAGTTGAAACATCTTCAACAAAATTCGTTAATCTGTGTGGCTCTCTGAAGTTTGAAGCTTGTTGTAAAATATAAGGGTAAGATAGTAATTTTAAAATTATTTCATTTTCGTCTTTAGTTAAATTTATATTTACTTTTTTATATTTATCAAATGTATCTAAATTTATTCCTATATCATTGGCCTTTTTTATAACTGATGATGCTCTTGCATAAGCATATTGACAATAAAATACAGGATTATCTTTATTTTTTTCTATAACTTTATTTAAGTCAAAATCCATTGATGTTTCACTTTTTGTTGAAATCATAAAATATCTAAGAGGATCTTTGCCTACTTGATCAAAAACTTCTCTTAAAGTTATAAAATTTCCCTCTCTTTTTGACATTTTTAAGACTTCATTATTTTTTATTAATCTAACAATTTGACAAGTTAAAATCTCAAGATAATTATCTGAGGCTGAAATAGTTTTTAAAACTGATTTCATTCTCGGAATATAACCAATATGGTCAGCACCCCAAATATTAATCAGTTTATCAAAATTTCTTTTGTATTTATCTAGATGATAAGCTGCATCATTTGCAAAATAAGTCCACTCACCATTTGATTTTTGAAGTGCTCTATCTTGATGATCAAAGATGTCAGATGATTTAAATAACAATTGCTCTCTCGGCTCCCAATCATCAGAGTCTTCACCTTTTGGTTTTTCTAATTTTCCTTTATAAAGCAGCTTCTTTTCATTCAATATTTCAAATAATTCATTTATTATTTGATTTGATACTATATCTTTCTCAAAAGTAAATTTATCGAAATAAATATTTAAAAGTTGAAGATCATTATTAATAAACTCTATTAAATAACTTACAGCAAAATTTTTAAAATATTCCTCTCTTTCATTGGTATCTGCATTACTCCATTTATCTCCATCAATTTTTTTAATTTTTTCAGCAATTTCAATTAAGTAACTACCAGGGTACTCGTCATTGTTAAGCTCTATTGATTCACCAAATAATTCTAAATATCTTTTGTATAAAGAATTACCCAGTATATCGATTTGTGAACCAGCATTATTTACATAATATTCTCTGGTTACTTCAAATCCAGATTCTGTAAGCAAAGAAGATATAACATCTCCTAATACAGCTCCTCGCATGTGGGCAACAGTAATAGGTCCTGTAGGATTTGCAGAAACAAACTCAACATTAACTTTTTGACCATTACCTAAATTAGATTTTCCAAATGCATTTTTTACTTCTAGTAAATTTTTAATTTGCTCTAAAAGAAAATTTTTTTTTATATTTATATTTATAAATCCATTTTTGGAAATTTCACAATTCTCAACAAAAAATAAATTAGTAATTTTTTTTTGTAAATCATTTTTTAGATCAAATTTTTTATCTAAAATTTTCTTGATGGCAACTAAATAAAAATTAGAAGAAATATCACCCTGTCTTGATTTTGATGAAAAATCAATACTTATAGATTTTTTATTAAATTCATTGAAAATATTTTCTTTTATACCATCATTCAAATATTGATGAAAAAAATCAAAAAGTAAATCTATATGATTATTCATATATTTCCTTAAATAGTCTTGATGCATATCTGTCGGTCATCCCAGAAATATAATCACAAATTATTCTTTCAATAGGTTCGTCAATCTTTCTCCAATCAAGAGGAAGTTTATTTGGAGAAGTATAAAAATATTTGAATAATTTTGAAATAATTTTTTCTACATTATCTCTTTTAAGAAGTAAATTCTTATGATTGTAAACATTATCAAAGAGAAAAGATTTTATTTTTTTTGAATTTGATTCCATTTCTGAAGAGAAAGAAACTAAAAAATTATGATTATTTTTAAAATCTTCAATATTTTTAACTCCTGCATTCTTGATATTTATACTTGTTTGTTGATATATATCTTCAATCATAAAGGACATACTATTTCTTAAAACTTGGAACATTAATAGTTTATCATCTATATCTTTATATGCCTTTTTTAAGTTTAAAATAATATTTTTAAAAAAATCATTTTCTTCAAGCTGATTGATACTCAGCAGACCTGCTCTTATTGCGTCTTCAACATCATGATTATTATAAGCTACATCATCTGAAATAGCTGCTATCTGAGATTCTAATAAAGGCTGCTTATGCAACATTAGATCATGTTTCTTATTGTATGATGCAGTATGAAAAGGTGGGTTTTTCAAAACAACTCCATTATGCTTAACAATGCCCTCTAAACTCTCCCAAGTGAGATTTAATCCATCAAAATCAGGATGTCTCTTTTCAATATTTGTTAAAACTCGTAAGGTTTGATCATTATGATTAAAGCCTCCATGGTCACTCATTGATATGTTCAGCGCTTTTTCTCCATTATGACCAAAGGGAGGGTGCCCTAAATCATGTGCCAAAGCTACAGTCTCACCCAAATCTTCATTTAATTTTAATAACCTACAAATAGAACGTGAAATTTGAGAAACCTCTAAAGAGTGGGTAAGTCGCGTTCTAAAATAATCACTTTCACTTTCAATAAAAACCTGTGTTTTGTATTTTAGTTTACGAAACGAACTTGAATGAATTACCCTTGATCGATCTCTCTCAAATGGACTTCTGCTGTTATCAGAGTCTATTTCTTTATATAATCGACCTTTAGATGAAGATGGTGAAGATGCTAAATGTTCAAACATTGAAAAATTTGCTATAAAGTCTTAAAATAAATAAGTATATACGTTTTATTATGAATAAAATAGAAATTACTGACAATGCTCAAGAACATATAGCTACGGTATTAAAAAAAGACTCAGCTAAATATTTTAGAATTACTGTTTTGGGTGGTGGTTGTGCAGGATTTCAATATAAATTTGATTTTGAAAACTTAAAAAATGAAGATGATATTTTAATTCATAATGAAAAAATTGATGTAATTATTGATGAAACTTCAATGGAGTTAATACAAAATTCAAAAATTGATTATGTTCATGAGCTTATTGGCTCATCTTTTAAGATTACTAATCCACAGGCTACCTCTTCTTGTGGCTGTGGAACATCTTTTTCTATCTAATGAAGATATCAACTTGGAATGTAAATTCTATTAATGCCAGAATAAATCACTTAGAGAAATTCATATTAAAAGATCAATCTGATATTTATCTTCTTCAAGAACTTAAAACTATTGAGGAGGGTTTTCCAAAAGATATTATAAAAAAATTAGGTTATTTTTCATATGTAAACGGTCAAAAAGCTTGGAATGGTGTAGCTATATTAAGCAAAACTGAATTAGATATAACAAATACTTCTATACCAAAATTTGAAGACCCTAATTCTCGCATTATTGAAACTGAAATTCAGTTAAAAAAAATAAAAAAAAAAATTAAGCTAATTAATATTTATCTGCCTAATGGAAACCCTATTGAAACTGAAAAATTTGATTACAAAATTAAGTGGATGAAAAAATTTAATGATTACATCGAGGAGCTTAAAAATAATAATATTCCCATAATTATTGCTGGTGATTTCAATGTAATTCCAACTGATGACGATGTTTACTCTCCAGAAAATTATAAAAACGACGCATGTGCTCACCCTCTTACAAGAGAACAATATAGGATTTTGATCAATATGGGTTTTACGGATTTGGTTAAATATTTTGTTGAAGGTAAAACAAACTGGACATTTTGGGGTTACAGAGGTGGTGGCTGGCAAAAAGGAAACGGTTTAAGAATTGATCATTTTTTAACCACTGCAAATGTTACAGATTTAATTAGGAAAGTGGAAGTAAATAGAGAGCCTAGAGGCTGGGAAAAGGCATCAGACCATACGCCAGTTACAATTACTATAGAGAATTAAATATCTGCATAAGTGTGTGTTTCCTCTTTTGCCCCTGGTTGGGTGACAGCACCTTCATGAGCTGGTCCTACAGTCTGAGCATATTTCCATATCGAGCCAGAATTATGATTTGTTGTCCTATGTTTCCAGTCTTTTTTTCTTTTTGCAATTTCATCATCAGTTAAAGTAACATTAATTTCTCCTTTAACTGCATCAATGATAATCTCATCTCCATCTTTTAATAATCCAATCATTCCCCCTACTGCAGCTTCAGGGCCAACATGACCAATACAGAATCCTCTTGTGCCACCAGAAAATCTTCCATCCGTAATTAAGGCAACCGTTTCTCCTAATCCTTGTCCATAGATTGCACCTGTTGTAGACAACATTTCTCTCATTCCTGGCCCACCTTTAGGGCCTTCATATCTTATAATTACAGCATCTCCTGCAACTATTTCGTTTTTAAGAACAGCTGTCAGTGCATCCTCTTCAGAGTCAAAACATTTTGCTTTTCCTTTAAAAGTCAATTTTGAAAGTCCTGCTATTTTTGATATACATCCATCAGGTGCCAGATTACCCCAAAGTCCAACAACAGAGCTATTTTCACTTATAGGTTTATCGCATGTGTAAACAACATCTTGATTTGTTGGAAAAGTTATATCCTTATGATTTTCAGCAATTGTTTTTCCTGTGACTGTCATACAATCACCGTTAATATAACCTCCATCCAATAAAGATTTAATAACTACTGGCACACCACCAATATCATATAAATCTTTAGCAACATATTTTCCTCCTGGTTGCATATCACCTATGTAAGGAGTTGAGTTATAAATTTCTACAACATCCCTTAATGTAAATTTTAGTCCAGCCTCATTTGCTATCGCTGGCAAATGAAGTGCTGCATTTGTTGAGCCGCCAGTTGCAGCGACAACTCTTGCGGCATTAACAAGAGAGTCCAAAGTTACAATGTCCCTTGGTCTTATATTTTTTTCTAAAAGATGCATGATTGCTTTTCCACTTTTCTCACCATATGATTTTCTTTCTTCAGTATTTACCGCAGGAGGCATTGCTGAATTAGTAAGTGCCAGTCCAATAGCCTCAGAAATACAAGCCATAGTATTTGCCGTAAATTGCCCTCCACAAGATCCTGCAGATGGACAAGCCACTTGTTCTAAGTCTTTTAAATCTTGATCTGTTATAGAACCTGCAGCATGTTTTCCAACAGCTTCAAATACATCTATTACTGTTACATCTTTTCCTTTATATTTGCCTGGCAATATTGAGCCTCCATATATAAAGACAGATGGAACATTTAATCTTACCATAGCCATCATAAGACCTGGTAGAGATTTATCACATCCAGCTAAACCAACAATTGCATCATAACAGTGACCTCTAACTGATAACTCTATAGAATCTGCTATCACCTCTCTACTAATTAAGGATGATTTCATGGCTTCGTGACCCATCGCAATACCATCTGTTACTGTAATAGTAGTAAATTCTCTAGGGGTACCCCCAGAAGCTTTAACACCTGTTTTTACATGTTGAGCTTGATCTTGGAGAGTTATGTTACATGGAGCAGACTCATTCCAAGTGCTAACAACTCCAACAAATGGTTGATAAATTTCATGCTCTTTTAATCCCATTGCGTAATAATATGATCTATGAGGAGCACTTTTTGGACCTACGCTTACATATCTGCTGGGTAGTTTTGATTTACTATTTGATCCTTTATCTTCCATATTAATTAATAGTATTTATTATTTCATCAATTTTTTCAATAGAAGAATTAATTTCTTTTTCTTGAATTTTAAAATTTTCGATAACATTATTTGGAGCTTTATCAATAAAAGCTTTATTATTTAATTTATCTAAAACAGCTTCTAATTTTTTTGAATAAATATTTTTTTTATCATTAAGTTTAGACTTCTCTTTTTCTGTATCTACAATACCTTCTAAAGGAACTAGTATTGTAATCTCATTTAAAACAATAAAAGCTGATTTTTTTTGTGAAGAAACTTTTTCAAATTTTATAGATTTAGTTTTTATAAGTCTTTTAAACTCATTTTGGAAATTATTTATAAATTTTTTAAAATCTTCGTTTTTTGTCTCCACAAAAATTTCTATCTCATTTTTATATGATATGTTTAAATCAGCTCTAAGATTTCTTAATGCAGTCATAACTTCGATTACTTTTTTTGTGTATTTGTTGCTTTTATTAAATGAGTCATCAAATTTAATTTTTGTAAAATTTTGACTCATTAAAAATGATTGAGAGTCTACAAGTGATAACCATAATTTTTCTGTAATGAAAGGCATAATTGGATGAAGTAATTTTAAAATTTGTATAAAGATCCAGCCTGATACTTTTTTAGTTTCTTCTGATTTCTCATCATTAGCAAAATCTGATTTTATAAATTCAATGTACCAATCACAAAATGTATGCCATGTAAAATGGTATATCAAACTTGCAATTTCATGAAATTGATATTTTTCAATATTTTTAAAATACTCAGCTTGAACGTTTTGATATTCTTTCAAAATCCATTTACTAGTATCAAGACTAATCTTTTCATTATCTAAACTATCAATAAATAAAACCTGATTAATATTAAGAAAATTTGCTGCATTCCAAATTTTATTTGTAAATGATTTATAACCTTTGACTCTATCCTCTGCTAACTTTACGTCCCTACCAGGATTTAACAAGGCTGTAAGAGTAAATCGAAGCGTATCTGCTCCATATTTATCAAGTAAAACTAATGGATCAATTATATTACCTTTTGATTTAGACATTTTTTGACCCTTTTCATCGCGGATTAAAGGATGAATATAAACATCTTTAAAAGGAGTTTGTTTCATAAAATATGAACCCATCATCATCATTCTTGCTACCCAAAAGAAGATAATATCAAAACCAGTCACTAAAACATTTCCTGGATAAAACCTATCTAGTTCGTAGGTTTTATTTGGCCAATCTAATGTAGAAAAGGTCCAAAGTGCTGAAGAAAACCAAGTGTCTAAAACATCCTCATCTTGAATTAATTTTACTTCTTTGCCGTAATGTTTATTTGCCATCATATTTGCATCATCAACTGATAGAGCCACAAAGCAATTTTTATCAGGGCCGTACCAAGCTGGTATTTGATGCCCCCACCATAACTGTCTGGAAATGCACCAAGGTTGGATATTTTCCATCCAATTAAAAAAAGTATTTTCCCAATTTTTAGGAACAAAATTTGTTTTGGCTTCCTTTACAGATTTAATAGGATCAATAGATAATTTCTTGGCATTGCAAAACCATTGATCAGTGAGCCAAGGTTCAATTACTACACCTGATCTATCACCGTATGGCACAACCATATCTTGTTTTTCTTCTTTTATGAGAAGACCTAAATCTTTAAGTTCTCCTAAAATTAATTTGCGAGCCTCAAACCTATCTAATCCTTGATATTTTTTAGGGGCATTGTCATTTATTTTTGCAAACTGATCAAAAACATTAATAAATTCCAGCTGATGTCTTTTGCCTACTTCAAAATCATTAAAATCATGTGCAGGAGTAATTTTAACTGCACCTGATCCTTTTTCAGGATCAGCATATTCATCAGCAATAATAGGCAATTCTCTTCCCACAAGTGGAAGATTACAATAATTACCAATTAAATCTTTATACCTTGAATCATCGGGATGCACAGCTACAGCTGAGTCTCCTAACATAGTTTCAGGTCTAGTTGTTGCAACAACAATGAAATTATTATTATCTATTGGATATTTAATATGCCATAAACTTCCCTCTTGTTCTTTTTGCTCAACTTCTAAATCTGAAATTGCAGTCAGTAATTTTGGGTCCCAGTTTACTAATCTTTTATCTCTATAAATTATTCCATCATTAAATAAATCGACAAATACTTTTTTTACAGCTTCAGAAAGACCATTATCCATTGTAAATCTCTCACGCGACCAATCGGCAGATGCTCCCAATCTTCTTAATTGATTATTAATACTGTCTCCAGATTCCTCTTTCCACTCCCAGACTTTTTCAATAAATTTTTCTCTTCCTAATGTTCGTCGATCTAAACCTTCGTCTGATAATTTTCTTTCAACCACCATTTGTGTTGCAATTCCAGCATGGTCCGTTCCAGCTTGCCATAAAACTTCTTTTCCCTGCATGCGATGATAACGAATTAAAATATCTTGAATTGTAAAAGTAAGTGCATGACCCATATGAAGACTACCCGTAACATTTGGTGGCGGCATCATAATTGAATATGATTCTTCATTTTTTTTTGACTTAAAGCTATCTGAATTTTCCCAATTCACATAAATTTTCTTTTCATCTTCTATAAAATTAAAAAACTTAGCTAAAGACATACTATTTTTTATTTTTAAAATAATTATCGAGAATAATTGGTATTTTTTTTTCTAACATTTGTGTCATTTTCTTTTCCAATAAAATAGATAATTTCTCATCAATAAGATTATTTATTGCATTTAAATCATCAGATTTATTAAGAAGTTTGACCGTTCCATCATCATTGATTTTTTTATTTAATATTAGCACATTATCATTTTGTTGAGAGAAATCATTTTCATCTTCTAGTGCTCTTCTTATAACGTCGAGAGTGTCTTTTATAGAGTCATTTGAGGTCATTAAGCTCTTATAAATTAAGAAAGAGAAATACTAAAGATTAATTATATTCAGGAAGATATTTTTCAAATGATGAGATCAAAGATCCTTCAAGGGCCATAATATTAAAATAGTTTAATATCATATCTTTTTTTGAGGTATTTAAATTTACTTTAACGTTTAGCAATTCACTTTCGGCATCAATAAGTTCATTTATAGTTTTTGTTCCAATGTTGTATTCTTCTTGGATACTCTCCAGGGATGTTTGAATTGACTCAATCTGCTTATTATTAGAAGTTATATTTGATTTACTGATCAAGTAATTTTTGTATAAATTAGAAGCCTGAATGCTTAAATCTTGTTTAGCATCATCTAAAGTTAATTCAGCTTGTAAAAGTTGTGACTGGTATTTTCTAATATCAGACTTATCATTATTTTGCTGAAATATTGGTATTGTAAGTGTCAACCCAATTGTTCCATTTGTTTTTTCAGTGCCAGAATCAATTCTACCAGAGTCTGAATATTCTACAGAAGTAGATAAATCTAAAGAAGGTTTGTTATTAAGTTTTTCTTTAGCTAGAAGTAAATTTGAGTTGCCAATATCATTATTAAGAAGAGCTAGAGAATAATTATTTTTTTCAACATTTTCTAGAAAAGAATTTAAATTTATATTTCTGTCTAAATCAATAACATCTTCAAGGTTGACTGCCTTTAGCCCAACAATTCTATTAAAGGTAATTTTACTTACTTCATAGTTTTGTTGAGCGATGAATAAATTTGTTTCTGCAATTGCATAAGCCGACTCTGCATTCTGAAGATCATAAAGAGTAGCTGAACCTAAATCAAATTTAGTTTTTGTTTCATCTAAAAACCTTGAAACAGAATCAAAATTTTTATTACTTGCCTTAAGAGATTTTTCGTAATTAATAACAGTCAAATAACCTTCAATTGCACTCAAAATAAGATTTTGAATAGTGACATTAAAATTTATTACTTCTCTATCAAACAACAATTTGGATCTTTCAATCTCAAGATCTTTTTCACCAGCATCATATAAATTCTGGCTTAGAGATAATTTGTATTTATCAGTAAAAGTTTCAGGGGTTGTTGTAGCAGTAGATGTAGTAGAATCTGATGTAGAGTAAGTTCCAGAAATAGTACCAGTTATAGTAGGAAGTTTTTCATTATAAGCATTTTCTATCAATTCTCTAGACTCAATTAGTTTTTCATAGGCAATTTTAACTTTAGGGTTTTTTTCAATTGTACTTTTAATTGCCTCATCAATATCAATGGCAAATACAGAATTTGCAAATAATAAAAATATAATTGTTAAAAATTTGTTCATTAAAAATTGAAGCTTTCTTCTTTTTTTTCAAGATAAAAGTTTGAAAATACATCAAATAAAAAATCTTTTGAATAATTATTTTTATATTTTGTCATTTTGTAAGCTTTAGATAGGTCATTATTCAATTTTTCAATATATATTAATCTTCCTCCCACATTTATTTGGTTAAGTAAATTTAGATTAATATTATATTGTGGACAATCGATAATAATAAGATCAAAAGGTTCTTTTTCTGAAAGGCCTTCAACTAGATTATTTTTGAATACATATCCATTGGTAACTTTATTTTCTGCAAAGTTTTTATTAATATCATCTAAACTTTTCTCATCTTCTTCTGTTACAAAAATTTCTCTACAAAGTTTTGATATCAAAACTGAAAGGTAACCAGTTAGACCTCCAATATGTAATACCTTTTCGTTATTTTTAATATCTGCAAAATGTAAAATTTGAGCTAAATGAAGATTTTTAAGGTAACCTCTATTACCGAAGATAGATATATCTTGATCTGAATAACAAATATTCAAATTGTCTTCATATATGAATTTTTCTTTTGAAACTCTATTAAAGGTATCAAGTAAAGTAATATTTGTTATTTTATTTGGCCTAAGTTGATTTTCTATCATCATCTCTCGATTTTTATCAAAATTCATTTTTTTAAAAGGATTTTTTTGTTTTTTATATACATAATAACATAAATAATTGATATGTTTTTATTTTTTTCATTCTCAAATTTTGATTAATTGACTTCAACTTAATAACAGATTAATTGTCCAAAAAAATTTGGCTCGGTGGCAGAGTGGTGATGTAGGGGCCTGCAAAGCCTTGCACAGCGGTTCGATTCCGCTCCGAGCCTCCAAATCTAAATTTTACTTGTTTTTTTATACTTTTTTTATTAACAGAAGATTTGTGTTCCTCGGTAGCTCAGTGGTAGAGCAATCGGCTGTTAACCGATCGGTCGCTGGTTCGAGCCCGGCCCGGGGAGCCATTATAATCATATAAAATTATTAAATTTTAATATTTTTTATTTCTGTAAAGTATCTTAATGATTTGCTATGAAACTTCTTCATTATTTAATTTTTGTTTTTTTCACTTTTACTTCAAGCATAACATTATCAACTGAATATTTAAATGATACCAATGATATTGATAGACTAAAAATTTGGGAAGAACTTAGAGACTCGATCTTACCAGACTCTCCAGTTCAAGATGCTTTTGATTATGCATGTTTGTATCTTTCCATTAATCCTGACAATTTGGATGTTTATAAGGGTGGTTTCGTCCGTTATGGAAAAGTAAATAAGAAAAAAATTCAAGGCTATATAGATCTTGCCGAAACAGAGTCGATGGATCTTACTGAATGTAATTTTTCTAAAGACTAAGTTTTGCTTCAACTAAATCATCAAATCTAGTTGTGTAACATGGAGATACACTCTCTCTTCTCATTCTCCAAGACTTCTCAACACCTTCAGATGCTAATCTAATAGTGGAGCTACCATACCGTTCATTAATTCTATCCAATGTATTCATAATTGAGTCTGAATTTTCTCTATCATAATCTAAGAGTCCTCTTGTTTGTTTTGCTTTAGTTAGTCCATAAAGAATAACACCAGCCTTTTTATAACGATATCCTTCACGATATATTTTCCTTATTCCTTCCAAAGCTCGTTTTACAATTTTGATGCTGTTATTTGTTGGGTATGGCAGTTGTAATTTAATTGAATTTGAATACTGTTTTTCTTTTCTATTAAAATAATTTGTTAATACAAAGATACTCATAGACTCTGCGACCAATCCCTGCTCTCTTATTTTCTCTGCCACCCTTGTGCCATAACTTGAAACTGATTCTTCCAAATCATCAATTTTCTCTATTGGCTTGCTAAAAGATCTTGAGACGCAGCAGCTCTTTTTATCTGAAGGAATTAACTCTAATTCAATGCACGATACCCCACAAAGCTCTAAAAAAGTTTTCTCCCCAACCACTCCCATATTTTTTCTTATCCATCCTTTATCAAGCTGAGTAAAATCATAAGCAGTATTGATTTTATATTTTTTTAAAAAAACAGATAAACGTCTACCAATACCCCAAACATCTTCTATAGGTGTTAATTTTAAAGCTTCATTTATATCAAACCAAGATTTTAATATGCACACCCCGTCATATTCCTTATTTTTTTTTGCAAGATTGTTTGCAATTTTTGAAAGTGTTTTTGTTGTGCTCACTCCTATACTTACAGGAATGCCTACCCATTGTTTGATAGTGCGACGTATATATTTACAGTATTTGCTTAATTCATAATTTTCAAAACCGTTTAGTCCGAGAAAAGCCTCATCTATAGAGTATATCTCAACATCAGAAGCGAACCTTGCTAGCGTTTCCATAACACGCTGAGAGATATCTCCATACAAAGAATAGTTGGAAGAGAAAACTCTTACATTATTTTTATCAATAATTTTTTTGGCCTTAAAATATGGCTCTCCCATCTTAATACCTAATTCTTTTGCTTCAGCTGATCTAGTTATTATGCAGCCATCATTATTAGATAAAACAACAATAGGCTTTCCAATTAGTCTAGGATTAAATATTCGCTCACATGAAGCATAAAAATTATTACAATCTATCAAAGCAATAGAATTATTTTGAGAGGGATGATTATTTTGTAATTGTTTTATGTATGACATAGGTCACTACTCCCCATATAAAACACTCCATCTCCTCTTTTACTTCAATGCTAGGATATTCATTGTTGGCTGAAACCAAAAATAATGCAGAACCTTTCTTTCTTAGTTTTTTTACTGTTAAGTCGCCGAAGACAGAGGCAATAACTATATTGTCATTTTTAGGTGTAATACTCCTGTCTACAATCATTAAATCTCCTGAAAAAATTCCAGCCTGCACCATTGAGGGTCCACTCGCCTTCACAATAAAAGTAGCTGCAGGATGCTTTAC
Source organism: uncultured Alphaproteobacteria bacterium (assembly GCA_902591485.1). GTDB lineage: Bacteria > Pseudomonadota > Alphaproteobacteria > HIMB59 > CACPNW01. Next base: position 217,822 of record CACJAV010000001.1, read on the forward strand.
GAGATGTTCGTTTAGATCAAGTTTATTTTCTAAATAATCAGTTGCAGGAGAAGGAAAGCCAGCTGATAC
>CACJAV010000002.1 GCA_902591485.1 uncultured Alphaproteobacteria bacterium
TACCTACTACTGGAAATGACAAATTTTTTCCTAATTTGATTATAAATTAGATTTTGTTTTGACTGAAAAACAATTATACAAATTTCTATGAAAATAGTTTTTATAGGAGATATAGTAGGAAAAGAAGCTAGACAAAAATTTATCGAGTCAATTCCTAAAATTAAAAATGAATATGAGCCAGATGCATTAATAGTTAATGCTGAAAATGCAGCTGCGGGCTTTGGTCTTACTAAAAAAATTGCAAATCAACTTCTTGATGCAGGTGTAGATGCAATAACTTTAGGAAATCATGCATGGGACCAAAAAGAGATGTTATCTTATATCGAAGAGTGTCCAAAAATTATTAGAGCCTTAAACTACCCAAGCGGTGTTCCAGGTAAAGGATACTACGAACTAATATTACCAAATGAAAAAAAAATTCTTATTATTCAAATTATGCTTAGATTATTTATGGGACTTTTTTTAGATGACCCATTTAGTGTCACAAAAAATTTTTTACAAAGAGAAAAACTTGGGTCTACTTGTAATGCAATTTTTATTGATATGCATGGAGAAGCAACTTCAGAAAAAAATGCTTTTGGTCATTTTTTTGATAGTAAGGTGTCCGCAATAATTGGAACTCACACCCATGTACCAACTTCAGATGCAAGAATTCTAGTTGGTGGCACTGCTTATCAAACTGATGTGGGAATGACTGGTGATTATAATTCAGTAATAGGTATGGACAAAGAAAGCCCTATTCACGGATTTGTAAAAGGTTATAGATCGGAAGGTAGATTTTTTCCTGCTAGTGAAAAAATAACTATATGCGGAACATTCGTAGAAACTGACGATAGCACTGGATTATCATTGAAAATCTTGCCTTTTCAAGTCTAAAAAATTACATATATATGCCACAATATTCTTTTATTTAAATACTTTACTGACAACGAATAACACATTTATAGAGAATTATGGCAGGTCATTCCAAATTTAAAAATATTATGCACCGTAAAGGTGCGCAAGACAAAAAACGTGCCAAAATATTTTCTAGATTGGGTAGAGAAATTTCCGTTGCAGTTAAAGAAGGAGGTCCTGATCCTGATACAAATATAAGACTTCGCTCTGCAGTTGGATCAGCCAAATCTCTTAACATGCCTAAAGACAATATTGAAAGAGCGATTAAAAAAGGAGAAGGAAATGATCCAGATAATAATTATGAAGAAGTTAGATATGAGGGTTATGGTCCAGATGGTGTAGCTATAATAGTTGAAGCACTTACTAATAATAAAAATAGAACAGCAGCTGAAGTAAGATCTACTTTTAGTAAATATGGAGGTAATCTTGGTGAGACTGGCAGTGTAAGCTTTGGCTTTAAGAGACTTGGAAGTATTACGCTAAAAAAAAATGATATTGATGAAGAAGAGCTTGTTGATTTTATTTTAGAAAATGGATCTGAAGATTATGAACATAATGAAGATGAGTATATTGTTTATTGTGAACAAAAAAAATTACATCAACTTAATCAAAAAATTATTGATAAATTTGGTCCCACAAATTTTACTGGACTTATATGGAAAAGTGAAAACGAGATTTCTGTTTCTAAAGATAAGGCTGAAACATTATTCAAACTATTAAATATATTAGAGGAAAACGAGGACGTGCAAGCAGTATCATCAAATTTTGATGTTAGTGATGAGGTATTAGAATCGTTGGCAGTTTAGGGAAAGGAATATTATGCCTGACAAAGCTTGGAAAAAAAGAGAGCGAGATGTAGCAAATTATTTTAACGGCAAAAGAACACCTTTAAGTGGAGGTAATGGAAAAGTCACTCGAGCGGATGTCATTCACGATGAGCTTTTTATAGAATGTAAATTAAGAGCTAAGCATACTGCAGTGTCACTTTGGGATGATACAGCAAAACTTGCAAAAGATGAAGGCAAAACTCCTGTTATAGCTTTATGTGAAAAAAATAGACCTGGTTTTTGGATTATGGTGCACAGTGATGATTTAAAAAAAATAAAGGATAAAGAATAATGGAAGAAGTTAATTCAATAAATAATATTGCATCAGAAAATGTAGACTTTTCAATGTTTGCATTATTTATGAGTGCTGATTTAGTCGTAAAATCGGTAATTATAATCTTAGTTCTAGCTTCAATTTATTCTTGGATCATAATTGTTTCTAAACTTTTAAGATTAAGACAACTTAAGCAAATGGAAAAAGAGTTTGAAGAAATTTTTTGGTCAGGAAATTCTTTTGAAGATTTATATGAAACTCTGAACTTCAATAAACTTGATCCTAAATCAAAAATATTCTGTGCAGCAATTTCAGAATGGAAAAAAACAAAGTCTAATTATGAAGGTCAAATAAGCACTAATATTTCATCTCTCAAGGATCGCATGCAACGCTCAATGATAGTTACATTTAATAAAGAAAGTGAAATAGTGGAAAAGAATTTAACTTTTTTAGCTACTTCTGGCTCAACTGCACCGTTTATAGGTTTATTTGGAACAGTTTGGGGAATAATGAATAGTTTTAAATCAATAGCTGTAGCTCAAAATACTAATTTATCTGTTGTTGCACCTGGTATTGCAGAGGCATTATTCGCAACAGCACTCGGTCTGTTTGTCGCTATTCCAGCAGTAGTTGCATATAATAAAATATCTAGTGATTTATCTAAATATTTTGTTTCACTAGAAACATTTATGGATGAATTTACGACTATTTTTTTCAGACAATTAGAGAAAAAATAAATTGTTAAATTTTAGTAACAATTCATCAAGAAAACGCAAAAGATACACTCAAATGAGTGAAATTAATGTCACACCTTTTGTTGATGTGATGTTGGTTTTATTAATTGTTTTTATGGTTACTGCTCCTTTGCTAACTGTTGGTATTCCAGTTGATCTTCCAAAAGTTAAATCATCTGCATTAACTGATCAAAAGGATCCTCTTGAAATCACAGTGAAATTAGGCGGTGAGATATTTTTAGGAGAATCAAAAGTAGAGGTTGAGAATTTGATACCAAGATTAAATGCAATAACTGAGTTAAATAAAGAGGCAAGAATTTATGTAAGAGGCGATAGGGTTGTAGCCTATGGAAGAATAATGGAAATTATGTCTTTAGTAAATTCTGCAGGCTATACAAAGGTAGCACTGGTTACGCAAAATCCAACGGACAATTAAAAGTATGCAGTCTTTGTATATTAAGACATTTAATTTCATAGAAAATTCTCAACCAAATCATATTGGAGTTTATTTCTCTCTTTTACTTCATTTATCTATATTATTATTTGCTGTGGGTCTTCCAGATTTTTTTAAACCAAAAGAAATTCCAATGCCTCAAGTTATACCAATTGAAATTTTGAATGTTTCTGATGTTACATCCTTAACTCCAAAAAAAGAAAATGTTGAAATTGAAAGTAAAGAAACTAAAAAAGTAAAACAAAAAAAATTTAGCTCTGCAGAAAATACTGAGATTCAAAAATTAGAGTTAAGAGAAAAGCCTAAGAAAAAAATAGAATTGAATACAATTGAACCCGACGATAATATTTTAACTCAAAAACCAGAACAAAATAAAATTTCATTAAATAAAAATGAAATCATTAAACCTAAAGAGCAAGAAAAAGCAAACTTAGAAAAAATTGATACTTTAAAAGAAAATAAAATAAAACCCAAGCTGAAACCAAAAATCCAAGAAGAAGTTAAAGAAGTTAAACAAGAAAGTGATTTAAAAATAGAAAATAAAACTAAACCTGATTTAAAAAATGTTGAAAAAAAGATAATAGATAAACCAAAGCCAGTAGAAAAACCAGAGCCAGATTTTAATTTAGCAACTATGCTTAAAGATCTTAGAAATGAAGATATTGCAAATACGTCTGAAGATAACGAAGATAATGATGAAAAAGTTGTTACAGAAAAAGATGAAAACCAACAAAATAATTTAGAGGTCTCAATTTCTGAGATGGATCTTGTTCTTCAACAGTTAAGAAGTTGTTTTAATCCTAGAGCTGGGACTCAAATCGTGGGTGATGAAATGGTCAAAATAAGTGCCAAAATTGACAGAGACGCTAATGTAAGAAAAGATACTGTACAAATTATTGACACAAATATAAGTAATAGTAATCCATATTATGAAGCAATTACAGAAAGTGCAGTGGCAACTCTTTATAATCCACTTTGTTCAAAACTTAAATTACCCCTTGATAAATATGAATCGTGGAAAGATTTGAAGATAACAATTGATTATAGTTGGATAAAAAATTAATTATTTATAAATAAAATGAAATATATACTTTCAATATTAATTAGCTTGATATCATTAAATTCTTACAGTCTAGAGTTAACTCTTAGTCAAGGCACAGTAAAACCAACACCAATTGCGGTTACTGACTTATTTTCTCAAGTTTCTTCATTAGAAAAAATTGGTAAAAATATATCTTCTGTAATTTCTGATAACTTAGAAAGATCAGGTTTATTTCTACCGATTAATCCAAAAGCTTTTATCCAATCATCTGAGTCATTATCAAGTCAACCTAGATTTGAAGATTGGAAAGTTATTAAAGCCCAGCATTTGGTGGCAGGTAAAATAGAAACTAGTGGTGATAACATTTCTGTTGAATTTAGGTTGTTTGATGTTTTTGCCCAAAAACAAATAGTTGGAAAAAAATATCAAACAAGTAAAAAAAACTGGAGACGTGTCGCTCATATCATTTCAGATGCAATTTTTCAACGTATCACAGGCGAGGGTGGTTTCTTTGATACAAGAATAGTTTATGTGGCTGAAACTGGCCCAAAAGACAATAGGCAAAAGAGATTAGCAATTATGGATCAAGATCAAGCTAATCATCGTTTTTTAACTGATGGATCATATTTAGTTTTAACCCCTAGGTTTTCTCCAAATTCTCAAAAAATAACTTTTATGTCTTATGTTAAAGCAAATAGTCCTAGAGTTTTTATTTTTGATATAGAGACTGGCCAACAAGAAATAGTAGGGGAATTTCCTGGAATGACTTTTGCTCCTCGTTTCTCTCCAGATGGAACTAAAATTGTAATGTCTTATTCTGATCCAGATGTTGGAAATGCTGAGATTTATATTCTTGATCTTAAGACTAGAGTTTCTAAAAGAATAACAGATAATTCATCAATTGATGTTTCTGGAAGTTTTTCTCCAGATGGGAAAAAGATTGTTTTTAATTCAGATAGAACAGGTAGAAGACATTTATACATTGTAGACAATGACGGAAGTAATCTTAAAAGAATAAGTAGAGAAAGAGGGAGTTATTATACGCCTGTGTGGTCCCCTAGAGGAGATATGATTGCTTTTACTAAACAAGAAGGTGGCCAATTTTACATAGGTGTTATGGAAATTGATGGATCAAATGAGAGAATGATTGCAAAATCTTTTCATGTTGAAGGACCTACTTGGTCTCCAAATGGCCGATATTTAATGTACTTTAAGGAAGAGCGCACGTCCGCAGATGGATCAGGAGGTGAGTCAAATCTGTACTCTATAGATCTAACTGGTTATAATGAGCGAAAAATTATCACTCCTTTGGGAGGTTCTGACCCCGCTTGGTCTCCTTTAATGCATTAATTTTGTAGAAAATAATGATTTTTTATTAAAAAAAACATATGAATTAATAAAAAAAATGTTAATTAAAGCTTAACATTTTAAGGATATTACACATCGGGAGAATTTTTGTATGATTATAAAATTACTCACAAGCGCGACTTTAGTATTTTTTTTAGCAGCTTGTTCAACAACTCCAAAAGATACAGCAGATTCATCTGGATCAGGATCATCGTCATCATCCTCTGATGTGTCTTCAACTGAAACAACTACTGAAACTTCAAGCGCAGACTCTGCTTCAATAGAACCAGGCTCACAAGAAGATTTAATTGTTAATGTTGGAGATAGAGTTTTCTTTAACTATGATAGTTCTGAATTAGACTCAGATGCCCAAGAACTTCTTCAAGATCAAGTAGCATGGTTAAAACAATATTCCGATGTCTCAGTTATCATAGAGGGTCATTGTGATGAAAGAGGCACAAGAGAATATAACCTTGCACTAGGAGAAAAAAGAGCTCAAGCGGTAAAAAATTATCTAATTAGTCTTGGAATTTCATCTGATAGAATTTCAACTATATCTTATGGAAAAGAAAGACCTTCAGTTGTAGGCTCTAATGATGGTGCATGGGCGCAAAACAGAAGATCTGTTACAATAGTTAACTAACCAATTTTCCCATAATGGCGCTATAATTTTATAGCGCCTTATTTTTGTCTAAAAAATAATAATAGTATTCATTTATGAGGCCAATTTTATTTTTAATATGTTTTGTTCTTGTAAGTTTTAATTCTTATGGAATAAGAGGTGAAGAAGCTCTCACGATCAAACAACAGCTTGACCGCATTATGCAGGAAGTGAGCGATTTAAATAGAGCGGTTTTTAATAAATCTTTTGATTCAAAAAATATAAACTCAAAAAACAATGATCAAGATGTAGAGAAATTTGCTTCAATTGATTTAAGAATTTATGATTTAGAAAAAGACATTAAAAATTTAACCCTTCAATTTGAGGAAATTATATTCAAGTTAGATGATTTATCAAATAATATTAATAAAATCGAAACAGAACTTAACTCAAGTTTGAATGAAATAAAAAATAATAATTTGACAATAAATACTAATTCATCAACTAAAAATGAAACCAATACAATGGAAACTGCAAAAAAAGAAAATACTCTTGGCAAACTGGTTTTATCAGACAATCAAACTCAGATTATTAGTGAAAATGAAACATCATCCACACAGTTAGAGGCGCTAGTTCAAAATAATGAATTAGAAAATTTGTCTCCTGAGGAACAATTCCAACTAGCATTAGATGAAATGATGAAAAAAAAATACGAAAATTCTAAAATTAGTCTAGAAAAATTTATTGAAAAATTTCCCAATAATCAATTATCTGGATCTGCACATTTTTGGTTGGGAAGAATTTATCAATTTGAAAAAAATTTTAGAAAAGCAGCTATTGTATTTGGTGAAGGTGTTCAAAAATTTCCAAAAAGTATAAAAGCTGCTGAAATGTATTATGAATTGTCAAAATCGCTTAAAGAGATGAATAAACTGTCTGAGGCTTGTAAAACTCTTGAAATTTTGTCTAAAAATTACAAAGAAAGCAAGTTTGCTTCTGATCCCGAAAAAATTACTCAAAGCCTTGAATGTAAAAATGAAAATTAATGTCATTAAATGAGGAAAAATTTTTTTCTATTTTAAAAAAAATAAATTGTTTTGAGAGAAATCCACATGTTGCCGTTGGAGTTTCTGGAGGACCAGATAGTATAGCTCTTGTTTTTTTAGTTAATAAATGGATTAAGCTAAGAAATGGTAAACTGACCGCAATAATATTTGACCACAGAATTAGAGATAATTCAAAAAATGAATCTTTTGAGGTTAGAACAATATTAAAAAATTTAAACATTAATTCTGTAATTTTAAGAGCTCAAAGAAACAATCTTACAAAAAAAAATATGTCACAAGCAAGAAATAATAGACTTAATGGCCTGACAAATTTTTGTAAAAGAAAAAAAATTTTACATCTATTCTTGGGTCATCATTATGATGATAATATTGAAACTTATTTAATAAGGAAAATCAATGGCAGTAACTTTGAGGGTTTGGGATCTATGGAAGAACTTTCCTATTTTAATCAAATTCAACTTTTGAGGCCCCTTCTTAAAATACAAAAAAAATCAATCCTTACTTTTAATAAAAAAAACAACTTAGTTTATTTGAATGATCCATCTAATAAAGACTTAAATTACACTAGAGTTAAGGTGAGAAATTTTTTAGAAAGCGAAAACTATCAAAATCTTATAAGATATGATTTTTTAGCTATAAAAAAAGAAATGCCATTTTTTAGAGATATGATTTGGTCATATTTTTTAGATACTTTAAGTTATGCAACATCAAATAAATTAAAAATCAACATACACAAACTTCTAAAACTAGATAATTTGATTGTTGAGCGAATAATACTGATTGGTTTAAAATATTTTTCTTTGCAAAACTTTAGAGTAAGAAGTGCAAAAATTGCTATTTTTATGGATGAAATTAAAAAATCTAGTTTTAAGAATTTTAATTTAAAAAGTATATCAATAGTAAAAAAAGACAATTTTCTAGTATTTTCTAAAAAATAGCTCAAAAACTATTGTGTTTTTACTTTTAATTCCTATTTAGTAAGTATTAATGAAAAATTTCAGCAAAAACATTATCTTATGGATTGTCATTGGCATTTTATTAATTGCTCTTTTCAATTTATTCCAAAACAGTTCATCAACAAATAAGTCAAAAGAAATATCTTTTTCTGATTTTTTAATAGCAACTGATAATGGAAATATTTCAGAAGTTAAAATAGTAGGAAATAATGTTTCAGGTTTTTTTGAAGATGGAAGATCTTTTTCTACATACTCACCAAATTACCCAGATCTAGTCGATAAATTAAATCAATCAGGTGTTAAAATAATAGCTGAACCAGCAGAGAGATCAATGCATCCAATTTTGAGTGTTCTTCTGTCATGGTTTCCAATGCTTTTATTAATTGGAGTTTGGATTTTCTTCATGAGGCAAATGCAATCTGGGGGAGGAAAGGCAATGGGTTTTGGTAAATCTAAAGCAAAACTCTTGAATGAAGCAATTGGAAAAATTACTTTTGATGATGTTGCAGGAATTGATGAAGCAAAACAAGAACTTGAAGAAGTTGTAGAATTTTTAAAAGATCCTAAAAAATTCTCAAAATTAGGTGGAAAGATACCTACCGGAGCTCTTTTAGTTGGCCCTCCTGGTACAGGTAAAACTCTTTTAGCTAGAGCCATTGCAGGGGAGGCAAATGTACCTTTCTTCTCAATTTCAGGTTCTGACTTTGTCGAAATGTTTGTAGGTGTTGGAGCAAGTAGAGTTAGGGATATGTTTGAGCAAGGCAAAAAAAATGCACCATGTATCATTTTTATTGATGAAATTGATGCAGTTGGAAGGCATAGAGGTGCTGGTTTAGGTGGTGGTAACGATGAAAGAGAACAAACCTTAAACCAATTACTAGTTGAGATGGATGGTTTTGAAGCAAATGCAGGTGTTATCATTGTTGCAGCAACTAACAGACCTGATGTTCTTGATCCTGCACTTCTAAGACCAGGTAGGTTTGACAGGCAAGTTCATGTATTGCTTCCAGATATCATTGGTAGAGATAAAATACTCAAAGTTCACATGAAAAAAATTAAGGTTTCACCTAAATTTGACTCAAAAGTTATTGCAAGAGGAACACCTGGTTTTTCAGGAGCAGATTTAGCTAACTTAGTTAATGAAGCTGCTTTAATAGCTGCTAGAAAAAACAAGAGAATGGTAACTTTAGATGACTTTGAAAACGCAAAAGATAAAGTTTATATGGGTGCCGAAAGAAGATCAAAAGTTGTCTCTGAAGAAGACAGAAAATTAGTTGCGTATCATGAAGCAGGACACGCGATAGCAGGTATAAACTGTAAAAATGTCGATCCATTGCATAAGGTAACCATAATTCCAAGAGGCGCAGCTGGAGGAGTTACATGGTTTTTGCCAAAAGAAGACAAAGATTATGTAAGACTTAATCAAGCTAAAGATGAAATGGTTATGGCTCTTGGTGGAAGAATAGCAGAAGAAATAATATTTGGTAGAGAAAAAATAACAAGTGGAGCATCTTCGGATATAAAAGGTGTTACCCAGACCGCAAGACGAATGGTTACGCAGTGGGGTATGAGTGAAAAACTTGGTTCAATTCTTTATGATAGTAGTTCCCAAGAAGTTTTTTTGGGCCACTCTGTTGCACAATCTAAAAATATCTCTGAAGAAACGGCTAATTTGATTGATAAAGAAGTTAAAGATTTAGTTAATGAGGCAAAAGAAAGATGTACAAAAATTCTTAAGGATAAAATTGATGATCTACATACACTTGCTAAAGGTTTGCTTGATTATGAAACACTAACCTATGATGAAGTCAAAGATTTACTGAATGGAATTGCTCCAAAAAGAGATGACTTTGATGATAGCCCAACAACTTCTTCAATGCCGCCTAAAACGTCAGTTCCAAAATCAGGCGGTGCTACTGCTCCTCAACCAAATTAAAAAATCATATATCTTTATTTTATTGAATATTTTCAATAAAAGGAATTATGGGCAAAATATTTGGCACCGATGGCATAAGATGCTTGGTAAATGAAGAGCCACTTACAGCCGAGACTACATTAAAAATTTCAAAGACAGTAGGGTATTTATTAAAATCAACCAAAAAGATCAATTCCAGGGTTATCATCTGTAAAGATACAAGGCTCTCTGGATATCTGTATGAGCCTCTTATAACAGCTGGATTTATCTCGATGGGCATGGAGGTAATCTTGGTTGGGCCATTACCCACCCCTGCAGTGCCACATCTAATGAAAACATTAAGGGCAGATATTGGAGTAATGATTACAGCTTCTCATAATACATACGAGTATAATGGTTTAAAATTTTTTAATTCAGATGGTTATAAAATAAGTTCAATATTAGAAAAAAAAATTGAAAATATAGTTTTGAATAAAAAAAAATATGCAAAAATTATTAATACAAATTCAAACACTGGAAAGGCAATTAGACTTGAAGATGCATCAGGGAGATACTCTGAATTTTTAAAAAGTACATTAGATAAAAAAATTAAATCAAAAAAATTTAAAATAGTTTTAGATTGTGGTAATGGCGCAACCTATGAAATAGCTCCAAATATTTTTTGGGAACTAGGTCATGAAGTTATTTCTATCAATGACAAGCCCAATGGAAAAAATATTAATTATAAATGTGGTGCAGTAAATACAAATGCATTATCTAAAAAAGTAGTTGATGAAAGTGCGGATATAGGTTTTGCGTTTGATGGAGATGGAGATAGATTGATTATTGTTGATGAAAAAGGAAATGAAATTGATGGCGATAAAATCATTGCATTGTTTGCTAAACATTTAATAAAATTTAATAAAAGTAAATCAAAATACCCGATCGTTACAACAGTTATGTCAAATATAGGATTAGAAAATTATATTTTAAATAAATTTAAAGTTAATTTAAAACGTTCTTCTGTAGGTGATATAAATGTAATTAAAGAGATGCAAAAGTATAATTCACTTTTAGGTGGAGAACAATCTGGTCATATAATTTTATCTGATTATTCTAAAACAGGGGATGGTATTTTAGCAGCATTAAAAGTAACGGAAGTAATGACTAAATTAAACAAATCTGCTAGTTCAATTTTTAGTTTATATGAAAATTCTCCTCAAATCAAAATTAATATACCTTATAAAAAAATATCAAAAAATACAGTTAATTATATTAAAAATATTAACAAAAAAAAATTAAAAAATAATAATATGAGATTGTTAATTAGATTATCTGGGACTGAGCCTATAATAAGAATACTTGTTGAAGGAAATGATTTAATCCAGGTTAATAAAATCGCAAAAAATATTGAAAAAAACATTTGGGCAAAACTTGGAAAATAAAAAACTAATTCCTGAAGGTTTCAAAGATCATGTTGATTTTAATACAAATGTTGAGCATGAGTATAAAAACAAAATAATTGATATTTTTGTTAAAAATGGATTTGATTTAGTAAAAACTCCATTATTGGAATTTTATGAAAAAATAAGTAAAAATAGTTTTTTAATTGCAACCAAAAAAAAAGATCCTAAGTTATTTATAAGGGATGATATTACTCCTCAAATTATTAGAATAGCTTCATCGAGATTTAAGAGTAAAACAAGACCTATAAAATTATGCTATTATGGTGAAGTAGTTCGCAAGAAAGGAACTATGCTCAGACCGGAAAGACAGTTCTTACAAGTTGGTTCAGAAATAATTGGCTCAGAGTCAATACTTGCGGATATTGAAGTTATAAGTTTAGCATATAAATCTTTAAGAGATATTGGGATAAAAAATATTACTCTTGAGTTGACATCAAAAGTATTTTTGGATGAAATTTTCAGCAAAATTAAAGATGTAAAAAAATTAAAGGTTTTGAAAAATTTTATTAAACAAAAAGACAAGAAGAATTCCCTAAATTTAATTAATAATAAAAATGACAGACTATTTTTAGAGAATCTTTTTAATTTTACTGGAAATTTTAAAGATTTAGAAAAAAAAATTAACCTAATATCAATTTCTAAAGATGCAAAAAAAGAAATACAAAATATTGCCAAAATAGCTAAAGTTTTAAATCTGCATAAGGAGGATAAAGTATTTTTAGATCTCACAGAATTTAATATAAAAAATTATCATGATGGTATAAAATTTACATTTTTTGCTAAAAATGTCCGCGGAGAGGTGGCGAGTGGTGGCCGTTATAAAATTAAAACTAAAAATAAACAAGAGTCTGCAGTTGGTTTTACTTGTTTTATGGATACAGTTCTAAGAGCTTCTTCCTTTGAAAATAAGTCAAATAAGATATTAGTTCCTTTTGATATTAACGATAAAATTAAAAAAAATTTAATTAATAAAAATTATATTGTTTTTACTTTTTTTGGGGATATTTCTGATATAACAAATATTGCTAAAAAATACTTTTGCACACACATTTACATAAATAAAAAGATAAAAAAAATATAATGTTTTATACAATCGTTGGAACTCAATGGGGGGATGAGGGTAAAGGAAAGATTGTAGATTGGTTATCTTCTAAAGCTGATCTTGTGGCAAGGTTTCAAGGCGGTAACAATGCAGGCCATACGATAAAAGTTGATAAAAATGTATATAAACTTAATCTTCTACCATCAGGTATTATTAGAAATAAAAAGTGTTTAATCGGGAACGGAGTAGTTTTAGATCCATGGGCATTAATTAGAGAGATTTCTAATCTTAGAGAACAAAAAATTCTTATAGATAAAAATAACTTATTTATTGCTGAAAACGTTTGTTTAATTTTACCAATTCATAAATTAATTGATGAAGTTAATGAAGAGTCTAGGGGTGACGATTTAATAGGCACAACAAAAAAAGGAATTGGCCCTGCTTATGAAGATAAAATTGGAAGAAGAGCTATCAGACTTTGCGATTTAAATGATTTAAAAAATCTAAAATTAAAAATCAAAAATCTATACAACTTTCATAAGCCTAGACTTGATCAGTTTAAAAAAATTACTGATTATGAAAAAACTTTTACTGATTTAGTTAAAATATCAGAGCAAATTTCAATATTTAGCTCACCAGTATGGAAAATAATTAACGATGCAGGAAAGCAAAACAAATTTATTTTATTTGAGGGTGCTCAAGGTTCATTATTGGATATAGACTTTGGTACTTATCCATATGTAACCTCTTCAAATACGTCTTCAGGTCAAATTTTTTCGGGCACTGGTTTTGGTATAAAAGAAAATCATAACATACTAGGCATAACGAAAGCCTACACAACTAGAGTTGGCTCTGGTCCTTTTGCTACTGAGCTAAATGATGAAATAGGTAATCATTTTGTAGACAAGGGACAAGAGTTTGGAACTGTAACAAAAAGAAGACGTAGATGCGGTTGGTTTGATAGTGTTCTAGTAAAACAATCAATCGCAATTAATGGTATTACCAACATCGTGCTAACAAAACTTGATGTCTTAGATGACTTAAAAGAAATAAAGGTTTGCATTGGTTATGATGATGGAAATAAAAAATACAATTATCTTCCATTTGATGAAAAACTTCAAAAAAATTTATTTCCAATATATGAAACTTTGCCAGGATGGCAATCTTCAACTTATGGATTAACTAGCTGGAATGATCTTCCTAAAAATGCTCAAAATTATATAAGTTTTTTGGAAAAAACGATTGAAAAAGGTATATCAATTATTTCTACAGGACCTGATAGAATTCATACAATTGATAGAAATAATTTATTGAGTAATAGCTGAAACTTTTTTTTGTAGTTTTTCAAAAGCTTTTTCTTCAATTTGCCTTACTCTTTCACGGCTAATATTAAATTTTTTACTTAACTCTTCTAATTTTATAGGTTTATCTTGTAATTTTCTTAATTTAATAATTTCTATTTCTCTTTCATTTAAAATTTCTAAAGCTTGCTCAAATATTTTTTTTCGATATTCTAGCTCATCTTTATTAGCTATTAGATTATCATGAGTCTCATTTGAGTCTACAAGCATATCTTGCCATTCAGTATCTCCCTCTTCACCAACTTGAACATTTAATGACTGATCTCCTGAAAACAATCTATTATTCATATCTAATACTTCACCTTCTTTTACATTTAAGCGAGTTGCAATTTCTCTTGCATTTTCTGGAGATAAATCACCTGAATCAATTGAACTAAGTTGGTTTTTTAGTTTTTTTAAATTAAAAAATAATTTTTTTTGAGCTGCAGTAGTCCCAATTTTTACTAATGACCAACTATGCAAAACATATTCTTGTATTTGAGCTCTAATCCACCACATTGCATAAGTAGCAAGTCTAAAGCCTCTCTCTGGATCGAATTTTTTTACAGCTTGCATGATACCTACATTCCCTTCTGAAATAAGGTCAGTTACTGGCAATCCATAACCACGATATCCCATAGCAATTTTTGCAACTAAACGTAAATGACTTGTCACTAGTTTATGTGCAGCTTTTGTATCACCATGCTCCTTATATCTTTTTGCTAACATATATTCTTCTTCAGCAGTGAGAATTGGAAATTTTTTTATCTCTTGCAAGTAAATTGCTAAATTTCCTTCGGATGAAAGTACAGGCAATTGCATAGTTGCCCTATAACATATTATAATTTCTAATTTAATATTTTAATAATAAATCAAGTAAATTCCTCATATCTGGAGGTAATTTGGAGTCAAATTGCATTTGTTTTTTTAATGTTGGATGAAAAAAACCTAAATGAACAGCGTGTAAGGCTTGACGTTGAAAATTTTTCAAAAGTAAAAATTTATTAAAATTTTTTTTATCTAATCCATACTTACTAGTTTTATTTTTTCCATAAATTACATCTCCAACTATCGGCGTATTAATTGATGTTAGATGTAGTCTTATTTGATGTGTTCTCCCAGTGTGTAATGAGCATTCAATGAGAGAAGAATTTTCAAATGATCTAATCAATTTAATTTCAGTTTTTGAAAACTTTCCTTTTTGTTTATTATTTAAACTCATTTTTTTTCTGTTTATTTTATGCCTCTCTATGTATCCTTCTACAGTTTGATTTGATGGTACTCCCCATGTAATAGCTTGATACTTTCTTGAAATTGTATGAAGCTTGAATTGATCAGCTAAATTCATATGAGTAAAATTATTTTTTGCAATTACCATTACCCCGCTAGTATTTTTATCTAATCGATGAACAATACCTGGTCTTTTGCTACCATTAATATCACTTAGTTTATTTTTTACATGATACAATAAAGCTTGAACTAATGTTCCAGTTTCATTACCAGGAGCAGGATGAGTTACAATTCCTGCTTGTTTATCAATTACTATTAAATCATCATCTTCATAAATAATATTTAACTCTATATCTTCAGCTAAATATTTTATTTCTTTAGGCTTAATGATAGCAATTTCAAAATTATCATTTTCTCTTACCAAATAAGATGGATCTAGTATTGGAAAACCGTTTAAATTTACATTTCCACTTTTGATTAATGTTTTAATTTGCATACGTGAGAGTTTTTCAAGTTTTTTTGTAAGGATCTTATCTAAACGAATTGAACTTAGCTCTTTATTTATTTTTACTTTGTGAGTATAGGTTTTATTCATGAGCAATAAATTTTTGAAATTTGTAGTTATATTTTTAGCCGTTTTAATTGTTATATGTTTTGCTCTATTGTTATATGGTTTCTATTCTAAAATTTCAAATAATCAAAAAATTTCTAATAATGATGTGTTAAATTTTTCACTAAATCTTAAAAGTTC
Organism: uncultured Alphaproteobacteria bacterium; assembly: GCA_902591485.1. Classification (GTDB taxonomy): domain Bacteria; phylum Pseudomonadota; class Alphaproteobacteria; order HIMB59; genus CACPNW01. The sequence continues at coordinate 15,923 of CACJAV010000002.1, forward strand.
TGAAAATATTAAAGATATCAAAATTATTGACCAAAATAATGTACTGATAGTTATTTCTGATAATGACCAGTTATATTTAATTATGTATAATTTAAAAAATAATAAGATTGTATCAAAAATAGGAAGATAATATGGGTAAAGATAAAGAAAATAGTTTTGAGTCAAATTTACAAAAACTTGAAAGTATTGTTGATAAACTGGAATCTGGAGAGATTGGCTTAGAAGAGTCAGTTAAGCTTTACGAAGAGGGTATGAAAATTAAAAAAATTTGTGACAAAAAACTTCAAGATATTGAAATGCAAATTAAAAAAATAAAAATAGAAGATAATAAGATTTCAAAAGAAGATTTTTAGAAAATGAATTATAAGCATTTAGATAAGATTAATTTTCCTTCCGATATGAGAAAACTATCCATAGTTGATCTGGAAAACTTATCAACTGAACTTAGGGATAAAACAATTGAAACTGTCTCTAAAACTGGAGGTCATTTAGGTGCTGGCTTAGGTGTGGTTGAGCTAACAATAGCATTGCACTATGTTTTTAACACTCCTAGAGATAGATTGATTTGGGATGTTGGACACCAGTCCTATCCTCATAAAATTTTAACTGGTAGAAAGCATAAGATTGAAACTTTAAGACAAAAAAATGGCTTGTATGGTTTTGTAAAAAGAAGTGAAAGTGAATATGACCCTTTTGGAACTGCACATAGTTCTACATCCATTTCTGCTGGAATGGGTATGAAAGTTGCTAAGGATTTAAACAATGATGATGCTAAAATTATTTGTGTTATTGGTGACGGAGCTCTTAGTGCCGGTATGGCGTATGAAGCACTCAATAATGTGGGTGCTAGCAACAAACAGATAATAGTAATTTTGAATGATAACGAAATGTCTATTGACAGGCCCGTAGGTGCAATGAGTAATTACTTAACAAAATTGCTTTCTTCTAAACAATATACAAATGTTAGAACTTTGTTAAAAAAAATATCGTCTAAATTATCAAATTCAGTATCCAAAACTTTATACAAAGCTGAAGAATTTTCAAAAAGTTTAGTTACTGGAGGTACGTTGTTTGAGGAGCTAGGTTTTTATTACTTAGGCCCAATTGATGGACATGATATTAAAACATTGGTACCTGTATTAGAAAATATTAAAAATTTATCAATTGAAAAACCTATATTCCTCCATTGTGTAACTAAAAAAGGAAAGGGTTATGAGCCAGCAGAAAAATCTGATGATAAATTCCATGGTGTAAATAAGTTTGATCTAAAAACAGGTCAATCTCTAAGTTCATCTAATAAAAAATCTTATTCATCTGTATTCGGAGAAACATTGTCAAATGCAGCTTTAAAAGATGAAAAGATTGTCGCTATTACTGCAGCTATGATGAGTGGAACGGGACTTGATATTTTTAATTCTCAACATCCTTCACGGTTGTTTGATGTTGGGATTGCTGAACAACATGCCGTAACAATGGCCGCTGGCCTTGCTACAGAAGGATTTAAACCATATGTTGCTATTTACTCTACATTTTTACAACGTGCTTATGATCAAATAGTACATGATGTTGCTCTTCAAAATCTCCCTGTGCGATTTGCGATTGACCGAGCTGGACAAGTTGGTGCAGATGGTCCAACACATGCAGGATCTTTTGATATAGCGTTTTTATCTACATTACCGAACTTTATAATTATGGCTCCTAGCAATCAAAATGAACTAATTAGAATGATAAATACTACTTTGTTTATTAATGATAGACCCTCAGCCTTTAGATATCCAAGAGGTACCGGTGAATTATCCAATAGCGATAAAGATACTGAACCAGTTGAAATTGGAAAAGGAGTTATTCTTAATGAAGGTAATGATGTTGCGGTTTTAAACCTAGGTTCAAGATTGCAAAGTTGCCATGAAGCAATAAAAATACTTAATATCAGAGGAATTAACCCTACTTTAGCTGATGCTAGGTTTGCAAAACCTATAGATACAGATTTATTAGATCTACTTTTAGATAATCATAAATATTTATTAACTATTGAAGAAGGATCAAGTGGTGGTTTTAGTGCAAGCGTTTTAAATTATATTCATAACAAGAGAATTAAACTCACATCAACAAAAGTAAATAATATCTTTTTTCCTGATAAATTTGTTGACCATCAATCTCCTGATGATCAATATTCTGAAATTGGTATGGATGCTGACTCTATTAGTAAAAAGATACTAAAAATTTATGAAGATAATGTAATTAATTTTCAAAATTATAATAAAAATATTAAAAATTGATTTTGAGTAAAATTCGCCTAGACCAAATACTTTTTGACAGGAAGTTGGCTGAGTCAAAATCCAAAGCTCAGGCTATGATTATGGCGGGTCAAGTTTTTGTTGAAGGTAAAGTAATTAATAAAAGTGGCTACAATATAAAACCTGATGCTAAAATAAAAATAAAAGATATAGGGCCAGAATGGGTCTCTAGAGGAGCATACAAATTAATCAAAGCTTTGGATGAAAATAATATTAAAGTAGATAATAAAACCTGCATGGATATTGGAGCTTCTACTGGAGGATTCACTGAAGCATTAATTAAGCGAAATGCAAAGAAAGTATTTGCTGTAGATGTTGGAACAAATCAACTGCATGAAAAATTAAAAAAAATGAAAGAAATTATAAATTTAGAAAAAACAAATGCTCGATATTTAACAACAGATTTAATAACTGAATCTATAGAATTGTTAGTTTGTGATGTTAGTTTTATTAGTCTTAAAAAAGTTATTTTACCGTGTTTAAATTTTTTAAAAAAAAATAGTGTTATTATTGTTCTAATTAAACCTCAATTTGAATCAAAAAAAAATGAAACAAAAAAAGGTGTAGTTAAGGACTCAGAAGTTCATCTTAGAATTTGTAATGAGATTCAAAACTGGTTTGAGAATGAATGCAATTGTGAAGTACTTAAAATTATTGAAAGTCCAATTACGGGACCCAAAGGAAATAAGGAGTTTTTGCTTACTGCAAGGTGCTTATAAGAAACGAAGAATATGATCTGCGATTGTCGTCGCAATCATTGCTTCACCGACAGGAACAGCTCTTATGCCAACACATGGATCGTGACGGCCTTTAGTTGAAATTGTTGTTTCTTTTAAATTAATATCTATTGTTTTTCTTTCAGTTGAAATTGAACTTGTTGGCTTTACAACAAAACGGCATATTATATCTTGTCCAGAACTAATACCTCCAAGTATCCCTCCATTGTTATTACTTAGAAATGTAGGTTTTCCATCTTTGATGCTCATCTCGTCTACATTTGTTTTTCCATCTTCATTTACGCTACCAAAGCCATTTCCTATTTCTACACCTTTAACTGCATTTATTGTCATTAGCGCTTTCGCGATATCAGAGTCTAGTTTATCATAAATTGGTTCTCCTAGTCCTGCTGGTACGCCAGATGCTCTAACTTCAATTATTGCTCCTAATGATGAACCATCTTTTCTAGCTTGAGTAATAAGATCTTGCCATATAGGTATAATTTTTTCATCTGGGCAGAAAAAATCATTTTCATGAATATTACTTTCCTTCCAATTATCATAATTAATTTTTGATTTACCAATTTGAATAAGTGCGCCCGTGATTTTAACTTTATTATCAATTTTTTTCCAGATTACTTTTCTTGCAACAGCCCCAGCTGCAACTCGCATTGCAGTTTCTCTAGCACTAGATCTTCCTCCACCTCTGTAATCTCTGATGCCATATTTTTTCCAATATGTAAAATCAGCATGACCAGGTCGGAATTTATCTTTTATATCTGAGTAATCTTTTGATCTTTGGTCATTGTTATAAATAATTAATGATATTGGATGACCTGTTGTTTTGCCTTCAAACACTCCTGATAAAATTTCTACTTTATCATCTTCTTTTCGTTGAGTGGTATACTTTGATTGTCCAGGTTTTCTAAGATCAAGATATGGCTGTATATCTTTTTCACTAAGTTCAATATTTGAAGGAACACCATCAATTAAACAGCCTATTGCTTTACCATGACTTTCCCCCCATGTTGAAAATGAGAAAATTTTTCCAATTGAATTAGATGACATTATTTATTATTAAATTCACTTAATAAATCTGATACCTTATCAGCTTCATCCACAGCTACCATTCCAACAGTATGATAACCACAGTCAACATGCTGTATTTCTCCAGTTACAGCACTTCCTAAATCACTCAAAAGATATAATGCAGAGTTGCCTATATCATTTTGATTAACATTTCTTTTTAATGGTGCATTTAATTCATTCCATTTTAAAATGAATCTAAAATCTCCAATTCCAGAAGCTGCTAAAGTTTTAATTGGACCAGCACTTATAGCGTTAACTCTTACATTTTTTTCACCTAGATCAACTGCTAAGTATCTAACACTAGCTTCTAAAGCTGCTTTCGCAACACCCATAACATTATAGTGAGGCATTACTTGTTCTGCTCCGTAATACGTTAGAGTTAAAATAGAGCCTCCCTCATTCATTAGCGGTTCAGCTAATCTACAAGCTTCAGTGAAAGAGTAGCATGAAATATGCATCGTTTGATTAAAATTTTCTGATGTTGTATTGTAATATTTACCTCTTAGTTCATCTTTATTTGAAAAACCAATGCCATGAACTAAGAAATCAAGTTGACCCCATTTTTCCTTAAGAGTTTTAAAAACGTTTTCCATGCTTAGTGAATCTGCAACATCGCAAGGTATTAAAATGTCTGAATTTATTGATTGTGCTAGCGGTTCCACTCTTTTCTTAAGCGCTTCACCTTGATAAGTAAGAGCAATAGAAGCCCCATTATCAGCTAATGATTTAGCTATTCCCCAGGCAATTGACCTATCGTTAGCCACCCCCATGATTAACCCTTTTTTTCCTTGCATTAACATTTAATACCTATTTTTTATTATTTTAAAGATTATATTAGTCTTAATACTTAAAATATCGAAAATGTTAAAGCACAAAGATTTAATTGAACAAATAAAGGATCCATTTGAATTATTTAAAAAGTGGTATGATTTAGCTTGTGAAACAGAGATAAATGATCCAAATGCCATGACCTTATCTACAGTCTATAACAATCAACCATCTTCAAGGGTCGTTCTTTTAAAATCATATGACCAAAATGGTTTTGTTTTTTACACAAACTCAAATAGCAAAAAAGGCACTTCAATACAGATAAATAACAATGTCGCTCTTAATTTCCATTGGAAAACGCAAAATAGACAAATAAGAATAGAGGGAAATGCAAATATTGTAAGCGACAGTGTTGCGGATTCATATTTCAAATCTCGACCCAGAGGAAGTCAAATTGGGGCTTGGTCTTCTAATCAAAGTGCAGACTTGTCTTCTAGAGAAGAGCTGTTAGACAGTATAGAAAAGTTTGAAAAAAAATTCAAAGATAAAGATATCCCACGTCCAACACATTGGAATGGCTATTTAGTAATTCCCAGTTTAATTGAGTTTTGGCAAGAGATGCCTTACAGAGTTCATGATCGAATAATATATACTAATACTGATAATATATGGGTAACTAAAAAGTTATACCCTTAATTATTTTTCTTTCCATTTTTTCAATATCCATGAACTAGAATTTGATTTGTTCTCTCCACCAATACCAAATAGTGTTTCAATATCATTTTTATTACAAAATTCTTGTTCAGGTCCAGGAGTAGTGTTGTCATTTCTATCGCCGCCATTTGCAAATTTAATTATACTGTCTTTGTAGATTGATTTTGCTTTTTTTATTCCATCAACACAAGTTCTATCACTATCATCAAACTCAATTACATCGAGGACACCTTTTAAATTTTGCATAATTATTTTTCTTTCACCAAATGGAAGAAATTCTTTACCCTTTTTATTTCTTAACCACTTATCAGAATTTAGTAGCACAACTACATCACCATATTTATTTGCTTCATTAATTAATTTTATATGTCCACTATGGATAGGATCAAATCCACCACTTACTAATATTATGTCAGGCATTATCTTTTCTCCAATCATCTGGATTAGATAAGAATTTTTTTAAGTTTTTTATATCATTTTCTTTATAAATATTTTTCTTTTCTATAACCGATATAATGTCTTTCCATGTACAAAGAGAATGAATATTAACATTTAATTTTGATATCACAGAGTTTTCTATATTAAAGATATCATAATAAAAGATTACAAAAATATCATTTACTATTAATCCAGCTTTTCTCATAGCTTCAACAAATACAACTTTACTTCCCCCGTCAGTAGCAAGATCTTCAATTAAAATAGCTTTTTCTTTTTCTTTAAAATGTCCCTCGATTTGTTGGTTTTGACCAAATCCTTTTGGTTTTTTTCTTATATAAACCATTGGCTTTTTTATTTTTTCAGAAATTATAGCAGCATAAGGAATGCCTGCAGTTTCACCTCCAGCAACTAAATCAAATTGAATTTTGTTTTTTTTAAAATAATTTAACGCTTCATTCATAATTAATTCTCTTTCACCTATAAATGAAATAATTTTACGACAATCTACATAAACAGGAGATTTCAAGCCTGAAGTTAGAGTAAAATGATTTACAAAAGAAAATTTTACAGACTCTATGTCAATTAATTTTTCAGCTATTATTTCTGACATCTATGTTATTAAAGCAATATGATCTTTTGAAAAGTTGCCAGGAACAATCATAACAGGCACTCTCATATTTGTTATTTCTTGACTAACCAAAGAATTTATAATGACATTTGATTCTTTGCTTTTTGAATCTGAGTTTGCAGCTAAAACTAAGACATTAATATTTTCTTCTTCATCAATCAGTTTTTTTAGTTCTGTGATGGTCTCTCCCTCTCGCACTGCTAAAGCAGGTATTTCACCAGTTTTTTCTTTGACATAACTCGCTGCTTTTTGGAGAATTTTTTCTGCTTCTTCTCTAGCTTCATTTTTCATTATTTCCGTTACACCTTGAGTTGTTAAAACATCTAAGGGCTCTACAAATGTTGCAATAATTATTTTACGACTTGTTTTTTTTGATCTGGCGCATGCATATTCTAAAGCAATTTCCATCTCTGGTGACTCATCAGCAATAACTAATATATATCGATTATCATTCATTAAGACCTCCTAAATAATGTAGCGGCTAGAAAACCAGATAATATAGCAAATATGATTGCAAACAAACCATAAGCTGCTGCATTCTTGTGTGCAAAATCATATATTTGACTTCCAATACCTGATTTTTTTAAAGTAATAATTTTTTCTTTCTTATTTAAAATAACATTATTTTTTATTTGATAGACAATAACCTTATATTCTCCTGGTATTGACTCAGCTGGGAAAAACACTCTTGTTTGAAAAAGTTTGTTCTCTATTTTTTCTACATTATATTCCTTAAATAAGTTCTTATCTTTTTTTATTCTAACGAAGTTATTTTTCCAATCATCAAGAGAAATGTCTGAGATAAAATTTCTTTTTGATAGTTTATTTTCTAGCAATAAATCAAAACTGAGTTCTTCTTTTATTATTGTGGACATGGGAAGAATATCTTTTAGATTTCCAGATGATGCTATAAAAAAAATACTAGGTATTTTATTGTAAGTGATTTGCTTAGTGTTAAACCAAAAACCTAAAATTCTCTCTTTTTTTTGGATTAATGCATTTTTTTCAGGCCCTTTGATAGTTATAAGAGTTTCTTGATCTTCGTTCAATATTCCAAATATAATTATTTCTTTTCCATTGAAATCTGTTTGAATTTTAATGTTATTTTCTGAGAGGTCAAAATATGCTTCAGCTGAAACTATTTTAACGAGAAATGTTATAATAAAAAATATGGTTAGTAAGAAATGTTTGTGATTCATTTTAAACTTTATTTTCTCCATAATATAAACTTACAACATGTTTTGCTTGGATAAAAAATAAGTATCTTTCAATCAGCATTCCAATTAGAGCAAAAACTAAAGTAATAAAAAAAGATAATTTTAATATAAAAGCATCGATTATTAGCGTTGCTTCTTGAACAATCATATAAATAGGTAAGACGCAAGAAAGAATGATAAAGCATAATCTTAAAAAATTTGCTTTTTCTTTTTTGATTTTATTAATCATCTCAGTCGTTAAAAAATTTTTTCCAGTGTGAGGCCCTTCAAAAAACGATACCTTATTATCTTTTCCTAATCCAATTGCTGTGTTTATAGAGCTAGTGGACTTAGTTCTAATGTGAAACCAATAAATAATTTTTAACATTAAGCATAAAGCTAAACTTAGTAGAGTAAATTGATACAAATGTTGAACTTCAGACTCGTAGAAACGTGTTAGGCAATAAATGCTTAAAGAGCCAATAGATAGCCCATTAATTAAATAGATTGGAGTGACATATACATTGTTCCAAGCAGGTACAGTTTTTAAACTAGCATACATTTGTCCTGTGCAGTAAATTGTAATCACAGACAAAATTGAAGCGCTATAAAGAAAATATTTAAATATATCCATTTCAAGAAACCATAATAAATAAAATAACATTAGAGGTATGTATGTCAAAACTGCAGCCAAACCTTCTCTTGATAACCAAGAAGATCTCCATTGACTAAATGATCTCCATGCTCTTTCAGGATGACCTAAATGAAGAGTAGAGGATAATAGGCCGAGGGTGATAAATAAAAAACTAATTAAAATAAGTGATAATTTAAAACCATAATTAAAGTTTATTTCTGCAATTAACGCTAAAAATGATAGACAAATAATTATACCATAACCAGTACCTGACATGACAGTAAAAAAAATTATTGATTTACTTGGATGCATCTTCAATAATTTCTTTCCAAGTATCAAAAGAAAAATCATTATCATTAGTTATGGAATTAAGTGCATCATTTTTAAATTGATTATTTTTTTCTCTTGGCGGTAAATATTTATTTGTTGGCAAGCAATCTTGCTCAGGCATCAAATCATAGCCATTTCTCTCTTCTACGAGTTTGAATATATCAGAGTTTTCATCACCTAAATCTCCAAAACTTCTGGCACCTGCTGGACATGTAGAAACACATGCTGGTACTCGATCACTTTCAGGGATATTTTCATTATAAATTTTATCTACACATAATGTACATTTTTTCATTATACCGGCCTCTTCATCATATTCTCTTGCACCGTAAGGGCAAGACCATGAACATAATTTACAACCTATGCATGTTTCAGGGTTTACTAGAACTATTCCATCTTCCTCTCTTTTGTATGAGGCGCCAGTTGGACATACTGTAACACAAGGAGCATCACTACAATGCAAGCAACTTTTAGGAAAATGAACTGTTTTACTTCCATTTATTTCAGACTCTACTTCAAAAGTATGAATTCTATTAAACCATACTCCAGTAGGATCATCTCCGTAAGGATCAATATCATGTAGAGGCGATGAATGACCTGAAGTATTCCATTCTTTACAATTTACTGCACAAGCATGACAGCCAACGCAAATATCTAAATCAATTACAAGTCCAAGTTTTTTATTTTGTTTTGCAGGTAAAGATGTCATTTTATGTTTTTACTATTTCCTATATATTCTTGATTTAAAGTTAAATTATTATCTTTAAATTCTTTTGTGAACTGTTTGCCATAATCACTAATATACATATTTTTTCGAGATTTATTTTTTATGGTGTCGAAATTAGGGTAAATTTTACCATCTATTTCTTCATCCTTACATTTGTATATTTTTACTTTTAAATCATACCACGCAGCCTGACCTGTAATAGGGTCTGAGTTTGATAACTGTGAATTTCTATTACCTTCATTAGGCAACACATCTGAAATTAGATGATTTAATAAAAAACCTTTATTTGATTCAGGAGCTCCTGGACTTAAATTCCAAGCACCTTTTCTTTTTCCAATTGCATTCCATGTCCAAACAGTATTCTTGTTTACACCTTTCATAACACGACATTGAACTTTTATTTTACTACTAAAGCTCTCTAGCCATACCCAATCTAGATTTTTGAGATTATTTTCTTGAGCTATGTACTCACTTATATAGAGATAATTAAGGTTAGTAATTTGTCTTAACCACGCATTTTGTGAACCCCATGAATGATACATATGAGGTGGTCTTTGAGTTACCGCATAAAGATCAAAATTTTTGCCTTTTTCTTTATTGATCTTTTCTTCAAATGGTTGATACCAGGTTGGTACAGGATTAAAATATTTTGTGATCCTATCTTTTAAATGATCAGGTGGAATTTTATCTCCATAACCTTCACCTGCAAGTTTAAATTTTTGCATTTCTTCACTATACATTTGTATAATAATAGGTTCTTTTTTATTTATCCATCCCATTTCATAGGCGAAATTTAAATAATGCTTATTTGTGAATTTATAATATTTTTGATTGTCATTGAATTCATAATTATGAAAACATCCGTTTTGAATATACTCTTCAAGTTGATTTTTATTTATTTCACCTTTCCCAAACTGATTTCCGTTTCCTCTCCAACCTGCTAAAGGTCCTATACCAGGTTGTCTTTCGTGATTAACAATATAATCGCTGTATCCATTTGGATATTTTGGCGACATATCTTCATTTACAAAACCTGGAAGCCCTAACCTTGCTCCGAGATCAATTAGTACGTCCTGAAATGGTTTTACATCTCTTGTTGGTTTTATAATTGGTTGTCGAATTGCATCGGCTGCACTATCTGCTGAACTTATGGGCCTATCCAAGAGAGATATACAATCCCATCTCTCTAAATATGTTGTATCAGGTAATACAAGGTCTGCATAAGGAACCGTTTCAGAATAATATGCATCACTATAAATAATTTTAGGAATTTTATACTCTCCAGTTTCTTTGTCTTTATTGGTTAATTTTTTAATTGTCTCTTCGGTATTCATTGATGAATTCCATGCCATATTTGCCATATACATAAAAAGAACATCAATTTTATATGGGTCACCCTTCCAAGCATTGTTAATGACCATATGCATTAAACCATGTGCAGATAATGGATTTTCCCAACTGTATGCTTTATCAATTCTTAGTGGTTTTTCATTTTCATCGGTCAGAAGATCTTCAGGAGATGTTGGAAACCCTAATGGCATTCCTCCAATTGGAGTGTTAGGCTTTACTATTTTACCTGCAGGCTTTGGTCCAGGGACTACATGTTTTGGATATGGCGCTTTGTACCTAAACCCCCCTGGTACATCTATAGATCCAATTAAAGTTTGAAGAATGTGAATTAATTTACATGTATTAAATCCATTCGAATGAGCAGAAATACCTCTCATAGCATGCATTGAAACTGGTCTTCCTTTAAAAGATGAGTGTTTTTTTCCATTATGATCTTCCCAATCAACTTTGATTTCTATTTCTTTTTCAAAAGCAGTTTCAGCTATTTCTGCAGCAATTTTTTTTATTACTTTTGCATCAATATCAATTAATTTGGAAATATTTTCTGGTTTGTATTTTGGATTTAAATATTCCTTTGATAAAAATTCAAAGGAAGGAATCACCTCAATATCATTATATTTATATTTTCCAAAAAAAGCAGAGTTTGTATTTTCTATATCAGAGGAAAAAATTTTAGTATTTTTACAGTATACAACTGGAAGATTATTTTCATCTCTTGCAAATAAACCATGTTTTGCATTCCCAGGGATATTATAGACCAGCCAATTAGCATTCGTATATTTGCTTAAGTACTGCCAATCTACTTTATTAGATTTTAATAACTCGTAAATTAAACTATGAACAAATAAACCATCAGTACCTGGCCGTATACCTATCCACTCATCAGCAATAGCCGAATAGCCTGTCTTTACAGGATTCACAGAAACAAATTTACTATCAACCTTTGATTTTAATTTACCCAAACCCATTTTTATTGGGTTGGAGTCATGATCTTCAGCACATCCAAATAAAATAAAATATTTAGTATGTTCCCAATCGACCTCACCAAATTCCCAAAAGGAACCTCCAATTGTATAAAGTCCTGCTGCTGCCATGTTAACAGAACAAAAACCTCCGTGGGCAGCAAAATTGCAAGTTCCAAATTGATTAGCCCACCAACCAGTTAATGATTGGCTTTGATCTCTTCCAGTAAAAAAGGCAAGTTTTTTAGGATCTGTATTTCTAATATCAGATAACCAAGTTGTTGCTATTTGCATAGCTTCATCCCATTCAATTTCTTTAAATTCTCCCTTGCCTCTCTCACCAATTCTTAGAAGAGGTTTGGATAACTTAGCGGGAGAATTTTGCTGCATAATTCCCGCTGAGCCTTTTGCGCAAAGAACCCCTTTATTTGTAGGATGATCCTTGTTACCTTCAATGTATCGAATTTGATTATCTAACATGTGTACATCAATCCCACATCTGCAAGCACACATGTAACAGGTGGTCTGCTTTATTTCATCACTTACTCGCGGTGAAGTTTTTACAATTTCTTTTTGATTTTTAAATGGGTTCATTAAATTAATGATGTTGAAAATAAATCAGAAGGCGTAAGAATCAAATCTGTCAAAATTTTTGCACAAACAAGTAAAACTAAAATTGCTAGAATGCCTCGTAAATATTCGGCTTTTAGTTTTGTACCTATTCTAACACCTATTTGAGCTCCAATAACACCACCAAGAATCATTAAAGCAGATAATACAATATCAACTGTTTGATTAAGATAAGATTGAAAGAAAGTTGAGTTAGCTGTTACAAAAATGATTTGAAACAATGAGGTTCCTACAACAACATTTGTTGACATTCCTAATATGTAAACCATTGCAGGTATCATTATGAAACCTCCACCTACACCCATCATTGATGATAAAACACCAACAAAAAAACCAATCAAAATTGGTGGGATTGCAGATATGTATAATTTTGAGCGATGGAATCTTAGTTTAAAAGGAAGACCGTGTATCCAAGAGTGTTGATGAAGTTTTGTTCTAATTGCAGATGTTGTTCTGTAGTTTTTAATTGTAGTTTTGGCACTCTCAAAAGCCATTGACACTCCAATGAAGCCAAGAAAAACTAAAAATAAAAACTGAATTACAATATCAATTTGTCCATAAGTCTTTAGCAGTTTAAATAAATTAACTCCCAAAGTTGAACCTACCAAACCTCCTGATAATAGAAAAAAACCCATCTTAAAATCTACATTTTTTTTTCGCCAGTGCGCAATTACGCCAGATACGCTTGACGCTAATACGTGAGGAGCTTCAGATCCAACTGCTACAACTGGAGGTATGCCAAGAAATATTAAAAGAGGAGTCATTAAAAAACCTCCACCGACTCCAAATAGACCTGATAAAGCTCCTACGAGCATACCTATAAATACTATTAAGAAAATATTTATATTAATTTCAGCAATGGGAAGATAAATTGACATTATTTCTAATATTAATTTATATTCTTATTATTTAGATTATCCAGAAAATTATTGTATTTTTAATGAGTTCTCAATTTTAGTTGCTTCCTCTAAATCAGATCTAGTATTAATATTAAAAAAATAATTTTCGTTCTCAAAATTCAAAATTTCATAATTTTGCATATTTACCCAATTCATAATTTTTCTATCTTTTTTTTCAAGAAAATGACCAAGTCTATTTAGTAATGAAACATGCCATAGACCTATGACTGGATGAATTTTATCAGCACTTTTTGCTAAAATTATTTTTGATTTTTTGTTAAATTCAGATTTGAAGAATTTGTTGATTATTTTTTCATATAAAAAAGGAGTATCTGATGGAGTGGTAAGCACCCATTCGATATTTTTTTTATTTTGCAATATCCATTTTATCGAAGAGTATATTCCTGCAAGTGGACCTTGAAAATTTTCTGTTTGATCTCTAATCAAATTTAGACCTGTATCAAAAAACTCCTTTTCGTCTGAATTTATATTTAATGCAATATCAATATTTAAATTTTTAAAATTATCTATAATTCTTTTTAAAAGAGAAGCATTATTAAATTTATATAAAGTTTTAAAACCTCCTCCAAAGCGTTTAGATTGCCCTCCTGCAAGAATTACTAAATGTGTTTTTGATTTATCTATAATCAATTCTCTTCTCACCTGATAAAACTAAATATTTTTTACCCTTTGCTCTTCCAATAAGCGTAAGATTAGTTTTTTTTGCTAGCTCAACACCCCAAGATGTAAAACCAGATCTTGATATTAATATTGGAATTTTCATTTTTACAGTTTTAATAACCATTTCACTTGTTAATCTTCCGGTCGTGTAAAATATTTTATTTGTTCCAGCGATTTTTTTTAAAAACATATATCCAGCAATTTTATCAACTGCATTATGACGTCCAACATCCTCCATATAAATAATCGGATTGTTATTGTGAATAATTGCACATCCATGAATAGCGCCTGCCTCTAAATATAAACTTGGAGTTAAATTTATTTTCTTTGATATTTCATAAATCCATGAATGCATAATTTTCTTTTTTGATTTAATTTTAGTTTTTAAAATTTCATCATAAACATCGCCAAATACTGTACCAACAGCGCACCCACTCGTGGTTACTTTTCTTTTTAATTTAGTTTCGTAATTAGTTTTTCTTAACGTTCTCACAACTATGACTTTCAACTCAGCGTCATACTCAACTTTTTTAATCTGATCGTTCAATTTTAACATATTTTGATTGAGTAAATATCCAACAGCAAGATACTTTGGGTGATCACCAACAGTCATAAGAGTTACAATTTCTTGATTATTTAAATAAATTGTTAGATCTTTTTCTATAATAACCTTAGTTTTTATTCTTTTAAAACTTTCATCAAAACCACTAATTTCTTCAGTAAGCTTCTTATCTTTAGGATTTGGCGCAACTAAATATTTAATTTTTTTCTTCATAATATATTCTGATAACAACTTTATATGAACATTATAGAAATTTTCACTAAATCTTTAGCTTTAATCTTTTCATTAGATAAGGATTTGTGGGAAATTATACTTTTGTCATTATATGTAAGTATTACAGCTCTGATTTTTGCGTCAATTTTTGGCTTACTTATTGGTTACTATCTGGCTATTAAAAATTTTTTTTTAAAAAATTTTATTCTAATAATTTTGAATTCATTAATGGGAATTCCCCCAGTTGTTGTTGGTTTAATTGTCTACTTTATGTTTGCCTCTGGAGGTCCTCTAGGTGTTATTCAATTGCTTTACACTCCAACTGCAATGATAATAGCTCAAGTAATTATTATTTTTCCAATTGTAACTTCTTTGTCTCACGAGATTTTTGATCAAAATTGGCGAGAATATAAAGATCAACTACGTTCTATTAATATGACCTTTTTTGGAGTATTATTTATTATTTCTAAGCACAGTTATTTTCTTGTAATAACAGCTCTTCTTTCAGCATTTGGACGGGCAATATCAGAAGTTGGTGCTGTAATGATTGTTGGAGGAAATATTAATCATTTTACTAGAGTAATGACAACTGCAATTTCTTTAGAAACAAGAATGGGAAATTTAGAATACGCAATGGCCCTAGGTATAGTATTAATACTATTAACAGTTTTAATTTATTCATTGGTGTATATTTTGAATAAAAGAAAAATATGACAAAGGTAGTTGGTATTGTAGGCTGGAAAGATGTTGGTAAAACTTTTTTTGTAACAGAGATAATCAATTTATTGGTTCAAAAAGGTTACAAGGTAGGTGCAATAAAACATGCACATCACAATTTTGATATTGATAAACCAGGAACTGATAGTTTCAAGCATCGACAATCAGGTGCTAGCGAAGTTATAATTAGTTCTTCTAAGCGTTGGGCAAAAATTATAGAACATAAAAACAACAACGAAAAAAAACTAAACGAATTGTTGAAAGAGTTTATTAATGTAGATCTTGTTATAGTTGAAGGTTTTAAAAAAGAAAATCACCCTAAAATTGAAATAATAAGTCAAAACTCAAAAATCGTTAATAATGAAATCAAAAATGTAGTTGCTATTGTTGCTGATCAGAAAATAAAATCTAATATACCTATATTTATGAGGAATGATGTTGAGAGTTTAACTGAATTTATTATAAATAAATTTTTATGAATAAAAAACCTCTTTACCTAAAACAAATTATAAGTTTTGTTAAAAAACAATCAATTTTAGTAAAAAAAATTGAATTAATAAATTTGTTAGATGCAGAAGATAAAATTTTAGCAGAAAATATCTACTCTAAAATTAATTTACCACCTTTTAAAAACTCTGCAGTGGATGGGTACGCAATATTAAAGCATGATTTAAATAATAATTATAAAAAAATTTCTAAAACAAGAATTGCGGCTGGAGATTCAAAAGAGGTAAAAATAAATAAAGGTGAAGTAGTAAGAATTTTTACAGGTGCAAAAATGCCATTGAATTCAAATACTGTTGTGATGCAAGAAAATACAAAATTAGAAAATAATAAACTTAAACTTTTAAAAATACCTAACTATGGTGAAAACTGTAGGCACAAAGGAGAAGATATTTCTAAAGGTAAGTTGGTACTAAAAAAAGGATCAAAAATAGATGTTAAAAATCTTAACTTAATTGCTGCTATCGGCTACAACAAAGTAAAAGTATATTCAAAAATTAAAGTCGGTTTTTTTACAAGTGGGAATGAGCTTGTTAGACCAACAACAAAACTTAAAAAATCAAAAATTAATAATTCAAACTATTTTTTACTGAATTCACTTTTAAATAAAAATTATATATCTAAAAGATTTCTAGGGAATCTCTCAGATAATTATAAAAAAGTTGAGAATAATTTATTAAAAAATATTTCTAAATTTAATATGATAATTACTACAGGTGGTGCATCTGTTGGAGATGAAGATCATCTTGTGAAAGCGTTAGAGAATAACGGTACAATTTTTTTTTGGAGAGCTGCGATAAAGCCTGGAAGACCAATAGCGGTTGGAATGATTCAAAATACTTACATTGTATGCTTACCAGGCAATCCAGTATCGGTTCAATTACTTTACGCATTTATTGTGAAACCATTAATTTTAAAATTATTGGGTGCACCTTTTCTAAAAATTAGCGCTGAAAAATTAAAGACAAACTTTTCAATGATAAAAAAAACTAAAAGACTTGAATGGTTAAGGGTATCAAAAAAGTTTGTTAAAAATGAATATATGATTATTAGGCATCCTAAACAAGGTTCAGGTATGATTTCATCTATTTCATATTCAGATGGTATAGTTGAAATACCAGAGCAAGTCAGTGTGATCAAGAAAGGTGACACTTTTGATTTTTACGACTTTGATAAATTATTTAACTAATTTTTTTAAATTTATATCTTATTATTACTTTTTCACCTTCATTATAACTTTCAAGCAAATCAAAACCTGATTGTGAGCAATAATGTTCAAAGTCAGCTTTTGCGAGGGGGTCTGTTGCTACAACTTTAATTATGTCACCATTTTTTAATTCTTGAGCAAGTTTTCTTGCTTTTAATACTGGGATGGGACATTCTGTACCGCTTGTATCAAGGATTATTTCATCATTTTCAACTGAATCTTTCATTTTATTCTGATACAAAATATATATTAATAATTCAATTCAAATGGATAAATTTATTTCTCAAACTGACAGCTCTTTAAAAAAAAAGAAGCGAAGATGGAAGCCAAAAGGCAGGCAAGCAGAAAATAATTATTATGAAGAAGTATTAAATCTTTTTCAAGATATTAACTTTAAGCGAGATGAATTAATTGAGTATTTACATATTTTACAGGATAAGTTTGGAGTATTATATGACAAACATTTAGTAGCGTTATCTACTATAACTAATCTACCTCTTTCAGAGATTTATGAAGTAGCCACATTTTATGCGCATTTTAATATAGTTAAAAATTCTGAAACTTTTGAACCACTTAAGGTTGTGAGAGTTTGTGAGAGTTTAACTTGTGAGCTATTTGGTGCAAACAAATTACTTGATGATTTAAAAGTATGTGAAAGTAAAAATATTAAAGTTGTTCCTGGACCATGTATGGGCAGATGTGATGTAGCACCTACAGTTTGTGTTGGAAAAAACTATGTTGATCACGCCTCACTTCAGTCTGTTCAAGAAACAATAAAAAATAATGATTTTGAGGCAGTCATCCCAAATTACATAGATTTAGATGAGTATAGAAACTCTGGAGGTTACAAAATTTCAGAAAAAGTTAGGGAAGGAAAGATTGACAATGCACAAATTATTAAAACTCTCAAAGAGAGTGGTCTTAAAGGTAAAGGTGGTGCGGGCTTTCCTACAGGAATGAAATGGGAAATTGTTTCTAAATATAATGGAACAAAATATGTAGCTGTTAATGGTGACGAAGGTGAACCCGGAACATTTAAGGATAGAAGTTATTTAGAGAGAGATCCACATAGATTTTTAGAGGGAGCTCTAATTGCTTCTTTATTTATTAAAGCATCAAATGTTTACATATATATGAGAGACGAATATCCAGCTGTAATAAAAATATTAAAAGATGAGATCTTGAAGTTAGAAAATGAAAATATTATTCCAACTGGTCACTTTATAATTAGAAGGGGTGCAGGCGCCTATATATGTGGAGAAGAGTCAGCAATGATAGAGAGTATTGAAGGAAAAAGAGGTCTTCCTCGCCATAGACCTCCTTACGTAGCTGAGGTTGGTTTATTTAATTCTCCAACTCTTACAAATAATCTTGAAACACTATTCTGGATTAGAGATATAATTGAAAAAGGCTCAGAATGGTTTGCGGAAAAAGGTGTGAGTGGAAATAAAGGTTTTCACAGTTTCTCTGTTTCTGGGCGAGTTAAAAATCCAGGTGTTAAAGTTGCTCCTGCAGGAATTACAATCCAAGAATTAATTGATGACTACTGTGGTGGAATAGAAGATGGCCAAAAATTTAAAGGATATTTACCAGGAGGTGCATCAGGAGGAATACTCCCTGCCTCGATGAACAATATACCTCTAGATTATGGCTCTAAAAAATTATCAGATGCAGGCTGTTTCTTAGGCTCGGCTGCAATAGTTGTTTTATCGGATAAAGATAGTATGAAAGATGTAGCTCTTAATTTATTAAAATTTTTTGAAGAAGAAAGTTGTGGTCAATGCACTCCTTGTAGAGTTGGGACAGAGAAAACAGTTAAATTGATGAGGGAAAAAATTTGGAATAAAGAAAAACTTGCAGATTTATCAGAGGTAATGTCACAAGCTTCTATTTGTGGATTAGGTCAAGCAGCTACAAACCCTCTTAATTCAGTACTGAGATATTTTGGAAATGAAATAAGTTATGAGTGAAAGCATAATTAAATTTTACCTAAATAATGAGCAAGTAGAAGCAAAGAAAGATGAAACAATATGGCAAGTTGCTAACCGACTTGGAACTGAAATACCTCATCTATGTTACGCAGATAAACCTGGTTATAGAGCCGATGGAAATTGCAGAGCTTGTATGGTTGAAATTGAGGGTGAAAGAGTTTTGGCAGCTTCATGTGTAAGAAAACCATTACCTGAAATGAAAGTTCAAACCACATCTGATAAAGCAAAAAAATCGAGAGAATTAGTATTTGAGTTGCTATTGGCTGATCAACCAGAGAGAGATGTTGCTCATGATAATAATTCACATTTCTGGAACTGGATAGATAAAGTTGATCTTAAAGAAAATAGATTTCCAAAAAAAACTCCCTGTCAACCAGATAGCTCTCATCCAAGTATGGCAGTAAATTTAGATGCCTGCATACAATGTAATCTATGTGTAAGAGCTTGCAGAGAGGTACAAGTTAATGATGTTATTGGAATGGCCTACAGAGGGGAAAACTCAAAAATAGTTTTTGATTTTGATGATCCTATGGGAGATAGTTCTTGTGTTGCTTGTGGAGAATGCGTTCAAGCTTGTCCTACAGGCGCACTGATGCCTGCAACAGTTGTAAATGAAAAAGGGGTTGGTAAGAGTAACGTAGATAAAAAAATTAAAAGTGTTTGCCCTTATTGTGGAGTTGGGTGTCAAATTGAATACAATGTTAAAGATAATAATATAAAGTATGTAAATGGTATTGATGGACCAGCTAATAAAAACAGGCTTTGTGTAAAAGGTAGATTTGGTTTTGATTATGTTAGTAATCCTGAGAGGCTAACAAAACCTTTGATCAGGATTACAGGCAAACAAAAAGATTTACATCCCAGCATTGATTTTTCAAACATGCATGAATATTTTAGAGAAGCTAGCTGGGAAGAAGCGTTAGATCATGCAGCAAAAGGTTTTTTAGAACTCAAAAAGAAAAGAAATGGCAAAAGTAATCTTGCTGGTTTTGGATCTGCAAAATGCTCTAATGAAGAAGCTTATCTTTTTCAAAAACTTATTCGTACTGGATTTAATACTAATAATGTAGATCATTGCACACGTCTTTGTCATGCATCTTCCGTAGCAGCTTTGTTAGAAACTATAGGTTCAGGAGCTGTTACTGCTCCATTCTATGAAGTTGAACATTCTGATGTCATAATTGTAATTGGTGCCAATCCAACAGAAAATCATCCTGTAGCTGCAACTTTTTTTAAGAATGCAGCTAAGAAGGGGTCAAAGCTGATTGTAATGGATCCACGTGGGCACTCTTTAAAAAAACATGCTACTCATATGTTACAATTTAAGCCTGGCTCAGATGTAGCTCTCTTAAACTCAATTATGCATGTAATAATTGAGGATAATTTATTTAATGATGAGTATATAAAAAAGCAAACTTCAGGTTTTGATGATCTAAGAAGGCATTTAAAAAATTATCCACCCGAAATAATGGAAGAGCAAACTGGTATAAATGCAAGTTTGATTCGCGAAGTTGCGCATCTCTATGCAAAGACTAACAGAGGAATTATTTTTTGGGGAATGGGAGTATCTCAACACACACATGGAACTGATAATGCGAGATGTTTGATATCATTAGCATTAATGACAGGTAATGTTGGAAGAAGGGGTTCAGGATTACACCCACTAAGGGGACAAAATAATGTGCAAGGTGCTTCTGATGCTGGATTAATACCTATGATGTATCCAGATTATCAGCTAGTTGAAAAAGATGATAAAAAAGATTTTTTTGAAAAATTTTGGAATGCACCTCTTGATGATAAAAAAGGATTAACTGTTGTAGAGATTATGGATGCGATTCACGAAAACACCATAAAAGGCATGTACATACTTGGAGAAAATCCAGCAATGTCAGACCCAGATTTGAATCACGCAAGAGAAGCTCTTCAAATGCTTGAACATTTAGTTGTCCAAGATATTTTTTTAACGGAAACAGCAACTTATGCAGATGTAATTTTCCCAGCTTCAGCTTGGCCTGAAAAAAATGGTACTGCTACAAATACCAATAGACAAGTTCAAATGGGTCGCAAGGCACTTGATCCTCCTGGTTCTGCAAAAGAGGATTGGTGGATTACAAATGAATTAGGAAAAAAAATGGGTTTAGATTGGTCTTATTCACATCCTAAAGAAATTTATGAGGAAATGTCAAAGACCATGCCTTCATTAAATAATATTTCATGGGACAGATTAGAAAATGAAAACTCTGTCACTTACCCAAGTAGGTCTCCAACTATGCCAGGTGATGAAATAGTTTTTGGAGATAAATTTCCAAATGAAACTGGAAGAGGAAAATTTGTTCCAGCAAGCGTAACTGCTCCAAATGAAGTTCCTGATGATGAATTTGAAATGATACTCACTACTGGAAGGCAGCTTGAACACTGGCATACTGGAGCTATGACAAGAAAAGCTTCCAATTTAGATGCTATTGAACCAGAGGCAACAGTATCCATATCTCCGAATGAAATTTTAAAGAAAAATATGAAGCCAGGAGATACAATCAAAGTATCTACTAGAAGAGGAACTGTGAATATAAGGGTAAGAGAAGACAGAGCTATTCCTGAAGGAGTAATTTTTATACCCTTTTGCTATAATGAGGCTGCTGCAAATCTTTTAACTAATCCAGCTCTAGATCCGTATGGAAAAATTCCAGAATTTAAGTATTGTGCTGCAAAGATAGAAAAGATAAACTAATATTATATTATGAAAAAATTATTATTAATATTGTTTTTATTGACTGCACCTTTAACGGCTTGCTCAACTTTGAGCGAAATCAATGAAAAAGCAAAAGGTGATGGCGTTCCTTATATTCCTGGAATTTAAAACATAAATCACTTGTCGAAATTTTAAAATAATTGTAAATGGCTTCTAAGTGCCGCGTTAGCTCATTTGGTAGAGCAGTTGATTTGTAATCATCAGGTGGTCAGTTCGA
Organism: uncultured Alphaproteobacteria bacterium; assembly: GCA_902591485.1. Lineage (GTDB taxonomy): Bacteria > Pseudomonadota > Alphaproteobacteria > HIMB59 > CACPNW01. The sequence goes on from CACJAV010000002.1 coordinate 38,142, forward strand.
TTCCGACACGCGGCACCATTGATCAAAAAAATTAAAATTAAGATTTATAAAATTCGTAAAGTGCAATTGAAGCAGCATTTGAAACATTTAAACTATCAATCATGTAGTTTGAATTTTTTTGCATTTTTAATTTTATTATTTCATCACATTCTTTTTTTACCAATTCTCTCATACCTTTTCCTTCAGAGCCAAAAACCAAAATTGCCTTTTTTGAAAAATTAACATTTACTGATTTACTATCATTGGAAGAATCAAATCCATAAGCCCAATAACCATACTTTTTTAATTCTGAGATACTTCTCTTTAGATTCGTAACTTTAAAATAATTTACAACTTCTGCTGCTCCTGATGCAGCTTTGTATAATGAGGCGGTTAGATCGGGAGCGTTATCTTTTGCTACTATTACTCCTGTGCAGTTGAACAAGGCGCATGATCGCATTATAGAGCCTATATTTTGGGGGTCTGTTATTTGATCTAAAGCTAATAAAACAGATTTATCCTTTGCATTTTCTTTTTTTATGAATTGTTGAAGGCTTGGTCTTTCAAAATCATTAGTCCTTAATACTATTCCTTGAGTAGATTTTATTTCTCCATGTATTTTTTTAAATTCTTTCTGATCTAAAATAGTAATTTTTTGAATTTTTGTTCTAATATTTTCAGCTATTTGCCTATTATTTTCAGTAATATATAGTTCTTCATGAGTCCTTTTACTATTAAGTAGAGCAGCTCTTACAGCATGGAGACCACAAATTATCTGAATTTTCCCAGTATTATTGGGTTTTTGATACTTTTTTTTTGGCATTTTTGTTTATCACAGATTTGTTGTTTAAATACAATCTAGATATATACAAAATCTAATTTTTTGTCTAAAAGGGGCGCGCTTTTAAGAACTTATGTTTCTTAGGGTGGAAAGTTAGTTGTTTTAGATTGACAATCATACTAATTAATTAGTATGTGCCATTTTCTTCAAATCTGGAGGGGTGGTCGAGTGGTTAAAGGCAGCGGACTGTAAATCCGCCCGCGTGAGCGTACGTAGGTTCGAATCCTACCCCCTCCACCATAAATGGAGAGTAGGCAAAAAGTGTTGAGTGTGTGAGTCGGTTATAAAGCGGGTGTAGCTTAGTGGTAAAGCTCCAGCCTTCCAAGCTGGCTACGAGGGTTCGATTCCCTTCACCCGCTCCAAAATGAATATTTTAATACTGGGGTAAAAAAAATGGCTAAAGCAAAATTTGAAAGAAACAAACCGCATTGTAATATCGGTACTGTTGGACACGTTGATCATGGTAAAACTACTTTAACTGCTGCAATAACAAAAGTTTTGGCAGAAGCTGGTGGAGCAGAATTTACTGATTATGCAAATATAGATAAAGCTCCTGAGGAGAGAGAGCGTGGAATTACAATTTCAACAGCTCATGTGGAATATGAAACAGAAGCAAGACACTATGCACACGTAGATTGTCCTGGTCACGCAGATTACGTTAAAAATATGATTACTGGTGCTGCACAAATGGACGGTGGTATTCTTGTTGTTAATGCAGCTGACGGACCTATGCCTCAAACTAGAGAACATATTCTTTTAGCAAGGCAAGTTGGTGTTCCAGCACTCGTTGTATACATGAATAAAGTTGATCAAGTTGATGACAAAGAATTAATTGATTTGGTTGAGATGGAAATTAGAGAACTTCTTACTTCATATGAATTCCCAGGTGATACTATCCCAATCATCAAGGGATCTGCTCTTGCTGCCTTGGAAGGCAGAGATGATGAAATAGGTAAAAATTCAATTATTGAACTTATGAAAGCAGTTGATGAGTCTATACCACAACCATCTAGACCTATTGATCAACCATTTCTTATGCCAGTAGAAGACGTTTTTTCAATTTCTGGTAGAGGAACTGTTGTAACAGGTCGTATTGAGCAAGGCCAAATCAAGGTCGGTGAAGAAATTGATATCTTAGGAATAAGAGAAGCACAAAAAACCACATGTACTGGTGTAGAAATGTTTAGAAAACTTCTAGACTCAGGTGAAGCAGGTGATAACGTTGGTGTATTACTTAGAGGAACTAAAAGAGAAGAAGTTGAGAGAGGTCAAGTTCTGGCTAAGCCAGGTTCAATCAAACCCCATACCAAATTTAAAGCTGAAGCTTATGTTCTAAAAAAAGAAGAAGGTGGAAGACACACTCCATTCTTTTCTAACTATAGACCACAGTTTTACTTCAGAACAACAGATGTGACTGGCACCATTAAACTTCCTGAAGGAACTGAAATGGTTATGCCAGGAGATAATATCGCAATGGAAGTTACTTTACTATCTCCAATAGCAATGGACAAAGGTTTGAAATTCGCAATTAGAGAAGGTGGTAGAACTGTTGGCGCTGGAGTTGTAGCTGAAATTATTGAATAGGTGTTTGAGACCGCTCTTCTAGTTTTAGCTATTTCAAAATGTTAGGAGTGTAGCTCAACTGGTAGAGCACCGGTCTCCAAAACCGGGGGCTGCGGGTTCAAGTCCTGCCACTCCTGCCACTATTTAGAAAAAATATATGGAAAACAAAAAAACATCACCCGCTCTTTTTGTAAGACAAGTAAGGCAAGAATTACAGAAGGTTACTTGGCCTACTAGAAGGGACACATTTATTTCTTCGTTGATTGTCATTTTGCTAATTTTTTTATTTTCCCTTTTTTTTCTTTTAAGTGATCAAGTGTGGTCGTTTTCAATAAAAAAAATAATAGAAATAGGCTCAGGTTTATAATATGATAAAGTGTAGATGGTATGTTCTTCATGCTTACTCTGGCTATGAAAAAAAGGTAGCAGACAGTATTGTTGATCAAGCTAATAAACTTGGTATTGCAGATCATATAGAGGAAGTTTCTGTTCCAACCCAAAACATTGTTGAAGTAAAAAGAGGAGTTCGTGTAAATACTGAAAGAAAAATTTTTCCTGGTTACATACTGATCAAAATGAATCTAAATGATGATACTTGGCATATTATTAAGAATACCCCAAAATTGTCAGGTTTTTTAGGTAATAAAGGTAAACCAGTTCCAATTAGTAATGCTGAGGCTAAGAGAATTTCTGAACAAGTGGTTGATGGTGTTGAAAAATCAAGACCAGCAGTTATGTATGATGTGGGTGAACAAGTTAAAGTTATTGATGGACCTTTTGCATCTTTTAATGGAGAAATAGAGCAAATTGATGAAGAAAAAGCTAGATTAAGAGTTGCAGTTTCTATATTTGGCAGATCAACCCCCGTAGATTTAGAATATTCACAAGTTGAAAAGGCATAAAATTAGGAGTTAATATGGCAAAAGAAGTACTTGGATTAATAAAACTTCAAATTCCTGCAGGTGGAGCAAATCCTTCCCCACCAGTTGGGCCAGCACTAGGTCAAAGAGGTTTAAATATTATGGATTTCTGCAAAGCTTTCAATGATAAAACAAAAGATGTAGAAAAGGGAGCTCCAATACCAGTCGTTATAACTGCATACAAGGATAGATCTTTTGATTTTATAACTAAACTTCCTCCTGTAAGTTACTATTTAAAAAAAGCTGCAAAAATTAAAAAAGGCAACTCAACACCAGGTAGAACATTGGTTGGAAAAGTTACAATGGCAGATATCGAAAAAATTGCAAAAGATAAAATGCAGGACTTAAATGCTGTTAATCTTGAAGGCGCTGTTAACATGGTTAAAGGTTCAGCAGTTTCAATGGGCATGGAGGTTTCAAAATAATATGAAGATTACAAAGAACAATAAAAAATTAATAGAATCAATTGATGTCTCTAAAACTTATGAACCAATGGAAGCAATTAAAATATTAAAAGAAAATAAGTATGCTAAATTTGATGAAACTCTAGAAGTTGCAATTAACTTAGGTATTGATTCAAATAAAACTGATCAAGGTATTAGAGGTGTTACAAGTTTGCCTAGAGGTACTGGCAAATCTGTTAATGTAGCAGTTTTAACTAAAGGTGATAAACAAAAAGAAGCTAAAGACGCTGGAGCAGATTTAGTTGGAGAAAATGATTTGATTGAGTCAATTTCATCAGGAAAGATTTCTTTTGATCTTCTTATAGCTTCTCCAGATATGATGCCATCTATAGGAAAAGTAGCAAAAATATTAGGCCCTAAGGGCTTGATGCCAAATCCTAAACTAGGGACAGTAACGCCTGATATTGCGAGTGCTGTTAAGAATGCGAAAGCTGGTCAAGTACAATTTAAAAATGATAAAAGTGGGATTGTGCATGCCGGTATTGGAAAAATGAGTTTTGATGAAAATGACCTATTAGAAAACTTAAAGTTTTTTTATTCTTCAATTAATAAGAGTAAACCTGATACAGTGAAAGGGTCATTTATAAAAAAAGTTACCATAGCTTCAACTATGGGTGTTGGATTAGAAATTAACTTAGCAAGTCTACGTTAACTAGTTCAACAGATAGCTTTTAAAAAAGCTATCACCTGTCAAAGACTGCAGGGGCGCAAGCTTAATAACCTGCACAGACTGAAGCGAGTCCATTGATTAGCTTCTTGACAGGCTTGTCTTAGTTTGATTAGCAAACTTAAGACAGCTAATTTTAGGGTTAAACCTAAATAATAAACCGAGGTAAAAGTGAACCGTTCTGAAAAAAAAGATTTTGTAGAAAAACTTAAAGAAGAATTAAACTCTTCTTCTTCAGTTATTGTCGCTCATTATTCTGGTATTACTGTTGATGAAGCTGAACAGTTAAGAAAAGATATGAGGGATAATGGTGCAAAATTTAAAGTAACAAAGAACAGACTCACTAAACTTGCTTTGGAAGACACACAGTTCAAAAATATTGCTGATTTATTTACAGGTCCTACTGCAATTGCATATTCAAACGATCCTGTAGCTCCAGCAAAAGTTGCCGTCAATTTTGAAAAGAAATTTGAGAATTTCAAAATAATTGGTGGAGGCTTTGATGGCGAGAAAATAGATAATACTAAAATAAATTTTCTTGCTTCTCTCCCATCGATGGATGAATTAAGAGGTAAGATTGTCGGACTTTTATCTGCACCAGCTCAAAAAATTGCATCAATTGTAAAAGAGCCTGCTGGTAAAATGGCGAGAATGATGAGTGCTCAAAGTAAGAAACTTGAAGAGTCTAACTAGGTTTAAGAGGAGATAAAAATGGCTGATATAAATAAAATTGCAGATGAATTATCATCACTAACAGTCCTTGAGGCAGCAGAACTAAGTAAGTTGCTTGAAGAAAAATGGGGTGTCTCAGCTGCAGCCCCCGTAGCAGTTGCTGCCGCTCCAGGAGCTGGAGGAGGCGAAGCAGCAGCAGAAGAAAAATCTGAATTTGACGTGGTTCTTGCAGAAGCTGGATCAAATAAAATCGCAGTGATCAAGGAAGTTAGAACAATTACTGCTCTTGGTCTCAAAGAAGCTAAAGATTTAGTTGAAGGAGCTCCAAAACCACTAAAGCAAGGTGTTGCTAAAGCTGAAGCAGAAGAGATGAAAAAAGCTCTAGAAGCGGCTGGAGCAAAAGTTGAGTTAAAATAATTTTTTTTAAGACCTCCATTTATGGAGGTCTTAATTAACTTTTCAAAAAGGGTAAATGCATGAGTTTAGACTATATTAATTCAAAAAAAATTAGAAAATCTTTTGGTAAAATTCCACTAGTAACTTCACTTCCAAATTTAGTTGAGGTTCAAAAAAGATCTTACGATAGTTTTTTACAGTTAAAAGTCGATCCTGAAAAAAAAGAAGATAAAGGTCTTCATGCAATATTTAAATCTGTATTTCCAATAAATGATTATACTGAAAGAGCTACAGTTGATTATGTTAGTTTTGATATAGGTGTCCCAAAATATGATGTAGACGAATGCTCACAACGAGGGATGACTTATGGAGCTCCATTATTAGTTAATTTTAGGTTAATTATTTGGGACATAGACGAAATTGCAGGTACAAAATCTGTTCGAGATATTAAAGAGCAAGAGGTCTACATGGGAGATATTCCTCTCATGACCAAAGATGCTACATTTGTAGTTAATGGCACCGAAAGAGTAGTTGTTAGTCAGATGCATAGATCTCCAGGTGTATTTTTTGATCATGATTATGGCAAAACCCATACTAGTGGTAAGTATTTATTTAATGCAAGAATAATTCCATATCGAGGTTCTTGGCTTGATTTTGAGCATGATGCGAAAAATAATATTCATGCAAGAATTGATAGAAAAAGAAAATTTCCAGTTACAACATTGTTGAAATGTCTTTTAAGCTCTAGATCTGAAAATTATTTGAGTAAGTGTGAGGAAAATAAAATTGACCCTGATCCAAAAAAAATACTTGGTATGACTTCTGAAGAAATCCTTGCAACTTTTTATGATAATATTCAATTAAGAAAGGATCAATATGGGTGGAAATTCAAAATTAATCTATCCTATTATAAAGGAAAAATATTAAACTATGATTTATTAGATCAAAAAAATGGAAAAATACTTATTTCAAAGGGGACAAAAATTAACCAAAAGCATTTAAGAGAATTAGAGAGTAAAGTGGGTCAAAACTTATGTGTGGATCATAATTCTTTAATCGGTATGTATATTGCCTCTGATATTATAGATGAAAAATCAGGTAAAATTTTTTATGAAGCAGGCTACGAAATTGAAGAAGATTTTTTAAATTTTTTAGAAAATAACAAAGTAAAAAAAATTGATTTATTAAAAATAGATAACATAGAAATAGGCTCCTATATAAGAAGTTCATTACAATTAGACAAAGCTAGATCAAGGGAGGAGGCTTTGTTTGAAGTATTTAAAATATTAAGACCAGGAGAGCCACCAACTATTGAAACAGCTGAAATGTTATTCAATAATTTGTTTTTCAATAAAGATAGATACGACTTATCCTCTGTTGGAAGGTTAAAAATAAACTCTAAGTTTAAAAAAATCACTGAATTAGGACAAAGAGTTCTTGATAAAACAGACATAATTGATGTTGTTAAACATATGCATGACCTAATTGATGGTAAGGGGGAGATAGATGATATCGATCACCTTGCAAATAGAAGGGTAAGATCTGTGGGGGAGCTTCTTGAAAATCAGTATCGCGTAGGTCTATTAAAAATGGACAGAGCAATTAAAGAACGATTAAGTTCACTTGAAGTTGATAATATAATGCCCCAAGATATAATAAATTCTAAACCTGTTGCGGCTTCAATAAAAGAATTTTTTGGAACTAGTCAGCTAAGTCAATTTATGGATCAAACCAATCCATTAAGTGAGATCACACACAAGAGAAGGGTTTCAGCCTTAGGTCCAGGTGGTTTGAACAGAGAAAGAGCTGGTTTTGAAGTAAGAGACGTCCATCAAACTCACTATGGAAGAATATGTCCAATAGAAACCCCAGAAGGTGCAAATATTGGACTAATTAACAGTCTTGCATCTTACTCTAGAATTAATACTTATGGATTTATTGAAACTCCTTATAGAATTGTAGATAACGGCAAGGTCACAGAAAAGGTAATTTATCTTAGTGCGATTAATGAAGAAGATTTTGTAATTGCCCAAGCTAATTCTGAAGTAGACAAAAAAGGAACCTTTATTAGTAATCTAGTAAGTTGTAGAAAAAATGGGGAATTTATTAATGCTCCTGTTACTGCAATTGATTTAATGGATGTTTCACCTCAACAACTAGTATCAGTTGCATCCTCGCTCATTCCTTTTCTGGAAAATGATGATGCTAACAGAGCTCTCATGGGTTCTAATATGATGAGACAGGCAGTGCCATTGATTAAGCCTAAAGCACCTTTAGTTGGAACTGGAATGGAATATACGGTAGCAAAAGACAGCGGATCAACTGTTGTTGCTAAGAGAGAGGGTATTGTTGATCAACTTGACGCTAATAGAATAGTAATTAGAGTAACAGATAAAAAAGATACATCTTTAAATAAAATAGACATCTACAATTTGCTTAAATTTCAAAGATCTAATCAAAATACATGCATAAACCAAAGACCTTTGGTGAGCGTTGGTGATAAAGTTTCAAAAAATCAAGTTATTGCAGATGGTCCTGCTACTGATTTAGGAGAGTTAGCTCTTGGTAGGAATGTTTTGGTAGCATTTATGCCATGGAATGGATATAATTTTGAAGATTCAATATTAATCTCAGAAAAAGTTGTTCAAGATGATGTCTTTACTTCAATACATGTTGAAGAGTTTGAAGTAATGGCAAGAGATACCAAATTAGGACCAGAAGATATCACAAGGGACATACCAAATGCAAGTGAGGAAATGCTTATAAATCTTGATGAAACTGGGATAGTTTATATCGGAGCAGAAGTAACATCTGGAGATATACTTGTTGGTAAAGTCACACCAAAAGGTGAGTCCCCTATGACTCCTGAGGAGAAACTTCTAAGAGCCATTTTTGGAGAAAAAGCTGCAGATGTTAAAGATACAAGTCTTCGAGTACCTCCTGGAGTAAAAGGTACTGTTGTTGAAATAAGGGTTTTTTCAAGAAGAGGAATTGAAAAAGATGAAAGAGCTATAAGTATAGAAAATTTTCAAATAGAAATGATTTCAAGAGATAAAGAGGATGAATTAGAAATTTTGAAAAAAAGTTTTGGAAACCATCTTAAAGAGATTTTAATTGGAAAAACTTATTTATCTGGCTTGAATAATTTTGAAAAAAATACAAAACTTTCATTTGATCAGCTTGATTTGTTAAATGTAAATGATTTAATTAAAATTAATATTGAAGAGGAAAAAACAACTTCACAAGTTGAATCTTTGATTAAGAATTATGAAAATCAATTAGGAAATATAAATCAAAAGTTTGAAAATAAAATTGATAAAATACAAAGTGGCGATGAACTCTTACCTGGCGTTCTTAAACTTATAAAAGTCTTTATTGCAGTTAAAAGAAAACTTCAACCTGGTGATAAAATGGCTGGAAGGCATGGAAATAAAGGTGTTATTTCAAAAATCTGTCCTGCAGAAGATATGCCATATCTTGAAGATGGTCGACCTGTTGATATTGTATTAAATCCATTGGGAGTTCCTAGTAGAATGAACATTGGGCAAATACTAGAAACACATTTAGGTTGGGCGTCCGCATCTCTTGGAAGGCAAGTCTCTGAAATGATTACAAAAATGAAGGTTGAAGGTCAAACAAATGATTTAAAAAATAAACTTCTTCAAATTTATGAGCAAGTTAATCACAAAGATAAAATTAATGAAATGAATGATGACCAATTACTAGAACTAGCTGAAAATCTAAAAGAAGGAATTCCATTTGCAACCCCCGTTTTTGATGGAGCAAAAGAGAAAGATATTACTTTGTTGCTAGAACAATCCGGTGTATCCACTTCAGGTCAAGAAATTCTTTATGATGGTATAACAGGTGAAAAATTTGAAAGACCGGTTACTGTCGGTTATGTTTATATGCTAAAGCTTCATCATTTAGTTGATGAAAAAATTCATGCAAGATCTATAGGGCCTTATAGTCTGGTTACTCAACAGCCTCTTGGAGGTAAAGCTCAATTTGGTGGACAAAGATTTGGAGAAATGGAAGTTTGGGCATTAGAAGCTTATGGAGCGGCCTATACTCTTCAAGAAATTCTTACTATTAAATCTGATGATGTTGCAGGTAGAACAAAGGTATATGAGTCAATTGTTAAGGGTGATAACAATTTTGAGTCTGGGACACCAGAATCATTCAACGTAATGGTCAAAGAATTAAGATCCTTAGGTTTAAATTTAGAATTTAAGGAGAGTAATTCTGAAGAGTTTAACAAAATAGAAGCTAAGGTGACAGACAATGAATAAAGAATTAATGAACATTTTTAGCCAAAATTTAGGCGTCCAAAATTTTAATAGTCTCAAAATTTCGATAGCCAGTGCCGATGATGTAAGATCATGGTCATTTGGTGAAATTAAAAAACCAGAGACAATTAACTATAGAACTTTCAAACCTGAAAAAGATGGGTTGTTTTGTTCAAGAATATTTGGGCCTGTAAAAGACTACGAGTGTATTTGTGGAAAATACAAACGTATGAAATTCAGGGGAATAATATGTGAAAAATGTGGCGTTGAAGTAACTTTATCAAAAGTTAGACGTGATAGAATGGGTCATATAGAGCTTGCAGCACCTGTTTCACACATATGGTTTATGAAATCTCTACCAAGCAGAATTGCTACTCTGTTGGATATGACAATAAAAAATTTGGAAAAAGTACTTTATTTTGAACAGTTTATTGTAGTTGAGCCAGGTTTGACCGATTTGAAAAAAGGGGATATCATTTCAGAAGAACAATACATTGATTATCAAGATGAATATGGTGAAGACTCATTTAGTGCAGCAATTGGAGCAGAAGCTATAGAGCAAATGCTTTTAAATATAGATCTCGAAGCAGATTTTAATCAAACAAAAAATGATCTTTTAGAAACTAAGTCAGAGTTAAAAAAAACAAAACTTACAAAAAGATTAAAATTACTTGAATCTTTTATAGTATCTAAAAATAAACCTGAATGGATGATCTTGAGAGTATTACCTGTAATTCCGCCTGAACTAAGACCTCTAGTGCCTCTAGATGGTGGAAGATTTGCTACTAGTGACTTAAATGATCTTTACAGAAGAGTTATAAATAGGAACAACAGATTAAAAAGGCTAATTGATTTAAGAGCACCTGATATAATAATAAGGAATGAAAAAAGAATGCTTCAAGAATCTGTCGATGCATTATTTGATAATGGAAGAAGGGGTAGAGTTATAACTTCAACTAACAAGCGTCCATTAAAATCTCTATCTGATATGCTGAAAGGTAAACAAGGTAGATTCAGACAAAATCTTTTAGGTAAAAGAGTAGATTATTCTGGCAGATCAGTAATTGTCGTTGGTCCAAATATGAAATTACATCAGTGCGGTATTCCTAAAAAAATGGCATTAGAATTATTTAAGCCTTTTATTTTTCATAAACTAGATGTTTATGGTTGGGCCAATACTATAAAAGCAGCTAAAAAACTTGTTGAAAAAGAAGACCCACGAGTTTGGGATATATTGGAAGAAGTCATAAGAGAGCACCCAGTTCTCCTTAATCGAGCGCCTACCTTGCATAGATTGGGAATACAAGCTTTTGAACCTGTTTTAATTGAAGGTAAATCAATACAGTTGCACCCATTAGTATGTACAGCATTTAACGCTGATTTTGATGGAGATCAAATGGCTGTTCATGTTCCCTTAAGTCTTGAAGCTCAATTAGAAGCTAGAGTTCTAATGATGAGTACTAACAATATACTTTCACCATCAAGTGGAAAACCAATTATAGTACCATCTCAAGACATTGTTCTAGGAATATATTATTTATCAATTATGCGTAATAATCAAAAAGGTGAAGGCAGAAATTTTTTAGACACTAATGAAATATTAAAAGCGATTGAGGTAAAAGACATAACGTTACATACTAAAATTTATGTAAGAATTAAAAACTTCGATGGATCATATTCTAAAGTTGAGACTACTGCTGGAAGGATGTTGCTAGCTGACTCTCTTCCAAAAAATGAAAAAATAAATTTCAATGTAATTAATAAAGTGCTAACAAAAAAAGAGGTTAGTAATCTAATTGATACTGTTTATAGATTTTGTGGTCAAAAAGAGACTGTTCTTTTTGCAGACAGTATTATGCAAATAGGTTTTAAGTATGCTGCTATAGCTGGAATCTCATTTGGAAAAGATGATCTTATTATTCCAGACGAAAAGCAGAAATTACTCGACGAGACACAATCTAAAGTTCAGGAATATGAAAATCAATATCAGGATGGTTTGATTACTCAGGGAGAAAAATACAATAAGGTAGTTGATGCTTGGTCAGAATGTACAAACAAGGTTGCTGATAAGATGTTGGATGTTATTTCAAACCCAGAGGATGATAAACCAATTAATTCAGTTTATATGATGGCTCACTCAGGTGCACGTGGATCTGCTGCTCAACTAAAGCAGTTAGCTGGTATGAGAGGTTTGATGGCAAAACCATCTGGAGAAATTATTGAAAATCCAATAAAATCAAATTTCAAAGAGGGTTTGTCTGTTTTAGAATATTTTACATCAACACATGGAGCAAGGAAAGGGCTTGCGGATACAGCTCTTAAAACAGCTAGCAGTGGATATTTGACTAGAAGGTTAGTTGATGTAGCACAAGATGCAGTTATTAGAGAATTAGATTGTGGTACTCAAAAAGGTGTGATGGTTGAAGAAATAGTTGAGTCTGGAAATATAACCTCACCATTATCTGAGAGAGTTTTGGGACGAACTCCTACTAATGATATCTTGGACTCAAATAATAATATTTTAATTAAAGCTGGGGAAATTATTGAAGAAAAACATCTCGATGAAATTAAAGGTTTAAGTATTAGGTCTATGAAAATTAGATCTGTTCTTACATGTGAAACTGAAGATGGAATTTGTGCAAAATGTTACGGAAGAGATTTAGCTAGAGGAACTGAAGTAAACATTGGAGAAGCGGTTGGAATTATAGCTGCCCAATCAATCGGTGAACCAGGAACTCAATTAACAATGAGAACTTTTCATATAGGAGGTGCTGCTAGTTCTTCTGTAGAGCAATCCAATGCAGTTGCACCTATTGAGGGTAATGTAAAGTTCGAAAATATAAGATTAATTGTTGACAAAATTAAAAACAAAATAATTTTAAGTAGAAATGCGAAAATTAAAATATTAGTTCGCAATGAAGAAAAATTTTCTTTCAATGTTCCATTTGGCTCAAAGTTATTAGTTGAAGAAAATCAAAAAGTTAGCGTTAATGATCTTTTAGCAGAGTGGGATCCTTACACTCTTCCTATAATTGCTGAAAAAGAAGGATTCATAAAATACGTCGATCTTAAACAAGGTATTTCTTTTAGAGAATCAATTGATGATACTACAGGAATTTCAAGTAAAATAGTAATTGATTGGAGTCAGAATTCTAAATCCAAAAATTTTAAACCTGCGATAAATATCACTAGTTCTCTTGATGAAGAAAATATTGCAGAAGAAATTATGATTAATTACCCTATGTCAATAGATTCAATTCTTAGTGTTGAAGATGGTCAAGAAGTTTCGGCAGGACAAGTTCTTGCAAGAATTCCAAAAGAGTCTTCAAAAACAAAGGATATTACTGGAGGACTTCCAAGAGTTGCAGAATTGTTTGAGGCTAGAAAACCTAAGGATCCAGCAATAATGTGCGAGATTGATGGACAAATATCTTTTGGTAAAGATTATAAAAACAAAAGGAGACTAGTAATTTCAAGTGTAGATGGCGAAAATACATTTGAAATATTGATTCCTAGATCGAAATATTTAAATGTTCAAGAGGGCGATTTTGTAAAGAAAGGCGATATACTAGTTGAGGGAACTCCAGTCCCGCATGATATACTGCGTATTTTAGGTGTTGAAGAGTTAGCTAGATACTTAGTTAAAGAAGTGCAAGCAGTATACAAACTTCAAGGTGTTTATATAAATGATAAACATATTGAGACAATTGCAAGACAAATGTTACAAAAGGTTCTTATCAAAGATTCAGGAGACTCTTCATTAATAGTCGGTGAGCAAATTCAAAAAAAGGATTTGTTAAAAATTAATAAATTACTTGAATCTAAAGGTAAAAAACCTGTGCTTTCTGAGCCAGTTCTTTTGGGTATAACCAAAGCAAGTTTACAAACTTCATCATTTATCTCAGCTGCATCTTTCCAAGAAACAACTAAAGTCCTTACTGATGCTGCAACTGTTGGAAAAATTGATAATTTAACAGGTCTTAAAGAGAACGTTATAGTTGGACGTTTAATTCCTGCTGGTACTGGCAAAGTGACAACTGAGTATGAAAAAATAGCCAAGAATAAAGATCAAGAAATTTTAGAGCAAAGAAATGTTATTAAAGAAAATAATGAAATTTCTTCATAATTTGCATATATTTCTTGACTTTATCGTCCTCAATTAATAAAGACCTGCTACTTTTTGTTAATGGTAGTGGAAAATTAATTCCAAACGCTTAACAGGGAAAAATATGCCGACTATAAACCAACTAGTTAGAAAAGGTAGAAAAGCTCAAAAAAAAAGGAATAAGGTTCCAGCTCTTTCTGCATGTCCTCAAAAAAGAGGCGTTTGCACAAGGGTTTACACAACAACTCCAAAAAAGCCTAATTCTGCTCTTCGTAAAGTGGCGAGAGTAAAGCTTACTAATGGGCAAGAGGTATCTGCATACATACCTGGAGAAGGTCATAACCTTCAAGAACATTCAGTCGTATTATTAAGAGGTGGCAGGGTAAAAGATCTTCCTGGTGTACGGTACCACATATTAAGAGGAACTCTTGACACTCAAGGTGTTAGTGCACGTAAACAAAGACGCTCATTATATGGCGCAAAAAAACCTAAATAAATATGTCTAGAAGAAGAGCTGCTGAAAAAAGAATAGTGATACCTGATCACAAATTTAAAGACGTTGTTCTAACTAAGTTTATGAATAGAATCATGGTGGATGGAAAAAAATCTGCATCAGAAAAGATTGTTTATGGAGCATTTGATATTTTATCAAAAAAAACAGATAAAAGTCCAATTGATTTTTTTCATGAGGCGCTAAACAATGTCAAACCAAGTCTTGAGGTAAGATCTAGAAGAGTTGGAGGAGCAACATATCAAGTCCCAATGGAAGTAAGACCTAGAAGAGCCCAAACATTGGCAATGAAATGGATAGTGGACTCAGCAATAAAAAGAAATGAAAAAACAATGCGGGAAAGAGTTGCAAACGAAATCTTTGATGCTTTTAACAATAAAGGTAACTCTGTTAAAAAAAGAGAAGAAACTCATAAAATGGCTGAAGCAAATAGAGCCTTTTCTCATTTTAGGTGGTAATAAATGTCTAGAACTCATAGCTTAGAAAAATATAGAAACATTGGAATAATGGCACATATTGATGCCGGTAAAACAACTACAACTGAAAGAATACTTTATTACACTGGAAAATCACACAAAATTGGAGAAGTTCATGATGGTGCTGCAACTATGGATTGGATGGAGCAAGAGCAAGAAAGAGGAATTACTATTACATCTGCCGCTACGACTTGCTTTTGGAATGATCATAGAATTAATATTATAGATACACCAGGACATGTGGATTTCACCATTGAAGTAGAAAGATCATTAAAAGTTCTTGATGGTGCTGTAGCTGTTTTTGACGGTGTTGCCGGAGTAGAACCTCAGTCAGAAACTGTTTGGCGTCAAGCGGATAAGTATAACGTACCCAGAATGTGTTTTATAAATAAACTTGATAGAACTGGAGCAAATTTCTTCATGTGTGTTGATATGATTACAGAAAGATTAGGTTCTTATCCTCTTGTATTGCAGCTTCCAATTGGCATAGAAAGCAATTTAAGAGGGGTTGTTGATTTGGTATCAAATAATGCTGTTATATGGCATGATGAAAGTCTTGGAGCTAAATTTGATATCACTGAAATACCAGATGAATTAAAAGACCAAGTAAAAGAGTATAGGGAAAAATTGATTGAAAAAGCAGTTGAAGAAGATGACTCTATAATGGAAGCTTATTTAGATGGAAATGAACCTTCAATAGAAGATTTAAAAAAATGTATTCGTAAAGGTACTATAAATGGATCTTTTGTCCCCGTCTTGACTGGTTCCGCATTTAAAAATAAGGGAGTTCAACCATTACTTGATGCAGTCATAGATTATATGCCTTCACCAATAGATGTAGATAGTGTCCGAGGTGTGGCCGTTGATGATGAAAAAAAAGAGTTAATCAGAAAATGTGATGACAGTGAACCTTTTAGTGCATTGGCATTCAAAATTATGACTGATCCTTTTGTAGGTAGTTTAACATTCACAAGAATTTATTCTGGAACTATTAGTACCAAGGATACCGTTCTAAATTCTACCTCTGGCAAAAAAGAAAATATAGGTAGAATGCTTTTAATGCATGCTAACAATAGAGAAGAAATTAAGACAGCTAATGCGGGTGATATTGTTGCTCTTGTTGGATTAAAAGACGTTACTACAGGTGAAACATTATGTTCTCCAACTGACCCAATTGTGCTTGAAAAAATGGATTTTCCTGATCCGGTAATTGAAGTAGCCGTTGAACCAAAAACAAAAGCTGACCATGAAAAAATGGGTACAGCATTAGGAAGATTAGCGCAAGAAGATCCTAGCTTTAGAGTAACAACTGATCATGAGAGTGGTCAAACAATCATTAAAGGTATGGGTGAACTCCACTTGGAAATACTAGTTGATAGAATGAAAAGAGAATTTAAAGTAGAAGCTAATGTAGGCGCACCTCAGGTTGCTTATAGAGAAACTATTTCAAGCTCATATGACGTTGACTATACACATAAAAAACAGTCTGGTGGTGCTGGACAGTTTGCAAGGGTAAAGATTACTTTTGAGCCCGGAGAGCCAGGAAGTGGATATGAATTTGTAAACAAAATAAAAGGTGGAAATATACCAACAGAACTAATTCCTGGGGTAGAGAAAGGTTTGATTGCTCAACAACAAACTGGTGTTATGGCAGGTTTTCCTTGTATTGATTTTAAAGCAACATTAACTGATGGAGCATATCATGATGTTGACTCAAGCGTTCTTGCTTTTGAAATAGCATCAAGAGCAGCTTTTAGAGAGGGAATCGCGAAAGCAAACCCAGTTCTCCTAGAGCCAATGATGAAGGTCGAGGTGGTAACCCCAGAGGAATATATGGGTGATGTTATTGGGGACCTAAACAGTAGAAGAGGTCAAGTTCAAGAGATGTCGACTAGAGGAAACGCGAATGTAGTTGATGCCATGGTTCCGTTGGCAAATATGTTTGGTTACGTAAATAATCTTAGGTCTCTTTCACAAGGAAGAGCAAACTACTCAATGCAATTTGATCATTATGAGCAAGTTCCTTCTAATGTTGCAGATGAAGTGAAGGCGAAGTTAGCATAATGGACTCACAAAACATACGTATTAGATTAAGAGCTTTCGATAATAAACTTTTAGATAACAGCACAGGTGAAATAATTAATACTGCAAAGAGAACAGGAGCAAAAGTCAAAGGACCAATTCCTTTACCAACAAGATTTGAAAAATTTACTGTAAACAAATCACCCCACGTTGATAAAAAAAGTAGAGATCAATTTGAAATTCGAACACACAATAGGCTAATAGATATAATTGATCCAACCCCTCAAACAGTAGATGCCCTTATGAAACTAGATTTATCAGCAGGCGTTGAGGTAGATATAAAGATTTAGATATGAAAAATAGAACAGGTTTAATTGCAACAAAAATTGGAAATAGTTCATACTTCAGTGATAATGGAAAAGTAATACCAGTTACTTTACTTAGAGTTGATGAATGCATCGTATCAAACATTAAAACTTTAGAAAAAGATGGTTACACCTCTCTTCAAGTTGCTTCAATTGATGGTAAATCTGATTTAAAAAAAATTAATAAACCTCAACAAAAATTATTTGCAAACATAAAAACAACTCCAAAAAAAATAATTAAAGAATTTAGAGTTGACCCAGAAAATACTCTTGAAGTAGGAACTAAACTTGATGTCTCTCATTTCCAAAAAGATCAGTATGTTGATGTTACATCTAAATCAATTGGTAAAGGTTTTGCTGGAGCTATGAAAAGGCATAATTTTGGAGGTTTAAGAGCATCTCATGGTGTTTCTATTTCTCATAGATCTCATGGATCTACTGGACAAAATCAAGATCCAGGAAAAGTTTTTAAAGGAAAAAAAATGGCCGGTCATATGGGTGCTAGAAAAGTAACTAAACTAAATCTTAAAGTTATTGATATAGACGAAGTAAATAAATTACTTATTATAAATGGATCTGTCCCTGGAAGAAAAAACTCAGTTGTTTTTGTTAGGGACGCGATAAAGAAAAATTAATTATGAAAAAACAAGTTGTTAACTTAGAAAATAAGAAAATAAAAGACATCGATATTGATGGAGATATTTTTGGAATTAAAATTTTACCTGATATAATTCATCAGTATATTAGATACCAGAATGCTAGGTCACGACAAGGAACACATAAAACTAAATCAAGATCTGAAGTAAGTGGAAGAGCAAAAAAACCATTTTCTCAAAAAGGTACTGGCAATGCGAGACAGGGAAGCAGTAAACCCCCTCATTTTAGAGGTGGGGCAACATCTATGGGACCAACACCAAGAGATCATTCTTTTTCCCTCAATAAAAAAGAAAAAAAACTAGCTCTCAAATCCGCTTTATCTTCAAAGTTATATGAAAATGAGATTATAATTTTAGACAAACTTGAAGTAAAAACACATAAAACTAAAGATTTAATGTCTAACCTAAATAATTTTGATTTTAATTCTGCTTTGTTTGTTTTTGGTGACGATAAAATAAATGACAACTTTAAAAAGGCTTCTTCAAATATACCCCACGTTTCAACTCTTAATTGTAGTGGAATAAATGTTAAAGATTTAATAACAAATCATAAGATTTTTATTGATGAAAAATCTATTGATCAAATAACCAAAAGATTATCATGAAAAGTAAAATCAAAATATCTGATGAAAAAGCTTTAAGCATCATCCATAAACCAATGCTTACTGAAAAATCTACAAATTTAAATCAGTTTAACCAATATACTTTCGTCGTTGATAAAAAATCAAACTCTTATGATATTCAACAAGCAATAGAGAAAATTTTTAAAGTTAAAGTAACCAAAGTTAACACTGCTATTATTAGAGGTAAGCTCAAATCTTTCAAAGGTAATATTGGTTATAAAAAAGATATAAAAAAAGCCATTGTTACTCTTGCTGAGGGTAATACAATTGATTCTTCTTTGGAGATTAAATAATGCTTATAAAATTAAAACCTAATACACCAGGACAAAGAGGAACTGTTTTAGTATCAAAAAAACACTTATCCAAAGATAAGCCATTTAAAACACTTACTAAGGCTCAAAAATCTACTGGAGGAAGAAACAATCAAGGTAGAATAACTTCCAGAAGAATGGGAGGTGGTGTTAAAAGAAAATACAGAATTATTGACTTTAAAAGAAATAAATTTGATATAACTGCAGAAGTTATTAGAAATGAATACGATCCGAACAGATCTGCGTTTATCTCATTAATAAAGTATGACGACGGTGAATACAGATACATTCTTTCACCAAAAAACGTTTCTGTAGGTGACAAATTATCGTCTGGATTGAATGTTGAGATTAAAGATGGAAATTGTCTTCCATTAAAAAATATACCTGTTGGAACTTTTGTACATAATGTTGAGATAAAACCTGGCGCTGGTGGACAACTTGTAAGATCTGCAGGAACATCCGCTCAAATAGTTTCTAAAGAAGATCTATATGTACAATTAAAATTAGTTTCAGGCGAAATAAGACTGATTAATAAAAACTCAATGGCTACAGTAGGCGTATTATCTAATCCAGATAATAAAAATATTAAATTAGGTAAAGCAGGAAGAAAAAGATATCTTGGTTTCCGCCCAAAAGTTAGAGGCGTAGTGATGAATCCTGTAGACCACCCTCATGGTGGTGGTGAAGGTAGAACTTCGGGAGGTAGGCACCCAGTTACTCCGTGGGGTGTTTCTACAAAAGGTAAAAAAACTCGAAGTAATAAAAAAACAAATACTTTCATAATTAAAAGAAGGAAAAAATAATGGCTAGATCAGTTTGGAAAGGACCTTTTGTTGATATTAATTTAGTAAAAAAAGCTGAAAAAGTATCTGAGTCGGGAAGAAAAGAGGTAATAAAAACTTGGTCAAGAAGATCAACTATACTTCCGCAGTTTGTTGGACTGACATTTGGAGTTTATAATGGACAAAAGTTTGTTCCTGTTAGTGTCACTGAACATATGGTAGGGCATAAATTAGGAGAGTTCTCACCTACAAGAAATTTTAAAGGTCATACTGCAGCAGATAAGAAAGCTGGAAAATAAAACATGAGTATAGAAAATACATCAATTGCAAAAGATAACACAATTAGAACTAGTCAGCTAAAACTTGCTAATATTGCTAGATTAATTGTTAATCAAAAAGTTAATAAGGCAGTTGAACAACTCAAATTTTCAAAAAAAAGAGTTTCTCAAAATGTACTTAAAGTTCTAAACTCAGCAATTGCAAATGCTGAAAATAACAAGCAGTTAGATATTGATAACTTGTATGTTAAAGAAGCATATGTTGGAAAGAGTTTAAGTATGAAAAGATTTAGACCAAGAGCTAAAGGAAGAGCTTCATCAATTTTAAAACCATTTAGTAAGCTGACGATAATATTGGAAGAAAGAATAAATAAAAAAAAGGAAAATAAATAAACATGGGACAAAAAGTTAATCCAAACGGTATAAGGCTAGGTATTAATAGAACATGGTCATCAAGATGGTTTTCAAGTTCAGATTATTTAAAACTCCTTCATCAAGATTTAGAAATAAAGCAATTTATTGAAACAAAATTAAAAAACGCAAGTATTTCTAAGGTCAATATTGAAAGAGCGGCAAAAAAATTAAGAATTTCAATTTATAGTTCTAGACCTGGAATCATCATTGGGAAAAAAGGTGCGGACATAGAAGCTCTTAAAAATAAATTATCATCACTATCAAATTTAGAAGTTTTTCTTGATATTAAGGAAGTGAGAAAGCCGGAAGTTGAAGCAAAACTTGTTGCAGAAAACATAGCCTCACAACTTGAAAGACGAATTTCTTTTAGAAGAGCTATGAAAAAAGCTGTTCAATCTTCAATGAGATTAGGTGCAAAAGGAGTTAAGGTTGTTTGTAGTGGAAGATTAGGTGGAGCAGAAATTGCGAGAACTGAAAAATATCATGAGGGTAGTGTCCCACTTCATACATTAAGAAGTGATATAGACTATGCTCAAGCAGAGGCTGAAACAACTTATGGTATATGCGGTATTAAAGTATGGATTAACAAAGGTGATATTCTTGGCAAAGATCCATATGCTAGTGAAAACAAACAAATCGAAATGGGGAGTGTTAGATAATGAATATGCTGTCCCCAAAAAAGACTAAATTTCGTAAACAATTTAAAGGTAGAATACATGGTAATTCAAAAGGAAATTATGCCTTAAATTATGGCAGTTTCGGATTAAAAGCTTTACAGCCTGAGAGAATTACATCAAGACAAATTGAGTCTGCAAGAAAAGCAATTACAAGACATTTAAAAAGAGCAGGAAAAATGTGGATAAGGATCTTTCCTGATGTACCAGTTTCAAAAAAACCAGCTGAAGTAAGAATGGGTAAGGGTAAAGGGTCTAATGAATATTGGGCTTGTCGTGTTAAGCCAGGAAGGATTATGTTTGAAATTGATGGAGTTAATGTCGCTGATGCTAAAAAAGCTATGTCTTTGGCTGCTGCCAAACTCCCAATTAAATGTAAGTTTGTTGAAAGAAATATATGATTAATAAAAAACAAAATAGCAGTAATTTATCAAAAATGAGAGCAGAAGTAGTAGCTTTAAAAAGAAATATGATGAACTTAAAATTTCAAAAATCAACTGGTCAGTTAGAAAAAACTGCAGAAATAAAAAAAACAAGATTAAAGATTGCAAGGATCAAAACTAATATGAATCAAATTTTGGGAGATCAAGATGCCTAAAAGAATACTTTCAGGAACTGTTGTTTCAGCAAATTCAAATAAAACCATAGTCGTAAAAGTAACCAGAAGAGTAAAACACAAACTTTATAAAAAAATTATTAGCTTATCTAAAAATTATCATGTCCATGACGAAGAAAATTTATACAAAAGTGGTGATAAAGTTAACATTATTGAATCTAAACCAATCTCAAAACTTAAAAAATGGATGGTTGTGAACAATGTAGGTGATCCAAAATGATACAAATGCAATCTAATCTTTTTGTTGCTGACAATTCTGGAGCTAGAAGAGTTCAATGCATCAAGGTGCTTGGTGGATCTAAAAGAAGATTTGCCTCTATTGGTGATATTATAGTTGTTTCTGTGAAGGACGCTATACCAAGAGCTAAAGTAAAAAAAGGTGAAGTCTTTAAAGCTGTTATCGTTAGAACATCAAAATCATTTGGAAGGACCGATGGTTCAACTATTAAATTTGATAGAAATGCTGCAGTTTTGTTAGATAAACAAGAAGAACCCATAGCTACTAGAATATTTGGTCCAGTTACAAGAGAGCTTAGAACTAAGAAGTTTATGAAAATAATAAGTCTTGCACCAGAGGTACTCTAAATGAATATTAAACTTAAGATAAAAAAAGGAGATGAAGTGATTGTACTTGCTGGTAAAGATAAAGGAAAAAAAGGTAAGATAGTCAAGCTGCTACCAAAACTAAATAAAGCAATTGTATCTGATATTAATAAAGTTAAAAAGCATCAAAAGCCTGGCAACAATGAACCTGGCGGAATTGTAGAAAAAGAAATGCCCATTCATATTTCTAACTTAAATTACTTTGATCCTAAATTAAATCAAGGTGTTAGAATTGGATTTAAATTAAACAAAGATGGTAAAAAAGTAAGAGTAAATAAAAAAACTGGGGCTGAAATTTAAAATGACTAGACTGCTTGAGAATTATAAAAATAATATAGTTGATGATCTGAAAAAAAGACTAAGCGTTAACAATATTCATGAAGTTCCTAAGATAACAAAAATTGTTATTAACATGGGAATTGGTGATGCTAAAGAAGACTCAAAACTCATAGACAAAGCTCAAGAGGAGTTATCTCTAATTTCGGGTCAAAAAGCTATAAAAACAAAAGCTAAGAAAGCAATTGCAGGTTTTAAAATTAGAGCTGGAATGCCATTAGGGGCTTCAGTAACCTTAAGGAATAAAATTATGTACGAGTTTTTGGATAGATTAGTTAACATTGCCATTCCACGAATAAGAGATTTTAGAGGCTTAAATCCAAAAAGTTTTGATGGAAATGGAAACTACTCAATGGGGATCAAAGAGCAAATAATATTTCCAGAAATAAATTATGACAAAATAGATAAAGTGAGAGGACTAAATATTACAATTTGCACAACTGCAAAAAATAACAATGATAGTTTAGAATTGCTAAAGTCTTTTAACATGCCTTTTGCAGGCGGAGAGGAAAATTAATTTAAATGGCAAAATTAAGTTCAGTTCAGAAAAATCTAAATAGATTAAAATTAATTGAGAAATTCAGTAACAAAAGAAAAGTTCTTAAGAAAAAAATTATGGATAAAACTATTTCTATTGAAGAGAGACTTAAACTTCAAAATAAATTGAATGATCTTCCAAGAAATAGCGCAAACATTAGATATCGCAATAGATGTAAATTAACTGGAAGAACAAGAGGTGTTTACAGGAAATTTGGTCTTTCAAGAATTAAAATTAGGGAATTATCAATGTCAGGAGATTTACCGGGCATGGTAAAATCTAGTTGGTAGGAGAATAATATGGCTTTTAATGACTCTTTATCAGATATGTTAGCAAGAATAAAAAATGCTCATAGAGCAAGAAAATCTATAACCTCATGTTATAAATCTAACCTTAATATGAATGTTTTATCTGTATTAAAAGACGAAGGATATATTAGAGATTTCAAAAATGTTGAAGTAAGAAAGGGAGTTAGCTCTATCCAAATCGATCTTAAATATTACAATGGAACGCCCGTTATAAAAAATATTAGAAGAGTATCAAAGCCTGGGATTAGAGTTTATTCCAAAATTTCAGACCTGCCTAAAACTTATGGTGGCTTGGGGATATCAATTTTATCAACCTCCATGGGTGTAATGTCTGACAATAAAGCAAGGCAAAATAATGTTGGCGGCGAAATATTGTGTGAGGTATTTTAAATGTCTAGAATTGCTAAAAATAGTATTAATATATCTGAAAGTGTAACCTGCAAATTTGAAAATGGCAGTTTTTATGCGAAAGGAAAATTAGGAGAAATGTCTTTAGCGGTCGATGATTTATTTAAAGTAGAAATTAATGGAAAAGAGATTTATGTTTTACCTAAAGATGAAAAAGATAAACTTAATCCAAACTGGGGCACAATGAGATCATTAATAAATAACATTGTTCAAGGTGTTGATGAAGGCTTTTCCAAAATATTAGAATTAAATGGCACTGGATATAGAGCAAGTGTTTCAGGCAATAAACTAAAATTACAACTTGGATTTAGTCACGATATTGATTACGATGTCCCAAAAGAAGTCAAAGTTGAATGCCCAAAACAAAACATAATTAAATTATCTAGTTTTAATAAAGAAATCTTAGGAGCAACAGCTGCTAAAATTCGTTCTTATAGAAAACCTGAGCCCTTTAAGGGTAAAGGTATAAAATATGAAAACGAGTATATCTTTAGAAAAGAAGGTAAGAAAAAATAAGTTGGTATATTATGCAAGATAAAAGAAAAAAAAGAGTAAGATATAAATTAAAAAAGGTTACTAGTAGAAAAAGATTATCAGTATTTAGATCAAATAAACATCTATATGCACAAGTTATAGATGACAGTGTTGGAAAAACTTTAGCTAGTGCTTCTTCAAAAGAAAGAGGTATTGATAATAGCACAAAAGATAGAAAATCTATGGCAGAAATTATTGGTAAAAATATTGCTCAACGATCAATCGAAAAGGGGATTAAAGAAGTAGCTTTTGATAAAGGTAAATACAAATATCACGGATTAATTAAAATCCTCGCAGACTCTGCCAGAACTGAAGGTTTAATTTTTTAAGGATAAATTATGTTTGAAAACGAAAATAAAGATTTTAGTGAACATCTGGTAGCAATCAACAGAGTGGCGAAAGTTGTAAAAGGTGGAAGACGATTTGGATTTGCAGCAATAATGATTGTCGGAGATAACAAAGGTAGAGTTGGTTATGGCACTGGCAAAGCGAAAGAGGTTCCAGAAGCCGTAAGAAAAGCATCAGAGAATGCAAAAAGTAAAATGATTAGAGTTTCTCTTAAAGATAACAGAACTATTCATCACGACATAGTAGGTAGATATGGTGCTGGAAAAGTTATATTAAGATCTGCTGCTCCGGGAACTGGAATAATTGCTGGTGGAGCTATGAGAGCTCTTTTCGAATCTTTAGGCATAAAAGATGTAGTGGCTAAATCTACAGGTACATCTAATCCTCATAACATGCTTAAGGCTACTTTTGATGCATTTAAGAAGTCAGAGTCTCCAAAATCTGTAGCAGCAAAAAGATCAAAAAAAATAAATGAAATTATTAAAAATAAAAATTCTAAGGAAGCATAATTTATGAAAATTAATGAATTGCCATCAAGCTTAACCTCAAATATAAAAAGAAAAAGAAGAGGACGAGGAGCTGGTTCTGGATTAGGTAAAACTGCTGGGAGAGGTGTCAAAGGTCAAAAATCACGATCTGGGGTTTCAATAAATGGATTTGAAGGTGGCCAAATGCCACTTTATAGACGTTTACCAAAAAGAGGTTTCAAAAATAAATTTCAAAAAAAAATTCAAACTATTAATTTTACAATTCTTAGTTCATTAATTTCTAAGTATAATATTGACTCAACTAATATTAAAGAGTCTGAATTATTTGAAAAGAAAATTTTAAATAAATCAAAAGGAAGCTTGAAACTTCTAAATTATGGAGAACTGAAAGATATTATCAATATTGAAATTTCGTTTGCTTCCAAAAATGCGATTGAAAAAATTGAAAAATTAGGCGGAAAGATAATAACAGCTAAAGAATAATTATGGCTACAGCAGCAGAAAAACTTGCAGGAAATTTAAACTTTGGAGCCTTAGGAAAGGCAACTGAGCTAAAAAATAGATTATTATTTACTTTAGGCGCTCTGATTGTTTTTAGACTTGGCACATTCCTTCCTATTCCAGGAATTAATCCAGTTTCTTTGCAACAATTTTTTGAACAACAGTCATCTGGCATTTTAGGTATCTTTGACACATTCTCAGGAGGTGCGCTTGGGAGGATGGGAATTTTTGCGCTTGGAGTTATGCCTTATATTTCAGCATCAATCATTATGACCTTGATGCAGGGATCAATACCATACATGAAGAGTCTCAAAGAACAAGGCTCAAAAGGGCAGAGGCAACTTCGTCAAATTACTAGGTACGCGACTGTGCTTATAGCTGCACTTCAAGGTTATGGTGTGTCTATTGGTTTAGAATCAATGCAAACGGCATATGGAAACATTGTTATTGATCCAGGTATATTCTTTAGAGTGACCACTGTAGTAACACTAGTCGGTGGGACTATTTTCTTAATGTGGTTGGGTGAACAAATAAGCTCAAGAGGTGTTGGAAATGGGATTTCATTAATAATCACTGCTGGAATCCTTGCAAATCTACCAAGTGCTTTTGTTAGTACTTTGCAGCTTGGCAGAACTGGTGAGTTGAGTGCTGCATTTATTTTAGGAATCTTAATTTTAGTCTTAGCACTAATTATTTTTATTGTTTTTATTGAAAAAGGACAAAGAAGATTAGTTGTTCAATATCCTAAAAGACAGGTCGGAAATAAAGTTTATGGAGGTCAAAGCTCGCATTTACCTCTTAAGATTAATACAGCTGGTGTAATTCCAGTAATATTTGCATCATCTATTTTACTTTTACCAAATACTATGTCAGGGTTTGGAGCTGGATCTTCTAGTGATATATTTTTGTTCATCTCAAGTTATCTAGGGAGAGGACAGCCATTATATTTAGCAATTTTTGCTGCAATGATTATTTTCTTTGGCTTCTTCTATACTGGCATAGTTTTTAATCCTGATGAACAAGCAGAGAATTTAAGAAAATATGGTGGATTTATTCCTGGTATTAGACCTGGAGAAAATACATCAAAATATATTGACTATGTACTAACTAGATTAACAACTATTGGAACAATATATCTTGCACTAGTAGCACTTTTGCCTGAATTTTTAATATCTAAAACATCAATACCATTCTATTTAGGTGGAACAAGTTTGCTAATTGTAGTCGTTGTGATGATTGATTTTATTAATCAAGTGCAATCCCATTTATTCCAACATCAATATGAAGGTCTCTTAAAGAAAACTAAACTTAAAGGTAGAAGATAGTTAATGAAATTAATATTATTCGGACCTCCAGGTTCTGGAAAAGGTACGCAAGCTTCATTAATAGCCAAAAAAATCAACATACCACATTTGTCAACTGGAGATATTTTAAGATCTAAACTTAATGATAATGATAAATTAGCACAAGAACTGTCCCAAATTATGTCGAGTGGTAATCTTGTCCCTGACTCAATTTTGAATCCAATAGTTACTGAAAAATTATTAAGTAGCGAATGTAAAAATGGTTTTATTTTAGATGGATATCCTCGAAACAAATCCCAATCTGACTTTCTTATAGATTTTTTAATAAAAAACAAAATTGTCCTTAATTTAATTATAGATTTCAAAGCTGATACAAATACTATAACAAATCGAATAATCGAAAGGTCAAAAATTGAAAATCGTTCAGATGATAATCTAGAAGTTATAAAAACACGTTTAGAAAAATATTTTACTGAAACGCAACCTTTGGCTGGTTTTTTTAAAGATAATTTTAAAGGCAAGTTTTTTGAGATAAACGCAATGCAAGATATATCAAAAATAGAGTCTGAAATTGAAAAAAGGCTTCAAAATGCTTAATTTTAGGCCAAATTCTCTATATCAAAGCTTGACTTTCATATTGATATTAATGTATGCACCCTCATTCATTTTTTTAACGGGCAATTTTTAATATGGCAAGGATTTCAGGCGTAAACATTCCAACTGCAAAAAAGATCCATATTGCACTGACCTATATTTATGGAATAGGCCCTAAAATAGCTACTGACCTTTGTGATCTAGCATCAATTGATATATCTAAAAGAGTTAACGAGTTAAATGATGATGAACTTAATAAAATTAGGGAAATAATAGATCAAAAACATGTAGTTGAAGGTGACTTAAGAAGAAAAGTTTCAATGGACATTAAAAGATTAAATGATCTTGGTTGTTACAGAGGATTAAGACATAGAAAAAAACTACCTGTTAGAGGACAAAGAACACACACAAATGCAAGAACCAGAAAAGGTAAAGCAGTTGCAATTGCGGGCAAGAAAAAAGTGACTAAAGGATAAAATGGTTGATAAGAAAAAAACTAAATCTAAAATTAAAAAAAAAGTTTCATCTGGAGTTGCGCACGTTGTATCATCCTTCAACAATACAATAATAACTATTACCGATGAAAATGGTAATGCTCTTGCATGGTCTTCATCAGGTCACAAAGGTTTCAAAGGTTCAAGAAAGAGCACTCCTTATGCTGCTCAAATAGCTGCTGAGGATGTAGGTAATAAAGCAAAAGAATATGGTCTTAAATCTCTAAAAGTTGAAGTTTCAGGTCCTGGATCTGGAAGAGAATCTGCTCTTAGATCTCTTCAGGCAATAGGATATATAATAACTTCAATAAAAGATGTTACGCCAATCCCACATAACGGTTGTAGACCAAGGAAAAGAAGAAGAGTTTAAATTACAAGGAGATTATAGTGCTACAAAAAAATTGGATGGAGTTAATTAAACCAAGTAAAATGGACGTAAACGTTCATAACGATAGTAACAAAAAGGGCACGTTAATTGCAGAACCGCTAGAAAGAGGTTTTGGATTAACATTGGGTAATGCAATAAGAAGAGTATTACTTTCTTCATTACAAGGAGCGGCTATTACTACTGTAAAAATTAAAGGTGTTGTTCATGAGTTTTCTACAATATCCGGTGTTAAAGAGGATTTGACTGATATATTACTAAATCTTAAATCAGTGGCAGTTAAAGTGCACTCTCCTGGATTAAAAAAAATGTACATAAAATCTTCTGGCTCTGGGGAAATTAGAGCTGGCAACTTTGAAACTGACTCTGAGACTGAAATTATGAATCCTGATCAATTGATAATGACTCTTGATTCAAATGCGGATGTTGAGATTGAGGCAAATATAGAAACAGGAAAAGGTTACGTTTCAGCTGAAGTAGCCGAAGATGAAAATAAAGTAATAGGTGAAATTAAGCTTGATGCCATGTTTAGTCCTGTAATAAGAGCATCTTATAAAGTCGAGAACAGCAGAGTAGGTCAGGTAACAGATTATGATAAATTAATTTTTGAGGTTGAAACTAATGGTGTAATTACACCTGATGATGCTATAGCTCTTGCATCAAGAATTTTACAAGATCAATTACAACCATTTATTAATTTTGATGAACCTGAAGCTCAACAAGATCAAACTGCTTCTGAAAAACTTTCATTTAACTCTAATCTTCTTAAAAAAGTTGAAGAACTTGAGTTATCTGTAAGATCTGCAAATTGTCTAAAGAATGATAATATTATATATATTGGTGACTTAGTTCAAAAGTCTGAGTCTGAAATGCTAAGAACACCAAATTTTGGAAGAAAATCTCTTAATGAAATCAAGGAAGTTTTGCAACAAATGGAACTAAATTTAGGTATGTCGGTTCCGGATTGGCCTCCTGAAAACATTGATGAGCTTGCAAAAAAATATGAGGATCCTTTCAATAAATAATTTTTTATGAAACACAATATTAAGCACAGAAAACTAAATCGAACTTCTTCTCACAGAAAAGCTCTTTTAATGAATTTATCAAATTCATTGATAAAACACGAGCAAATTACAACTACTTTACCAAAAGCAAAAGAGTTAAGACCATTTGTGGAGAAACTAATTACTTTGGGTAAAAAAGGTGATTTAGCTGCAAGAAAAAAATCCATATCGATTCTTCAAGATGAAAAAATGTCAAAAAAACTTTTTGGAATATTAGCTGATCGATACAAAGATCGAAATGGTGGTTATACTAGAATCATTAAGTTGGGAAATAGATATGGAGATAACGCTCCAACAGCTGTAATTGAGTTTGTTGAAAGAGATGAAGAAGCAAAAGGTTTGGACTCCGGACCTGTTATAGAAAAGAAAACAACTGAAGAAGAACAACTTCCTCAAAACTAAAATTGGTTAATATTCTTTTAGTCGCCATAGGTGGATCTCTTGGCGCTTCATTAAGATATTTAGCTTATTTAATTTTTAAATCTTATATTTTTACAAATTATATATTCTTAAGTACACTTTTTGTTAACGTTTTAGGATCATTTCTCATTGGATTACTAATTACGTTTATGGAAACTAAAAATTTTTCTTCAGATGCTATAAAATATTTTTTAATCATTGGTGTGTTAGGGTCTTTTACAACTTTTTCAACTTTCTCTTTTGAAAGTGTAGATTTACTTTTAAGTAAAAAATTTTTACAGGCATTTTCTTACATGTTTTTATCATTGTCATTATGCTTATTATTTACTTTTCTTGGTTTAAATATTAACAAATTAATTAATTGATTAAAAAAATTAAAATTGCTCAAGGTTTTGAAGATCAAAGACTAGATAAATATCTAAAAAGATTATTTTCTAATTTGTCTCAGAGTTTTATTGAGAAAAACTTAAGAAAAAAAAATATTTTAATTAATGGTTTGAGTGTAAAATCAAAATACTTAGTTAATGAAAATGATTTAATCATAATAAAAAATTATTCAGAAGAAATTTATGCAACCCATGAACCACAAAGGAATTACAAAAAAGTAAATAAAACTCAAATCAAGAATTTCAAAGATTCTATTGTTTTTGAAAACGATAATTTTATAGTTATTAATAAGTGGTGTGGAATATCAACTCAGGGAGGCACGAATATTATTATTTCAATAGATGATATTATTAAAACTATTTCAACAAACTATAATTTAGTTCATAGATTGGATAAAGAGACTTCAGGTTTATTAATTATTGCAAAAAATATTAAGTATACAAAGATATTTGGTAAGCTTTTTAAATTGCAACTTATAAAAAAAACTTATTTGGCATTATGTGATGGAAAACCAAAGATGAATGAATCTTATGTTGATTTACTATTGCATAATGAGAAGAAAGATAAGAATCAAACAAAAACATTTTATAAAATATTATCAAATAAACAAAGAACATCACTCATACAATTTGAGCCAAAAACTGGAAAAAAACATCAATTAAGAATTGTGGCTAAAAATCTTGGTTCCCCAATTGTTGGTGATAGTAAATATAATTTAAATCAATCAAATAAAAATGAAAATTTAAAATTAAATGCTCATAAATTAGAATTTAAGATTGACGGTAATCAATTTAATTTTAAATCAGATTTGCCAAATGATTTTACAAATTATATGAAACAAAAGCAGATTAGCTTTAGAGAATAATTATTTAAGTTGTTGTAAATTTTTCAAAAAAATTTTTGAATATTCATTATCAAAACATTCTTCATCCAAGTTTATACCTAACTCAAATAAGGAAGTATTTTTAAAGTTTTCAAGACCGCATGCATTTATATATTCATAATTTGTCATATCTGGTTTTATATTAAAACTTAATCCGTGGTATGTTATCCATTTTTGTAACCTCAGACCTATAGCACCAATTTTTTCTTCTTTATCAAATGTTTGTCCATCCTTACCTGTAACCCAAATACCAACCCGATCTTTAAAAGTTGTAGCATTTATTTTGTAGTTTTTTAAAAAATCAATGAGTGATTGTTCAATTATTGTAATAAACTTTCGAATATCTTTTTTTTTACTATTGAGATCTATCATGAAATACACAATTCTTTGACCTGGCCCATGGTATGTGGTCTTGCCTCCTCGGTTTGTTTTTACTATTTTGATTTCATTTGTTTTTAATATTTCATTTTCATTAGCGCTTGTACCTTTTGTATAAATATGATCATGGTTTAAAAACCAAATTAATTCTTTTTGTAAATTTCTAGAAATTTCTTTAACTCTGAGTTGCATAAATTTTACAGAAGCCTCATAGTCTACTAGATCGTACTGTTTTTTAATTTCTATATTCATGAATTTAACCTTATTGCTATTATTAACTTATCTGCTATTTAATGCTAGTAAATATGCGGCTGTGGCGGAATTGGTATACGCGCAGCGTTGAGGTCGCTGTGGGATTTATCCTGTGGAAGTTCAAGTCTTCTCAGCCGCACCAAATACTTTTTCAAAAATTAATGATATAAATACATATGATTAAAAAAGATGATCTAACTGAATATTTTTTTAGAGGAATAAAATCTAAAACCAATTTAAAAATTGGTGTGGAGCATGAAAAATTTATCTTAAATAAAAATACTATAAAGCCACTTTCCTATGAGGAGCAGAATGGTATTAAAGAAATTCTAGAAAAACTAACAACTATTGGTTGGAGACCTTTGTATGATGATAATAAAAAAACAATCATTGCTCTCAAAAGAGGTAAGGAGGCTATTACTTTAGAGCCAGGTGGACAAATTGAACTATCAGGAGCTCCTTTAGATAACATTCATGAAACATGTGAGGAAACAACTAATCATCTTAAAGAATTAAAAAAGATTGGTAATGAATTTAACTTTATTTTGTTAGGGATTGGAGTTGAGCCTAATCTTAGTTTAGATGATATTCCTTGGATACCAAAACAGCGCTATGGGATCATGAAAAAATACATGACTAAAGTTGGAACTTTAGGTCATCACATGATGAAGCGTACTTGCACTAATCAAGTCAATATAGATTATTCTTCAGAAGTAGATATGATTGAAAAATTAAGATTAATGTTTAATCTTGAGTCTATTGCTACGGCAATGTTTGCTAATTCTCCCTTTGATCAAGGTAAAATCTCAAAATATAAAAGTTTGCGTTCGCATTTTTGGCATCATACAGACCCTGATAGAACAGGATTACTTCCTTTTGTATTTGAAAAAGGATTTAGCTTTGAAAAATATACTGATTACGCCTTAAGTGTGCCAATGTATTTCATAAATAGAAATCATAATTATATCGATATGACTAAATATACTTTTAAAGAGTATTTAGATGAAAATTCTAATCATCAAGATGACTCAATTCTGCTTAAAGATTGGGAAGATCATTTAACAACTTTATTTCCACAAGTTCGATTGAAACAATATATAGAAATACGTTCGATGGATGCATGTAGTTGGGATTTAATCTGTTCACAGCCTGCATTTTGGATAGGAATTTTGTATGATGATGAAATTATGGACAATGTAAAAGAAATAACAGAAAGTTGGACGCAGGAGGATAGACAATATTTGAATAAAACAGTACCTCAAGATGGATTGCAATCTACATTTAAAGAAAAAAAATTAATCTCATTTGCTCAAGATTTTTTTGAGCTATCCAAAAAAGGTCTAAAAAAAAGAAACCGATTATCTAAAAATGGTGAGTTTGATGAAAGTATTCATATGAAAGACCTAGAGAAAAATCTCGAAAATGGATGTTCCCCAGCTGATTGTTTAATAAATAAATATAAATTAAATTGGGATAAGTCGGTAATGCCTATTTATGAAGAAATGATTTTTTGATGAAAAACAAAATTGCAATTCAGATGGATGATATAAAGACAATTGATTATGTTTTTGACTCATCCTTTATGATTGGACTTGAAGGCCAAAAAAGGAATTATGAAATATTTTATTACCATCCAAATGATTTATACATTGATAATGGGTTAGTTAAGGCAAGAGGATTTTATATAGAGTTATTTGAGCAAGATAAAAACTATTTTAAATTTTTATCGGAAAAGATTGAAATAAATTTGGAAGAATTTAAATTTATTTTTTTAAGACAAGATCCTCCATTTAATATGCATTATATAACATCTACTTACTTATTAGATTGTCTTTCAGATACTACGATCGTTATTAATAATCCAACTTCTGTGCGCAATTGTACTGAAAAAATTCTCCCTTTTAAATTTAAAGAATTTATGCCTCCAACTCTTATTTCACAAAACATAAAGGATATCGAAAATTTTTTAAATATTCACAAAGATGTCATTACAAAGCCACTATATGGCAATGGTGGAGAGGGTATAAATAGAAGTAATGAGGGTAATCTTATAGGTATCGAAACAGCAAATGATTATTTAGATATGCCCATAATAGCACAAAAATATATTCCAGAAATTAAGGACGGGGATCGAAGAATAGTTTTCTTTGATGGAGAATATGCTGGTTCTGTTGCAAGAATTCCAGCGGAGGGAAGTATAAAAGCAAACTTTCATGCTGGGGGAATAGCTAAAAAAACAGATTTAGTTTTTCGTGATCAGCAAATAATAGAAGCTATTGGGCCTGAATTAAAAAAACTTGATCTTTTTTTTGTGGGTATTGATATTATAGGTAATTTTCTTACAGAAATTAATGTTACCTCACCAACTGGTATAAAACAAATCAATCAATTAAATAATGTTAAACTAGAACAAGTATTTTGGGATAAACTTGAAGCAAAATATAAAATAGTTTAAAGATTAATAAATAAAGGAAAGTATATGAACAATAGTAGAATTCTTATTAATGACTTAAAAATTTTTCAAGGAATTAATCAAAATATAATCAACGTATTGCTTATTCTTTTTGGAACCTTATTGCTAACAATATCAGCTAAAGTCCAAGTACCATTTTGGCCTGTTCCTATGACAATGCAAACGTTCGTGGTATTTTTAATTGGATCTACTTACGGTGTTCGTTTATCATTTATCACATTAATCGCTTATTTAATTGAAGGTGCAATAGGCTTACCAGTATTTGCTGCTGGAGGTGGTATTGTCTATTTAACTGGTCCTACAGCAGGATATTTGTATGGAATGACAATAGCTGCTGCAGCCATCAGTTACTTTGCTAATATAGGGTTCAGCACTTCCTATATAAAGTCTTTTATAAGTATCATGATTGGCTCAATCATAATATTTGCTTGTGGTATTTTATATTTAGGTTCAATTATTGGATACACTAAAGCGATACAAGCAGGATTGTTACCATTTATTCCTAGTGAGATATTTAAAATAGCACTAGCTGTTCTGTTGATACCAACTCTTCATAAAATTATAAAATAATTTTAGATGAAAATAGGTATCGATCTCGGTGGGACGAAGACCGAAGGTATTTTAATTGATGACGTTGGTAAAGAACTCTCAAGAACAAGAATCAAAACTGAAAAAAACTATGATGGAACTATTCAAGGTATAATATCTATAGTTAAAAAGTTTGAAAGTGATTTTGGTAATTCAACATCTGTTGGAATTGGAATGCCTGGAGCTGTATCTTCCGATTCAGCCTTAGTAAAGAATGCTAATTCAATATGGTTGAATGGAAAACCTTTTAGGAAAGATTTAGAAAAAGAACTTGATCGAAAAGTTCATCTAGAAAATGATGCAAACTGTTTTGCATTATCAGAGGCAGTAGATGGGGCTGGCAAAGGTCATCCTGTGGTTTTTGGTGTTATAATTGGAACTGGTACGGGAGGAGGTATATCTATTAATCAAAAAGTATTAACAGGAAGAAATAATATAGCTGGGGAATGGGGTCATATAGGTTTACCAAATAGATCTGATGAGGAAAAAAAATTTGTTAGCCAGTGTTATTGTCAAAAAAGTGGTTGTATGGAAACTTACGTATCTGGCCCAGGCTTTGCTAATTGTTTTAATCTTAAACATAATACAAGTTATGACTCACATGCAATTTTGAAAGAATTTGAGAATAATGAGAAGAGGGCAATAGAGGCTTTAAATAATTATGTGGATCATCTTGCAAGAGGATTATCTCTTGTTTGTAATATATTGGATCCAGATATAATTGTCTTAGGTGGAGGGATGTCAAACATCTCATACATTTATGAAAATATAAATACCGTCCTAAAAAAATATATTTTTAGTGATACTTTTCACACAAAAGTCGTAAAAAATATTCACGGTGACTCAGGCGGAGTAAGAGGAGCTGCTTGGCTCTCTTAAATACCGGCCATTGAAATATATTTTATATTTAAGTAATCATCAAGCCCGTACCGAGAACCTTCTCTTCCAAGACCTGATTCTTTAACTCCTCCAAAAGGTATTTCTGCCTTAGTTGTCAGTCCCGTATTTACACCAACCATGCCATATTCAAGCGCCTCTGCCACTCTCCATATTCTACCTATATCTCTTGAGTAAAAATATGATGCTAAGCCATAAGGTGTATCATTCGCAAGTTTAATTACTTCTTCATCTGTTTTAAACTTGTATAAAGGGGCAACAGGACCAAAAGTTTCTTCATATGTAATTTTTGCTTTTGTGGTAACATCTGAGAGAATTGTTGGCTGATAAAAATTACCTCCTAATGGATGCACATCTCCCCCTACTGCAATTTTTGCTCCTTGATTAACTGCATCCTTTACTTGATCATGTACTTTAATAAGAGATGGTTGATCAATGAGTGGTCCTGAGACAATACCTTCCTCCAAGCCATTTCCGACTTTGATTTTATTAACTTCCTGAATAAATTTATTTAAAAAATCATCATAAACTTTTTCATGAACAAAAATTCTGTTGGCACAGATACAGGTCTGACCTGAATTTCTAAATTTACTTTGCATAGCTCCTGTAACTGCTTCATCAATGTCTGCATCATCAAATACTACAAATGGTGCATGACCCCCCAATTCCATTGATACTTTTTTCACTGTAGAAGCACTTTGTTGTAAAAGAATTTTTCCAACTTCTGTAGAACCTGTAAATGATATTTTTCTTACAATTGGATTTTCTGTTAATTCTTTACCAATAGCACCTGCTGATCCTGTAATTATATTAATAACACCATCAGGAAAGCCAGCTTCTTTTGCCAAAACTCCAAGAGCAAGTGCAGAATAAGGAGTTTGACTAGCAGGTTTTATTACAACCGTACAACCTACAGCAAGTGCAGGCGCGCATTTTCTTGTAATCATTGTGCTAGGGAAATTCCAAGGAGTAATTGCTCCTACAACACCAACTGGTTGTTTAATAACAACTATTCTTCTGTCAGGCATTGGATCAGCTATGATATCACCGTAAACCCTTTTTCCCTCTTCTGCGTAAAAATCAATATACGTTACTCCCATTAAAATTTCACCTTTAGCTTCTGCCAAAGGTTTTCCTTGCTCGACCGTCATAATTTTTGCTAAATCATCAACATTATCTTCAATTAATCTTGCCCATTTTTGGAGTATTATCGATCTTTCCTTTGCAGTTTTATCTCTCCATGCAGGAAAAGCTTTTTGAGCCTCATCAATTGCCTTAGTAGTTTCAGATGTTGAGCATTTAGGAACTTTGCCAATAATTTCACCATTTGCGGGATTGTCTACATCAATCTTTTCACCAGAATTGCTTTCAATCCATTTACCACCGATTAGACAATTTTCTTTGAAAAGCGCATTATTTTTAAGTTCCATATTTACTTCCTCTTATTTATAGATTTACTAGATTATTCTATTAACTTTTAATTTATAGAGGTAAATATGACAATAGTTAACTCTTGGAATGAATGGGATCCACTAAAACATGTAATTGTGGGCACTGTTGAAAATTCAAACGTCCCTCCAATGGAGCCTGCATTAGAACCTAAAATTAGTAAAGATAGTGGTATGGTTGGCTCACACGGACCGAGGAGTCAAGAGTCGATTGAGAAAGCAAATATTCAACTTGAAAATTTTATAAAAATTCTTGAAGCAAATAATGTTAGAGTTGATCGCCCAACTCCGATTGATTTTACAAAAGCAATTGCTACTCCTGATTGGAATAATGAAGGTCAATTTGGATCTATGCCTCCAAGAGATGTTATCTTAACAGTTGGAAATGAGATGTTAGAAGCGCCAATGTCTTATCGTTGTCGCTGGTTTGAGTATCTTGCATACCGACCTCTACTTGAAAGATATTATGATGAAGACCCAAATATGCGCTGGGAATCAGCCCCTAAACCTCGCTTAACTGCAGAAAGTTATAAAAAAAATTATTTACCAGAAGGTATTACTGAAGAAGAAAGATATAAAAAAATTGAAGATAGAGATATGATCTTGACAGAGCAAGAGCCTCTTTTTGATGCTGCAGAAGTACTGCGTTTTGGAAAAGATTTATTCTATCACAACAATTTTACATCAAATTTAAAGGGATTAAATTGGTTAAAAAGACATTTTCCAAAACATCGTGTTCATCAAATTAATTTACCTGGAGATTTAATTCCAACCCACATTGATGCATGTTTTACACCAATTAAACCAGGTTTAATTATTATTAATCCAAATAGAAAAATATCAAATGAACAAAGAAAAATTTTTGATGATAATAAATGGGAAATTCATGAGGCCGCTCCATCAATCCATAATTCTCCACCACCGATGTGTTACTCATCAATTTGGCTATCTATGAATGTATTAATTTTAAACCCCAAAACAATTTGTGTTGAAGCATCAGAAGAAAAAATGATTAAGCAAATGGAAAGTTTTGGAATGGATGTTATTCCTGTTCCTTTTAGAGATGCCTATGCTTTTGGCGGTAGTCTTCATTGTGCAACGACTGATGTTTATAGAGAAGGTGAATGTGAAGATTATTTTCCTAATCAACCATGAATAAATTTACACAGCATGATTTAACTGCAGACATTATTAAAACGAATAATCCAAGAATAGGACTAATAGCTTTATCAACAGATTTTACTATTGAACAAGATTATAGAAATGTCTGTCACTCAATCCCTGTTGATATTTTTGTTAATCGTATACCTTTTGAAAATCCATTAAATCATGAAAATTATTTGAAAATGGCAAATCATATTAGTGAGGTTGCATCACAAATTTTACCATCGCAGGAAGTAGATATTATTGCATATGGATGTACATCTGGAACAATTGCTATTGGCTCAGATAGGATAAAAAAAGAGATCAACAAAACTAAACCTAAGGCCAAAGTTACAACTCCAATAACAGCAGCATTGAAAGCTTTTAATAATTTAGGTTTAAAAAATATTGCAGTTCTAACTCCTTATCCAAAAGATGTAAATGTAACTGTTTATAATTATTTAATTGATAATAACATCAATATTGAGTCTTTTAGCTCATTTAATTTAGAATATGATTCTGAAATTGCACAAGTAAGTTTAGCAAGTTTGGAAAAAGAAATTAAAAAAATAGACCTCAGTAATGTTGACGGTTTGTTTGTTTCCTGCACTGCTCTTAAAATTGTAGATGTATTGGACCGAGTTGAAAGGTCTCAAAATACTATAGTAATATCAAGTAATCAGGCTATTATATGGGACTGCTTAAGGTCAGTTGGTATTGACTCAAAAATAATAGGCTATGGTAAATTATTTCTGAGCTGAAATATGGAATTTGCAAATGAGGTATAATAAAAAAATTGATTAATTTAGAAAGAATTAAAAAAGCACATGAAGCTATTTCTCCCTATATAAATAGGACTCCATTAATATTATCAAATTATTTATCTAAGGATAGAATTGTTAAGCTAAAGTTAGAGTCATTGCAAATTACCAACTCCTTTAAATTACGAGGTGCTACAAATAAATTATTGTCATTAGATAATGAGCAAAAACAAAAAGGTGTAATAGCTGTATCAACAGGCAATCATGGTAAGGGCGTTGCTTACGCTGCAAGTGTTCTTGGAATTAAATCAACAATTTATATGTCTTCAATGGTTCCTCAATATCGTAAAGAAGCAATAGAAGCATTAGGTGCTAAAGTTGAAATTATTGGAAATAATAGTGATGAGGCTGACTTGTATGCAAAAAAACTCGCTAAAGAAAAAAATATCACTTTAATCCATCCTTTTGATGATGAAGAGGTAATTGCAGGTCAAGGAACTGTGGGTTTAGAAATGTTAGAAGACTTTCCTGAGGTAGATACTGTTATAATTCCTACTTCTGGCGGTGGATTAATTGGAGGTATTGCTTTAGCCATTAAATTACAAAAACCATCTGTAAAAATAATTGCTGTTTCAATGGAAAGAGGACCTTCCATGTATGAAAGTTTAAAAAATGGTAAACCAACAGATGTTGAAGAATTAGAAACTTTGGCTGATTGCTTGGGTGGAAGCATAGGTTTAGATAATCAATATACTTTTAAAATAGCTCAAGATGTGATTGATGATTTTGTCCTAGTAAGTGAAAATAAAATTGCTGAAGGTATAAAATTTAATTTTATTGAACATAAAATTGTAACAGAAGGGGCTGCTGCTACAGGTGTTATGGTAGTGAAAGATAATATGTCTGATAAAATTGGTAAAAATATTATTAGTTTAATATGTGGTGGAAATATTGATGCTGAACTTTTTAATAAAATAATTTCATGACAC
Source organism: uncultured Alphaproteobacteria bacterium (assembly GCA_902591485.1). GTDB lineage: Bacteria > Pseudomonadota > Alphaproteobacteria > HIMB59 > CACPNW01. Next base: position 78,290 of record CACJAV010000002.1, read on the forward strand.
TTATACTCAATTCAAATGAAATAAAGCATTGTGTACAATTTAATAAAGATCTTATTCCTATAATCGAAGATGCATTTAAAAGTTTATCACTGGGAAAAACAGTTATGCCACCAATATTAAGAGTTGATATAGAAAAATATCATGGTGAGTCAGATGTAAAGGCAGCTTATGTTGAAGGTTTAGATAGTTTTGCAGTAAAGGTTGCTTCAGGATTTTTTAATAATTCAAAATTAGGTTTGCCTTCTAGTAATGGTCTAATGATTCTTTTAGACTCTCAAACAGGAATTATCAAATCTGTACTTTTAGATAAAGGATATTTAACTGATGTGAGAACCGCTATTGCGGGTGCAATTGCTTCTAAATATTTATCTAATCCAGAATCTTCTACAGTTGCAATAATTGGAGCTGGTATACAAGCGCGTATGCAACTTGAGGCTCTTTCTTTAGTTAGGGACATAAAAAATGTAAAAGTTTGGTCACGGGATATTAATAAGGCTAATGAATACATACAAACTTTAAAAAAAATTTATGATTTTAATTTTCAAGCATTTGATAATACTAGTGACCTAGTCAAAGATGCCGATATTTTAATCACAACTACTCCAAGTAAAAATCCTCTTATTAAATTTGCTTCCTTACCTAAAGGTATCCATATTACGGCAATGGGATCTGATGCAGAGGAAAAAAATGAGTTAGATCCAGAAATAATTAAAAATTGTGATATTTATGTTCCAGATAATCAGGCTCAAACAACAATTTTAGGAGAGCTAAATCACGCTATTAAAAAAAATCTTATAAAAAAGGAAACATTATTTTATGATTTAGGAAAAATTATTTTAAATCCAGAACTTGGAAGAAAAAGTAATAACGACATTACTGTGGCTGACTTAACTGGAACTGGAGTTCAAGATACTGCGATTGCCCGTTACACTTACTCAATTGCTAAAAATAAAAATCTAGGAATGAATGTAGAATAGGTATAGATCGTATTTTAGTAATAAAAAAATTATGAATTCAAGTATTGTAGAAAAAACTGCGTCTTATTTTAGGGGGAAAGGTGTCATTCTTCCAACAATAGCAGAATTGAAAAATCCTAATTTAATTAGTGAAGAAATTAAAAATAAAGTTTTAACTCTAGACAAAGATGCAATGGATCCAGCTAATTTGTTTAGAGTGCACTGGTTTAATCAAAGAGATCATAGTAATTTTTTAGATGTCCCAGAGCATATTGTTTTACCTAGTGAATTTACAGGTGTTGATGCAAAAATTATTGTCAATCTAGGTCGATATTTTCCACTAATTACAGCTCATAAAGTATTAGCTGCATATGGATGCTTGCTTCCACGAATTTTAAATGGTTCATTTGATTATTCAAAACATAAAGCCGTATGGCCATCAACTGGTAATTATTGTCGAGGAGGTGTGGCAATTTCAAAAATACTTGGATTAAAAAGTATTGCTATTTTACCTGAAGGCATGAGTCAGGAAAGATTTAATTGGCTAGAAAAATGGGTGGAAGATAAAAATGATATAATTAAAACAAAAGGTACTGAAAGCAATGTTAAAGAAATTTATGATGCATGCAACGAGCTAGAAAAAAATAAAAATAATGACATTATTAATCAATTTAATGAATATTATAATTATGCAACTCATCGAGCTATTACAGGTTCATCCTTTGAAAAATCTTTTTTAAAGGTAAAAGGAAATACAAATTTACAAGCTAGGTTTTATGTTTCAGCGTCTGGTTCAAGTGGAACACTTGCAGCCGGGGATTATCTAAAAGAAAATCTCAATACAAAAATAGCAGTTGTTGAAGCAATTGAATGCCCAACTCTTCTTTATAATGGTTATGGAGAGCATAATATCCAAGGTATTGGAGATAAGCATGTGCCCTTAATTCATAATGTCATGAATTCAGATTTTGTAGTTGGCGTATCAGATGAGGCTACAAATAATTTAAATCTATTGTTTAATACTAATGAAGGAAAAAAATATTTAGAAAGTAGAAAAGGATTTGAAAAAGATTTTGTAAATAGATTACCCGAATTTGGGTTTTCTTCAATTGCTAATATTATTGCTTCTATAAAATTAGCTAAAAAAATGAAGTTATCAAAAAACGATGCTATTATAACAGTAGCAACTGATGGTGCTGATTTATATGAAACAGAGCTAGCTAAAACTAAAAAACAATTTAACAAAATTTATGATGAGGTAACTTGTGCAGAAATTTTTGCTAAAAATTTTGAAGCAATAACTGTCGATCATACTTTAGAATTAAGCCAAATTGATAAAGAGAGAATATTTAATTTAGGTTATTATACATGGGTTGAACAACAAGGAACTAGTATAGAAGAATTTGAAAGTAGAAGAAATCAATCATTCTGGGATAAGCATTACAAAGATATGATTTCACTTGATCCGAAAATTAAAGAGTTTAATTCTCTATAGTTAAATGAAAACACAAGTACTTCACAATCAGTTGGTTGAGTGGAGACATGATTTGCACATGCATCCCCAAATAAGTTTTGAAGAAGAATATGCTTCTAATAAAGTGGCCACTTTGCTCAAAGATTTTGGGGTAGAAGTACATCAAGGAATTGCTAAAACTGGAGTAGTTGGTGTTTTAAAAAAAGGAAGTAGTAATAAAAGTATAGGTATTAGAGCCGATATGGACGCTTTACCAATAAATGAAATAAATACTTTTTCTTATAAATCTAAGATTGAAAATAGAATGCATGCTTGTGGTCATGATGGACATACAACTATGTTATTAGGTGCTGCTAAATATTTAGCAGAACAAGGAAATTTTGATGGCACTATTTATTTTATCTTTCAACCAGATGAAGAAAATACCCTTGGGGCCAAAACAATGATTGATGAGGGTTTGTTTACTAATTTTTCAATAGATGAAGTTTATGGAATGCATAATATACCTGGAATGGAATTAGGAACATTCGGAACAAGAAAAGGAGGCATTACTACTAGTGAAAATTTATTTGAAATTTTAATTAAAGGTAAGGGAGGTCATGCAGCTTTACCTCATATGTCAAAAGATACAATTACAATTGGTAGTCAGATAATATTAGCTTTACAAACAATTGTTTCACGTAAATTAGATCCGGTAGCAGCTGGAGTTGTTTCTGTGACTGAGTTTATTACTGATGGAAAAAAAAATGTTTTGCCTGGTAATGGTTTGATCAAAGGAGATGCGAGAGCATTTTCTCAAGATACAAACACAATGATTGAAAAAAATATGAGACAACTTGTTGAAGGTATCTGTAATTCTTTTGGAGTTTCTGCTGAAGTAAAATATGAAACAACTTGTCCAATTACTTTTAATCAGCCAGAACAATCAGATGCAGCCACAAAAGCTGCAATCACCTTATTAGGTGAAGATAAATGTAATGGTGACATTGATCCAAGACCTTTTTCAGAGGATTTTTCAATTATGTCAGAAAATACTCCTGGATGTTTTGTATTAATGGGTAATGGAACCTCAGGTTCGTATGGAAGGCCATTACATTCAGCAGATTATGATTTTAATGACGAGTTATTAGTTAAAGGCTCTTCTTATTGGGTAGAGCTTGCTGAACAACAATTGAAAATATAAATTTTTTATGAATATTCGAGATGTTTAAAAAAAATCTTGAAAAATTAAAGCAAGATCTTAACAAGAATAATATTGATTTAGCTGTAATCACTGATGATGACTCTATTTATTATTTCACAGGTTACTTTGATTTTCTACATATGTCTTTTGGAAGACCAACTATTTTATTAGTTCCAAAAGATTCAGATACAGTTTTAATTACGCCTCTGATTGATGCACATTTGGTAAAAAAAAACTGTCCTGCAGATAAAATAATCACATGGAACGATGGTGTTGATAATGAATGGAGAGAAGAACTGCCAAAGTATTTTAAAAAAAATACAAATATAGCAATTGAAAAATTTAAGATTAGCACTTTAGTACTAGATTACATATCATCTTTAGATGAACAAAGGATATTTAAAAATATTACTCCAATTTTAGATTTAATAAGAATGGTTAAAACTCAAGATGAGCTAAAAATTGCCAAGTCCGCTGGCAAAGTCGCAGAAGCTATGATGTATGCTGGAAAAAATGCAATTGGACACAATGTTCCTGAATATGAAGTAGCTTTAGCAACTGCTCATGCAGGAACAAGAAAAGCTGCTGAAATATTAGAAAATGAATTTAAAGAAAGTGATATATCTCCTCTAATTCACTTTTTGCAAATTATGGCTTCCGGAAAAGACCTGCCTAAAACTCACCACCGATCCTCAATAAAATTAATCAAGGATGGAGACCCTGTTTTTCTGTGTTTTTGTGGTATGACAAACTTTCATAAATTTAAACTTGGTTTTGATAGAACATTTTGGCTAAAAGAAATTCGTGATAAAACGCAAATTAAAACCTACGAAACAGCTGTTCAGTCTCAAAAAGCAGCTTTAAGTGTTTTAGGTCCAGGTGTGAAAGCTGAAGATGTGCATGCAGCTTATGCGGACACTATTCAAAGTGCAGGCTATCCATATCCGACATTTAGATGTGGAAGAGCTACTGGTTTTAGCATGTTAGAAGAGCCACAATTGGTAGCAGGTAATAAAACTATATTACAACCAGGTATGGTTTTTGCTGTTGATGGATCTGCAAATGAAGAAACATTTCGTGCTCAAGTTGGTGATAGTTTTATCATTACTGAAGATGGTTATGAGCAAATTACAAATTTTTCAAAAAAAATTGAGGATCTTATTATTTAATGCCAATCATTGAAGTTTATAATACTCACTGTTGTGGGGAAATAGGGGATGTTATTGTCTCAGGTGATATCAAATTAGAGGGTGAGACAATATTTGAACAATCGAAATATTTATTTGATAATAAAAAACTGAGAAACTTTGTATTAAATGAACCAAGAGGTGGGGTGTTTAAGCATTGTAATTTAATTGTTCCTCCAAAAAATACTAAAGCATCTGCAGGTTTCATCATTATGGAGCCAGAAGACAATCCACCAATGAGTGGCTCAAACAGTATTTGTGTTGCAACCGTTTTATTAGAAAAAAAAATAATTCAATCTACTGAACCCTTAAGTGAATTTATTCTTGAAGCACCTGGAGGTTTAATTTCAATAAAAGCTGAAGTAAAAAATAATTGTGTAAAATCAGTAGAAATAGAAAATCTTCCATCTTTTGTTGATTTATTAGATGTTAAACTTAAATCACAACATTTTGGAGAAATAACAGTCAGTACTGTATTTGGAGGCGATACATTTATAATTTGTAATGCAAAAGATTTTAACTTAACAATTGAACCTAATAATGCAAAAAAATTTGTTGAAATATCGAAGGAAATAATAAAAATTGCAAATAATGAGTTTGGTTTTTCTCACCCGACACTACCATCTTTAAACTATATTTCATTCTGTCAATTCATTGAACCTGTTAAAATAAATAATCTAAATCAAAAAGAAGGATGGAATACAGTTAGTATTAGACCTGGTAAATTGGATAGATCTCCATGTGGGACTGGAACATCAGCTAGGCTTGCACTTATGAGAGAAAAAAAAGAGATAGACATAGATGAAATATTTATTTCTAGATCAATTATAGGGTCTACTTTTGAAACAAAAATAAAAGAAGAATTTACTAACAATGGTAAACAAATGATCAAACCTCTTATTAAAGGCTCAGCATTTATTACTGGTAAACAAGAACTTTATGTTTCTAAAGATGACCCTTTTCCTGAAGGTTACAGACTTAATGATACCTGGCCAGATATAAAATAGTAAAAAAATATTTATTTGATACCATATTTATTTTTAAGTTTATTACTTCCAGCTTTAATAATTCTGTCAGCAATAATAGATATAAAAGCTACACACAATCCAGCTACTAAGCCTCTTCCTATATCTGCTTTTGTAAGGCCTATGTAAACTTCTTGACCAAGATCTCTAGTACCTACCAAGGCTGTAATAACCAACATAGATAAGGCAAGCATTATGGTTTGATTTATTCCTAATAAAATTTCTGGTAAAGCTAAAGGTAATTTAATTTTAAATAATAATTGCCTTTGTGAGCATCCACTAATTAACGCTGCTTCTATAATTTGACTATTAATATTTCTTACACCATGTGCAGTATATCTAACTGCAGGAGCTAATGCATAAAGAATAACTGCAATCATTGCTGTAAAATCACCAACACGAAAAAGCATTACAACTGGTATTAAGTAAACAAAACTTGGTAAAGTCTGAAGCGTATCAATAAAGGCTGTTAAAATTTTATTTGCTCTATCATTTAAGCCTGCCCATACACCTAGAGGAATACCTATAATAGAAGCAATTATTACACTAGAACCGCATAAATAAAGTGTAATCATTGCTTTTTCCCAAAGACCAGTAGTTACAATAAAAATTGACATTACAAGACACAACAATGCTAATTTAAATTTTCCAAAATACCATCCAATAATTGTTAACACAAAAATAAACCAAGGCCATGGAATGCCTAAAAAGAATTTTTTTATTGGCAGCATAAAAAAAGTTAATAAAGTGATTTTAAAACTTTCTAGATTATCAAAATAGTTAATATTTATGTACTTAACTAATTCTTCCCAAAATAATGAAGTATTAATCATTAATTCATTTGGAAAGAATTTAAAAAAGGTGAAAAAATATCCAAGAATATAAATACTAATTATGTATAAAAGTAAAAAAATTATTTTTTTGTATTTATTATAAAAAGTCAGCTGTGTTTTTTTTGATAAAGTGGGCAAATTAGCAAAAGATTGGCTTAACCGATCCAAAGCAATTGCTATTACAACTATTGCTATCCCTGACTCTATACCTCCTCCTATATCTAATCTTCTTAAAGATGCTAAAACATCATATCCTAATCCTCCAGCACCTATCATGGAAGCTATGATAACCATATTAAGAGACAACATTATCACTTGATTTACACCTATTAGTAAAGTTGGTTTTGATACAGGAATTAGAACCTTCCACATTAATTGTCTTTCTGTACAACCAGACATTAATCCGCTTTCTTTTAATTGTGGATCAATGTTGTTTAGTGCTAACAGTGTTGTTCTTACCATTGGTGGCATTGCGTAAATTATTGTTGCAATTAATGCTGAAACTGGCCCAAAACCAAACATTACTAATATAGGAACTAAGTAAGCAAAGACAGGAACCGTTTGCATGAGATCTAATATTGGGGTTATAATTTTTTCTAAAATTTTTGACTTATAGGACAATATTCCAAATAGTATTCCTAGAATAACACCAATTGGAACAGCTATAATTATTGAGGATAAAGTGATCATTGAACTTTGCCATTGATCAAATACCGCCAAATATACTATTGAAAGTACAACCAATATAATTAGAAACTTATCTTTGGTATAAAGGGCAAGGGTAAAAAAAATACCAACAACTGAAATCCAACTTAATGGTTCTATTATTTGTATTGCATCCTGACCTTGACCTCTTAATATTCCTTTAGAAAATATAGCTAAAACTATTTTATAAGGTTGCTCTATTATCCAAGCAAACAAACGAGTAAGATCATTAAAAGTAAATAGCAAAAAATTAGCTTCATTGATTAACCATTTAACAAATGTTGTAGTATAAATTGCAAACGGAAATGAATAATGCTTTGGATATTTGACTAACCATTTACTGTCAAAGTAGTTTGCTATTTCTTTGCCATACCAATACAAAAGCAATGTTAAGAAAGTTAAAGAAATAAAAATAATTTTATTAGATATTTTTGTTTTCCGCATATTTTAAAATTAAAAGGGGGATGTTAATCCCCCTAAAAAAAAATATTATTAATGGATTATTTTATCCAATTGCCCCATCTATCTTTATTATTTGCCATCCATTCAGCTACAACAGCTTCAACTGTATTACCATCAAGATCGACAGCCGCAACAAGATTTCCCATTTCATTACTATCAAGTGTAAATGCTTCAACAGCATCATAAGCACCTGGCCATTTATCTTTAAGCATGCTGGAAGCAACTTTCCAAATAGGACCTCTTGGTTTACCGCAATCATAAGCAGCATTTTTATTTATACCCCATGATGGATCTGTATAACATTCAGTTGTATAAGGAGGGAATTCTACAAATTCCCCATCATATTTAGATGGTGCCCAATGCGGAGCATAAACCCAAAGCATTATTGGAGCTTTTCTTTGATAAGCAGATTCTAATTCACCAAAAAGAGCTCCATCAGTTCCTGCATGAATTACCTCCCAATCTAAACCAAGCGCTTCAACACGTTCATCATCATATCCACCCCATGTAACAGGTCCACCTAGGTATCTTCCTTTTGGAGATGTTTCAGGAGTAGAGAAAGCTTCTGCACAATCATTAAGTGCTTCCCAATTAGGTAGTCCTGGACATTTTTCTTTCATATAGGAAGGGTACCACCATTCCTCAATTGCATCCATCCCAGTAGTTCCAACGTTAACAACTCTTCCATCAGCCGTGTATTCATCAATAGCATCACGACCAGTTGTTTCCCACATTTCCATTGCTACATGAAGATCTCCTGTTTGAAGACCTGCAAATTGAGCAATATAATCGGCGGGAACAAGCTCTACGTTGTATCCAGCTTCTTTAAGAACTTCAGCCATAATATTAGTTGTAATTAATTGACCTGTCCAATCATGCAAAGTAAGCTTAATAGGATCTTTTGATTCTACCGCATAAATATTTTGTGCAAATAGAATAAAAATAAAACTTAATAAAATATTAAATTTATTTTTAAGAATTTTCATTTTACCTCCCAGTAATAATTTTATAAAAATACTAATTAAAACTATTGAATAAAACTACTAAAAACGAATAATAAAATCTAATTTTTTCGAGAAATATAAAGATTATTTATTTATTTTTTAAATTTTAATTGTTGATAAATCTAGATACTGTTTCTCTATTGAGAGAACCAACAATATTATTTGATCTATCAATAACTGAAACTGAGCCTTCAGAAAGAACTTTTTCAAGAATTGAAAATATTTTCTCATCTTCATAAACTGTTAAAGCATTACTTGGTTGTTTTTGATTATTCATTATGCTTTTTACAGATAACAACCTCTCTCTTGGAAGGTCTTCAGTAAATTCTTTTACATAATCATCTGCAGGCTTCATAATTAAATCTTCAGGACTTCCAATTTGTACTATTCTTCCTTCATTCATAATAATAATTCTATCTGCTAATTTAATTGCTTCATCAAAATCATGAGTAATAAAAATAATAGTTTTTTTAAGTGAGTTTTGAATTTTTAAAAACTCATTTTGCATTTCTTTTCTTATTAATGGATCTAATGCAGAAAATGGTTCATCTAGAAACCATAATTCAGGTTTGACAGCTAAAGAGCGGCCAATACCTACTCTTTGTTGTTGACCTCCTGATAGTTCTTTTGGAAAATAATTTTCTCTTCCTTGAAGTCCTACTAGATCAATAATTTCCATAGCAGACTTCTCTCTTTCTGCCCTATTTATACCCTGTACTTCTAGAGGGAACGCAATATTTTCTATTACTGTTCTATGAGGGAAAAGGGCAAAGTGTTGGAATACCATACCCATTTTATGTCTTCTAATTTCAATTAATTCGTTTTTTGTTAATCTTCCCATGTCAATATTTTCAAAAAAAATTTCTCCAACAGTCGGATCAACTAATCTTGACATGCATCTTACTAGAGTTGATTTTCCTGAACCGCTTAGACCCATTATAACAAGAATCTCATTTTCATAAACTTCTAAAGTAGCATTTCTAATTGCCTGAATATAACCATTTTCTTCAATTATTCTTTTATCAGGGTTATAATTATGACTTTGTAAAAATTCTTTCGGCTTATCTCCATACAGTTTCCAAACATTTTTACATACAAGTTTAGGTGACTTATTCATCTTTATACTTTATCGTTAAATCCTTTAGTTTCCTCATAATTATTTTATTGATAATGAAATAATTTTATTTACCAACTCTGTATTAATACTTCTTGAACCTGTGTCTAAACGATTTTTATGTCTTCTTTCACCTGGTAGTCTTACACCTTCAAGTGATTTCATTTGTTCAAAAAATTTTTCTGCATGATCATTCCAATTATTTCCTGCAATTAATTCTGGAGAGAGTGCCATTATAAATTCACCGCCTCGTGCAGGACCACCATCATTATTATCAGCCTCTTTTGCTTCAAAACTAAATAAGTCACCAACTAATCCTGCGGCTAATAACTCAATCATCATTGCAATAGCAGATCCTTTATAATCACCAAAAGTTAACAAAACGCCACCATTAGCAATTTCAGATGGATTATCTGTTTTTTCACCATCTTTATTTAATCCAGTACCGAACGGAACTTTATGACCATCTCTTGCAGCAACTTGCACTTCTCCCATCGCCATTGTAGAAGTTGCCATATCATAAACTACAGGAGTGTTATTTTTTCTTGGCCAAGCAAATGAAATTGGATTAGTTCCAAATAATGGTTTTTTTGCACCAGCAGGTGCAACACTTGGTTTATAAGCAGTACATGCAATACCAATTAATTCATTTTCTGCTAAAGCCTCTGTCTCATGCCATAACGCAGCAAAGTGATGCGTATTAGTAATCGTTAAAACACCCACACCATGTTTTTTTGTAACCTCTACCAAAGCTGGAATTCCTACACCAATAGCAGTTGGGGCAAATCCATAATCACCTTCCACTCGTATTGCGTTTTGAGTTAAATAATTATTTTTTGGTCTTGCATCACCTTTAACTTTTTTACTTTTTAAAGCAGCGATATATCCAGGAATTCTAAAAAGCCCGTGGGATACACTTCCATCTCTTTCCGCATTTGTGACTGTATGTGCAACAGCTTCTGCATTAAGATCATCGCATCCATTAAATTTAAGAGTTTTTAGGGCTAAATTATATATTTCTTCCAGGGATAAATTGGTAGTTGTCATAATACTCCTCTTATTAAATCAAATATGAAGTGTCTATTTATAGCGCATTTACAATAAGGATTAAATGGCTAAAGATATATGTATATTTTAAATTGTTTCAAAATCTGAAACTTTTTATTTAGGTCAAAATTTTTGAAGATATAGGATTTTTATGACACGTTTTAATGCCTGGAATGTATTTAAAAATGGTTTTACTGGCCAAAAAAGTTGGGACAGACAATGGCGCGATCCTGTACCAAAAAAAGAATATGATATCATCATAGTGGGAGGAGGCCTTCATGGCTTAGCCACTGCTTATTATTTAGCAAAAAATCATAATAAAAAAAATATAGCAGTTCTAGAAAAAGGATGGATAGGTGGCGGAAACGCTGGACGAAACACAACAATCGTTCGTTCGAATTATATGATGCCAGGTAATCATGAATTTTACGAGCATTCATTAAAGCTATGGGAAGATTTAAGTCACGATTTAAATTACAATGTGATGTTTAGTCAAAGGGCACATGTTTCACTTTTTCATAGTCCAGGCGCAAGAGACGGAGCAGCAAGAAGGTATAACATTATGCGTCTACATGGTACTGATGCTGAAATATGGGACTTAGATACTCTAAAAAAAAATATTCCTCATTTAAATTATGATGATGCAAGATTTCCAATCATGGGTGCTGCAGTTCAAAGAAGGGCAGGAAACGCTAGACATGATTCAGCAGTATGGGGTTTTGCACGAGCTGCAGATAGTTTAGGTGTTGATATATTACAAAATTGTGAAGTAACAGGTGTTAAGAGATCTCAAAATAATATTGAGAGTTTAGAAACATCAAGAGGAACCATTAAAGCTAAAAAAATAGGATTTGCAGTCGCAGGCCATACATCTGTTTTATGGCAGATGGCAGGTCTTGGAAATTTACCAATTGAGTCACATAAACTCCAAGCTTTTGTCACAGAGTCTATTAAGCCTCTATTAGATCATGTTGTAGTATACGGTGTTGGTGGAGCTCATTTTTATATTTCTCAATCAGACAAGGGTAGTATGGTTTTTGGCGGAGATTTAGATTGGTATAAGTCGTATGCCCAAAGGGGAAATCTACCAATTGTTCAAGATTGTGCTGAGGCTGCTATGGCTATCATGCCTTGTTTAGGAAGAATACGTCTTTTACGACACTGGGCTGGCGTCATGGATATGTCTATGGACGGCTCTTTTTTCATATGCAAAACACCTTTATCGAATTTATATCTTAATGCTGGATGGAATTATGGAGGCTTTAAAGCAAGCCCTGCCTCTGGCTGGTATTTTGCTGATTTAATAGCTAATGAGCAACCTCATAAACACATACAGAATCATAATTTAGAGAGATTTGAAAAAGGAATTAATATTGACGAGCGTGGAGCTGGTCCAGATCCAAAGTTGCACGGTTGATATGATTAGAATTAAATGTCCATATTGTGGTGAAAGAGATCATAGTGAGTTCACTTACGGTGGTGATGCTTCTATAAAATATCCATCACTAGATGCACCTGCATCAGAGTGGACGAAGGCTATTTTCTTTCGTGAAAATATAAGAGGTATGCAAAAAGAAACTTGGCATCATACAAATGGTTGCAGACTATGGTTAGAGGTAGAGAGGTCTACGATTACCCATGAAATAAAAAGTGTAAAGGCATGCCATCCACAAATTGAAAAAATTACGAAAAATAAATCATGACTTCGCTAAGAAAAGAAAACTACGGTAAAATTAACAGAGAAAAAGTGCTGGGCTTTAATTGGGATAATAAAGAATATTTTGGATATGAAGGTGACTCTCTAGCCTCTGCACTATTAGCAAATGATGTTAGAATAGTTGGTAGAAGTTTTAAATATCATCGTCCACGAGGAGTAATGTCTTGTGGCGTTGAAGAGTCAGGCGCTTTAGTAACTGTTGGATCTGGAAGTAGAAGAGATCCGAATGTTCGTGCAACAACACAAGAACTTTATTCTGGATTAAATGCCTCAGGTCAAAATGCATTTCCGAATGTTAATTTTGATTTTGGAGGTGTAAATAATTATTTAAGCCGTTTTTTTGCAGCTGGTTTTTATTATAAAACATTTATGGGTCTACCTCCATTTGAATGGGGTAAGGGCACTGGAATTTGGATGGTTTTTGAAAAAATTATTCGAAAAGCAGCCGGCATGGGTAAAGCTTCTAGAGAACCTGATCCAGATAGCTATGAACATGCTAATGATTTTTGTGATGTGCTTGTTATTGGGTCTGGTCCTGCAGGTATTGCTGCAGCTCAAGAAATAGCTAATAATAAATTAGATGTTATTTTAATTGAACAGGACTCTTTACTTGGAGGAAATAGTTTATCTCAAAAAGATTTTGATCCTTACCTTTTAAATACTCAACTAAAAAGCAGTGGTATTAGAGTCATGCCCAGAACAACAGTCTTTGGTATTTATGATAATACTGTTGTTGGAGCGTTGGAAAGAGTTACTGATCATATGCCTACTCCTCATAGTAATTTGCCCCGCCAACGTTTTTGGACAATAAGAGCAAAACATATCATTGTAGCAAGTGGTGCTCTTGAAAGACATATTGCATTTAATAACAATGATTTACCTGGAGCAATGACTGTAAACGCATCTAAACATTATTTAAATAGATATGGTGTTTTAACCGGAAATAATATTGTCATCTCAACAAATAATGACTCTGTATATCAAACAGCTAAAGAATTACATGAGGCAGGCTCAAAAGTTACAATTTTAGACTCAAGAGAAAATGTAAATCATGATTTATCAAAAGACATTGATCTTCATTTAAATACTCTGCCATTTAGTATTAATGGTAGAAAAAAAATTGACGGTATTGATGTTTGTAAAACAACAGATCTATCAAATAAAAATACAATTATTTGTGATCAAGTTTTAATGTCAGGAGGCTGGTCACCAATTGTTAATCTTGTGTCTCACCGAGGTATTAAACCTACATGGAATCAAGAAAACTTATGTTTCATTCCGGGAGAAATTAAAGAGAATATTTCTGTTGTAGGATCGGCAAAAGGTATTTGGGATGAAAAGAATTGCATAGAGTCAGGCTTTGTTGGTGCTAATGAAGCAATGAATACTTTTGGTATGCACAAAAAAGAAATTTCTTTTCCATCAGTAGGGGGGTGGTCAAATCCGATAGAGCCTTTATTTGAAGTTAAATCAAATAAATTTCCATCAAAAAGTTTTGTAGATTTTCAACATGATGTAACTGCTGAGGATGTAAGATTAGCACACAGAGAAGGGTTTATCTCTGTTGAGCATTTAAAAAGATACACCACTTTAGGAATGGCAAACGACCAAGGCAAAATGGGCAATATAATTGGTTTATCTCTTATGGCGGAACAACTAGATAAAACTATTCCACAAGTTGGAACAACAGTTTTTCGACCACCCTATACACCAGTTCCAATAGGTGCTTTAACAGGAAGAAATGTTGGAAAGCATTTCAGACCTTTAAGAGTAACACCCATGCATCAATGGAATATTGATCATGGAGCAAAAATGATTGAGGTTGGTCTTTATCAAAGACCCTGGTACTATCCTAAAAAAAATGAAACATTAAGTGATTCATATATTAGGGAGACAACAATTGTTAGAAAAACAGTTGGTATTTGTGATGTTACATCACTGGGTAAAATTGCTATTCAAGGTCCTGATGCAACAGAACTCGTAAATCGTATTTACACAAACCCCTTTGCTAAACTTCCAATTGGTAAAGCACGTTATGGAATTATGTTACGTGATGATGGTATTGTGATGGATGATGGAACGTCATGGAGACTCGGTGAAAATGAATACTTTATGACTACATCAACTGCAGCTGCTGCAAAAGTGATGTCGTGGTTAGAAGAGTTACTCCAGACAAGATGGACAGATTTAAAAGTTAATGTGACAAGCGTCTCTGAACAATGGGCAGGTGCCGCAATCGCTGGTCCAAAATCTCGAGATGTTTTGAATGAATGTGTTTTTGATCCAAGTGAAATTACAAATGATAATTTACCTTTCATGGGAGTACTGCAAACTAAACTCAAAGATGGCACACCATGTAGAGTTGTTAGAATAAGTTTCTCAGGAGAGTTAGCGTACGAGATGTATATTGAGTCTGATTATGCTCATGGAATGATGGACTTATTATGGGAAAGTGCTCAAAAATATGATGGTTGTTTATATGGTCTTGAGGCTTTAGGAGCTTTAAGGGTTGAAAAAGGACATGTAACTGCTGCTGAGCTTGATGGAAGAGTAACAATTGATGATGCTGGTTTGGGAAAAATGGCATCAACAAAAAAATCCTACATTGGAAGTGCTATGAGAAAAAGAGGAGTTCTAAGTGCGGATGACAGAGACATGCTAGTTGGTTTTTTCCCTATAAATGAAAAAGAAACTTTTAATGCTGGCACAATTGTTTGTGAAAAAAATAATATTAAAGGGCAGGGCGTGGGTCGTATAACGTCAGTTACGCATTCGCCAGAGTTAGGCCATTGGATTGGAATAGGATTTGTTAAAGGAGGTCTTGAAAAGTGGAAAGATATAACACTGATAGGCGCAGATCCAGTAAGAAACAAACAAATGGAAATAAAAGTTGTATCACCTCATATGATTGATCCAGAAGGTAAGAGAATGTATGCTTAATAGAAATTCAGCAATTATAGAAAAGTATAATACTGGAAAATATCCGTTTGAAGATAATATTGAAATTATATTTTTTGAAAACTGCAATCTTATAATTCAACAAATTGCTGCATGGCCTGATGAAATATCAAATGTAGAAAAGTTTTTTTCTGATCAATTAGGGGTTCAAAAAAATATTGATTTTAATAGAGGAAAAATTCTAAACAACAATTCACTATGGAGAATGGAACCTTCTAAATGGTGGTTATTAGGCAGTACAATTAATTTGCCAGAGAATCTCGGAACATCACTTGAGCTATCTCACGCTTTTACCTCAATTACAATTAAAGGTGCAAAAAGTGACATCTTACTTAATAGACATTTACCTCTTGATCTACGATTAGATAATTTTCCAATACATTCATCAGCAAGTTCAGCAATTCATCATGTAAGTGTCAAACTCTTTAGACTTAGTGAGAAAGAATTTAGACTCTTTATTCCTAGAGGATTCGCTTTATCTATTTGGGAAATTTTGCTCGAGACAGCTTCTCAATTTGGTTACGAAATAATAGACAGTTAAAGTTGTTAGACATTATTCTTTTTCCATACTAAACATTTATTTATGATTTTTACTAAAGAAGAATATTTATCCAGATTATCAAAAGTAAAAAAGATAATGGATCAAAAGAATATGGATGTAATCATCCTAACGGATCCATCAAATATGAATTATTTAACTGGTTATGATGGTTGGTCTTTTTATGTCCCACAAGGAATAATTGTGGCTTTAGACTTGAGCGAACCAATATGGTTTGGAAGGAGACAAGATTCTAAAGGAGCAAAGGTAACAACTTACCTTCAAGATAAAAATATTATTTATTATCCTGAAGATCTTATTCAAGCACCACCAACACATCCTTATGATTTTGTATCATCTTTTATTCATGAAAATAATTGGGCAAACAAAAATATTGGTGTTGAAATGGATGCCTATTATTACACTGCAGAGAATCATTACAGATTAACATCAACCTGTCCTAATGTAAATTTTAGTGATGCAACACTTTTAGTGAACTGGATAAGATTAATTAAGTCTGAAAATGAAATAAATTATATGAGAGAGGGAGCTAAACTTGTTGAAGCTGGAATGATGACAGCATACGAAAATATTAAGCCTGGAGTTAAACAGAGTTATGTTGCTGGAAAAATCCAAAATAGTCTTATTGGTGGAAATGAAGAAATTAATATAGGTGGAGAATATGCAGGTCTAACAACTATTTTAGCAAGTGGAGTCTCCGCATCAGCCTCACATTTAACACCCAAAGATAATTTATTTAATAATAATGAGGGTACCATTATTGAGTTAGCGGGTGTTAAGCATCGATACCACTGTCCCTTATCAAGATCTGTTTATTGTGGAAAGCCTGATTCAAAAATTTCAGATACCATGAAAATTACCAATGAGGGAGTAGAGCAAGCAATTTCAATTATTAAACCTGGTAAAACGGCTCATGATGTTGCTGTTGCTTTTTGGTCTGTTTTGGAAAAGTATGGAATAGAAAAAGACTCCCGACTTGGATATGCTACTGGTATTGGATATCCTCCTGATTGGGGCGAGCATACAATGAGTATTAGAAAAAATGATATGACGGTTTTGCAGCCCAATGTTACGTTTCATATGATAGCAGGTATGTGGATGGATACTTGGGGGATAGAAATAAGTGAAACAATTAATGTGACAGAAAATGGATGTGAGCTTTTATGTAATCTTTCAAGAGATTTACATATAGTAAACTAATATATTGTGAATTAGTATATTTAACTCATTGACAAATCAAAGATGAATTGTTTTAAATTATAAATATGAAAAAATTATTATTTGTCATTTTTTTACTAACATTTTTTTGCAAATTTGCATTTTCAGATGAGCAACAAATTATTGCAATGGGTGATATTGAATATGGAGAATATCTGGGTGCTGAATGTGTGTCATGTCATCAACAGAAAGGAGCAAGTGAAGGTATTCCTGCAATTCATGGTATGGATGCAGAGGTTTTCGTTGCATTAATGCTTGCTTACAGAGCAAAAGAGATGGAGAATCCTGTTATGAGAATGATCGCTGGGAGACTTAATGATGAACAAATTGGCTCCTTAGCTCTTTATTTTAGTCAATTAGAACCGCCAAAATAATCATTTTTCTTTTACTTACTCTTAAAAGCTGATAACATCTTAATAGTCATTTACAGGGAGGACAAAATGTCAAAAATTTCAAGACGTGCTTTTACAGGTCTTGCTGCTGCCTCAGTTGGAACACTTGCATTTCCATCTATTTCACTTGGTGCTTTACCAAAAGTTGTAGTTATTGGAGGCGGAGCAGGTGGTGCAACCGCAGCAAGATATATTGCGAAAGACTCTGGTGGCGCAGTTCATGTTACACTAGTTGAGGCTTCAAAGCGATACTACACATGTTTTTTTTCTAATATTTATTTAGGTGGATTTAGAAATTACGCTTCCATAGGACATAATTACTATGGGCTAGCTGTAAACCAAGGTGTTAACGTAGTTCATGAGTGGGCTGTATCTGTTGATGCAGTTGCTAGAAAGGTCAAATTAGGTTCTGGGGAACATCTTTCGTATGATAAACTTGTTATTTCACCAGGTATTGATCTTAAATATGATAAGATTAATGGATACTCTGCTGCAGTCCAAGATAAAATGCCTCATGCATGGAAGTCTGGTACACAGGTTCAGTTATTGAGAAATCAGGTTATGAACATGAAACAAGGTGGGACTTTTGTAATGGTTCCTCCACCTAATCCATATAGATGTCCACCTGGACCATATGAAAGAGTGTCTATGATCGCTCATCAATTTAAACAATCTAATCCTACAGGAAAAATTGTTATCTTAGACCCTAAACCTAAATTTTCTAAACAAGGTTTATTTGAGGCAGGATGGCAAAAACATTATCCAGGCATGATAGAGTGGATTAGTTCAGAGGATCATGGCGGGCTTAAAAATGTAAATGCTTCTACAATGGAGTTTGAAACAGATTTAGATACATTTAAAGCTGACGCTGCATGTGTTGTTCCCGCTCAAAGAGCTGGTGCTATTGCAATGGCAGCAGGCGTTAACAATGGTGATTGGTGTCCTATTGTTCCTGCATCTATGCAATCTCAAGCAGATGAAAATATTTATGTTTTAGGTGATGCATCTGTAGCTAAATCAATGCCTAAGTCAGGTTTTTCAGCAAACAGCCAAGCCAAAGTAGCAGCTAATCATATCAGAGGTGCTTTGACAGGAAGTAAAGTATTTGATGCTCGTTATTCAAATACCTGCTGGTCACTAATTGCTCCTGATGATGATGTTAAAGTTGGAGCGAGTTATGTTGCTGGTGCAGAAGCTATTGACGTTGAAAGTAAATTTATTTCACAAGCTGATGACACTAGTGAAACAAGAGCAGCTAACTATCAAGAATCTATAGATTGGTACAATGGTATGACTGCTGATATGTTTTCTTAAAACTTTTAATTAATAGAGACAAATAAAGGCGGCTACTAGCCGCCTTTTTAAATTCCCTTCACTGTTACTGGATTATTATATTTTGGTTTAATAATTTTTTCATTTGATACATAATTTTCTAACAATTTATAAATAGGAGGTCCTTCAACTTCAGGATTTATTGATCCCCAACCTCCAACAGTATATTTTTTTTGCGACTCAATTTTTTCACCATTAGATAATTTTAAATCATTTATTCGATTTCCGATTGAGTTCTTAGGCTGGCAAGTATAAGTCATACCTCCAACTCTAACCATATCCCCCCCTTGTTGAAAGAAAGGGTCTGGATTAAATATGTTATCACATACGTCTTCTAAAAGATTTTTTATAGTCTCACCACTCATCTCAGTTCTATATACTTCTGGATAATTCATTGAAGTTTGTGAATAAATATCATCAATAGTTATCTTTTGACCTGGCAATAAAGTTGTTCCCCATCTAAAACCTGGGCTTAATGAAATTTCTGTATCTCTTTCCTGAATAATTGCGTCACATATAACACTATCCCAAGGTCCACCAAAATTACCTCTTCTGTAAAGTAAAGTTTCAGCTGCTCCGACGACACGGTTACATTCTTCTTCATACGGTTCTCTAATTTTATCAATCAATCGCGTCATTTCTGGATCAGGCTGAATTACATCTGAAAAAATCGGTATTAAATTTGATGAGAAATCAACAACTTTGCCATTGTCGACTTTTAAGTCAATCCTTCCTAAATATTTACCATGAGATCCAGATGAAAGAAGTAAAGTATTTTTAATCTTAATTGCTCTTGGAATAGCATCATGAGTATGTCCAGTTAACACAACATCAACATTATCTAGCATAGACGCTAATTTCTGATCTACATCGAACCCATTATGCGATAATAAAACTACTACTTCAGCACCATTCTTTTTTGCTTTATTTATATTTTTTTGAATGATTTCTGGTCTTATTCCAAAAGACCAACCTTCAACTAAGTACCTTGGATTAGCAATAGGAGTATATGGGAAGTGTTGTCCTATAACCGCAATTTTAACACCCCCTTTTTCAAAATAAGATGTACTTTCAAAGACAGGTTCATCCCATTCTGTATCAAAAACATTTCCACCAAGAAATGGAAAATCTATTTTATCAATTAGTTCACTGAGACGATCCTGGCCAAGTGTAAACTCCCAATGACCTACCATAGCGTCTGGCTTTAAGAGGTTCATTGCTTCTAACATATCTTCCCCTTGAGTTTTTAAAGAAGTGTATGAACCTTGCCATGTGTCACCACCATCTAATAAAAGTACTTTGTCTTCTCCTCTTTCAGCCCTGATGTTTTTAATCAAGCTAGCTGTTCTATCTAATCCTCCCAGTTTGCCATACTCTCTAGCTAATGGAATGTAGTCCAGCATAGTATGTGCGTATGCAAGTGGTGTGTTGGGCTCAATGCCAAAATAATCTAAAAAAACTTTTCCAACAAGATGAGGAGGAATGCCTTCGTATTTTCCAATGCCAAAATTTTCTGATGGTGGTCTAAAAAAAACAGGTTTAAGTTGACCATGTATATCAGTTATATGCAGTAGAGTAATTTGACCTTTTGAGTCAAATTTTAAAAGATCATTTTCAGAAATTTCTTGTTTAGCGGCAACTGCGCTCCAACTTTTCCCCCCAATCAACATTGCTGTAATTGTAGCTAATTGAAGAAATTCTCGCCTTGATTGCATTATGTTACTCTAAATAATTACCTTTAATAACTATTCGTCTTCTGGAGTTACATCAATATCTCTAGCTTTTCCAATAATATTTGTAGATACTTGACAATTAGTCATACAAGGATTCCCATGTGTATTCATGATGTCTGGTCTTGGATCAGGTAATAAAAAACCATCTTTATTTGGCATCTCTATTTCACCAATATTTTTATCTGATAAAACAAAATCTTCTTCGATTATGTCACCCATATATAGAAGATAGGCTACAATTTCATACGTTTCATCATAAGATAGGGATTGAGCTTCACCATATGGCATTGCTCTATAAATATAATCAAAGATTGTAGAAGCAAAGGGCCAGTAACTTGTAGTAGTTTTCTCTGGATCATGTGAAGCTAAACTCCCTTCACCTCCAACGAGAGGAGGCCACCTATCTGCTCCTTCACCAAAATCACCATGGCATGCTGCACATACTTCAGCATATATTTCTTCTCCAGAAAAAGCAGTCCCACTTCCAATTGGTGCGCCAAACCCATCAGGTCTTACATCAATATCCCATCCTGCCACTTCTTCAGAAGAAGCAATCTGTCCTAAATTGAATTTTCTATCACTAGCTGTAGCTGTATTTGCTATAAATATTATTAATGAAAAGCCTAGTATGCATCTAACCAAGCCTAACATTATCAACCTTTCCATTTTTTGAGACTAGCCAAGTTGCAATTGAATTATTATGATAAATTGAATTCACCCCTCTAATTTTTTGAAGCTCACTAATAGTTGGTTGTACGTAATTTGTCTCATCAATTGCTCTTGATTGTAGCAGTAATTCCTCACCATTCCATTCAAATGGTAAAGTAAATCTAGTTAATGATTTGCTTAGGACTGGTGAGTGCAGTTGAGCAGTTTTCCAATTCTTACCACCATCAATGGAAACGTCTACACGTTTAATTTTACCTCTGCCTGACCAAGCAAGACCTCTTAATTGATGCAATCCTTTTGCAAGTATTGGTTTTTCAGGACTTGGAGAAGTTATGACCGATTTAGCATCCATAACCCATGTAAACATTCTAGCTTTTCCACTTGTTAACAAATCTGTATATTTAGAGGTTTCTTCTCTAGTCATATAAGGTTTGTCACCAAACTCTAGTCGTCTAATCCATTTTACCCACATATTACCTTCCCAACCAGGAACTACGAGGCGCGCCGGATAACCTTGTTCAGGTCTTAATGCTTCTCCATTCATTGCCCATGCAATGATACAATCATCTAAGATTTTTTCTATAGGAATAGAACGTGTCATTCCTGATGAATCACTACCTTCCGCTAAAACCCACTTGGCTTTTTCTTTTAACCCTGTCTCTAAAAGAAGATCCGATAATTTAACACCTGTGTATTGAACATTATGAACCATTCCAAATGTGTATTGGCAGCCATTTAATTGCGATCCTCTCCATTCCATTCCACCATTTGCAGCACACTCAAGAAAATAAAATTTGTTTGTTTGAGGAAAGCGTTTTAAGTCATCAAGAGTAAATATCATTTCTCGATCTACCAAACCATTGATCATTAATCTAAAGTCTTGAGGATTAATAACTGAAACACCTCCATGATGTCTTTCAAAGCATAGGCCATTTGGTGTTACAATTCCTTCTAGATCTTGTAATGGAGTAAAATTAACTGAAGATTCAGCACTTGCTGTAAGCCACTCAACATTTCTTCTTATGACATGTCCCTCAAATTCCGAAGGCATGCCGTAAGGATTTACATCAACACCGTCACCAAGGTATTGAGTCCACTCCGGAAGGTTCGGTGGCAAGTTTTCAGGATTTGCCTCTTCTGATAAAAGTTTTTTTGGAGCCAAAGAAAAAGCTCCAATACTTGACGCACCAATTATTAGGTCTCTACGATTAATTTTTTTAAATGTAGATAATTCTTTTTTTTTATTTTTTTTCACAATTAAGAAACAATCATTTCTTTGGAAATTGAATATTTTTCACCATTATCGTCTAGCCATTCAAAATCAAATTTACCACTTTCTTTAACCTTATATTGAAAAACAATATATGGGTTAGTTGATATAGAAGGCTCAAGATCCATTTGGAAAATCTCTTTTCCATTAAATTTAGCACTAAAAGAATTAATTATTTGTCTTGGTATTGTTTGTCCTTCAGGATCTTTCATTCTACCACTATGCATAGGGTGTCTAATTAATGTTTTAATTTCTACAATCTCATCAATAGATACTTCCTTTGGTACTTTAACTCTTGGTTTAATCGAAGACATAATTACTCCTTATTATCCGCCACATCCACCAATTGTGACTTTAACTTTTGCATAGGTCATAAAAAATTGCTCATTATTATTTGCAGCTAATAAATAGACATTTTGTGTTTTTGATAAGCGCATTCTTGTTGTTGCAGAACACGATCCCATTTCTGGTGTGAAAGAGAATTTTGCAACATTTGGTGAAGGGTTTCCGTCTGCTAAAATATACACAGTTTTAATATGATCAGTTTCAGTCATAGGGCTGTCCATTTCAAAACTAACTTTTACCTGATTACCATTTTCTGCAATTTCAGGTAAGTCTAACCAAATATCACTTTCAGTTGCTCCCAATCCATTAGTAATTTCATTTATTCTGTCTAAGGCTTTATTAGATTGAGCAAATGATATTGAGGGAAAAACTGCAGTTCCTGTAAAAACAGCAATAAGCTGTAGGGCATTTCTCCTTGAAATTTTTTTTAATTTTCTTAACTTCATTAATATCCTTGTAAAGTATGAATAATGTTAAATTAACTTATTATTTAATATTAAATTTAATCAAATCAATCAAATATTTAGTCACGACCAAGAATTTCATCTACTTGCCACCAAAACATTTCTGCACTCGAATATCCTGTAATTCTTCCAATTTCTTCTTTTTCCCTGAAAAAAACAAAAGTTGGTGTAATTTTTGTTTCATAATTATTTGGCTCATTTTTTATTGAGTCTTCATCAAGCTTAATTCTTTCTAGGGGAAAGTCTTTGGAGATATCTGTCTTGGGATAAATTTCACCAATTTCTTTTTCCCAAATTTGACAGTAAATGCAATAATCTGCAGTTATCATCACTAGTTTATTATCAGCAAAAGATGATTTAAATGATAATAAAAAAATACCTATTAAAAGTAATTTAAAGTTTAGCAACTTCCTAAACACCATAAGAAAAATCTAATTTATTCAGTCTTTCAAAAAAATTATAGTTCTTTTAGTAACTCTTTAAATATTTTTTTTGACTTACCTCCCATTTTTGCTTTTTTAATCTTATCTAAATTGCTTAGGTCATCTCCAACCACTACTAAACCTATCATGCCCATCGATTTATGAGGAGTGCATACATATAAGTAGATACCGGGAATTTCAAATTTATATTCTACGTCTTTATTTATTTTTGATTTGAATTTTTCAACTCCATCTGGCATCTCTACAAATTGAACATTATGTCCTTTGTCTACTGATTTCCAAATAATTGTGTCACCAATATCTACCTTTGCAACTTTTATAGAATAAACCATTTTTTCTTTACCAAGTTTATTCAACATTTCGATTTCAATAGTCTCTGCATAGCTATAAAAAGATATTGAGATGAATGAAATAATTAAAAAAATATATTTAAACATATTGAGCCCTTTAATTTTCATATTTTGTAACAACTAAAGATTGAATTAATAATAACATATACGATATTTTGTTATTTAATATAATTGCATAGAATATACCAATTAAAAGATTAAAGAGCAAGAATGAGTGCTATATTGATTTGTTAGAAAAACGGGTTTTACTATTTACCCTCAGCTAACTAGCATAGAGAATAGTTTCCTAATCATTAGCATCACCTCCACCAGCTCCTTTTTCCCTAGATTCTTCTGATTCAGGAACGTAGGTTCTAAATGCTAAATCTGAAATATTATTCCAGCTAGACTGCTTGGGACTTAATCCTTTTGATAAATTTAAATTTAATATTTTATAATCTGAAGTCTTTTCTCCATTCGGTATTTGATATTCATTTGTAGACAGGTTTAAAATAAAATTTGCACAATGATTATTTTTTAAATTATCATGAATGAAAATTTCATTTTTATCTAAAACTGCATAAGTTTTATTTTGATTAGTAATTTTTGAAAAAATATTCTTCTTAATACTTCTGTACAAAAGGGGTATCAAAAAAAGAGGATCAGAGCAATTTAGTATTTCTATTTTTATTTCATTCTTTTTTGATGTATGAAAATTTAATAGATCAATCAAACCTGGCCCGATCATGAGAATAGATCTTTTGTTTAAATCAATTTTGCTAATTAATTTATTATTTTCTAGAGCCCCATTAAAATTACCATCAATTTTCTTTTGAATATTAGAAAATAATTGGATACCTTTTAATTCGAATGCCTCTAACCAACTAATTATAAATGCTGCATCCTCATCAGCTCCATAGGGAAAGCCAAGGCCAGAGAATGCTCTTTTAGCATTTGTGTATACTTCATAATACGAGTAACTCACAAATTAATTATAAGAACTCATCGTTGCAAAACCCCAGCTATCAACATTCTTCGCATTTAAATTTGATAGAAAAGGAGCACCTGAAAAAAAACTTACACGAAGCCATCTATCTGATTTTGGGTCATATCTATTTGCTCCAAAAAAAGATAATTTAAATCTTAGCATATTAATAGGTATTGTTTTTTTTGATAAAATATTATCTTGCACTTCTGCAAAGGGATATTGTTCAAGAGATTGGATTCTTCTAATAATACCTCTGAATTTAGGATTTAGAGCTAAATATTCAGCAACTGATAAATCAAGATTTTCTTCTTGTATTAACGTGTGAAGTTTTTGAACCATTTTTGCAATACCAAGATGTTGTTCCAGTTCACTACCCTCTTCATTATATCTCTCACCTAATCTTGGCTCGAGTTTTGCCGCTGAAATATACCAGAATAGGTAATCATTATTTTTGTTAGAAAAATCAACTTTCAAAGCCCACTGGTAATCTTTTTCAATAATTGCATTTAATTGTTTCAAAGTTTGAGACTCATTAATTCCCATCTCTTCAACATCCGACATATCTTCTGCCAACTCTTCAGAAATTTCAGGATAAAGTTCTAATAACTGAACTTTAGCAATTTCTTGCGTATCATAATTACATTTATTGGAGGTGAATTTTATTAGATCAATCCACTGCAAATCAGTAACTCTCTTCTTTTGAAACTTTTTAATATGACTTATATATTTTTTTAAATCTTCAACTGTTTTTGAATTTTTTGTAATTTGGTATTCATCAAACGTTGTAACCTCTTTTAGGTAAAGAAGAGCTTTTTCAAGTAATTCAAAATAAGTATTAAGTTTTTCTATTTCTACATTTTTGTTAACGATATTATCTAAAGACTGAGTATACTGTTTCATCCACTTATTAATTAATTTAGGATGTTTAATAATGAAAGGGGCCATCCCTAAACCTGTTGAATTACCAATGCCTAAGTGTTGTTTGATGTTGTTTTCAAGAGCAATTGCTTTGCTAGGGTTTTGTTTTTTTGCTACATGCTCTACCAACTCAACACTAAATTCTCTTATGATATAAACTGCAAGCATTTCAGCTCTAAAAGGTTGGTTAAATTCGGTAACTGCTTTAGTATTTGCAAAGTCTGATAGCCCAAATTTTCCACTACCATAAACAGCTGTTGTTCTTAAAAGATATCCAACTTTATTTATTTCATTAATATCAGGTTGCTTACCATTAGATAAACAATTGACAACATATTCAAATAAACGAACACTTTTATTAGCTCTACTTAAAATTAATTCTTTAGGAGAATTGCGCCCTGACTCTTGAAGCGGTACATTTTTTCTTAATCTATTAAGCTCATCATCATTTAATTTTCCGTTAATTAAAGAATAGGCAGTATCCCATTTTTCTGCAATTACTCTGTCACTTCTGTCAGAACTATCAAGATGCTGCGAAAAACAAACTAAAGAGTAAATATTATTATTTATGTTAATTTCATAAACTGCTGTTCCATAACCTTTATCATCTAGATCAAACTTTGATTTAGAAATTTTCCAATTATCAAACAACAATCTTCGAAGCATACTTCTAGAAAAGCTTAACCTTGAAGGGTATCTAGAGCCCATTTTATCAAGGGTCATAATTTCTGAAGAATTCATGCTTTGTTGCAACATATATAAATATATATAGTGAATTATCACTTTTTTCACTATTAGAAGTTAAATAAAATATGGAAATGGACAATATACTTATCGATGGTCTTGAATATGTGAATTGGAATAGAGATTTATTTGAAAAGGCTCATGCTGGAGGAATAACAGCTATTCACGCAACCTTGGTATATTGGGAAGATACTCATGAGTCATTTGAGAAAATGAATTATTGGGATGATTTAATTCAATCAAATAGCGATATCTTGATGCATGTAAAAAAATCCTCCGACATACTTCTGGCAAAAGAGTCAAATAAAGTTGGCATCATATATGGCTTTCAAAATTCAGCACCAATTGCAAATGATATTTTTTTAATAGAAAAATTTTTTTTACGAGGTTTGCGTTTCATGCAACTGACATACAACAATCAAACACCCCTAGCAGGTGGATGTTATGAAAAAAATGACTCTGGTGTATCACGTTTTGGTGAAATGGTGATTGAGGAAATGAATCGATTAGGCATGATAGTTGATTTAAGTCATGCAGGAAGACAAACATGTTTGGATACTATTAATCTCTCGAAAACACCGGTTGCTATATCTCATGCAAATCCAAATTTTTTTCATAAATCAATTAGGAATATCGATGATGAAGTGTTGAAAAAGTTAGCAAATAAAAATGGTTTTATTGGCTTAAGCGTCTACCCTTATCATTTAAAAAATCATGGAGATTGTAAGTTAGAAGATTTTTGTGACATGATTAAACAGCTTATTAATATGATTGGAGAAGATAATATTGGGATAGGATCTGATTTGTGCGTTAATTGGCCAGATGATGTTGTTATGTGGATGCGAAATGGCAAATGGACAAAAAAAATTGATTATGGAGAGTCTCAGGATAAAAATGCAAATTGGCCTAAATCTACATCATGGTATTCTAAACCAGAAGACTTATCTAGTTTTTTAACTGGAATGATTGCAAATGGAATCAATGAAAAAACTGCAAATAAAATAGCTGGTAAAAACTGGTTTAATTTTATGACCAATCATTTTTAAGTTTTTCTTGTTACAAACGTTGAAGATGCAAGACTGATTAAGACAATTGCAGTACCAAATAACTGCATGGAAGTTAAGGACTCATTAAGAAGTATTACAGCTCCAAATATTCCTGTTATTGGTTCAAGATATAAAAATAAAGCTGTATTCGTTTGACCAATTCTTGGTATTGCAAGTAATTGAAGAAATAAAGCAATTGCATACGAACAAGAAGGAATTAATAGAATTAAAAATGCATTAAGATTGA
The DNA here is from genome assembly GCA_902591485.1 of uncultured Alphaproteobacteria bacterium. GTDB lineage: Bacteria > Pseudomonadota > Alphaproteobacteria > HIMB59 > CACPNW01. The sequence continues at coordinate 106,652 of CACJAV010000002.1, forward strand.
TGTTGGTGTCTATCTCGTAGAATAAACTTAAAACAATAAAAAAGAATATTGTGTTAAAAAAATTAATAAAAATATTGATTGGAATAGGGGAAATATTTTTTTTAGACATTGTTTGATTAGTCACTATCATGATTGCAGCGCCCAATGATGCAATCAAAGCAAAAATAATTCCTTCAAATTTTAAGTCATCAGTTGAGGGACTTAATGCAAGAAATAATCCAATAAATGTTGTAAAAAATAAAAATTTGATAACATTTTTTATTTTTTCTTTGGTTATAAAAATAGATATCGACAAGACCAAAATTGGATAGGTGCAAAATATTATTATTGTTAAACTAACATTAATATATGTAACTGAAATTAATAATCCTGTGGTTAGCATTATGGAGGCAAGAGTAATCAGTAAAAAATCACGTATATTATTTTTATAAATACTGAATAAGTTTTGTTGATTTGGAATTAGGGGAGAGACTATTATTAATGCAACAATATAACGTAAAAAAATAGCAAGGCCTATACCGGCTCCTAAATTATAAGCAGTTTTTGTAATGGGACCAATTATTCCAAAAAAAACACCAGCAAGTAAAGCAAATATTATGCCCAAAATATTCATATAATTTAAATTTTTTTTTGACTAATGCTCTTATGACAGGTATTCACAGACCAACAACAAAAAAATAATCAAAATATGAATTCTGAGTCAGAAAAAAGCTTTGTTAAATTTGAAAAGATTGACAAAAGTTACGATGGTGAAGTGCTAGTAGTTAAAAATCTAAATTTAGATATCGCCAAGGGTGAGTTTGTAACAATGCTTGGCCCTTCTGGTTCCGGTAAAACTACCACACTTATGATGTTAGCAGGATTTGAGACTCCAACGAATGGAGAAATCTTTCTAGATGGAATGCCCATTAGTAAAATCCCACCATATGAGAGAGAAATTGGAATGGTCTTTCAAAATTATGCTCTATTCCCTCATATGACTGTGCAAGAAAATTTAGCATTTCCACTTGAAGTTAGAAAATTATCAAAAGGAGAGACTAAAGAAAAAGTTCAAAAGGCTCTTGATATGGTTGAGCTTGGAGACTTTGGTACTCGTTTTCCTGCGCAGTTATCTGGAGGTCAACAACAAAGAGTTGCTCTTGCAAGAGCTCTTGTTTTTGAACCAAGGCTTGTTTTAATGGATGAGCCTCTTGGTGCATTAGATAAAAATTTAAGAGAACAGATGCAATATGAAATAAAACATATTCATGACAGAATAGGAATTACTGTCGTTTATGTAACACACGATCAAAGTGAAGCTTTAACGATGTCTAATAGAATAGCAGTTTTTAACGATGGAGTTGTTCAGCAATTATCAACTCCAGATATATTATATGAAAAACCAGAAAATTCTTTTGTTGCGCAATTTATAGGTGAGAATAATAGAATGTCAGGAACAATTAAGAGTATGGAAAATAATTACTGTTCTGTAGAACTTGAAAATGGAGCAGGTACTGTAAAAGCTCTTAAAGTTAATGTAGGTGGTGTGGGAGAGAAAACTCAACTCTCCGTTAGACCTGAAAGAGTATCATTGGGATCAGATGGAAACGGGGAAAATCTATTTACAGGAAAAGTTGAAGAACTAATATATTTAGGTGATCATATTAGGGTTAGATTAGATGTATGTGGAAATAACGAGTTTATTGTTAAAGTACCAAATGAAGGATCTTTTAACTATAATGAAGGAGACTCTATAAAACTTAACTGGAATTCTGATGATATAAGGGCCTTAGATCCTGTAAATTAATATTATTGAAGTTTTCTGCGGTATTTTAGCACTTTTTTTTATAATTTCATCATGTTATTAGGGAATTATCGATAGACATATAATCTTAAGATTAACCAACGAATAGGAGGAACATATGTCAAAATTAATTAAAGCATTCTTGTTTGCTTCACTTTTAGTATCATCTTTTGCTGTTAAAGCAGTAACGGTTGCTTCATGGGGTGGTGCTTACACAGAAAGTCAACAAAAAGCTTATGCTGATACTTACTCAGATCCAAGTTCAATTCAATTTGAGAACTATAACGGTGGTCTTGGTGAAGTAAGAGCGCAAGTTGAAAGTGGTAATGTAACTTGGGACTTAGTAGACGTTCTTCCAAGTGATGCAATCACAGGTTGTGATGAAGGTTTGTTTGAAGACATTTCATCAGAAATCGCTTCTAGTTCTGTTCCAGGACCTGACGGTGAGTCAATGTTAGAAGATATGGAAAACAATGGCCTAGAGTATCACTCTGGTTGGGATTGTTGTGTTCCACAAATTTTCTGGACTTACGTAGTGTTCTATGATCCAGATGCTTTCCCTGGTGATAAGCCAAGCAGCATGGCAGACTTTTTTGACGTGGAAAAATTCCCTGGCAAAAGAGGTATCCATACTTGGGCAACAGGTATAATTGAAAAAGCAATGGTTGCTGATGGTGTTAAACCAACTGCAGTTCCTACAGTTCTAGCTAACCAAACTGGTGCGCTTGATAGAGCTTTTGCTAAATTAGATACTATCAAGGATCACGTTGTTTTTTGGTCTTCAGGATCAAAACCACTAGAATTAGTAAAAAGTGGTGAGGTTGTAATGGCTATTGCATACAATGGTCGTGTTGGTGCAGCTAACCTAGCTGAAGGTGAAAACTTCGAATATATTTGGGAAGGTCAAGTGTTAGATCAAGAGTATCTATGTCTTACTACTGGTGCTCCTAATAGAGATGCTGCTCTTGATTTCATGATGCATGCTTCTTCACCTGAATCTCAAGCTGAACAAGCAAAATATATTACTTATGGACCTATGAGAGCTTCTGGTATTCCAATCATTAAAAATAATGAGCCTTGGGGACCAGGTGGTGTAGATATTATGCCTCATATGCCTAATACACCTGAGCGTTTAAAAGTTTCGATCGTAAGTGATCCACAATGGTGGTCTGATTACGGTGCCGAAATTAACGAACGTTATGCAGCGTGGATGGGTAACTAAGCTTGATTAAGTTACAATATTAATTTAACTAAAAGGCGAGATTGATTCTCGCCTTTTTTAATTGGGAGGTTATTATTTCTACTACACAGCTACTTACAACTGATGGTATTCCACTTAAGCAAAGTTTAAAAAAAGCTGAAAGAAAGAATAAAATAAGAGCATTCTTTTTAGTCTTTCCTTTGTTGCTTTTTATATTTGTTACTTTTGTAATGCCTATTGGTGATATGCTATTAAGAAGTGTAGATGATGCGCAAATCAATACTGTATTTCCAAAAACATTTGAAGAGTACAACAAATGGGATAGAGAAAAAGATAAGCTTCCACCTGAAGAGGTATACCGAACTCTTTTTGAAGAACTAGCTACTGGAGAGAAAATTCAAATTGGTAGAGCTTTAACTAGAATGAATTATTCTAAATCAGGTTGGAAAAGTTTGATTAAAAAAACTTCTAGAGAAATAAAAAAGATGACAAGGAAAGGGATGGTTCCTGAGTCTTATAAAGAGACCCTTATTGAGATAAACAAAGATTGGGGTGATCCAACATTTTGGTACTCAATGGCTCAAATGGTAAATAAACAGACACCAATTTATTATTGGAATGCAATTGATAGGACTTATGATCAAAATCAAAACGTTATCATGCAGGATGAGAAAAGAAGAATTTATGTTCAAACATGGTTGAAGACATTAAAAGTAAGCGTCTATGTAACTTTCTTTTGTTTAATATTAGGTTTTCCAGTAGCACACTTATTAGCAAACCTACCTTTACGATATAGTAACCTATTAATGATTTTTGTACTTCTTCCCTTCTGGACATCTTTACTAGTTAGGACAACAGCATGGATTGTTATGCTTCAACAAAAAGGAGTAATTAATGGGGTCTTAGTATGGCTCGGTATATTGAGTGATGATGGCAGACTTCAGATGGTTTATAATGAAACTGGTACTTTAATTGCAATGACGCAGATATTGTTGCCATTTATGATTTTACCTCTTTATAGTGTGATGAAGGTAATACCAAAAAGTCATATGAGAGCAGCTCAAAACTTAGGTGCTAAGCCTGCAATGGCATTTTGGAGAGTATACTTACCGCAAACGATTCCAGGTATGAGTGCTGGTGGATTACTAGTTTTTGTTTTAGCAATTGGTTATTTTATTACTCCTGAACTAGTGGGTGGAAAAGATGGAAAATTAATTGGTAGTTGGATAGCCTTTCATCTTAAAACTACATTGAACTGGGGTTTATGTGCAGCTCTAGGAGCAATACTATTAGCTGTAATGCTCGTATTTTACTGGCTTTATAATAAAATTGTTGGCATTGATAATATTAAATTAGGATAGATATGGCATTACCGAGTTACGCATCACCTGTTCAAAAAACTTACTATTACTTTTATTTATTTTTTTGTGGAGTTGTTTTCTTTTTCCTTGTCGCTCCTTTGATTGCAATCGTACCTATTTCATTTAGCGTATCACCTTTCATGGTATTTACAGATGGAATGTTGGCATGGCCGCCAGATCCTGAAGCTTGGTCATTTAGATGGTATAGAAATATGATTGGAGATTGTAGTGCTGATGTCGTGTCATCTACAGTTCCTTGTTCAAATAAATGGATGATAGGAACAGTAAATAGTTTCTTTATTGGAATAGTTGCAACTGTTATTGCAACTGCTCTTGGCACGCTAGCTGCTTTAGGTTTAAGCAGACCTCACATGCCATTTAAAGGAATAATAATGGCAATTCTGATTTCACCCATGATTGTTCCTTTAATTATAACAGCGGCAGGCATGTTCTTTTTTTATGCTAGAATAAATTTAGTTTATACTTTCACAGGAGTAATTTTAGCCCATGTAGCTCTAGCTACACCATTTGTAGTAATCACAGTTACTGCAACTTTGGTTGGGTTTGATATGAATATGGTTAAAGCTGCTCAAAGTTTGGGTGCAAGACCTGTTAAAACTTTTTTTAGAGTAATTATGCCATTAATTTTACCGGGTATAATTTCTGGAGCGTTATTTGCTTTTATTACTTCTTTTGATGAAGTTGTAATTGTTATGTTTATGGCAAGCTTAGATCAACTTACAATTCCTAAGCAAATGTGGGCTGGAATAAGACAGGAAATTAGCCCTGTAATTTTATGTATGGCAACGTGTTTGGTAGCACTTTCAATTTTCTTGTTAACTACAGTTGAATTATTAAGAAGACGATCAGAGCGATTACGCGGCATTAAACCAAGATAGAATATAATGACTAAGCCGCATATTGCTGTGGTTGGCGCTGGTATAGTTGGCATATGTACAGCATATTTTTTGAGTAAATCAGGATTTAAAGTTACACTTATTGATAAAAATGATCCTGGAACCATGACGAGTTATGGTCATGCATGTACATTTGCGGATTACGCCTGTGTTCCAGTTAATTCTCCAGATTTATTTAAAGAAATACCTACAATGCTTTTAAAAAGTGATGGACCACTTGCAGTAGATTTTTTACATGTTTTTAAAAATTTTAGTTGGGCTTATAAATTTTTACAAAATTGCACGGCTAATAAAGTTGAATATATTTCAAATTCTTTGGGTAACTTATTAAATAATGCTAGCACTAGTTATGATGAGATTTTTAATGATGTAGATGTTTCAAAATATATTAAAAATGAAGAGGCGTTATACTTATATCAAAATGAAAATGAATTTTTAAAAGCAAAAATTTCAAATACTGTAAGAGAAAATAATGGAGTTAAAATAAAAATTTTATCTAAAAAAGAAATTTTAGATATGGAGCCAAATCTTGCTTCAGTTTTTTATAATGGTCAGCTTTTTGTAGGATCTCGACATACGACTAATCCTCAGGAAATAAGTAACAAAATATTTGAGTCTTTTATTAATAATGGAGGAAATTTTTACAAAAAGAGTGTTAAAAATATTTCACCTAATGATGTGGGGGTCGGACTTAGTTATGATGAAACTAATCATAATTTTGATAAAGTGGTTGTTTGTACTGGAGCATGGTCAAAGACTTTGACAAAAAACTATGGAGATGATTTTCCATTAGATACTGAGAGAGGATATCATGTTTTATTTAATAATAATGATTTAATAAAAAGACCTATAGGTTGGTCACAAAGTGGTTTTTATCTCGTTCAACTTGAAGAAGGCCTAAGAGCAGCTGGTACAGTAGAAATTGCAGGTTTACATAAACCAGAAAATAAAAAAAGAACAAAAATGATTGAAATACAGGCACGAAAATTATTACCACAACTAAATGAAGTTAAAAGTACTTGGTTAGGATTTAGACCAACGCTACCTGATTCATTACCAGTGATAGGCCAATCAGAAAAAAGTAAAAATATAATATATGGATTTGGACATCAACACATTGGTTGGACTCTAGGAGCAGTAACTGGAAAAATAATTAATTCATTATGTAATGATCGAGTGCCAAATATTAATATTGAGCCATTTAAACCTAATCGATTTAATTAGTCTAAACTAATTCCCACGTTTTTAACTTGAAGATATGATTTGAGGGCATCTACACCTTTTTCTCTACTATAGCCTGATTGTTTGTAACCTCCAAATGGAGTTGCATGATTGCCTGCAAACCATTTATTAACATAAACCTGTCCTGACTCTAATTTACTTGCAGTCCACGATGCTTTTTTTAGATCTTTAGTGAAAACTCCCGCACCTAATCCAAAATCAGTATCATTAGCAATATGAATTGCCTCATCTTGATCTTCATATTCAAGAACTGATAAAACTGGACCAAATATTTCTTCTCTAGCTACTGATGTGTCTTGTTTGACATTATTTAAAACTGTTGCTTCCATAAAATATCCTTCACGATCAGCTCTTTTTCCACCATGAACAGCTTCTGCCCCTTGCTGAACACCAGAACGAGCATAACCCTCAACTTTTTCAAGTTGCTTTTCTGAAATAATTGGTGTTAGTCCTGTATCTTTTTCGTACCCAGGCCCAACTTTAAGAGACTTACTCAAATCCACAAGTTTTTCGATTAATTCATTTTTAACTGATTTATGAACTACCAATCGTGACATGGCTGTACATATTTGACCAGCAACTCCAAAAATACCATGACGTGCACTGTCTATAACTTGATCAAGATCAGCATCTTCATAAACTATGCCCGCTGATTTTCCACCAAGCTCAATTACTGCTGGAATTGTTTTATCTGCACATGAGTGTAATATTTTTTTTCCTGTAGAAACCGAACCAGTAAATACAACATGATTTACATCTGGATGTGATACTAAATAAGAACCAGCTTCATTTCCATATCCACAAATTATATTTACAAGCCCGTTTGGAACACCTGCATTTTCAATTGCTTTTGCAAAAAAAGTTGCCGAAAGAGGTGTTAGTTCAGCAGTTTTTACAATTGTTGAATTCCCTGTTGCAAAGGAACATGCAAGAGATCTACCAACCATTGATATTGGAAAGTTCCATGGAACAATATGTGCAGACACTCCAAATGGTTCTAAAACAGTATAATCAAAAATAGTAGGTGAGACAGGAATTGTTTTACCTTCAAGTTTATCAGTCAGACCAGCATAATAATCAAACATATCAGCTACATCATTAAATTCTTTTATTGCTGCACCCAGCATTTTACCATTTTCATAGCAAAGCATCTTTCCACCTTCATCAGCTATTTTTCTTGTTTCATCTGCAATGCGGTGCATCAGTTTTGCTCTTTCAAGTAAAGGCATGTCAACTAGTACTCTTGAATTAAATGCTGCTTTTGCTGCAGATACTGCAAGGTCTACTTCATTCTTTTTTGCGCAAGAAATTTCTCCTATAATTTTACCTGTTGCAGGATCATCAACTTGAATAATTTCTCTAGATTCACTCTCGATCCATTTACCGTCAATATAATTTTTATAAAGTTTCATAATTCTTTGTTTGAAAATGTTTATTTAATCTGTAATTATTCCTTATCACAAAAACATGCCAAATATAATTAAATATTACGTCAAATTTATAGATTATATTAGTCTTAAAACAGGCAGGGCAACTATGTACCTCGTGTTTGTAATGATGTTTATTTTAATTTTATCATTTGTTACACGTAATATAATTAATATCCCTCTAATATGGATAATTGAAATGGCGCAGTTTGTTATGACTGGTTATTATCTATTAGGTGGTGGGTATTCTCTTCTATCAGATGATCATGTGAGAATGGATTTAATTTATAGTAGATTTAATGATAGGACCAAAGCTTTACTCGATACTCTGACTAGTGTTTTTTTAATTACCTATCTTGTCATATTATTGATTGGCGCATACTCAAGCTTGCAATATACTATTCAAACTAACCAAAGGCTCTTTACAGCTTGGGCTCCTTATGTGTGGCCTATAAAAACTGTTATGTTATTCGGCATTTTACTAATGTTGCTGCAATCTATTTCAATTTTTTTTAAAGATCTGGCAAAAACTTTTAATCTGGAGATTAAATGATAGCAGATTATGTAAGTTATGAAATGATAGCTATTACGATGTTTGCAACAATGTTGTTAATGTTGCTAACTGGTCAAAGAGTTTTTGGCGCTATTGGTTTTGTGGCAGCAATGGCAGCATTATTACTTTGGGGTGATGGCGCTGTTCAAATGCCTTACACAGCATCGTGGAAATTATTCAAGTGGTACCCAATGCTTACTTTACCTTTATTTATTTATATGGGTTATATGATATCGGAGTCGGGTATTGCAGATGACTTATATAAAATGTTTCATGTTTATTTTGGTGGCATAAAGGGAGGATTAGCTATTGGAACAATGGCAATGATGGTTGCAATCTCAGCCATGAATGGTTTGAGTGTAGCAGGTATGGCAATTGGAGCAACTATCGCTTTACCGGCAATGTTAAAACTTGGTTATGATAAAAGAATGATTACTGGGGTAGTACAGGCTGGAAGCTCTCTTGGAATTTTAGTGCCTCCAAGTGTTGTTCTTGTACTTTATGGAATGATAGCAAGACAACCAGTTAGTAAATTATGGTTAGCAGGTATTCTTCCAGGAATAATGATGGCGACATTATTTATTTTATACATTTACATTAGATGTAAACTTCAACCTGAATTGGGCCCCGCACTTCCAAAAGAAGAAAGGCAAATTACAAGAGCGGAAAAATTTAAATTACTTCAAGCAGGATTAATACCTTTTGCAATCTTCTTTTCTATGACTGGTTTGTTTCTTATGGGCATAGCAAGTTTAGTTGAGTGTTCAGCTGTAGGAGCTTTTGGCGCATCTTTAGCTGCGTTATTAAAAGGAAAGCTTACTTGGAGTGTTATTGAGACTACTCTCAAAAAAACCCTTGGCGTATCATGTATGTTTATGTGGATCATATTAGCTGCTCTTAGCTTTGGGGCAGTATTTGATGGGATAGGTGCAGTAAGAGCAATTGAAACTTTATTTATTGAAAGATGGAATCTGAGTCCTTGGGGCGTTCTAATAATGATGCAGCTCTCATATATTTTAATGGGAATGTTTTTAGATGACACAGCTATGCTTGTAATTGTAGCACCTCTATATGTGCCGTTGATTATAGCATTAGGTTTTGATCCTATTTGGTATGGAGTCTTATATACAATTACATGTCAAATTGCATATATGACACCTCCTTTTGGTTACAATTTATTTTTAATGAGGGCAATGGCCCCAAAGGAAATTAATTTGATGGATATTTATAGATCTATTATTCCTTTTGTACTCGTAATGTGTCTTGGTTTAGCAATAGTAATGATTTTCCCTGAAATTGCTACTTGGCTTCCAGAATATGTATCAAGAAAATAATTAAATTACTTGATTTAAGGCAATTTACACATCAAGATAATAAATTATTTATTATTTAAAACTTTAGGAGGTAGTTAAATGAAAAATAAAAAAAATATCACTAAAAGACGTGAATTTTTAAAAAAAGCAGGTTTAGTATCTGCAGGTGCTATCGGTGCTTCCACATTAGCAGCGCCATATGCATACGCAGCAACCAATCCGATTAAGTGGAGACTTCAGACTTATTCTGGTGCTCCTTTAGGAGCGCACGTTGTGCTTCCACAAATTGAAGCATTTAACAAAGCAGCTCATGGCGAGATGGAAATCGAACTATATTATGCCGATCAATTAGTTCCAACTGATGAATTATTCAGAGCAATGCAAGCTGGCACTATTGATGCCGTACAGAGTGATGATGCAACAATGGGTTCCCCTGTTGATATATCTGTATTTGGTGGATATTTTCCATTTGCAACTCGTTACAGCTTAGATGTCCCTGCAATGTTTAAGTATTATGGATTAGATAATATTTGGGCAGAAGCTTATGGTGAAGTAGATAATGTTACTTGGCTTAGTACCAGTGCTTGGGATCCTTGTCATTTATTTACAGTTAATAAACCAGTTAGATCTCTAGCAGATATGAAAGGTCTTCGAGTTTTTGGAGTTCCTACAGCTGGACGATTCATGGCTAAGTATGGTTTAATTCCTGTAATCGTTCCTTGGGATGATGTTGAGGTTGCAATGCAAACTGGTGAACTTGATGGAGTATGTTGGTGTGGTTTCACAGAAGCATATGAAGTTGGATGGGCTGATATATGCAACTATGCTCTAACAAATTCTGTTACAGGGGCTTGGTTTGGTTCATATTTTGCTAATTCAAAGAGTTGGGAAAAGCTATCTCCAAAACTTCAAGAATTATTTAAAATGTCAATCGATCAATCACATTACTACAGACAAGTATGGTATTGGGGTGGAGAGGCAGATCTTCGTGTAAACGGTAAAAAGATGGAGCTCACAAGTATACCTTCCAATGAGTGGAGCCAGGTTGTTAAAGATGCTTCAGGATTCTGGGATGAAGTTGCAAGTCAAAGTCCAAGAAGTGGAAAAGTTGTTGAGGCATTTAAATTATATGCAGCTACAATGGATAAAGCTGGCTATCCTTATAGATAATTAATCTTAATTTTTAATTTAAGCATCTCGTTAATCGAGATGCTTTAAGGTCTCGCCTTTAGACCACCATCTACAATAATTTCAGTTCCCGTTATAAATGAACTTTGTTCACTTAATAAGAATAATACAGTATCAGAAATGTTTTCAGGTTTGCCAACTCTTTGAAGAGGAATCACTCTTGTTAAATTTTTCTTAGCAGTAGGATTATTTTTCCATCTTTCCTGCATTGGTGTTTCTATTGGGCCAGGTAAGATACTGTTAGATCGAATATTTTTATTTGCATATTGAATTGCAATAGATTTTGATAATCTAATCATTGCAGCTTTAGAAGTTCCATATGCTTCTTGAGGTTTATCATCTCCACTCAATGCATCAATAGATGATATATTAACTATGGAACCAAATTTATTCTTTTTCATACTTGGTAATATTTTTTTTAAAACAAGAAACATAGATTTGAGATTAATTTCAAAAACTTTATCCCATATACTTGTCTGAATTTTTTCAATTCCTAAATCTTTGTCAAACCACAAGACACCTGCAGCATTTATTAAGTAATCTATTCTTTTTTGTTTTTTTATAAATTTATCTAAAACTTGGTTGATTGCATTTTTGTTACTTAAATCTACTTTTTCAAAATATATAAATTTATTTGCAGTAATTTTTGGCTTTTTAATATCAAGTATCAGAACCTTTATTTTTAATTTTGCAAGTTTTTTTGATACATCTAGACCAATTCCTCCAGAACCACCTGTTACTATAGCTACTTTACCTTTAAACGTTAATTTCATTGCTTTAAAATTTAAAAAATTAATTGATTTAATATCTTAAAATCACTAAATCGTAAACATGCTTAAAACTATATCTCCAATAGACAATTCAATTTTCGTAGAAAGACCATATGCAACCTCGAGTGAAATTGAAAATACCCTTAATTTATCAGATCAAACAAAATTAAAATGGAAAAATACAAGTTTGCAAGAAAGAAAAAAACTAGTCTTTAAATTTGTAGAAGATTTTTTATCAAACCATAAAGAAATTGAAGAAGAATTATGCAGACAAATGGGAAGGCCTTTGTCACAATGCGCAGGTGAAATGCGTGGCTTTGAAGAAAGAGCAAAATATATGATTGATAATGCAGATAAGGCATTACAAAAAGTTGTTTCAAAGAATGACAGTGAGTTCGATAATTTTATTAAAAAAGATCCACTAGGAACAATATTTGTAATTGCACCTTGGAATTATCCATACAATACTTCTGTAAATTCAATAGTACCAAGTTTACTTGCTGGTAACTGTGTAATTTTAAAACATTCCTCTCAAACACCTCTTTGTGCAGAACAACTCCTAAAGGCATCAGAAAAAGCTGGTTTGCCTAAAAATGTTTTTCAAATATTACACTTAGACCATTCTTCTACTTCAAAAGTTATTGCTGATAGTCGTATTGATCACGTTTTATTTACAGGCTCTGTTTCAGGAGGAATAGAAGTTAAAAAAGCTATCGGAACAAGATTTATTGGGGCAGGTTTAGAATTAGGTGGAAAAGATCCAGCATATGTTATGGCGGATTGTAATTTTGATCATGCAGTCGAAAATTTAGTCGACGGTTCTTATTATAATTCTGGTCAATCTTGCTGTGGTATTGAGAGAATTTATGTGGATGAAAAAATTTTCGATAATTTTGTTGATGCTTTTAAAGCACAAACTGAAAAATATATCTTAAACAATCCGATGGACAATTCTACTAATCTTGGTCCTGTTGTTAAATTGAGTGCTGCTAATAATATACGTAATCAAGTATCAAAAGCTTTAAACAATGGAGCTAAAAATATAATTGATGGCTCTAAATTTAAAATTGATAATTCTGAAAACTGCTATGTATCGCCATCAGCACTTATAAATGTTGATCATAGTATGGAATTTATGATGGAAGAAACTTTTGGACCAACAGTCGGGATAATGAAAGTCAAAAATGCGAATGAAGCTGAGACATTAATGAATGATAGCCCTTATGGTTTAACTGCCAGCATTTGGACTTCTGATAAAGATTTTGCTTCTCAGTTTGGAAACAGAATTCAAACAGGTACCTTTTTTATGAATAGATGTGATTATCTTGACCCAGGACTAGCATGGACAGGAGTCAAAGATACCGGTATGGGTGTAACTTTATCAGTATTGGGCTTTGATCATTTGACTCGAGCAAAAAGTTATCATTTAAGGAAAGTATAGCAGATATGATGTCAATGAACTGGAATTATCCAACAAGTATTTGGTTTGGTGAAAAAAGAATAAATGAGCTTCAAAAAGCTTGTGATAGCCTAAATATAAAAAATCCATTAATTGTAACAGATCCTGGCATCTTGAAAACAAATATAATTCAAAAAATAAATGATTCACTAACTCAGAAAGCTGATATCTTTAGTGATGTTCAATCAAACCCGACCGGAACTAATGTTGAAAAGGGCGTCTTAAATTTTAATAATAATTCTCATGACGGTGTAATTGCTGTTGGTGGAGGCTCAGGCATGGATGTTGGTAAAGGAATAGCTTTTATGGCTGGACAAACTAGACCTTTATGGGATTTCGAAGATATTGGTGATTATTGGACGAGAGCAAATAGTGATGTAATTAAACCGATAATAGCTGTGCCAACTACAGCAGGCACAGGTTCTGAGACAGGGCGAGCTGGAGTTTACACAAATGAAAAAACGAAGGAAAAAAAAATAATTTTTCATCCAAAAATGCTTCCTTCGTTAGTTATACTAGATCCTGAATTGACTAAACCTTTACCTAAAAATCTTACTGCCTTTACAGGAATGGATGCTTTAGCTCATTGCATTGAAGCTTATAGCTCGAATTTCTTTCATCCTCTATCTCAAGGAATCGCTCTTGAGGGTATGAGTATTGTAAAAAATTTTTTAATTAGAGCTTATGAAGATGGATCAGATATGGAGGCAAGAGGGAATATGTTAGCAGCATCTTCAATGGGATCAATTGCTTTTCAAAAAGGTCTAGGGGCCATTCATTCATTGAGCCATCCAGTTGGTGCAATTTATAATACTCATCATGGATTAACTAATGCAGTTTTCATGCCTTATGTTTTGAAAAGAAATAAAAATGTCATTGAAGAAAAAATGATTTCTTTATCTAGATATTTAAATCTAGCAGATCATTCCTTTGATGGAATTATGAGCTGGATCTTAGAATTAAGAGAAAAATTATCAATTCCTCATACGCTAAAAGACCTTATTAATGATGATTCAAATTTTAAGAAAATGAGCGTAATGGCAAAAGAAGATCCATCTACAGGAGGCAACCCTGTGAAATTCGAAGTATCAGATTTTGAAGAGTTATATCAAAACTCTTTTGACGGAAAATTATAAAAATTTAATTATGATCAATAAAAGAAAAATAGGTAAATTAGATCTTGAAGTAACTGAAATTGGACTAGGAACTGCCCCAATTGGTGGGTGGCCTATTGAGGTCAACGAAGAAGAAGCATTCAAAACTCTTGAAACAGCGTGGGATCAAGGCATTAGATATTTTGACACTGCTCCACTTTATGGTTCGGGGATGGCAGAAATACGTGTTGGTAAATATCTACAAAGTAAAAATAGAGATGACTTTGTAGTTTCAACAAAAGTAGGAAGACTAATAATAGATACAGAAGAATCAAAGGCTGCACAAAAATTTCTTGGCTCACCTAAAAATAAAGACTCACAATTTGATTTTTCTTATGATGGTGTACTGCAATCATTTGAGGATAGTTTAGAACGTTTAAAATTAGATAAAGTTGATATTCTTCATTTACATGATCCTGATAATCATCCTGATCATTTTGAAGAAGCGAAAAAAGGTGCAATTAAAGCAATGCTAAAGCTTAAGGAAGAGGGACTAGTTCGTGCTCTAGGTTGCGGTTTAAATCAAAATGAAATGTTGGTTGAGTTTGCTAAAATGGGATATTTTGATTGTTTCTTATTAGCAGGAAGATATACTTTACTTGATCAAACTAGTTTAGATGAATTAATTCCAATATGCGAAAAGAATAATATTTCATTAATTTTAGGCGGTGTTTTTAACAGTGGTATTTTAATTAATCCTTCACCAGAGTCATATTTTGATTATACAAAACTTGACTCTGATTGGTTTAAAAATCTTGAAGAAAGTTTAGTGCGAAAACCGAAATCTTATGAAAGTGCAGATTATTGGTTGAATAAAGCTAAAAACATTAAATCCGTATGTGATACATTTGAGACAACTCTTAAAAAAGCCGCTATTCAATTTCCATATTTTAACAGTATAGTTTCATCTTGTGTGCTTGGAATGAATACTGCACAACAAGTTAATGACAATATAAGTGATTATAATCATAAATTACCAGGTGAATTTTGGCAATTTTTGTATGATAATGAACTTATTGATAAAAGATCAAAATTAAAATAATTTACATTGTAGCGCCGATAACCCAAGGGTTAAATTCGTCATCTCCGTACTCATTAATTTCGCTCTTTGTTTTTTTACCAGATGCTACCTCGATTAACTCTTCAAAGATTTTAACCCCTATTTCTTCAATCGAGTTAACTCCATCCATAATAGTTCCAGCATTAACATCCATATCTTCTATTAAATTATTATACATATTGGTGTTTGTAGCAATTTTTAAACTTGGCGTCGGCTTAAAACCAAAACAAGATCCTCTTCCTGTTGTAAAGCAAATTAAATTTGATCCTGCAGCTACTTGTCCTGTCACAGAAACTGGATCATATCCTGGGGAGTCCATGAAATGAAAACCATTATTGGATATTTTTTCAGCATAATCAAGAACATCAACCATTACAGAATTTCCACTTTTTGCTACTGCGCCAAGTGATTTTTCTAATATTGTCGTTAGACCTCCTTTTTTATTTCCTGGTGAAGGATTGTTGTCTAGACTTCCATCATTAATTTTTGTGTAATGTTTCCACCATTTTATTTGATCGTTAAGTTTATCAATATGTGACTCTTTAAGAGCTCTTTCAATTAAAAGGTGCTCTGCTCCATAAATTTCAGGAGTTTCTGCAAGGATTGTACTGCCACCATATTCAACTAATAAATCTGCAGCTATACCAAGCGCTGGATTCGCAGTTATTCCAGAGTAGGAGTCAGAACCTCCACATTGCAATGCTAGTGTTAATTTTGACAAAGGTGACTCTGATCTCTCTAATTTATTTATTTTAGGTAATTCTTCTATAACTCTTTTAAAAACTTTATTTATTATTTGATTAGTTCCTCCTTCATCTTGTATGTTTAGATATTCTACATTATCTTTATTATTATCTTTATATAAAGAAATTTGAGCGCATTCACAGCCAAGACCAATTACAAATACCTTACCAAAATTTTGATGCGTCTTAAAACCCTCAATTGTTCTATTAAAAACATTCATACCTTTTCCAGATGTATTCATTCCACAACCTGATGAGTGTTTAAGACAAACTGCACCATCAATATTTTTGAAATTTTTATCACGTAAATGTTTATTAATTTTATCAGCTATTTTTTTTACAACAGTTGCAGAACAATTTACCGTACTAATTAAGCCTATATAATTCCTGGTACCAACAGTTCCATTTTGTCTTTTGTATCCAAAAAAAGATTTATTACTTTTATAGTTTTGGCTCAATTCTTTTTTTATAAATTTATAATTACGATCAAATTCATGAAAAATTAAATTATGGGAATGAACATGTGAACCTTTTTTTATTTCTTCAGAAGCAATTCCAATTATTTGACCATACTTATAAACTAAATCACCTTTTTTGATATCAGCGAGGCTAATTTTATGACCGAATGGAATATTTGACTGAGTCTTTAATTCAGAATTAATTTCTGAACCTGTTGGAATGTTCATCGGTGCTACAGCTATGTTATCTTTAGCATTTAATTTGATTATATTAAACATTATGGTAATTAGTAAACTAAACAGTACTGAAAAACAATTTAGAATTTATGAATGAAATTGCAAATTACCCATCCTTAGATAATAAAGTTGTAATTGTAACTGGAGGAGCTTCTGGAATTGGTGCTTGTATAGTTGAAAATTTTTTACAACAAGGATCTAAGGTAGCATTTCTAGACAAAGAAGAAAATCTTGGAAAAAAATTAGTAAAAAAGTTAAGTAAATATAAGTACGTGCCAGTTTTTAAATATTGTGATTTAACAAATATTGAAAGTTTAAAGAAATCTATAAATGAAATTAAGAAAGAAATTGGATTAATTTCAATCTTGGTGAACAATGCTGCAAATGACGAAAGGCACTCACTTGAAACAGTCACTGAGGATTTTTGGGATGATAGAATGAATGTAAATCTTAAGCATTACTTTTTTGCAATACAATCAGTATATAAAGATATGAAAAAGTTAGGAGATGGTAAAATTGTAAATATTGGAAGTTTTTCTTGGATGCTAGGTCAAGGTAATATGCCGGGATATACTACTGCAAAGTCGGCTGTTATGGGATTAACTAGAACAATAGCTAGAGATCTTGGTGAATTTAATATTAGAGTAAATTGTGTAGTGCCGGGATGGATAATTACTGAAAGACAAAAAAAACTTTGGCTTACTAAAAAAATTAAAAAAGAACAATTGGAAAGACAATGCATCAAAAGAATGCTTGAGCCAAATGATATTGGAAAAGCTGTATTATTTTTTTCCTCTGACCAAAGTTCTGGATGTACCGCACAAAATTATGTCGTTGATGGAGGAATAGTTCATTAAATATGAAAAAAAATAAAACACCTTTTGGAAAATTAAATCTTTTTAAAAATGATCAATTACATAATAGTAAAAAACTCAGAATTGGCTTTATTGGAGGAGGACCTAACTCATTTATTGGTTTCACTCATAGATTATCAGCTAGGTTTGATAATAGATATGAAACCGTAGCAGGTGTTTTTTCAAAAGATAAAAAAAAATCAATACAGTTTGGAATGTCTCTCGGAATAGATAAAAAGAGATGCTACAATAATTATATTGAAATGGCAAAAAAAGAATCTGCCAGACCTGATGGTATTGAAGTTGTTGGAATTATGACTCCTTCTGGAGATCATTATAAAATTGTAAAAGAATTTGCTGAACGAAATATTCATGTAATTTGTGATAAACCACTAACCGCTAGTTTGAAAGATGCAGTGGCATTAGAAAAAATAGTAAAAAAAACTAAAATATTTTTTGCACTTACTCATAATTACTCTTCTTATCCAATGTTAAGAGAAGCAAAAAATTTAGTTTATAAAAATAAAATTGGAAAAGTAAAATTAATTAATGTTGAGTATCCTCAAGGTTATACAGTTCCAGTGATGAAAAAAGATGAAAGAAAAATTTTAAAATGGAGATTAGATAAAAATATATGTGGCCCCTCAATGATATTAGCTGAAATTGGTACTCACGCTTATCATTTACTACGATTTGTTACCGGTTTAGAAGTGAAAGAAATTTCTGCTGAAGTTAGTTCTCTCTCTGATGAAATATCAGTAGATGACAATGCTTTTATAACACTGAGAATGAATAATAAAGCAAGAGGATCAATTTGGGTTTCTTCAGCTGCTACTGGTGGAGAAAATGGATTAAAAATTAGAGTATATGGAACTAAAGGGGCTGTAGAATGGTTACAGGATGATCCAAATATTTTAAAATTTACTCAACTAAATAATCCAA
>CACJAV010000003.1 GCA_902591485.1 uncultured Alphaproteobacteria bacterium
GATATTTCTCCTAAATTTTTCAGTAATGCAATTGATAGTTTGAAAAACAAAGGTATTTTTTACAATGAATTAAAACCCAATAAATACAGAACAAATGATGAGGAGCTAAGAAAAATATACAAAATATATCAGGAAGAATTAACAAGAATTAACTGTGTAGATTTTGGAGATCTTATTCTTTTGTGTATAAAATTATTTAAAACCAATGATGATGTAAAAAAATATTATCAAAACTTATTTCGTTATATCTTAGTTGATGAATATCAAGATATTAATTCAATTCAGCAAAAATGGTTAGAGTATTTATACCAAGGACATAGAAATATCTGCTGTGTAGGAGATGATGATCAATCTATATATTCTTGGAGAGGCGCTGATGTTACTAATTTATTAGAATTTAAAAAAAATTTTAATGAGCCAAAAATAATTAGATTAGAGCAAAACTATAGATCGACAAAAAATATTCTTGAGTGCGCATCTATTCTTATTGATAAAAACAAAAAGAGATATGGAAAAAAACTATGGAGTGATAATGAAACAGGAGATAAAATTCAAATCAATGGTTTTTGGGAAACCAAAGAAGAGGCTATTTATACTTCAGATCAAATTGAGAGACTAATTAGTAAAAAAGTAGCTTTATCAGAAATTGCTATTTTATTTAGAGTGGCTGCACATACTAGATCTTTTGAAGATAGGTTGATTTCAATTGGATTACCTTACAAAATTATTGGTGGTTTACGATTTTATGAGAGAAAAGAAATTAAGGATATAATTGCTTATTTAAGATTAACAAATAATTTATCTGATGATCTTGCTTTTGAAAGAATAATTAATACGCCAAAACGTGGAATAGGCAAAACTACACTTGCTAAAATAAATAATATATCAAGATTAAATAAGCTAAGTCTTTTTGAAGGTTCACAAATTTTTATCAATGAAAACAATAGTAAAGTTAATATAGAAATTCAAAACTTTATAAAAAATATATTAAATTGGAGAAAAATAAAAAAAAATTTTGATCATATTGAGCTTACTAAAGTTATCTTGGAAGACTCAAAGTATATGGAGTCCCTAGAAATTGAATCGAAAAATTCAAAAAATCCAGAGAGCTTATCTAGGATTGATAACATAAATGAATTTATTGAAAGTTTGAAGGATTTTGAAAATTTAGAGGGCTTTTTAGAGCATGTAGGTTTAGTCATGGAAAATATTTCTAATACAAGTGTGCCAACGATTAGTTTAATGACAATGCACGGCGCAAAAGGCTTAGAATTCGATTATGTTTTTTTGGCAGGATGGGAAGAGGGTGTTTTTCCAAGCCAAAGATCAATTGATGAGTCTGGAAAAAAAGGACTAGAAGAAGAAAGAAGATTGGCTTACGTCGCACTAACTAGAGCTAGAAAGAAAATTCAAATATCATATGTAAATCAAAATAGATACTCATATGCTTCACATGATTTTAATTCACCTTCAAGATTTATATCTGAATTGCCTAAAGATCTAATAGAAATAAATGACTCTAAGTTTGTTGATGATAATAATTTTTTGAATAATTTTATTTCAGATGAACATATATCTAGAGATTATTTAACACCAGGCAGAAAAAGAATGCTTGAAAATAAAAGTAAAGATATTGATTGGGAATTTAATCAAGATATTTCATTTGAAAATGATCTAATGATTGATGATACTGTAGTGCATAAAAAATATGGAACTGGTATTATTATCAAAAAAGATTCAGACAAAGCAGAAGTGGAATTTGAAAATTTTGGATTAAAAAAAATATATTTGAGATTTTTAAATATTAAGAATTAATCTTTTTAAGAAATTCATCCTCAGTAAGTGTATTTATTTTAAGCTCTTTTGCTTTTTTTTCTTTTGAGCCAGCTTTTTCTCCAATTATTACATAATCTGTATTCCTACTTACACCTGTTTGTATTTTAGCTCCTGCTTTTTTTGCTAAATATTTAGCTTCATCTCTTGAAATGCTAGTTAAAGATCCAGTGAAAACTATGTTTTTTCGATTAAAAAAATTGTCTATATTTGATAATTTGCTTTCATTAATATTAAGGTAATTGGCTAGTTTCTCTAGCAATAAAATATTTTGCTTATATGATAAGAACTCTTTAATTGAGCTTACTGCTTTTGGGCCTAAGCCATCAATATTTGATAAGGTATCAGTGTTCTTAGAAGCAAAAATAAAATTTTTAACATTTTTAAATTCTTTTGCTAAAATTTCTGAGTTTACCTCTCCAATAAATCTTATACCCAAAGAAAAAATAAATTTTTCTAAATCAATAGTTTTAGAGGTTTCAATTGAGTTAATTAAATTATTAAATGATAGCTGCCCCCAACCTTCTAAATTCTCAATTTCTAATCTATGATTTTCAATATTAAATATATCAGAAACATCTTCAATTAATTTCAAATCATAGAATTGCTTTACTTGTTTTTCACCAAATCCATCTATGTTTAATGCTTTTTTGCTAACAAAATGAATAATCTGAGAAATTTTTTGTGCATAACATCCGTAAGTGTTATGACATCTAAGAACCGCTTCATTATTTTCTTTAAAAGTTTTCCCTCCGCAGACAGGGCATTTTTTTGGAGGCAAAATAAGATCTCTAGTTTTATTAGATTTTTTCACAACTCTTAATACTTGAGGAATTACATCTCCCGCTCTTTGTATTTCAACTGTGTCTCCAATTTGGATGTTCTTTTTTTTGATTTCATCAAAATTATGAAGAGTTGCATTTGAAATCAATACTCCACCCAAATTTATACTCTTTAATCTTGCTACAGGTGTAATTGAACCTGTTCGACCAACTTGCAGATCAATTTCTTGTATTATAGTTTTTGCTTTTTCTGCTGAAAATTTAAGAGCAATTGCCCACCTAGGATTTTTGCCTACATTTCCAAGTCTTTTTTGATGTAAAATGTTATCTAATTTTATTACCATTCCATCTATGTCGTAATCTAAGCTATTTCTGGTGTCATTAATTTCACTATAAAAATCGAAAATTGAATTGATATTAGAAGACTTAAGATAAATGTTATTTTTTTTTATACCCCATTTTTTTAAATTAAAATAAAATTCATCAAAATAATCAAATTCTATACTAGAGTATCCTATGCCGTGGGCCAAAAACTGCAAAGGTCTCGATCTACTAACATTAAAATCAAGTTGACGAAGACTGCCTGCAGCTGCATTACGAGGATTAGCGAATTTATCTTTATCATCTAATTTTGAATTAATTTTCTCAAAATCATTTCTTGATAAAAAAACCTCACCTCTTATTTCAATAAAATTTGGAAATTGACCAGATAATTGTTTTGGTATGTTCTGTATATTAGATATATTTTGTTTAACATCTTCCCCATGTATTCCATCACCCCTAGTTGCAGCTGAAATTAAATCACCATTTTTATATGTTAAATTTAGTGATAGGCCATCAATTTTAGCTTCACAAATATATTCAAGTTTTTCCTCAGTCTTAATATTTAAATATTTTTTTATTCTCTCATCAAATTCTTCTACATCTTTTAAATTAAAAGCATTACCTAAAGACAGCATAGGTGATTTATGTTGTATTTTCTTGAATTTATTTTTTAATTCACTGCCTATGTTTTTGTTAGGGCTATTTTTTAAAATCAAATCAGGATATCGCTTTTCTAAATTAAAATTTTCTTTTACAAGCTTGTCAAATTCTCCATCTGATATAATAGGTTTATCATTTTGATGGTAATGTACGTTATGCAGTTTAATTAGTTTTGCTAATTCTTTTAATCTCTTTTTAATTTGTTTTAAATCCTCTTTTTTATTCATTATTAAAAAACTTAAATTTTTTAAAAAAGCTTTTAGATTTAGGATTTTTATTCACTAGATTGTAACTTAATTCGTACCACTGTGATTTTGGGTAGTTGTGTCCTAAAACTGAAGCAGTATTATATGCTTCTTCTTTTAAACCTAATGAAATATAAATTTCTGTTGTTCTGTACAATGCTTCAGGAATAAACTTTGTACTTGAAAAGTTATCGACAACTATTTTATATCTATTTAATGCTGCAGTATATTTTAATTTTTTTTGATAGAATCTTCCTATATTCATATGTTTTGCAGCAATATTTGAATTAACTAAGATAATTTTTTGTCTAGCATCTTTTGAATATTTACTGTCAGGAAACCTAGTTATAAGCTGATCTAAGTTTTCAAGAGCGAGATCGTTATTTTTGCCATCTAAAGACTCATGGCTTATTTGCTCATAATAACATAGGGCTCTCATATAATATACATAATCAATATTTTTTAGTGATGGGAATTTACTAATTATTCTAGAAAATTTATAAATCGCATCATCATATTTTAATTTACCATAATCAATAAAACCGGACATAATTTGAGCTTGAATAGCCTCGTTTGATAATGGGTAAAGTCTTTCAATCTCATCAAAAGCAAGAGTAGCCTCATCTAACTTTTTTTCATTAAACATCTCCATCGCATTTAAATACATAATATCTGCTGGATCTTGATTGGTAATTTCAGCTCTATTAACTCGATCACTATTTGAGGAGCAATTAATGAGAAACATGAAAAATATAAATAAACAAATTCTTTTAAATATCATTGAGATTAATATATATATTGATTAACACTAAATTTGAATGAAATTAATTCATAAATTTAAATCATTAAATTTTGATAAAAGAAATAACAAAAAAATTTCATATATCATCTTACATTATACTGCATTGCCTTCAATTGATGAGTCAATAAATTTTTTATGTAAAGCAGAAAATAAAGTTAGTTGTCATTATATAATTAGTCAAAATGGACAAATTTATAATTTAGTTGATGAAAAAAATAGAGCTTGGCATGCGGGTCAATCTAAGTGGTTTGCAGAAAGAGATTTAAATAGTGCTTCTATTGGAATAGAGCTAGATTTTAGCCCAAACCACAATAATAATAATTTTTCTAAATTATTAATAAACGCTCTTATAGTTTTGACTCGGTATCTTAAAAAAAAATATAATATAGATAAAAAAAATATTTTAGGTCATTCTGATATAGCTCCTTATAGAAAAATTGATCCTGGAAAAAAATTTCCCTGGCATAAATTGAATCAATTGAATTTAACATATCATCCCAAAGCAAAAAATATTCTTGCACTAAATAAAATTAGAATTTGGTTTAAAAAAAATAAAATATATACAAATGAACAAAAAATACTGATTATGCTTAATGTTATTGGTTATGATATTTCTAAAGCAATTAACAATAAGTATTATTACGGAATTTTACTAAATAGTTATAGAAATCATTTCTTTCAGAGAGCTAACCTTAAAAATTCAAATTTGAAATTAATTAACTTTATTGAATTACATTTTTATAATTTATTATTGACCAAGGTCTAAAAATTTCATACTAGGTTTGTGATGGTGCGATGATCGCTTGAATATCAAGAGGAAAGTCCGGGCTCCACTGGAAAAAAAACCAGGTAACTCCTGGCAGGCGTGAGCTTAGGGAGAGTGCAACAGAAAAAATACCGCCCTTATGGGTAAGGTTGAAATGGTGGGGTAAGAGCCTACCGCTTTTTTGGTAACAAAAAAGGCATGGCAAACCCTTTTTGGAGCAAGGTCAAATAGGAATGGCAAACAGTTCCAGCTGAGCTATTCGGGTAGACTGCTTGAGGTAAATGGTAACATTTATCCTAGATTAATGATCATCATTTTACGCAGTAAAATACAGAACCCGGCTTATGCATCATCATGAAAAATAGTAGAACAAAATAGCAACATACATATATTTTACAAGTTATCCCATTGACGCCCATATTCTCCCATGATAACCCAATAAAATATGAATTTGTTTGTTTCTACATTTGTTAACAAAATTGATAAAAAGGGAAGGGTTTCATTACCTTCTATTTTTAGAGCTGCTTTGCCTAAAGATCACAAAAATGAAATCATATTATCAAAATCTATAAGAAACAATGTAATAGATGGATTAAGCGTTACTAGAGTAAACGAAATTGCAAAAAGAATAAATAATTTAGATTTTTTTTCAGAGGAGCACGAGGATTTTACAACATCGATATTTTCTGAGATGGTTCCAACAAATTTAGATAGAGAGGGTAGATTTTTAATACCTGAAAAATTTAAAAAGTTTGCTGATATAGAAGATGAAGTATCATTCATTGGTCAAGGTTATTATTTTCAGATCGTTAATCCTGTAGTTGCTATAGATCTTCAAAAAAAATCAAGAACGCGTCTAAATTTAAATAAAAAATCTCTTGGGAAAATTTTATCAGGAGATGTTAATGATTAATAGTCATATCCCTGTTATGCTTGATGAAGTAAAATCTTTTATTCCTATAAGTAAAGATTTAAATTTAATTGATGCTACTTTTGGTGGTGGGGGTTATTCAAAAGCTATACTAGAAGAATTTAATATAAAGAATTTAATAGCTATAGATAGAGATCCAACGGCAAAAGTTTTTTTTAATGAGCTGAATAAAAAATTCAAAAATATTGAATTATTTAATGAAAAATTTAGTAAAATTGATGAATTAATAAAAAATTCTAAATTTTCAAAAGAGAGTTTTGATGTAATTATTTTTGATTTAGGCGTGAGTTCAAATCAAATTGATAACCCTGATAGAGGATTTTCATTTCAAAATGAGGGCCCACTAGATATGAAAATGGGATCATCTTCTTTGAATGCATATGAGATCATAAATTCATTTGAAGAAAAAAAATTAGCAGATATTTTTTTTCAATTTGGTGAAGAGAGATATTCAAGAAAAATTGCACAAAATATTATTAAGAATAGGATTAAAAAACCTATAGATAGTACTAAAGTTTTATCAGATATAATTAAAAAATCTGTACCCCACTTTAACTCAAAAAGTAAAATTCATCCGGCTACTAAGACTTTTCAAGCGCTTAGAATTTATATTAATGATGAGTTGAATGAACTAAAACTAGCTCTTGAAAAATCACAAGATTTGCTAGCACCTAATGGTTTATTGATAATAGTTTCTTTCCAAAGTCTAGAAGATAGAATTGTGAAAGATTTTTTTAACCACAAAAGTGGTAAACGATGGCGTTCCTCCCGCCACCTCCCGGACTTAGGTGATCTTGGTCCTATAACATTAAAGATAATCACCAAAAAACCTTTAAGACCAAAGGATTTTGAGATTGATAACAATCCAAGATCTAGATCAGCTAAGCTTCGGGTGGCTCAAAAAATTTAAATATGAAATATGCCAAACATATTGTTTTTTTTCTTTTTATAAATTTAATCATAGTATTTTTAACAATTTTTTTAGGTAATTTGACTAGAAAGCTTGAGTTAAGTAACAATGCTAAGCATGAAAATATTCAAAAACTTGAGGAGCAATTAAAAATTAATAAATTAGAATATGCATTTTATAATAATGCAGATTATTTGAAAAAACTATATGAAATTTATTTTCCATATGAAGAAATATCCTTAGAAAGAAAAATAGTAGATATTAGCAACATTTCAAATATCCAAGATAATCAAATAATTTTGATTAATTTAATTTCTGAATAAATGAAAAAAAATAGAAAGTTTTTATTTGATACTGACTCTTTGCAAAATTTCCATAAAAGGATTTTTTTTTCAATTTTAGTTTTTTTGTTTTTCTTTTTTTCTGTTTTCTATCGAATTAGTTTTATAACTATATCAAGTTATTTTGATATTCCTTCTCAAGTTAAATTAGAAAAAAAAGAAATTAGAGGGGTTATTTACGATAGGAATGGCATAGTATTAGCTGCATCAATAGAATCAAAATCTTTGTCTGCTAAATCAAAATTTATAAATAACACAGACCATTTGGCAAAACAATTGTCAGAGATATTAGGAATTAATGAACAAATAATAAAAAACAAACTATCAAGTAAAAAAAATTTTGTTTGGCTTAAAAGAAATATTACCCCTTCTGAGCATCAAAAAATAATTGATCTTGGAGAAATAAATTTAGAATTTCATAGTGAGCGCAAAAGAATTTATCCTTATAAAAATAGCTCTTCTCATCTTGTAGGATTTGTAAATATTGATCATGTTGGTCAAAAAGGCATTGAGAGAAGTTTTGATAAAAAATTATCAAGCTCTATGGATGTTACACTTTCTATAGACATCAACCTTCAGCAATCAATAAGGCATAATTTACTGAAAACTATTAATTATTATAAAGCGGAGTCTGGTTTGGCGATAGTAATGGATATTTCAAATGGGGAAATTTTATCATCGGTCAGTTATCCAGATTTTAATCCAAATGATAATAGTAGTTTTAATGAAGACAATTTAATTAACAGAGTTATACAAGCCAACTATGAAATGGGATCAACGTTCAAACCTTTAACAGCTGTTAATGGTTTTGATTATGGGATTATTGATCCAAGCATGGTTTTTGATGTTAAGAAAAGTATAAAGGGGGTAACAGATCATGACTCTTATAAAGATGATGGTTTGTACGATGTAGAAAAGATTGTTGTTGAGTCCTCAAACATAGGTACTGCACAAATTGCTCTAAAAATTGGAAAAAAAAATCAAAAAGATTTTCTTAACAAATTAGGTTTTTTTGAAAAAATTGATATTGAACTGCTAGAAGTCGAAAAACCACTTGCAAACCCTAACAATTGGAGGGAGCATGAGACAACAAGAATTGGTTTTGGTCATAGCTTTTCTATAACACCACTTCACTTAGTTAAAGCTTATGCTTCCCTATCTAATAAAGGTTATACCGTAAATCCAACGTTTATTTTAAATTCTAAAAGTAAATCATCTCACAACATACTTATAAAAGAAGACTCCTCAGAATATTTTTTAGATTTATTGAATGCAGTTATAACTAAAACTAAGTTCACAGGTCCTAGGGTTAAAATTGATGGATATAATATAGGAGGCAAAACTGGAACAACTGAATTAATAGACTCTAGCGGTAGATATCATAAAGATAGAAATATGACTTCTTTTATAGGGGTATTTCCAATAAATAAACCAAAATATGTAGTTTATACAGCTATAACTTATCCAAAAAAACCAGTCGACTCTAAACAGAGGATGACAGGAGCTGTTGTAAATGCGCCACTCGTAAAGAAAATAATTTTCGAAATGATAAAAATTTTAAATTTGCCATCAGTTAGACATGATGAGTTTATAAAAGCAGATATTAAAAAAATTTATAAGTCTAGATATGCTTTTCTCTGATCTCAATAAAATTTTTGTTAATTCAAATATTATAGGCAAACTACCTAAAAAAAAAATAAAATTTATAAGTGATCATTCCAATAATATAACTGCAAATACCCTTTTTGTAATAAATCAGAAAAGAAATTTTAAATTATCATATCTTGATGAGGCTATTTCAAAAAATTTAAATACTATTATAACCAATCGCAGTATTGAAAATTTATCAGTCAATCAAATTATTGTAAAAGAGCTTGATAAAGAAGTATTAAAGTTAGTAAAACTTATAAAACCATTTCGACCTAAATTATTAGTTGCAATTACAGGTACGAATGGAAAAACCTCTACGACTTGGTATCTTTCTCAAATATGTAAAATAAATAAAATTCCGTCAAAATTAACTGGAACACTTGGTTATTTTGTTAATATGAAAAAAATAAAAGAAACTTCACTTACAACTCCAAGTAATTTAGATCTCTATCAATTTGCTTATTCAAGTATCAAACAAAACTATAATTTCATCTCAGAAGCCTCAAGTCACGGAATTCATCAGGATCGCTTTAAAAATATAAAAATAGATGTTGCTGCAATTACTAATATCTCTCATGATCACCTCGATTATCATGAGAGCTTTGATGAATATGTAAATACAAAAATTTCTCTATTAACAAAAAGTTTAAGTTCAAATGGTGTAGCTGTAATTAATTCACAACTTAAAAAATATAAAATGATAGAAAAAAAATTAAAGAATAAAAAAATTAAAATGATTACTTATGGATCTAAAGATGTATTCTTTATTAATAATGATAATTTATATTTAAATATTTTTGGCAAAAAATATAAGTTGGATAAATTTAAATTAGAAAATAAAATCCAAAAGGAAAATTTAGAATGTGCAATAGCTTGTGCACTGGCTATGAAGATTAATCCTAAAAAAATTATTAATTCTTTAAACATGCTTAAAGAAGCACCAGGAAGATTTGAGACTATAAATTTTAGGAAAAAAAAATCAAAAATTATAATAGATTATGCACATACACCAGATGCTTTAAAAAATATTTTAAAAAATTTTTCTTATGATAAGTTTAAACCATCGCTAGTATTTGGATGTGGAGGAGATAGAGATAAGCTTAAAAGAAGAAAAATGGGACTTGTAGCAGCAAAATATGCCAATAAAATATATATTACTGATGACAATCCTAGAAATGAAAATCCAAAGAATATAAGAAAAATACTAAAGAAATATTGTCCAAAAGGATTTGATATACCTAACAGAAAAAAAGCAATTCATTATGCAATTTCAAGGTTGGATTTAAATGACACTCTTATAATTGCTGGAAAAGGTCATGAAAAATATCAATTAGTAAAGAATAAAAAAATTGATTTTGATGATTTTAAAATAACAAAAAATATCATTTCAGAATTATGATACTTTTGGAAAGAATTCAAAAATATATAATTAAATCTGAGAATAAATTAAAGATAAGTAGTAAAGATATAAAAAAAAATGATATTTTTATAGCTTTAAAAGGCTCAAATAATCATGGGAATAAATATATAAATGAAGCTATTAGAGCCGGTGCAAAATTTTGTATTACTGATAAAAAATTACCAAAATCTTCTTCTTACCAAAACATTCTGTTAGTTGAAAATGTTCAAAAATTTCTTATAGATTTATCAAAATTAAAAAGATCTTTATATAAAGGTAAGGTAATAGGAATAACAGGAAGTGCTGGAAAAACTTCTCTTAAAGAGTATTTGAAGTATTACTTATCAAAAAAATTTAAAGTCTCTGCATCAGTTAAAAGTTACAATAATAATTTAGGAGTAATGATTTCAATTTTGAATTTAAATTTAAAATCTCATTATGCTATATTTGAAATTGGAACAAATAATTTTTTTGAAATTAGAGAGTTGACAAAATTAGTTAAACCGTCTCAAATATTTATTACCAACATTTTATCTACTCATCTTGAAAACTTTATTAGTAAAAAAAATATTGCAAAAGAAAAAGCTGATATATTTATAAAAAAATTTAATCCTTTATCTAAAATTCTATATTTACAAAAAAATACTAAGGAAGAAGAATTAATTTATCGTATTGCAAAAAAAGAGAAATTAAAAAAAATAATATGTATAGGTAAAAATAAAGATCAAGGTTATGTAAAAGAAATAAAAAAATTAGATTCTAAATATGAAATAATTATAAAAATTTTAAATAAAAATTTTAAAATTATCTTTCCTTATTTTGAGCAAAAGATGATTTCAAATTTAATGTTTGTTTTAAGTTTCTTTGTTTTTAATAAAATTGATACCAAAATAATTTTTAAAAATAAATTAAAGATTCTGAGGATTGATGGAAGGGGAAGTGTACATGATCTTTTTTTTAACAACTTTAAAATCATACTAATTGATCAGTCGTATAATGCAAATCCTGAGACAATGATTGAAAGTATAAAAAATTTTTCAGCTTATAAAAATAACAATAGAAACAAATATTTAATTCTAGGTAATATGAATGAGTTAGGTGTAAGTTCGCTTGATCATCACATAGAAATAATAAAAGAAATTGAAAAAAATTTTTTTGATCAAGTTATTTTATCTGGCGACTCTTTTAAAAAAGCACTAAATATGTTTCCTGAATTAATAAATAAATATGTTTATATAAATCAAAGCAAAAGTATTATGAGATATTTAGAAAAAAATATTCATAAAAATGCCATTATAATGGCTAAGTGTTCTAATAAGACTGAAGTAAATAATTTCGTAAAAAAACTAAAATTATTTAGGAAGGGATAATCTTGTTTAAAATCATAGCTCAACATTTTGTAGAACAATATAGTTTTTTAAACTTATTTAATTTTATTACTTTTAGAGTTGGTGCTTCAATTTTAACCGCACTTTTTTTTTCTTTAATATTTGGTCAATACATAATTAATAAAATTTCTAAAATTCAACCAACTGGTCAACCTATAAGAAATGATGGTCCTGAAAATCATATAATTCAAAAAGCAGGAACTCCTACAATGGGAGGACTCCTGATTATTTTAAGTGTTGTTATTTCTTTAGTCTTGTGGTCTGATTTACAAAACACTTTTGTTTGGATTGGTTTTTTAACCTTATTTGTTTTTGGTTTTATAGGTTTTGTTGATGATTATAATAAGATTAAATCAAACTCAAGTAATGGACTAAAAGCAAGAACAAGAATAATTTTACAAATATTTTTTGCGTTAATGATATCAATTTTAGCTATTAATAATCTTGATGATCAAATTAATACTACAATATCTTTTCCTTTTTTTAAAAATCTAATTGTAAATTTTGGATATTTTTATTTCATTATTTCATTATTTATTATTGTTGGTTCAGCTAACGCTGTAAATTTAACAGATGGACTTGATGGTCTTGCTATAGTGCCAGTAATGATAGTTGCAATGACTTTTGCTTTTATAGCTTACGTTTCAGGAAATATTGTTTTTTCTGATTATCTTCTTATTAATTATATACCAGGAACTGGTGAATTGTCTGTTCTATGTGGAGCATTAATTGGCGCTGCTTTAGGATTTCTCTGGTTTAATGCACCACCAGCAAAAGTTTTTATGGGTGATACTGGCTCTTTAGCTTTAGGAGCTACAATAGGATCAATTGCAATAATGGTTAAGCATGAAATAGTTTTGGCAATTGCTGGAGGTTTATTTGTTTTAGAAACTTTGTCAGTTATTATTCAAGTAATTAGTTTCAAATTAACTGGCAAAAGAGTATTTATGATGGCTCCTTTGCATCATCACTTTGAAAAAAAGGGATGGGCAGAGTCAACAATCGTGATTAGGTTTTGGATTATAACAATCGTTCTTGCTTTGCTAAGTTTAGCCACATTAAAAATTCGATAAATGAAAGATTATGTATACGGCATAAGCAAAAGTGGACTTTCAGTGATTAAGTTATTAAAAATACAAAATAAAAATTTTGATTGTTGGGATGATAGTAAAAAAACTACATATTTATTAAAAAAAAAATTTAGAAATTTAAATTTAATTCCAATTAACAAAACAAACTTACAAAACTATAATAATATTTATGTAACTCCAGGTATATCAATTAATGATAATAAATTTTCAAAAGTTAAAAAGTCAAAAATAAAAAGAGATTTAAATTTATATTATGAAAATATCACGGCTGAAAAAATAATTGCAGTTACTGGCACCAATGGAAAATCAACTACTACCAAGCTTATTGGAGATATTTTAAAAAATAGTTCGAAAAAGGTATTTGTAGGAGGCAATATTGGTGAACCACTCTGCAGTTCAATTTTACAAAAAAAATTATTTTCTTATCATGTTATAGAATTAAGTTCATATCAACTGGAAACTATAAAAAATTTTGAACCCAAAATTTCTATAATACTCAACCTTTCAAAAGATCATTTGGATAGATATAAAAATTTTGCACAATATGTTAAAGCAAAAAAAAATATACTAAATTTTAATTCTCAAAATATCAATTTAATCTCAATTGATGATATATTTTCAAAAAAAATTTTTTATGACATTAATATTAAAAATAAGATATCTTTTTCATTAAAGAATACTAGTGCAGATATTTATTTTGAAGACGGATTTATAATAGATACATATTTTAGTAAATATAAGAAAATTAAATTACACCATATTTCTTTAGATCTTTCAAATAAATATAATATTCAGAATATTTTAGCAGCTTATGTGGTATGCAAATATTTACGAATTCCAATCAAATTTTTTAAGGAAAGTGTCAAGAATTTTAAGGGCTTACCGTTTAGATCTTCAATTACCCTAAATACAAAATCTAAAATAATAATTAATAACAGTAAGGCTACTAATGTTACTTCAGCTTTGTTAACTTTAGAAGATAAAAAAAATATTTTTTTATTATTAGGCGGAATTGCAAAAAAGGGAGATGAATTTGGAAAATTTGTTAAATATAAACATGATATCAAAAAAATATACATATATGGAAAATCAAGATTTTTTATTAAAAAGCAAATGAAATTACATGCAATTTCAGAAGTATATGAAAGTCTAGAAAAAGCTCTTAATCATCTCTGGAAACACATAGATGGGTTTGATGGTAAGGCTACAATCATATTTGCTCCTGCTTGCGCATCCTTTGATCAATTTGAAAATTTTGAAAAAAGGGGAGAGTTTTTTAATAGGTTAGTTTTAAAAAAGATAAAGAAATGAATTTTAGAAATTTTTGGACTTCAATTGATAAAATTAACTTTATTCTTATTCTAATATTAGGTTTGTTAGGTGTGTTATTATCTTATTCAGTTAATCAAAATTTTTTGATTATAAATAGGCATGGAATTTTTTATATTTTTAGTTTGCTTATTATTATATTGTTGTCACAACAATCAGATAAAAATATTAGAAGATTTGCTTTATTTGGTTTTATTATATTAATAGTACTTCTAGGATCTTTATTTTTTTTTGATTATGAGGTTAAAGGCGCTAAAAGATGGCTAAAAGTAAATAATTTTTCTTTTCAACCTTCAGAAGTAATTAAACCATTTTTTATAATATTATCTTCTTGGGGTATTGCTCAATCTATTCATGGAAGAAAATATTATTTAGTTACAACTTTTATATTTTTTATATTTTTAATTGCCTTGGTACTAATGCAGCCAGATTTAGGAATGACAATTTTGATTTCTGCAACTTTCTTTTGTCAACTTTTTATAGCAGGATTGCCAATTCTCTTAGTAATATATGGTTTGATATTTATTTTTTTAGTTTCTATATTTGCTTATTATTTTCTTGATCATGTTAAGAACAGAATAGACTCCTTTTTGGGCAATGCAGATTCATATCAAATAGATTTGAGTTTATTGGCATTTAAATCTGGAGGTATTTTTGGGAAAGGTCCCGGTCAAGGAGATTTAAAAGAAAAAATACCTGATGCAAATACTGATTTTATATTTGCTGTAGCTGGAGAAGAGTTAGGTTTAATTTTTTGTTCAATTATTTTAATTATTATTCTTTCAATAGTGATCAAAACACTTTTAAAAGTTCTTAAGGTTAGTAATCCTTATAAAATAATTGCTACATCAGGTTTGATTTGTTCATTTGGCCTCCAAAGTTTAATTAATATTTTAAGTGCATTAGGAATGATACCGACCAAAGGGATGACCCTTCCTTTTGTTAGTTATGGCGGCTCTTCTATGTTAGCAACAAGTATTTTATTTGGTTTTTTATTATCACTTACAAATTTAAAAAATAATGAGTGATAATATATTGATAATTACAGGAGGTACAGGTGGCCATGTTTTGCCTGCAGTAAATTTTTTTAAATATTTAGAAAAAAATAATAAAAAAGTTTTTATATTGACTGATCATAGGGGAAGTAAATATGTTAATGATATAAATAAAAATAAAATATATAAAATTCATTCCTCACATTATTCAGGTAATTTATTTTTTAAGTTGATAGCTACAATTAAGTTACTAATGGGTTTTATTAAATCAATAATGATTTTTATAAAATTAAAACCCAAAAATATTATATCTTTTGGCAGTTATGCATCTGCTTCTCCATTAGTATGTTTTTTATTATTTAAATATTTTTTTAAAACTTCTATGTATCTCCATGAACAAAATTCTGTTGTAGGAAAAGTAAATAAAATATTTCTTAAATTTTCTACAAAAATTTTTATGAATTTTGATAAAGAGTATTTAAATATTAATAAGTATCAAAATAAAATATTAGTTGTAGGATTGCCTCAACAAAAAGAAGATAATAATTCTTTAAATATAAAAAATAAAAACTCCTCTGTAATTAACTTTTTGCTATTTGCAGGTAGTCAAGGCTCATTTGATTTGTTAGATATTTTTGAGCGCATTATTAAAAATTTAAATAAACTGTCAATTTCGAAACAATTTTTTTTTACAATTCAAGCTCCATTATCAAAGCATTTAGAAATTGAAAATTTATTAAAAAAAAATAACCACAAATTTCAAATTAAAAATTTTTATAATAATTTTCCTTATATATTGAATCAAACTGACATTGCTCTTTGTAGATCAGGTGCAGGAACTATTAATGATCTAATCACATATAAAATTCCTTCCGTTATCTATCCATTACCTAGCGCTAAAGACAACCATCAATATGAAAATGCTAAAATACTTAAAAATATTGGTTGTGCTATTATAGTAGATAAAAATAAAATTAGTGATGATGAAATGATGTTATTTATAGATAAATCATTAAATGATATGAATTTTAAAAAAAAATTGAAACTAAATTTTGATACAATTGAAATAAAGAATACAAATGATCTAATGTGGAATTATATTAAAAATGCAAAATAAAAAGCAAAAAATAAAAGTTCATTTTATTGGAATTGGCGGTATTGGTATGTCAGGTATTGCTGAACTAATGAAAAAAATAGGTTATAGAGTATCTGGAAGTGACATTACTGAAAGTGAAAATGTAAAGAGATTAAAAGATATTGGAATAATTGTAAACATAGGACATAATAAAAAAAATATTTTGAAAGTAAATGCAGTTGTTTATTCTTCTGCCGTAAAACAAAATAACCCAGAAATAAAAGAGGCTAAAAAAAATAAAATCCCAATTGTAAGCAGAGCTGATATGCTTGCTGAACTTATGAAAAATAAAAAATGTATTGCTGTTGCAGGGTCCCATGGAAAAACCACAACAACAAGTTTAGTCAGTAATATTTTAGAAACAGGAAAGCTCGATCCAACAATTGTTAATGGTGGCATAATAAATTCCATATCTAAAAACAATAAATTTGGCAAAGGTGATTGGATGGTTGTAGAAGCTGATGAAAGTGATGGCTCATTTTTGAAATTACCACATCAAATATCTATAATTACAAATTTGGATATTGAGCATCTTGATTATTATAATTCATCCAACAAATTAATTTCAGCATTTGAAAATTTTTTAAATAATCTCCCATTTTATGGTGTTTCTATAATAAATGCAGATGATAAGAATTTAAAAAAAATAATTTTAAGAAATGATACAAGAAAAATAATTTCTTTTTCAAATAAAAATAAAAATGCTGATGTTTTTATAAAAAAAGTTATTTTTAAAAAACAATACAGTACATTTGAATTAAAGTTTAATACTCCTATTAATAATTTATCAGGTCTGCATTCTTACACATTAAAAGCAATAGGATTACATAATATTTATAATTCAACCGCTAGCATAATAGCAAGCTTGTTAGCAGGCGTAAGAAATAATTATATTAAGTCTGCGTTAACTAATTATATTGGAGTTAAAAGAAGATTTACGCATTTAGGAAAAGTAAACTTGTCGAATATTTATGATGATTATGCTCATCATCCAACTGAAATCCTAGCAACTCTAAAAGGCGCAAAACAAATTAATAAAAATATTGTTGTTATTTTTCAACCTCATAGATATTCAAGAACCAAAATTTTGTTTAAGGAATTTTTAAAGGTCTTATCAAAAATAAATACACTATATTTACTTGATACATATTCTGCGGGAGAAAAAAAAATTAGAGGTTATGAAACTAAAAATATTTACAATCATTTAATGAAATCAAAAAAAAATATATTTTATATTAAAGAAAAGGATTTGAATAAAAGCATTTATAAAGAAACTAATAAAAAAAATATCATCATATTTATGGGAGCCGGCTCAATAACTAAAATGGCAAGCAATTTTTTGAAAATTAATGAATGATATTTTTTACGAAATTCAATCAAAAATCAAAGATAAAATATTATTTGATTATGACATGGGAAATGCAACTTGGTTTAGAACTGGGGGAAAAGCAAAAGGGTTTGTGGTAATTAATAATATAGAAGATCTAAAAACTATTATTGGGTTTACAGAAAAAATTAAATTTGCAGTTATTGGAGTGGGTTCAAATCTTTTAGTTAGAGATTCAGGTTATGATGGTTTAATAATTAAATTAGGTAAGAATTTTAATCAAATTAAAATTGAAAATAATTTATTAAGTGTTGGTGCAGGTGTTTTGGATTTAAACCTTGCAAAATTTGCTCTTAAAAACTCAATAAAGGATTTTGAATTTTTTACAGGTATACCTGGTACCATTGGCGGAGCTGTTAAGATGAACGCTGGTTGTTATGGTTTTCAAACATCAGATAATTTGAAAAGAATTTTACTCTTAAATTCTAAAGGAGAGTTAAAATATATATATTTGAAAGAATTAAAATTAAAATATAGATCTTCAAGCATAGAGCAAAACTCAATAATTTTGCAAGCAGATTTTAATTTCGAGTATTCATCAT
Source organism: uncultured Alphaproteobacteria bacterium (assembly GCA_902591485.1). GTDB lineage: Bacteria > Pseudomonadota > Alphaproteobacteria > HIMB59 > CACPNW01. The sequence continues at coordinate 18,511 of CACJAV010000003.1, forward strand.
ACGAGGAAATTTTAGAAAAAAATATTTTTATTAAATCCAAAAGAAAAGAAACACAGCCAATAAAGGAAAAAACTTCAGGAAGTACTTTCAAAAATCCTCTGAATAAATTTGCGGCAGAACTAATTGAAAAATCGGGATGCAAGGGAATGAAAGTTGGAGATGCTTCTATAAGTTATATGCATTCAAACTTTATAATAAATAATGGAAATGCTACTGCAAGTGATATTGAGAATTTAGGTAAAAAAGTCATAAATAGAGTAAAAGAGATGCACGGGGTAGAGCTTGAGTGGGAAATAAAAATATTAGGTGAGTAAATTTATGAAAGTTTTAATTTTGCAAGGAGGTTATAATGAGGAGCATAAAGTTTCACTTAAAACTGCAAAACAAATTGGTATAGCTCTAAAAAACCTAAAGATTGATTTTAAAAATTTTATTGTAAATCCCAATACATTTGAAAAAGATATTCTAAAATATTCTAATAAATACATATGCTTTAATGCTTTACATGGACCATTTGGGGAAGATGGAACTATACAAAAAATACTAAAAAAAAATAAATATCGTTTTACTCACTCAAATCAAATTTCATCAACAAATTGCTTTGATAAGGTAAAATCAAAAAAAATTGTTAATAAATTTAAAATCAATACTCCAATTTTTGAAATTGTGCATTGTAAATTAATAACCTCCAGTTTTTTGTTATCAATAAAGAAAAAATATTCAAAATTTGTTTTAAAACCAGTATCAAGCGGATCAAGTTACGGTTTAAAAATCATAAAATCAAAAAAAGATTTAAATATTTTTTTGAATGAACTAACAAAATATAAAAAAAAATTTGATACTAAGGAAAAATTTTTAATAGAAAAGTTCATTCAAGGAATTGAATTAACTGTATCAGTCCTAGAAAAAAATTCTAAACCAAAACCTTTAGCTGTTACTGAGATAGTTTCTTTTAATACAACATACGACTATCAAGCAAAATATTCAAAAGGCTTCTCAAAACATTTCATACCAGCAAGAATAAGTGAAAAAAATTACAAGAAATGTTTGAATTTGGCCTTAAAAATTCACAAAATTTTTAAATGTAATACACTTTCTCGCATTGATTTCATTTTTAATAAAAAACAAAATAAAATTTATTTTTTGGAAATAAATTCTCAGCCTGGAATGACAAAACTTTCCTTGTTGCCAGAGCAAGCAAAGTATCAAAACATAGAGTTTGAAAAAATTATTCTAAACTTAATAAATAAAGCAAAATGAGAACTAATTTTAATAAAAAAAAAATTACTTTTATATCTATTGGTAAACTATTTAAATATTCAATTATAATTTTAACTTTATTGCTAATATCTTTTTTTATTTATGATGAATTTTTAGAAAAAAAAAGATATAAAGAGGTTCTTCAAAAATTTTCTGAACAAAACAATTATTTATTAACTTCTTATGAAATTAATGATCTAAAAAGGGTAGACAAATTTGAAGTTTCTCAAATCATTAGTAAATATTTTGGTAAATCAATTTTCTTAATCTCTCTAAGAAGTATTTCTAATGAAATAAGTGATCTTAATTGGGTAAAAAATGTAAATTTGTCAAATAATTTTAAAAGTAAAATTACAGTTGAAATTTTAGAGCATGAACCAATCGGATTGTTTTTTTTCAATAATAAATCTTATTATTTTTCTAAAGATGGTAAAATTATATCTCAATCTAAAGACAATTATGAAAAGTTTATAATTTTTTCTGGAAAAAATTCATTAAATCATGCAGTTAAGCTATTAGACATTATTAAAAGTATAGAAAGTTCTAAACTAAAAAATATTGTGGAAGCTTACTACATAAATGATAGAAGATGGAATCTGAAATTTAGTAATCAATTGCTAGTATTATTACCTGAAAAAAATATTGAAACCTCACTTAATAGTTATATTAAATTATTAGATCAATTAGATGAAAGTGAAATTTTGTTAATAAAAAGTATAGATTTAAGAAATCATAATAAAGCAATTATAAATTTTGAGGAAAATGATTAAAGTTGGCTTAAATATTGGAAATTCTAAAATTTCATGTGCTGTATTAGAAATAATAGAAAACAAAAAGTGTAAACTATTATCATGTGAGAGTTATCCATCTAAAATTTTAAAAAAAAATCTAATTACTAATTTTGATGAATTATTAAATGAAATTAGATCTTTAATAAATGAGTCTGAAAAAAAATCACAAACAAAAATTAATTCTATTAATTTAAATATTCCAACTTTTGAGAGTATTTCAAAATATTACGACTCTGAAATTGAAATTTTAAACAATGAAATATCAGAATTAGATATTAAAAAAGCCATCAATAAATCTGATTACTTTTCTATAAATGAAGATTACTACGAATTATATAATAATATCTATGGGTATATTTTAGATAATAATTTTTTATCTAATTCTCCAATTGGTAGTTACGGTCAGTATTTAAAAATATTATTTTACAAAATATCAATTCCCTATAAAATTATTAATAGCTATAAAAATATTATAAATAAATTAAACATTAAAGTTGATAATCTTGTACCCTCCCCTTTATCCTCTGCGTTAGCAGTGTTAAGTGAAGATGAAAAGACTATAGGTTCAATTTGTATAGATTTAGGACATTCAAATACTTCGATATCTATTTTTGAGAATAACAATTTTATATATGGAGATAGCGTTTTAGTTGGTAGTAATAATATCACCAATGATATTGCAAGAGGAGTTTCAACAACTATAGATAGTGCTGAAAGATTGAAGACATTGTATAGCTCATTAATAAGTGCGCCAAGTGATGAATATGAAATCATTGAAGTGCCGATAATTTCTGGAGAAAATGATAAATTTGTTCAGATTAATAGATTAAAAATTAATTCCATAGTTAAACCGCGTGTTGAAGAAACCCTTGAGATGATTTGGCAAAAATTAAAACAAAATAATCTTCATAAAAAACAAATAAAGAATGTTGTTTTAACAGGGGGAGGCTCTCAATTAGAAGGCATATCTCAATATGCTGAATTGATATTTTCAAGCAATGTTCGAATTGGTTATCCAAAAGAAGTTTTAAGCTCACAAGAAGTTTTAAAAAATTCAAGTTTTGCTGATGTAATTGGAAGTAGTATGTTCGATCCTGATATTTTTTTGGATAAAATTATTGAAAAACAGGGAAAAAAACAAAAAAAACAAGGTTTTAACGGTTTTTTTAATTGGCTAGATCAGTACATTTGATATACTATATATAGATTTTTATAATTGACGATTTCGGCAAGGATTCGTTAAAAAACAAAAAAACGGCGGAGAATTATAAATGACAATTAATATTTCATTACAAGATGTAGGTGAAAATCTGCATCCAAAAATAACAGTTTTAGGTGTTGGCGGATCAGGTGGGAACGCCGTTAATAATATGATGAATTCAAATCTTGAGGGTGTAGATTTTTTAATAGCCAACACAGATGCACAAGCATTACAAATATCTTCATGCACAAATAAAATACAACTAGGATTAAACAGTACTCGCGGTTTGGGCGCTGGTATGAGACCTGATATTGGAAAACAGGCTGCAGAAGAAGCAATAAATGAAATTGCTGAAAAATTAGATGGAAGTCATATGCTGTTTGTTGCAGCTGGAATGGGAGGTGGTACAGGAACGGGGGCTGCTCCTGTTATAGCAAAACTTGCTAGAGAAAGAGGAATTCTTACTGTAGGCGTTGTTACAAAACCATTTCATTTTGAAGGTTCTCAAAGAATGAAATTAGCCGAAAAAGGCATTGAGGAGCTTCAACAGTTTGTTGATACTTTATTGACCATACCTAATCAAAATTTATTTAGAATTGCTAATGAAAAAACAACTTTTGCAGATGCTTTTAAAATGGCCGATGATGTTTTATACGCTGGTGTTAGAGGTGTAACTGATTTGATGGTCCAGCCTGGAATGATTAATCTTGATTTTTCTGATATCAAAACTGTCATGTCTGAAATGGGAAAAGCCATGATGGGTACAGGCGAAGCTTCTGGCGAGGGAAGAGCAGTGGCAGCTGCTGAAGCTGCGATAGCAAATCCTTTAATTGACGATGTATCACTTAAAGGAGCAAAAGGTCTAATAATTAACATTACTGGCGGTAAAGATATTACGTTATATGAAGTAGATGAAGCTGCAAATAGAATAAAACAAGAGGTAGATGAAGAGGCTAATATTATTTATGGAACAACTTGTGATGATAGATTGGATGGTCTTGTAAGAGTAAGTATTGTAGCTACTGGAATTGATTCTAATGTAGGTATAAGCGCAAAGCCACTAGAAAGTTTTGCTTCTATCAATATAAATAATGATGTTTATAAATCACATTCAAGTCTTGATCAAAATATTGAAACCACAACGGTCGATAATGTATTAGATAATAATAAGGAAAATATTCATTCTACAAATGAAAATAGTCAAGAAACTGAAATTTATGAAGAAGATCATCAATTAGAAAATCTTCAAGAGAGCAAAGATAATTTAACACAAGAAAGTGTTTTAAATCATTCTAATATTGAGGACTATGATGAAAATGAACAACCTCTTGATCATGAAACCATGAATCAATATGAGAATGTTCAAAATGAAAACACTAGCACAAATCTCACTTCGGATAAAATTGAAAATAATGATGAAGATCAGATCGAGGAAATAAACTCAAATGAAACTTCAGTTAGAAGGTTAAGTTTGTTTGACAACATCTCGAAGAATATTCCATCTGAAATACAAGATTTAAAAGAAAAATCAGAACCGATAATTTCAGATAACATTTCAGATAACATTAATGAAAAAGATTATGATGAGACTGATGATATTTCTCCAGAAATTGATGACAGATTAGAGCCTGAATTTAGTGCAACTAATAATGAGACTGACGAAGATTTTAATCAGGAAGCAGAATCAGAAGAGGAATTGCTAGATATTCCAACTTTCTTAAGAAGACAGGCAAATTAGTATTTGTAATATTTTGTAATATTCAGTTAGTTGTGGAATCTTAATAAAAATATAAAAAAGTGCTGTAAACTGCACTTTTTTACATGATAGCAACAAACCAAAAAAACAACAATCAGCAAACGATAGCAAGCTCTATCTTTGCAAAAGGGATCGGGCTTCATACTGGGAGTCAAGTTGAATTAAATTTACAACCTGCATCAGTTGATAATGGTATAAAATTTATTCGGGTAGACAAAAAAAATAATAATGTGATCGAAGCCCTTTGGTCTAACGTTTCAGAGACTTTACTAAGCACAACAATATCAAATTCATATGGTTTAAAAATATCAACTATTGAGCATTTAATGAGTGCCTTATCTGGGTTACATATTGATAATCTAAATATTTACATAAATGCGCATGAAGTGCCTATCATGGATGGCAGTTCAAGACCTTTTGTAGAGATGATTGAAAAAGTTGGAATTAAAAAACAAAATAAGAAAAGAAAAATATTAAATATAAAAAAATCAATTGAAGTATATGAAAATAACAGTTCAGTGAAAATTGTTCCAAATAATCAATTTTCAATAGATTTTGAGATTGATTTTCCCAGCCAATTAGTTTCAAAACAATCATGTCAACTTCAATTAATTAATGGAAATTATAAGACTGATATAGCTGCAGCAAGAACTTTTGGTTTTGAAAAAGACGTTGAGCATTTAAGGTCTAATGGTTTAGCACTTGGCGGATCTCTTGATAATGCAGTAGTTGTTGGAGAAAATGAAATTTTAAATAAAGATGGTTTAAGATATACTGATGAATTTGTTAGGCATAAAATTTTAGACTCAATTGGTGACCTTTATTTAGCGGGAGCGCCAATCTTAGGTTATTTTTATGGAAACAAATCTGGACACTACCTTAATAATCAACTTCTTAGAAAATTGTTTTCAAACCAAAATAATTACGAATATATATCTTAAATCATTTTTTTAGGATCAACAATTCTATCAAATTCTTCGCTAGTAACTAATTTAAGTGTAATCGCAGCTTCTTTTAATGTAATATTTTCATTAAAGGCCTTTTTAGCAATTTTTGCTGCACTGTCGTAACCTATATATTTATTTAGGGCAGTGACTAACATTAGTGAATTATTTAAATGTTTCTTTATGTTTTCTTTATTGATTGAAAGTTCTTTCAAGCAATTATTATTGAAACTATTGATTCCGTCTGCAAGTAAATTAATTGAATTTATGATATTGAAAATAATTAGTGGTTTAAACGCATTTAATTCAAAGTGACCTTGTGCTCCTCCTTGATTAACGGCTAAATTATTTCCCATTATCTGACAACATACCATACTAAGAGCTTCAATTTGTGTGGGGTTTACCTTACCTGGCATAATAGATGAACCAGGTTCGTTCGCAGGTATATTTAATTCTCCTAGGCCAGACCTTGGCCCAGATGAGAGGAATCTAATGTCGTTTAGAATTTTGAATAATGAAATGGCTAGAGTATTTATAGAATTAGAAAAATTTACTAAAGAGTCATGATTAGCTATTACTTCAAATTTATTTATAGCTGGCTTATATTTATTTTTTGTCATTTTATTTAGATATTTACAGAAAATCTTATCAAAATTTTTAGGCGCATTTATACCAGAGCCAACAGCAGTACCTCCTTGTGCTAAATAATTTAACTCTCTTTTACTTAGAATGATTCTTTTATAATTATTTTGAATTTGATGTAGGTAACCAGAAAACTCATCTCCCATTGTTAAAGGTGTGGCATCTTGAGTGTGCGTGCGTCCAATTTTTATTATTTTTGAATATGATTTTGTTTTAATCTTAAACTCTTTAATTAAATTTTTTATCGCTGGTATAAGTTTCTTATCAGTTAACTCATTAGCTGCAATGTGCATTATGGTTGGAAAAGTATCATTAGAAGATTGAGATAAATTTACATGATCATTAGGATGAATTGGCGATTTTGATCCAATTTTTCCTTTTAAAATTTTAATTGCATAATTACTGATAACTTCATTAGCATTCATATTTGTTTGAGTGCCCGAACCTGTTTGCCATACAGACAAAGGAAATTCATCGAGTAGATTTAAATTAATTACTTGATCACAAGCTTTAACAATAGCATTTGACAAATTTTTATTTATTAATCCTAGATTTTGATTAGCTAAAGTAGCTGCTTTTTTTTGCATACCTAAAGCTATTATTATTTCTTTAGGCATTTTATCATTCGATATCTTAAAATTCTCTAATGAGCGTTGAGTTTGAGCTCCCCACATCCTCTTAGAATCTATTTTTTTAACTCCTAAGCTGTCAGATTCTGTTCTTTTTTTATTTGTCATAGTTTGTTAATAAAGATTTTATTTATAACATAAACTTACTACTAGAATACAAATATTATGAACAAACTAATTTTGCTTAGACATGGCCAAAGTCAATGGAACTTAGAAAATAAATTCACAGGTTGGAAAAATGTTCCTTTGACTAAAAAAGGTGAAATCGAAGCCAAAAAAGCAGGTGAATTAATTAAAAAACACAAAATTCACATTGATTATGTATTTAGCAGCGTTTTAGAGAGAGCTAATAAAACTGCTGAAATCGCTATTATAGAAGCTAATCTAACAAATCTCATAAATAATAATAAATTGATTATGACTAGAAATGAGAACTTAAATGAGAGAGATTACGGTGATTTAGTAGGTTTAAATAAAGAAGAAACGGCAAATAAGTTTGGTAAAGAACAGGTACACATTTGGAGGCGATCTTATGATACTCCTCCACCAAATGGTGAAAGTTTAAAAAATGTCGTTGAAAGAGTATCTCCTTATTTTAAAAAAAATATAAAACCACTTTTAGATCAAAATAAAAATATTTTAATAGCAGCTCATGGAAACTCTTTAAGAGCAATGATGATTGAGCTGGGCATTTACAAACCTGAAGAAATTTCTTCCATAGAACTTCCTACAGGTTCACCTTTATGTATTAATCTAGATGAAGGAAAATTAGTTGACTTCTTTTATCTAAGCTAATTTTTTTTAAACTTAGAAAACTTAATTACATTAGAATTATCATTTTCTTTTTTATTTTTTTTCAAAACTTTTTTTTCATTTTTTTCTGTTTTTTTATTAGATTTATTAAGTTCATAATTTAATCCAAAATTAGATGAAGGATCAGCGAAAGAAATAATAGAGTCAAAAGAAATTTTTAAATCAGTTTTAATATTATTAAATGAAAGTCCAATATTAAAAAAACTTTTATTGACTGATAAATGGTAATATTCATGCTGTATAACAATAGTCATTTCATCAGGATATTTGAGTAAAAGCCAGTCTGGAATTATATTTTTTGAATTGTCTGTTTTAAAAGTTATATACAAGTGGTTAATTCCATCCAATCCATTACTTTCAATGTTTTTTAATATATCGATAAAAACATTTAACAAATTTTTGTTTAAAATTTTTTGGTAATTAATCATTTTTATTATACTTGAATTAAATCTTAGTTATTAGTAAATATTTATTCAATATATATATTTATAGTTTAATGTTATTAACTAAATAAAAATAAAATTATTTCATATGGCAAATTACCTACCTAGTTCATGTAAAGTTGTAGTAATTGGTGGAGGTGTTGCTGGTTGCTCAACCGCATACCACTTGGCAAAGTTTGGCTGGAAAGATACAGTTTTGCTAGAAAGAGATGTTCTTACTTCAGGAACTACATGGCATGCAGCTGGATTGATAGGTCAGCTTGGCTCAAGTGCAACAATTACAAAACTAAGAAACTATTCATTAAATTTATATAAACAGCTAGAGACGGAAACAGAATTATCAACAGGTTTAAAACAAAATGGCTCACTAACTGTTGCGACAACATTAGATAGGCTTGAGGAACTAAAGAGACAAGTCACATTTGCTCAAAGATTTGAAATTGAAGCTAAAGAAGTTAGTAAAGATGAAATTAAAGAAATTTATCCTCTAATTAATATTGATGATCTTGTTGGAGGTGTATTTATTCCAAGAGATGGACAAGCTGATCCAGTAGGAGTAACAAATGTTTTAGCAAAGGCGGCAAAACAAAATGGTGCAAAAATTGTTGAAAAATGTCCTGTCAAAAAAATTTTAGTAAAAAATAATAAAATTTTTGGTGTCGAAACTATTTTTGGAAAAATTGAATGTGAGTATGTTGTTCTTGCTACAGGGATGTGGTCTCGACAAATAGCTAATGAAATAAATGTTAGTATACCATTGTATCCAGATGAACATTTTTATGTTTTAAGCGAGCCAATAAAAGAAATAGATAGATCTTTACCTGTCCTAAGAGATTATAATAACTGTTTGTATTTAAAAGAGGATGCTGGAAAATTATTAGTTGGCGTTTTTGAACCAAATGCAAAACCTGCTTTTGTTAATAATTATAAAGTTCCTGAAGATTTTTCATTTGGTGAGTTGCCTGAGGATTTCGACCATTTTGAACCGTATTTAATTAATGCAATGAATCGAATACCAAGTCTTGAGAAATCAGGAATTAGAAAGTTTTTTAATGGCCCTGAGTCATTTACACCGGACACTAATTATTTACTCGGCGAAACTCCGGAAGTTAAAAATTTGTATATATGTGGAGGTTTCAATAGTATTGGAATTGTAAGTTCAGGGGGTGCAGGCAAAATAACTGCAGAGTGGATGATGAATGGAGAAATATATGAAGATGTTTTTTCTCTTGATGTTTCAAGATTTGAAAAATTTCACTCTGAATTAAAATTTATAACTGAGAGAGTTACTGAGTCTCTTGGTAATTTATATGCCATGCACTGGCCTTACAAACAACATACTACATCAAGAAATATTAAATTATTACCTTATCACGATCAATTAAAGGCTCGTGGCGCATGTTTTGGGCAATCTGCAGCTTATGAAAGACCTATGTGGTATTCTTTAAACAATAAAGGTGCACATTATAAGTATAGTTATGGATATCAAAACTGGTATGAGTCTGCTAAATTCGAAACAATAAATGCCAGAACAAATGTTGCTCTTTTTGAACTATCACCTTTTGCTAAATTTGAGTTAAGTGGTGAAAAAACTCATTCCTCTCTCCAATATATTTGCTCAAATAATATTAAAAATGAGGTTGGTGCAGTAACTTACACTCAGATGCTTAATTCAAAAGGAGGAATTGAAGCTGATTTAACTGTTACTTGCATTGATAAAAACAAATTTAGAATAGTAACTGGATCTAGTGTTAGAAATCATGATAAAAAACATATTCTGAAATATCTAGACAATGCGGTTAATTTCAAAGACATTACTGATGATTATGCTTGTCTTGGAATATTTGGTCCAAAGAGTAGAAACTTAATATCAAAAGTATTTGGTCAAAACTTTTCAAATGATGATTTTAAATTTGGCACAGGAAAATATATTCAATTTAATGAAATTCAGATGTGGTTTCAAAGAATTTCATATGTAGGTGAACTTGGTTGGGAAATTTATATACCTATTGAAAAATCAAAAGAGATTTATGAAACAATTGTTAGTGAAGAAAAAGAATTTAAATTAGTACATGCAGGTGCTCACTCTATGGACATTATGAGAATGGAAAAAGGATATTTGCATTGGGGGCATGATATTTCTCCAGCAGAAAATCCTTATGAGGCTAATTTAGATTTTGCTACAAAACTTAATAAAAAAGACGATTTTGTAGGTAAGGATTACTTCATAAAAGAAAAAAATATATCACGCAAAAAACTAGTAATGTTTACAATAAATGATGCCGAACCAGGAAATCCATTAGTTTTACATGATGAGCCAATATTTTTAGAAAATAAAATAGTTGGAGAAAGCACATCAGGTAATTACTCATTTTTTTATGATAAAAGCATGGTTTTTGGATATGTATCATCAAAAGTAGATATAAATAAAAATTACCGTAAATTTGAAATAGAAATAGCAAAAAAAAGATACAAACTTAATTTAATTAAAGAACCTTTGCATGATCCAGCAAATCAATTTGTAAAAATCTAATTTTTATGTTTGATAATTTATATTTTTTTATAAATTTTTTTTATGAACAATTAGAAAATAATTTTACTTTATTTTTTTTACTTTATGTATTTTCATTGATTATTTTTTTTAGCCTTTCTCTTCCAGGCGGTCCAATACTTATCATTTCTTCAGGGTTTTTTTTTGGATTTTATTTAGGATTTTTAATAAATATAATTGCTATATTAATTGGAAGTTATATTTTTATATATATTCTAAAAAATTTATTTAATAACTTATTTAACCTTTTTTTTTTAAAGTTTTCAAAAAAACTAAATAATTTAATGGAGCATTCAAGTTATGAATATCTCATTTTAATAAGGTTAATAGCTGGCATCCCTTTATTTATCCAAAATTTATTTTTTTCATTTATAAATATTACAAAATCTAAATTTTTCATTTCATCTTTTATAGGTTTTAGTCCTATAATTTTTCTTCTTACTTACTTTGGTAGTAAAATTTATGAAATTTATGAAATAAAAAATTTTAAATCTTCAGATGTAATTTCTGTAGAGTTCATTTTTTTTACCATATTGTTAATTATTTTAGTAATAATAAGAATTATCTATAAAATAAAAAAAAGAGAATAATCAAATAGAGAGAAGGGGGGGTACTCTGTTGCTTGGCATCTTATCAGTTATTTTAGACTTTCCACGTAAGATAAAAAATTATTAATTTTTACAAATTCACAAAGGCCAATTGGAAAAATTTCTCTAGTTGTAAATCCTCCCCCAGTCATTGTCCAAACGTCAACTCTTAAAGAATTAAGCTCAATAGAATAAACTCTATTTCTTAAATTATTTTCATTTGAGAATATATTTATGTATGAGAGTTTTAAATCTACATCATAGTAATATTCATTAATTGTAGTTATTTTATTAATATCTGTATTAATGACTTTCACTCTATTAGAGGAAACAAATTCAAATCCCGATAGCAACGAGGAACACAATAATTGATTATTAGAAAAATCTTTTTTTGTAAAAGCTATAGATGATGATGAATAAAAAATTAAAAATATAAAAATTAATACTTTTTCTTTCATATCAAATGGAGCGTTCTGTAGAACGATCACTAAATCATCATTAACATAAAACAAGAATCTTTGGAAACTTCTTTGTAGAAACTTCTTAGTAAGTTTTAATTATTTTTTAAATTTCTTGTTTTGGTTATCGTAGTCTGTTTTTTTAGTTTTTTGTATAAAATCACTACTTTAAGGAAAGACTTTAAAGGTCTAATTAAATTGATATTCGTTTTAATTCAGAGATTATTAAATACAATATCTGCAATATAGAACTTCAAGCATATATATTTGTGATGTCAAATTTTTTTTTTTGTGGTAATTGAATTCGTAATGGGCAATTCTTTAAAGCAGAATTTAATTTTTATCAGAAAATTAAAAGAAAGTGATTTAAAAAAATTAGTAAAATTTAGAAATAATAAAAATATCTGGAAATTAACTGAAGGAGGTGGTTTTAGTAAAAAAGTTACAATAAATGATGAAATAGCGTGGTTTAAAAAAGTGAATAAAAAAAACGATAGATTAAACTTAGCAATATGTATAAATGAGAAATATATAGGTAATATATATTTTACTGATATAAAAAAGTCTTCTGCACAATTTCATATTTTTATTGGAGAAAATTCTTTATGGGGTAAAGGTATTGCTTCAAAATCTATGATTTTATCATTAGATTTTTTAAGAATAAATTTAGATATTAAAAAAGTATATTTAAAAGTTAAGAAAAAAAATATTTTAGCGATTAAACTATATAAGAAATGTGGTTTTAAAGTTAAAAAAGAATTAGATAACAATAGTTATTTCATGACCAATTACTAAAACTTTTCTTTACATGTTATCTAATTCAGTTTTCAACTATATTTGAAATTTTACCAATATTCTTATTAGCGACGACTTGAAACTTATTATTATCCCAATTGTTCTTAAGTCATAAGCGTGTGTGTTTTTAAATATTTATATAAATAGATACTATTCACTCGTAAAACTTTTAGAACTCTCCAGCCTCTTCTTAATGAGTTATTGAAATTAAACAGATTAATTAAAATTAGTTTAAAACTTCTTAGTAATCCTCGAAGAGGATTTTAGTTAGATTTGCTGATATATATAAAGATTATAAGTTGAAAGAGGGGCGTTCTGTTGCCCAGTGTGTGAATCAAACTAACAGAAAACTCAAAATTTATAAGCAAAAAATAAAAAAAATTTCTCTCAGTACGACAATATTGCGACTAGAATATTTATGTTTAGGCAAGTTTTATGAAAAGAACGAACGCTTCTTTTTTTTGTCTTTTTCAATATTTGTAGTTTCCTCTTTTGGATCCTCATTTTTTTCAACAGTCAATGATGAAATATTATTTAACATTCCTTTACTCATACTTTTTTTTAGATGTGAGATTTTATCTACTAATTTTTGATCAGCTTTTGTACAATGTAAATCTGAATACACACTTGCTCCCTCTTCAACAGAAATTACGTCATATCTAAGGGTACCAACTACAGTAGCAGTTTTTTTTATTGTAGCTTTGCCATTGACTTGGATACCTCCACTCACTGATCCATGTATTTCAATATGATCACATGTAATTGGTCCAATAATTTCTGCAATAGTGCCAACGTAAATAATTTTTGAGTGAATACTTGTCTCCACTTTTCCGTATATTTCAATATAGTCAGTATTAATATCAGAACCTTTAAAAGATGTTCCGCTCCCAATAACCATTTTATTTGGATTATCTCCAACACGGTCATTTTTACTTAAAAAAACTTGTTTACCTTCATCAACAGTGTTTTCAGTTAAAGTTTCTAATTTTGTTTTTTTATCCATATATTTCCTAAGGGCGTACTACCGAATAACTTAAATTGCAATACCTCAATTAGGAATTTTGCCACTTGACAGTGTATCCAAATTGTATGCAAAAGTGTATGCAACTTCTTTTACAAAAATAAGAGGAAGCAAAGGGAAATTAAATAAATGGGGCGTTCTGTTGCCTCAACAAGTTGCCCTATGCGTTGTATTATATACATTTTTTAATACTCTATGCCATAACTCTATGCTCTGATTTTGAGTTTTTGACGAATTTGCGACTTTCAACTCTATGCTAACTTCATAAAATAATAATTTATGGTATATTTGTATAATGAAAATCTTTCTCACACTTTTTTTAATTTTAACTCTTTTTGGATGTGAGAGAAATTATATTAAAGATTTTAAGATAGAGGGTATTGGATTGGGAGATAGTTTACTTGATAAATTTTCTAAAGATGAAATTTTAGAAAATCAAAGAGATTATTATCCAGAAACAAAATTCATTACTTCGCTATTCTTACCAAGAAATATAAACTCTGAATATGCTCAGTACAGTGCGGATTATAATAGAAATGACTCAAAATATTTAGTTCAGGGAATCAGCGGACAAATTTATTTTGATGAGAAAAGTGATTTTATGAAAAAATGTATATTAAAAAGAAAAGAAATTATTGAAAATTTATCTACAATTTTGAAAATATCAGAATGGAAAAGTAGTAAGTTTGATGATGATGAAGGTGACTTCGATCAAAAATATATTTTTCTTGAATCTGGCGAAAATATTACTGTATCTTGCTACGATTGGAACGAAGCAACTGAAACAAAACTGAACTATGTTGATTATTTAGGTGTAGAAATTCAAAATAAACAATTCTCTCAGATGCTAACAAGTAGGCAGTAATAAATATATTAATTGATAAAATGCGAACTCTAATCACATTTTTTGTTTTTTTGTTTTCGTCTTCAGTATTTGCTGATTATATAATGATTCAAACTTATTATAATACTGAGCATGATACTATTGGTGTTGCTCACTGGGATGAATATGGAAACAGATTTGCTAATTATCAACAATGTGAGTCTTCTTTAATTTCATTATATAAAGACTCATCAAATGATTATGGCAAATATGTTATTAGAAAATCCTGGGAAGAAAAAATTAATGTTGTTATTTATAGATCGGATGGAAGCATTCAGGT
This sequence comes from uncultured Alphaproteobacteria bacterium, assembly GCA_902591485.1. Lineage (GTDB taxonomy): Bacteria > Pseudomonadota > Alphaproteobacteria > HIMB59 > CACPNW01. Next base: position 33,565 of record CACJAV010000003.1, read on the forward strand.
TAATTTTAATTGTATAGAATTGTTAGATAATTAAATGAAAATCCTACTCACACTCTTTGTTTTGTTGTTCTCCTCTTCGGTGGTTGCAGAGGATATTTTAGACTTTCAAATTGAAGGGATAAGTATCGGTGACAGTTTATTAGATTTTTTTTCTGAAAAAGAAATAAATGATAACATAAGGCAAGATGCTTACATTGGTTCAGATGGAAAGTTTACTGATGCTGCATTTATAAATTTTCCATTCTTTAAAGAATATGATGGTCTTCAAATTGTTTTTAAACCTAATGATAAAACTTATAAAGTTTATAGTATTATGGGTACAATTTTTTATGGATATAATATTGATGAATGTTATCGAAAACAAAAACAATGGGATATCAAAATAACTTCAGAATATGTAGATATCTATAGAGAAGAAGTCCTAAAAAAACCTTATCCTGAATCTAATATGGGTAGCAGTAATACTTCAAGTATTATGTTTGCTTTCGGATCAGACTTTAGTGTAGATTTAAGATGTTATGACTGGGATAATGAATTGTTGAGATGGCAAGATTATTTCCAAGTAGGAATTGATACCACTGAGTATGTAGAGTGGAATGTAGAATATCATTCAAATACTACAAATTAATGAAGGAGGAAAATCAATGAAAATCTTTCTCACACTTTTTTTAATTTTAACTCTTTTTGGATGTGAGAGTAATTACATTAAAGATTTTAAAATAGAGGGTATTGGATTGGGAGATAGTTTAATCGATAAATACTCAAAAGATGAAATTCTTGAATACCAGTGGAATCATTATGTTGAAAAAGGATATAACAGTTCTAGTTTTTTTCCCAAAACTATGAACTCTGAGTATGAGCAATTAGAAGTTGGTTACAAAAATAATGATAACAGATATATAGTACTTAGTATTGGAGGTGCTATTGCGTATGACACTGATATTGAAAATTGTTATCCAAAGAAAAAAGAAATTTTAAAAAATTTATCACAGTTACTTAAGAATAATGATTGGATTAAAAACATCTATGAAGATGATCAGGGTAAGTATGATATGGAATACATAATACTAGATACAGGTGAATATATTTCAGTTTCATGCACAGATTGGAACTCAGATGTAGAAAATGAACTCAACTGGGTTGATAATTTGCGAGTTCGAGTATCATCTGCTGAATGGGAGGAAATGAAAAATGAATAGAAAATTGAAATGGAGTTTGTACGGTGGTTTTATTGGTTTAGGATACGGTGTTATAAATTTGCCGGAAGGTTCAATTTATTATAACGGGGGATATTTATTTGGTTCTTTTATAGGATTAAGTTTTATAGGTTTAATTGCATCATTTATATACGAATTATTTACAAGAAAATAATTTATGAAAACCCTTCTCACACTCTTCGTTTTGTTGTTGGTGTAAATACACAAGTTGTAAGAAAAGATTTTGCAGAAGGACTAAATTTTGCTGTTCACTTTAAAGAGCTCAACGAATTTATAAAACTAAATAAAAAATAATATAAATAAAATCTTTATATCAAATTTAATTTTCTTACGGCGAGATTACGACGAATCAATTTTTATATATTTAAAAACCGAACATTTACAAAGATTATTGAAGATTTAGTATGGGGCGTTCTGTTGCCCGGTGCCCCAAACCGCGCTAGCCTAGAAACTAGGCAGCGATAGCTAATCTATTATCGTTAGCGTTTATAAAATCAGCCCGATAACGGCGGTACCATGCCGAGCAAAGTCTTTATCTTTTAGTCAACGTCAAACCTATTTCGCCCCCATATTATCATGGTGGAGGCGCCGGGTACCGCCCCCGGGTCCGCACAACCTATTACATAAAGCGTTTATCGCTATAGTTGATAAATCAACATTCTCTTTATAAACCAAAGTCATTCATCAAGATAGTTTTGAATTTAAATCTAGTATTTTTAACAAAAATTAGTTGTTATCAATAGTTTTTAGTGAAATAAGATTTTTCAAATGATTAAAGCGATAATGGCAGTTGATGATAATGGAGGCATAAGTAAGGGGAGTAGTATGCCTTGGCCAAAAAATTCAAATGACTTAAAATGGTTTAAAAAAAATACAGAAAATCATATTGTAGTAATGGGAAGTAAAACTTGGGAAGATCCATTTATGCCTACACCACTTAAAAATAGAATAAATATACTAGTTACCAGCAAAGATTTTTCTCTATACCCAGGAGCTGATCATTATATTAATGGAGATGTATCAGGTGAAATTCTGAGTTTAGAAAAAAAATATCTTGAAAAGGATATATTTATTATTGGTGGGCCTGAAATTATTAAACAAACATTTAATTTATTTAAAAAGTTTTACTTAACGAGAATCTACGGTAATTTTAGTTGTGATAAATTTATAGATATTAATAAAATTATGAATTCTATGGAATTAATAAAAAAAATTAGTTGTGATGATACTTGCCACTTTGAAATTTGGAGAAAATGAAAAATTATTTAGATGCTCTTAAATATTGTTACGAAAATGGAGATTTTGTAAAAAGCAGAGCTGGTAATGTAAAAAAAGCTTTTGGTTATCAAATGCGTTTCAATCTTGAGGATGGTTTCCCAGTTGTTACGACTAAAAAACTTGCTTGGAAAGCAGTAGTTTCAGAATTATTATGGTTTTTAGAAGGTTCAAATGATGAAAGAAGATTAGCTGAAATTCTTTACGATGACAAAAGAGAAAATTTAAAGGATAAAAAAACCATTTGGACTCAAAATGCAGAAGCAGATTACTGGAAAGATAAATCAAAATTTATTGGTGATGTAGGTAAAATTTATGGAGTACAATGGAGAAATTTTAATGGTGTTGATCAAATACATGAATTAATAGAAGGATTAAAAAAAAATCCAAACAGTAGAAGACATATACTGACTGCATGGAATCCCTCAGAGTTAAACGAAATGTCTTTACCTCCCTGTCATGCATTTTCACAATTTTTTGTTTCTAAAAAAAAATTAAGCTGTCAATTGTATCAGCGCTCTTGTGATATGTTTTTAGGTGTACCATTCAATATAGCAAGTTATAGTCTACTAATACATATAATTGCAGAAGAATGTAAATTAGGAGTTGGAGAATTCGTGCATTCTCTTGGAGATTTTCATATTTATGAAGAGCATTTTGATCAAGTTAAGATACAATTAACAAGAGAACCAAAGCAGTTACCAAAATTAAAGTTTCCCCCAAAAATAATGATTGATTACAAAACCTCAGATTTTGAATTGCAGAATTATGATCCACATCCTAAGATATTAGCACCAATGAATGTTTAGTTCTTATATTAATTTGGCTATTTCTAAATATTTTTTAGCAATTTCTCCATTTGGATCATCTATGCACGAAGGTCTTCCTTCATCAGATTGAATTCTCAAATCTTTACTAATTGGAAGCGAGCCAAGAAATTGTATTTGAAATTTTTCAGCTTCTTTTTTTGCTCCATCATTTGAAAAAATAAAGTGTTTTTCATTACAGTTATCACAAATAAAATAGCTCATATTTTCAACTAATCCTAAAATCGGAACGTTTACTCTTTTAAACATATTGATACCTTTGCGGGCATCGGCTAAAGCAACATCTTGAGGAGTGGAAACAATTATTGATCCAGATAATTTCGAGCTTTGAGCAAGAGTTAGTTGTGCATCTCCTGTGCCCGGAGGTAAGTCTATAATCAAATAATCTAGCGTTCCCCATTCTACGCCGTTAAACATTTGCTCTAATGCTTTCATTACCATCGGCCCCCTCCATATTGTAGGGGTATCAACACTAACTAAAAAACCAATTGACATACACTTAATTCCATAACTCTCTAAAGGAATTAATTTTTTATTATTGCTTGCTTCAGGTCTACCTGATATCCCCATCATTCTTGGAACACTTGGGCCATAAATATCAGCATCTAAAATACCTACTTTTTTTCCTAATTGGTTTAGTGCAACTGCTAAATTAACAGCAAAAGTCGATTTTCCAACCCCTCCTTTGCCACTAGCTATTGCAATGATGTTTGTTGCATTAATTTTGAATCTACTATCATTATTTTCAGATCCACTTTGTTGACTCTCTGAAGTAAGAGCAACGTTTACTGATAGTATTCCTTCAAGGTTACTTAAACCATCTTTGAATACCTCAGCAATCTTGTTATATTGTTCTAAATATTTATCATTAATTGTTAGACTAATATTAATGTTTCCATTTTTTTCTACTATCTGTATTTTTGAATTATTTTGATCAAATGGTAAATTGCTCTCAGGATCCTTATAATTTTTGGTGAAATTAATGATAGTTTGAAAAATTTTGTCGGACATACTTGATTTTTTTAAATTTACCCAAATATAACTTAGTAATTAGTTTAAATAATGATAGTAGCGTAATTCGATTTTATCAAAAAATATATGAATTGGAATAAAAATAATAATGATAATAATCCCTGGGGTTCAGGTGGTAACACTAATAACCCATGGGGAAGTGGTGGATCAAACAATAATATGGACTTTGAGGAGTCTATTAAAAAAGCTAAAGATAGATTTGGTAAATTTAAAATTGGTGGTCCAAGAAATATATCGCTACTTATCTTAATAGGTATTCTACTTTGGCTTGCCACAGGCTTTTACAGAGTTGAGCCTGATGAGCAAGGTGTTGAGTTACTTTTTGGTAAGTGGAATAACAAAACCACAGAACCAGGTCTTCACTATTTTTTTCCATCACCTATAGGCCAAACTATTACTCCTAAAGTTGAAGTAATTAGAAAAATAAATGTTGGTTTTAGAAGTGCTTCTGATTTAGGCTTTTCATCAAACACAAACGCTGAAAGAAAAGTAATTGAAGAAAGTCTCATGTTAACCGGTGATCAAAATATAGCTGATGTTGCTTTTACTGTTCTCTATAGAATTAAAGATGCAGGAAATTTTTTATTCAAACTTAGAAACCCCGAACTTACTGTAAAAGATATGGCTGAAAGTGTTGTAAGAGAAGTTGTTGGTCAGAGAGATTTACAGTTTTTACTTACGGAAGGTAGACAGGAAGTTGAGCAAGTAGTTAGGAATGGTCTTCAAGAAGTTTTAGATGGATATGAAAGTGGAGTTTTAATTCAATCTGTTCAACTACAAAGTGTAGATCCGCCATCTCAGGTTATAGATGCTTTTGATGAAGTTCAAAGAGCTCGTCAAGATAAAGAAAGATTAGTTAATGAAGCGAACACTTATTTAAACAGAATAGTTCCTAATGCCCGAGGTGAAGCTGCAAAGTTGATTGAAAGTGCAAAAGCTTATAAAGAGCAAGTGGTTAAACAAGCAGAAGGTGTGGCTCAAAATTTCATAGACGTATATAATAGTTATAAAGATGCAAAGGAAGTTACAAGAAGAAGAATTTATTTAGAAACACTTAGAGAAGTGCTTGAAGGAAAGAACAAAATTATTCTAGATGATGCAGGTGGTCAAGGTGTAGTACCTTATTTGCCATTAAACGAATTAAAAAAGGGAAGCAGTAACTAATGAAATTTACACCTAGAAATATCATTATAGTCCTTCTTATATTCATAGGATTTTTAACATTTACAGGAGCATTTTTTATCGTCAATGAAACAAAGCAAGCAATTGTATTACAATTTGGTGATCCAAGAAAAGTTATCACCAAACCTGGTTTACAGTTTAAAATACCATTTATTCAGGATGCTGTTTTTCTAGACTCAAGATTATTAAATCTTGATCCACAACCAGAAGAAATGATTCTATCTGATCAAAAAAGAATCATTGTAGACTCATTTGCAAGGTATAGAATTGTAAATCCTCTTAAATTTTTTCAAACAGTTAGGAATGAAGCAACCTTTTCTGATAGATTTGGAAGAATCATTAATGCATCAGTTAGAGGTGTCATTGCACAATATTCTCTAACATCATTACTTAGTGATGAAAGAGTTGGCATAATGCAGGAAATTCAAACACAAATTTTAACAAATCAAGAGTCATTTGGTGTAGAAATAATCGATATACGAATTGGAAGAACTGATCTTACTGAACAAGTTTCTAATAACGTTTATCAGCGTATGCGATCTGAAAGAGAAAAAGAAGCAAATCTTTTAAGAGCTGAAGGTGAAGAATTATCTAAAGAAATTGTTGCTTCAGCTGATAGACAACAAACCGTTATAATTGCTGAAGCCGAAAGAACATCATCAATCCTAAGAGGTGAAGGCGATGCACAAAAAAATAAAATTCTTGCAGATGCATATAGTTTAGATGAAGAATTTTTTGATTTTTTAAGAACTATGCAAGCTTGTAGAGATACTTTTGGGGATACCGAAATGTCTATGGTTATTGCACCAGGCCAAGTTTGTGAAAAGTTTTTTGGAGAGATTGAAATAGAGAATTAATGCTAAAGCTACTCTTACTGGGTATAGGCTTACTTCTTTTTTTTGAAGGTTTGTTATATTTTTTCTTAGCTGGAAATTTAAAAAAATTATTAGATCAGCTTGCCAGTGTTGATCCGCAAAAAATAAAGACTATATCTCTTATTATGACAATAATTGGTGCTTGCCTTATTTATTTCACTTTCAATAATTATGGAGAAGCTTAATGACTAGAATATTATCAGGTCTTCTTATTTTATTTTCAATTACTTTTTCTAACTCTTTAAAAGCTTATACTGATAGTTTTGCAGACTTAGTTGAGAATTTATCTCCTGCTGTTGTAAGCATCGCTTCAACAACCATTATTACAAATGATTCTCAAAATCAAATGCCTCAATTTCCTGAAGGATCTCCATTTGATGAGTTTTTCAAAGATTATTTTGATAACGAGAGAAGAAACTCACCGTCTCAACGACCTATGACAGGTCTTGGTTCTGGTTTTATAATAGATAAAAAGGGTATTATTGTTACTAATAATCATGTCATTGAAGGTGCTGATGAAATTACTGTTATAATGTCGGATCAAACTGAATTTACTGCTGAATTATTAGGTAGAGATCCTAAAGCTGATTTAGCAGTTTTAAAAATAGAACCAGGTCAAACTGAACTTAAAGCTGTAGAGTGGGGAGACTCTGATTTAATGAGGGTTGGGGATTGGTCAATTGCAATCGGTAATCCACTTGGACTTGGAGGCACAGTTACCGCTGGGATCATCTCTGCAATTTCAAGAGACTTAAGAGGGAGTAGTCCTTATGTTAAATTTTTACAGACTGATGCTTCAATAAATAGAGGAAATTCTGGTGGACCTCTTTTTAATGTTGAAGGTGAAGTAATCGGAATTAATACTGCAATAATATCGCAGACTGGAGGTAGTATTGGTCTTGGTTTTGCAATTCCCTCAAATAGTGCCAAAAAAATAGTTCAACAACTCAAAGAATTTGGACGTACTAAAAGAGGGTGGTTGGGAGTACAGATTCAACCAGTTTCAAAAGATTTTGCTGAAAGTTTAGGTTTAGAAAATGAAAAGGGTGCTTTTGTTTCTAATGTTAATCCTAATGGTCCATCGAAAAAAGCAGGAATTGAAGATGGTGACGTCATACTTAAGTTTAATGATATTGAAATCGTTAAAATGACTGATTTACCAAGAGTAGTAGCAGAAGCTGATGTAGGCTCTATTGCTACAGTAGAAATTTGGCGCAAAAATAAAAAAATTGTTATTGAAGTTGAACTAGGTGAATTACCTGAACAAACGTATGTAAATAAAAAACCTAAAATAAATGAAAAACAATCTCAAGAAAAAAAAATTAAATCACTAGGGATAGTTATTGACGATACTAAAGACTCAATTGGTGTTACTGTAACCAAAATAGATTTTGATGATATAAGTTTGCAAAAAGGTGACATAATATTGGAAGTAAATAGAGAGGCTGTTGAGTCATCAACTTCTTTTATATCGCTTGTTGAAAAATATGAAAAAACCGGAAGATCATCTTTATTACTCAAGATTAAAAGAGATGAAGAGACAAGCTGGGTAACAATTAAATTTATTAATAATTGAAAAAAACTATTTATGTAATAGCTGGTCCTACTGCGACTGGAAAATCAGATTTCTCAATAAAATTAGCAAAGAAAATTAATGGTGTCATAATTAATTCTGATAGTATGCAAGTTTATAAAAACTTACAAATACTAACAGCTCGACCTACTACAGTAGAAACTAAAAATATTACTCACTATATGTATGGCCACATTGAGGGCAAGGAACGCTATAACGTTGACAAGTGGTGTAATGATGCAGTTGATATTATTCATCAGACTTCAAAAAATAATTTTAAACCAATATTAGTAGGTGGAACTGGTTTGTATATTGATACATTAATTAATGGTTTAATTGATATTCCACCAATTCCAGAAAGTATTAAAAAAGAATCTGAAAAAATAATAAGAGAATTTGGAAAAGATTTTTTAATAAATCAAATTAAAAATTGTGACCCTAATTCACTTAAAGAAGTAAATGTTAATGATACGGTTAGAATAAGAAGGATTTGGGAGATATATGAGTCAACTGGTAAAAAGCTAAGTGATTGGAAATTAAATAAAAATAAAAAATTTATTGAAAATTTTAATTTTAAAATTTTTCTTTTTTTACCAGATAGAAAAAAAAATTATGAAATTGTAAATTCTAGATTTATTAATATGATTAATAAAGGTGCAGTTGAGGAAGTAAAAAAATTATTAGCGCTTAAACTAAATACATCACTTCCTGTAATGAGAGCCCACGGGGTTCCTGAAATATCAAAATATCTAGCTAATGAAATTACTTTAGACGAATGCATTGAAAAGGGACAGCAAGTTACAAGAAATTATGTGAAAAGACAGCATACCTGGTGGAACTCCTCAAAATTAGAGATTTTTAAGAAATTTGATAAATTTCCTTCTGAAATTGATGTAAATTCTATTAAATTTCATTGATTTTGAAGTAATTTATTGATTTTATTTTATCCACAGCCTATGAGACCTTGGCAATGAAACAAGAAATGACAGGTGCTGAAATTGTATTGCAATCTCTTGTAGATCAAGGGGTTGAGGTGGTTTTTGGATACCCGGGTGGTGCGGTATTACCAATTTATGATACTTTATTCAAACAAAACTCCATTAAACACGTTTTAGTACGCCAAGAGGGTGGTGCAATTCATGCTGCTGAAGGTTATGCACGTTCAACAGGTAAAGTTGGTGTAGTATTAGTAACTTCAGGTCCTGGTGCAACTAATGTTGTAACAGGTCTTACAGACGCAATGATGGATAGTATTCCAATTGTCTGTATAACTGGTCAAGTTCCACAACATTTAATTGGTAGCGATGCATTTCAAGAATGTGATACAACTGGAATTACAAGACCTTGTACTAAACATAATTATCTAGTTAAAGATCCAAATAAATTATCACCTGTGTTTCATGAGGCTTTTACTATTGCTCAAGATGGAAGACCCGGTCCTGTTTTAATTGACATTCCTAAAGATGTTCAGTTTGCAAAAGGTAATTACATTGAAAAAGAAAAAATTATAATTCCATCTCATAGATTATTTGAGCCTGAAATTTTTCATAACGATGATAAAATCAATGAAGTTGTTGATTTAATTTCAAAAGCAAAGAAACCAATATTTTATATTGGTGGAGGATGTATTAATTCTGGCCCAAAGGCATCCGCGTTAGTATCGCAGTTTGTTGAAATGACAGAGGCTCCAGCAACGATGACGTTAATGGGTCTTGGCGTAATTGGTTCTTCACATCCAAATTCTCTTGGTATGCTCGGGATGCATGGAATGTATGAAGCAAATATGGCAATGCATGAATGTGATGTAATGATAAATATTGGCGCACGTTTTGATGATAGAGTAACTGGTAGATTAGACGCATTTTCTCCAAATTCTAAAAAAATTCATATCGATATTGATGAAAGTAATATTAATAAGACAATTAAAGTTGATGTTCCAGTAGTTGGAGATGTAACTAACGTATTAAATAAAATTATCCAAACTTGGAAAGATAGAAAATTAACAACTAATTCATCTGATTTAAAAATCTGGTGGGATAAAATAAATAATTGGAAAAAAATTGATTGTTTAAATTTTTCAAATGATGAAAAAGAAATTAAACCCCAATATGCAATTCAAAGATTATATGATTTAACAAAAGATAAAAACACTTTTATTACAACTGAAGTAGGTCAACATCAAATGTGGGCTGCTCAATTTTATAAATTTGAAAAACCTAATAGATGGTTAACATCTGGTGGTTTAGGTACTATGGGATATGGCTTTCCTGCAGCAATTGGAGCACAGGTAGCAAATCCTGATTCATTAGTAATAGATATCGCTGGTGATGCGTCTATATTAATGAATATTCAAGAAATGAGTACAGCTGTTCAATATAGGTTGCCAGTAAAAATATTTATTCTCAATAATGAGTACATGGGAATGGTAAGGCAGTGGCAGGAACTTTTACATGGAGGTCGCTATTCTGAAAGTTATACTGATAGTTTGCCAGATTTTGTGAAGTTAGCTGAGAGTTATAAAGCAGTTGGTCTAAGAGCAAAAAAACCAGAAGAATTAGACGATGTAATTAATGAAATGATTAACACTGATAAAACTGTAATTGCAGATATCTGGGTTAGCAAGGAAGAAAATTGCTTTCCTATGATCCAAAGTGGGTCAGCTCATAATGAAATGGTTTTAAGTAAGGATCAAAAACAGGATGAAAGTTCAGCAGAGAAAGGCAAAATTTTAGTTTAATGAATAAGTCAGTATACGATAGTCCAGAAAGTACAGCTGCATCTAAAAGACATATTTTAACTGTCTTGGTTGACAATGAACCTGGTGTTTTAGCTAGGGTAATAGGTATGTTTTCTGGAAGAGGTTATAATATTGAGAGCCTAAATGTTGCAGAAGTTAGCAATGATGAACATTTATCAAGAATTACAATAGTCACTGAAGGGACTTCAGAGGTTGTTAATCAAATTGAAAAACAGCTTTTACGCATTGTACCAGTTCACAGTGTTTCTAATTTAGATGAAGAAGGCAGCTCAGTGGAGGCTGAAGTAGCACTAGTAAATATTGATTTAAATGACTCTAATAAAAAGAAAATATATGAAGTATGTGATTTTTATCGAGCTAGAAAAATTGAAAATGAAAACAACTCAATAATTTTTGAAATAGCTGGTGCATCGGAGAGAATTAATCGATTTATAAAAGAGGTAAATCAAATAACTAAAATAGAAATTGTAAGGAGTGGTCCTGTTGCAATTTCTACTTATAAGAATACTAAGGAGGATTAATGAGAGTATATTACGATAGAGATGCTGATCTTAATTTAATTAAAGATAAAAAAATAGTAATTATAGGATATGGTAGTCAAGGTCATGCACATGCGATGAACCTAAGGGATTCTGGTATAGAAAATGTAGCAATAGCTCTTCGTGATGGTTCTCCAACAAGAGAAAAAGCTAAAAATGCTAATTTTGATGTTATGACACCAGCTGAAGCTGCCAATTGGGCTGATATCATTATGATGTTAACACCTGATGAACTTCAATCAGATATTTATAATAATGAAATTGCTCCTAACATTAAAGAGGGAACAGCTCTTGCTTTTGCTCATGGTTTAAACATACATTTTGATTTAATAAAACCTGCTGACGGGATAGATGTAATTATGATAGCTCCAAAGGGTCCTGGTCATACTGTTCGTGCGGAATATGAAAGAGGAGCAGGGGTGCCTTGTCTTGTCGCAGTAGATAAAAATCCTTCAGGTAACGCTCTTGATATTGCTATAGCTTATGCGTCAGGTGTTGGCGGAGGTAGAGCAGGTATAATTGAAACTACATTCAAGGAGGAGTGTGAAACTGATTTATTTGGTGAACAGTCAGTTTTATGTGGAGGGTTAACTCACTTAATTTTAGCAGGATATGAAACGTTGGTTGAAGCTGGCTATGCTCCAGAGATGGCATACTTTGAATGTCTTCATGAAGTTAAATTAATTGTTGATTTATTATATGAGGGTGGAATGGCAAATATGCGATATTCAATTTCAAATACTGCAGAATATGGTGACTATTCAAGAGGTCCTCGATTGATTACTGATGAAACAAAAAAAGAAATGAAAAAAATTCTTGCCGAAATTCAATCAGGTCAGTTTACTAAAGAGTGGATGGATGAACATAAAAGTGGTCAGACAAAATTTAAGTTAATGCGAAAACAACAAGCTGAACATCCAATAGAGGCTGTAGGAGAAAAATTAAGAACTCTTATGCCTTGGATAGCTGAAAGCAAGATGGTTGATAAATCAAAGAACTAAAAATTACATATAATCTTTGATTAACTAGTCATTAATTTAAAAAAATGAAGTAATAGTGTATAGGCTATAAAATATGAGCGATAGAGTATATATTTTTGATACAACGTTAAGAGACGGAGAGCAATCTCCTGGAGCAACAATGAATCTTGATGAAAAGATGCAAATTGCTGAACTCTTGGAAGAGATGCAAGTTGATATAATTGAAGCAGGTTTTCCAATTGCTTCTAATGGAGATTTCGAAGCAGTATCAGAAATAAGTAAAAATATTAAAAACTCAACTATAGCGGGGTTAGCTCGAGCAAAACTTGCTGACATAGACCGTGCATGGGAGGCCGTTAAACACGCGAAGTCTCCAAGAATACATACATTCATTGCCACTAGTCCAATTCACATGAAATATAAATTGATGAAAACTGAGGAAGAGGTTTTAGAGTCAATCAAACACACAGTAACGCATGCAAGAAACTTATGTGATAATATTGAGTGGAGTTGTGAAGATGGAGGAAGATCTAATTTAGAATTTTTATATAAATGTATTGAACTTGCTATTTCTTCGGGTGCATCAACTATCAATATTCCTGATACTGTTGGTTTTACTTTGCCATCCGAATTTGGATCTATTTTTAAATCTGTGAAAAATAATGTTCCAAATATTGATAAAGCTATTTTATCAACCCATACTCATAATGATTTGGGATTAGCAGTAGCAAATAGTATTGCCGCAATACAAGAAGGTGCACGTCAAGTTGAGTGCACCATAAATGGATTAGGTGAGAGAGCTGGTAATGCTGCTCTTGAAGAAGTAGTCATGACATTAAAAGTAAAAAAAGATTTAGTACCATTTCATACAAATGTTAAATCTGAATATATTACTAAAGCATCAAGACTTGTTTCATCAATTACTGGATTTAGTGTTCAACCTAATAAAGCTATAGTTGGAGCTAATGCTTTTGCACATGAAGCAGGTATTCATCAAGATGGAATGTTAAAAAATGCTGAAACGTATGAAATAATGACCCCTGAGTCTGTAGGTCTAAACAAATCTTCTCTAGTTTTAGGTAAACACTCAGGCAAACATGCGTTCTCAGAAAAGCTAAAAGAGTTAGGTTATGATTTTGGTGACAATACTCTTATGGAACTTTTCGGAAGATTTAAAGATTTAGCAGACAAGAAAAAAGAAATATTTGAAGAAGATTTAATTGCTCTAGCGGGAGAAAGATCTTTGACATACGATGAACACATTAAATTTGTATCATTAGAAGTAAATGCAGGATCATTATCTAAACATCAAGCTAAATTAACCTTAATTATGAATAATGATAAATTCTCAAATACTAGTCAAGGCAATGGGCCAGTCGATGCTACTTTTAATGCTATAAAGCAAATTACCAAAACAGATTTTCGCTTAAAGCTGTATCAAGTGCATGCAATTACTGCCGGAACAGATGCGCAAGGTGAAGTTACTGTACGTCTTGAAGATGATGATTTGTCATCTCAGGCAAAAGGAAGTGATCCTGATATTATAGTGGCTTCAGCTAAGGCCTACATAAGTGCTTTAAACAGATTGTTATTTAAAAAAACTAAGTCTATTGTAAAAAAATCTGCCGAAATTAAAATAGAAGGGGTATAAAAGAGTATGATTGAGAAATTTTTTAGTATTTTTTCAAAAGATATGGCTATTGATTTAGGAACAGCTAATACCCTGGTGTATGTAAAAGGCGAGGGTGTAGTCCTTAATGAACCATCAGTGGTAGCGACTGTTGAAAATCAAAATGGCACGCAAGTATTAGCTGTCGGAAACGAAGCTAAACAAATGCTTGGAAGAACACCAGGTAAAATTCAAGCAATTAGACCAATGAAAGATGGAGTTATTGCTGATTTTGAAGTTGCAGAGCAGATGATAAAAAGTTTTATACAAAAAGTTCATAGAGGAAGGACCTTATCAAACCCGCAAATAGTAATCTGTGTTCCTACTGGCGCAACTAATGTTGAAAGAAGAGCAATAAGAGAGTCTGCTGACGCAGCTGGCGCTAGACGAGTTTTTCTTATTGATGAGCCTGTCGCTGCAGCAATAGGTGCTGGATTACCAGTTGCTGAACCAACAGGCTCAATGATTGTTGATATTGGAGGTGGAACTACTGAGGTGGCAGTATTATCTCTTGGTGGTGTTGTTTTTGCGACTTCTGTAAAAGCTGCTGGTGATAAATTTGATGAAGCTATTATAGAATATATGCGATCAACTCATAAGCTTGCTATCGGTGAAACAACCGCAGAAAGGATGAAAAAAGATATTGGCTCAGCATCTCCCCCTGAAGATGGAGATGGCAGATCTATGAATGTGAAAGGGAGAGATTTAATTACTGGCCTTCCAAAAGAATTATCGATCTCTCAAAGACAAATAGCAGAGGCTCTAGCTGAACCTGTTGCACAAATTATAGATACAATCAAAAGAGCCCTAGAACAAACCCCCGCAGAATTAGCAGCAGATATTGTTGAAAGAGGAATCATGATGACAGGAGGAGGTTCTTTGCTTGGTAATTTAGATAAAGTTTTGAGAAGATCAACAAGCTTACCTGTTTCTATTGCAGAAGATCCTTTATTATGTGTTGTTATGGGCACAGGAAAAGCATTAGAAGAAAAATCAAAATTAAGTGATGTCTTTGCCTCTGATTAGTTTTTATGGCTCTATCTTTTAAAGTTAAAGCATTATCTAGATCAAGGATAATTAAAAATATATTCTTATCTTCTGTTTTACTATTATCTTTCTTATTAATTTTATTTTCAAAATCTGATTATTTTGTCGTCAATAAATTTAAATCCATTTCTAATACTTATCTTCATCCCATCACGTCATTTATTGTAACCCCAGTAAAAATTGCCAATAGTTTAAAAAAAGAATTGTATGAGTTTAGAAATTTAAAGGTAGAAAATAATATTCTCAAAGAAGAAATTATGCGATTAAAAAAATGGCAAGCTTTAGCTGTTCATAATAGCACTGAAAATAGAGTTTTAAAAAGGTTGCTTAATGCAACTGATAATAGTTTATCTCTAGTTAAAACAGCATCTATAATTAGTAGAAATGATTTTATGTTTAGTAAAATGATTAACATTAATGCTGGCATTAAAGATCGTGTCATAAATAATATGGCTGTTGTAAACCATAGAGGCCTTGTTGGAAGAACTGTGGATACTTCGATAAGTAACGCAAGAGTATTGTTGCTGACTGACCCAAATTCATCAATTGCAATAAAAACAATTTCCAATGAAAGTTATTCACTACTTCAAGGTGCTGAAGATGGAGTACATTTAGTAAGTTCGTTTAATAAAAATGAGACAATGCCGAAAATTGGAGATTTAGTTGTTACAAGTGGCAGTGCACAGGTTTTCCCTTCAGATATCCTAGTAGGTAAAATTACAAAGATAACAAAAAATAATTTTTATGTATTACCTTTTGTTGATTTTAAAAATATTGACTATGTGCAAATTGTCGAAACTAAATAATGTTTCCAAAGCTACTTAGTAGTCAAATCTTAATTTACAATTGTATCTTATTATTTTCATTCTCATTAAGCGTTAATTATTTCGTTGACTTTGAGATAGTAAATTACATAGCATATGTTTTATTCCATTTAACTTTAGTCTATTTAGTTTTTTATTTTTTTAATTTTTATCTTATTTTTTTATCTTTTTTATACGGTATATTTTTTGATGTTTTTTTAATTGATAATATTTCACCTCATTTAATTTCTTTTTTAATCTTTGTAGCTTTATTTTATTTTACAAAAAAATATTTATTAAATTTATCATCAAATAAAGTTTCTTTTCTTATAATTTTCATAACATTAAGCATGTTTTTATTTGAGGCAATTATCGCGAATTTACAATTTAACTATCCTGTTAATTTTGAAAACTTATTCAGGTTATTTACTACTACTATTATTCTGTTCTTTCCTTCTTTATTAATTTTTTCTAAAATAGATAAACTTTAATGTTTTATTCTGAACAAAAAAAACAGGTTAGCACATATAACAGACGAACATTTTTTTTATTTCTTCTTAAACTCTCTTTATTTACTGCTGTTGGTTGGAGATTATATAATATTCAAATATTAGATTCTTCTAAATACAAAACTTTATCAAAAAAAAATCAAATAGATCTTGAGATACTTTTCCCTATAAGAGGTAAGATATTTGATAGAAATAAAATACTAATTGCAAATAATGAAAAAGTTTATGATCTTTACTTAATTCCTGAAAATACGAAATCTATAAACAATACACTTAACGATTTATCAAAATTTATAGATATTGATTTTACTAAAAGAAGAAAAATTATTGATTTAAGCACTAAGGTAAAAAAATTTGAAAAAATTAAAATATTTGAAAATATTTCATGGTCCACATTGGAAAAAATTGAAACAAATAAGTATAAGCTTGAGGGAATTTTTATTGCTGAAGATTATTTAAGAATTTATCCATATAAAGAAGTTTTTTCTCATTTATTAGGCTACATCAATAAACCTAATGAAAAGGAACTAGCTTTGCCTTTTATTGCAAAAATGCCTAATTTAGATATTGGAAAACAGGGATTAGAACAGTCATTTAATCCAGAGTTGGTAGGTAAGGCTGGACAAAGAGAAATAGAGGTAAATTCATATGGACGAATTATCAGAGAAATATCAAAAATAGATAGTGTAAAAGGAAAGGAAGTAATTCTCTCAATTGACGCAAGAGTGCAAGAATATGCTATAAATTTACTTCAATCACACAGAGCGGGTTCTATAAATGTAATTAATATTAAAACTGGCGAAATTTTATGTATGGCTTCTACGCCTACATATGACCCAAACAAAATAATTAAAAAACCAAATACAGAGTATTGGGAAACTATCTTATCAAATACTTTGTCACCATTAACTAATAGAAGTATTCAAGGCCTATATGCTCCAGGGTCTACCTTTAAAATGATTGTTGCAATTGCTGCTCTCAAATATGGAATCATTAATGCTGCTTCCACCCATTCTTGTACTGGAAAAATAGAATTTGGGGACAGAGTTTACCATTGTTGGAAAACAAATGGTCATGGTAAAATGGATGTTACAAATGCAATAAAAGAGTCATGTGATGTATTTTTTTATGAAATTTCTAAAAAGTTAGGAATAGATAAAATTGCTGAAGTTGCAGAAGATTTTGGGTTGGGAAAAATATTTGATATTTCGATGTCTAATCAAAAAAAAGGGATAGTACCTACAAAAAAATGGAAAAAGACTACGCTAGGTGAAAGTTGGTATGCTGGAGAAACATTAATATCAGGCATTGGGCAAGGCTTTGTTTTAACAAATCCCTTTCAACTTGCTGTGATGACATCTATCATAGCCTCAAATGGAAAAATTATTGAACCATCAATACTAAAAAGAGACAAAATAAATTTTCAAACAAATGAAAAGTATTCAAAAGAAATAAATATAATTAAAAAAGCTATGTTCAAAGTTGTCAATGAAAATAAAGGGACTGCTTTTAAATCACGAATAGACGATATTAAGTTTGCTGGTAAGACTGGCACTTCTCAAGTAAAAACAATTTCTCTATCAGAGAGAGAAAGTGATGATTTTAGAAAGAAAGAACAAGAATGGAAAAATAGAGATCATGCGTTATTTGTAGGCTACATACCTCATGATGATCCTCAATATGCTATTTCTGTTATAATAGAGCATGGTGGATCAGGAGCCTCAACTGCAGCTCCAATTGCAAAACAGATTTTCAGCTACATAAATAAACTAGATATATGATTTTAACAAAAATTAAAAATTTAAACTACTTATTAATCTTTTTACTTATACTTTTATCATTTATTGGTGCAGCAGGTTTATATTCAGCAGCCGATGGTTCTTATAATCCTTGGGCATCAAGACATTTAATTAGGTTTTATGTTTTTCTTTTAATGGCAATAGTTATTAGTGTGATTGATATAAAACTTATCTATAAATATACGTATTTACTATTCATTTTTAGTGTACTTTTACTAATTTCTGTTGAGATAATAGGTGTCCTTGGAAAAGGAGCTACTAGATGGATTAGGGTATTTGGTTTTAGTATTCAACCATCAGAGTTAGTAAAAATCACGATAATATTAGCGCTAGCTAAATTTTATCATGATATAAAATTTGAAAATATAAAAAAAATTAGTTTTTTATTTTTTCCTTTTTTAATTTTAATAATTCCATTTGCATTTGTAGTTATTCAGCCCGATTTAGGAACTTCTCTAAGTATAATTATGCTTGGCGCTTTTATTCTTTTTGTAGCAGGAGTTAGAATATGGAAATTTCTTCTAGGTATAATGGCTACAATAATTTCTATACCTATTTTTTTACAATACATTAAACCATATCAAAGAGATCGTATTATTTCATTTCTTAACCCTGAATCTGATCCGTTAGGTCAAGGATACCAGTTAATTCAATCAAAAATTGCTTTAGGCTCAGGAGGTGCTTCTGGCAAAGGTTTTTTGCAAGGAACTCAGTCCTATCTTGAGTATCTGCCTGAAAAGCAAACTGATTTTATATTTACTCTGATAGGAGAGGAATTTGGATTTCTTGGAACAACTTTTATTATTTTGATTTTTATTTTGTTAATAGCTGTTTGTTACTTTATTAGCATCAAATGTTTTCATACTTTTGGCCGTATCTTAGTTTTAGGAGTTGCTTCAAATGTTTTTATTTATGTTTTTATGAATATTGCGATGGTGTCAGGTTTAATGCCTGTTGTAGGTATTCCTTTGCCACTTATCTCTTATGGAGGCTCAGTCATGCTATCAATCATGATATCCATGGGATTGGTTTTGAATGTAGAAATAAATTATAATTTAAAAAAATTAAATAATGCTTAAGATTAAAAATTTGAATAAAAGTTTTGGTGGTTTAAAAGCAGTCAATGATGTCAATCTCGAAGTTAAACAAGGTTCTATTACAGGATTAATTGGACCAAATGGAGCTGGCAAAACTACTCTCTTCAATACTATAGCAGGATTATATGCCCCAGAAAATGGGGAGATATATCTTGAAGAAAAAAATATTGCTGGTTTTAAACCTCATGAATTGTTTGAGATGGGCGTATTAAGAACTTTTCAAATTGCTCATGAATTTTCATCTCTAACAGTTTTAGAAAACTTAATGATGGTTCCCGGTAACCAACGAGGGGAAAAATTAATTTATGCTTTATTTGGAGATAATGTTGTTAAAAAACAAGAAGAAGAAATTCGTTCAAAAGCAATTGAAGTTATAGAATTTCTAAATTTAAAACATTTAACGCAAGAAGTAGCTGGTAATTTATCTGGTGGTCAAAAAAAACTGTTAGAGCTTGGAAGAACAATGATGGTCGAAGCTAACTTAGTTTTATTAGATGAAGTTGGCGCAGGAGTAAATAGAACATTGTTAAATGAAATTTCTGATGCAATATTAAGATTAAATAAAGAACGAAACTATACTTTTTTTGTCATTGAGCATGATATGGATTTAATTGAAAAAATTTGTGATCCTGTAATAGTTATGGCAGAAGGTAGTGTTTTATTTGAAGGTAATTTTCACAAGGTTAAGTCAAACGAAGAAGTTATTGAAGCATATCTAGGTAGAGGAATAAAAAGTAAAAAATAATGATCAGTTTAGAGGGTACAAATTTAACAGCAGGTTATGGCGGAGTTGATATCATTAAGGATATTAATCTACAGGTCAAACAAGGAGAGATTGCAGTTATTGTTGGGCCAAATGGAGCTGGCAAATCAACAGCAATGAAAGCACTTTTAGGAATGCTAAAATTGTCTGAAGGGTCTGTAAAATTTGCACAGAATGATATAACTTCAATGCTTCCCCAAGACCGAGTCAATTTAGGAATTGCTTTTGTCCCCCAAACACAAAATGTTTTTACTGGTATGAGTGTCGAGGAAAATTTAGAGATGGGTGGGTTTATTAGAGACGATAATATCAGTCTTACTATGGAGGATATTTATAATCTATTTCCAATTTTGAAAGAAAAGAGAAATCAAAATGCAGGTGAGTTATCAGGAGGTCAACGCCAACAAGTTGCTTTTGGAAGAGCGTTAATGACAAAGCCAAAAATTTTAATGTTAGATGAACCCACTGCTGGTGTTTCACCAATTGTTATGGATGAATTATTTTCAAGAATAATTGAGGTAGGTAAAACTGGTGTAGGCATCTTGATGGTTGAGCAAAATGCAAAGCAAGCTCTTAACATTGCAGATAGAGGTTACGTTCTTGTTAATGGAAAAAACAGTAGAGAGGGAAGTGGCCAAGATTTACTTAATAACCCTGAAGTAAGAAAGTCATTTTTAGGGGGTTAATGTGATTGATTTTATAAACTCTATAGTTGTTTTGCTTAATTTTGTCATTATTCCTGGCTTATCTTATGGATCTCAACTAGCTTTAGGTGCGCTAGGGGTTACCTTTGTTTATGCTGTGCTTCGATTTGCAAACTTTGCGCACGGTGAACTAATGTCCTTTGGAGCCATGATTACAATTTTATTTACTTGGTTTTTTCAATCTCAAAATATTGGATTAGGTATATTGCCAACAGCTCTAATTGCTTTGCCTTTTGGTATTTTAGCTACAATTGTGCTTGGTTTGCTCTCGGATAAATTTGTATTTAAATATTATAGAAAGCAAAAGAGTGTTCCAGTTGTATTGGCCATGGTTTCTATAGGAGTTATGTTCGTAGTAAATGCAATTATTAGGATTGTTTTAGGTACTGAAACAATCAAGTTTTCTGATGGACAAAAATTTATCGTGAAAGCAAAACAATTTAAATCTATAACAGGTTTAAATGAGGGTCTTGCTCTTAAATCCTCTCAGGTAATTACTATACTTATTACAATATTACTTTTAACTTTTACTTTTTGGTTTTTACAAAAAACAAAGACTGGAAAATCTATGAGAGCGTTCTCTGATAATGAAGATTTGGCATTATTATCTGGTATCAATCCAGATCGTGTTGTTTTTATTACATGGTTAATTGTTGGCACTTTAGCCTGTGTAGCAGGAACATTATATGGCTTAGATAAAAGTTATAAGCCCATCATTTATTTAAATCTTGTACTACCAGTATTTGCATCTGCAATTGTTGGAGGTATAGGTAGTCCTTTTGGAGCTGTTGTTGGAGGGTATGTGATTGCTTTTTCAGAAATAATGGTAACCTATGCTTATAAAAAATTCTTTAAATATTTATTACCTGAGAGTTTAGAGCCATCAAGTTTAGTTCAATTGCTTTCTACTGATTATAAATTTGCCGTCTCCTTTACTATTTTGGTAATTGTGCTTTTAATTAGACCATCAGGTATATTTAGAGGAAAGGTTCTGTAATGAGATTTGATAAATACGAATGGACAGCCATATCCATTATGGTTTCATTATTTATTTTAGTTGGTTTTATTCAAGGCTGGTCGGTTAGTTTAGTAATCCTTAATATGTGTATCATCTCTGCTATCATGACAATGGGTGTAAATATTTCATGGGGATACGCGGGTGTTATTAATTTTGGTGTAATGGGTTTTTTAGCTATGGGAGGACTAGCTGCTGTACTTGTATCTTATCCCCCTATTAAAGAAGCTTGGCAAGTTGGTGGCTCAGGGCTAGGCATAAGTTTTATTTTACTGATAGTACTGGTAATTGCTGTATTTTTTATAACTAAATTAGTAGAAAAAAAATCCCATAAATATTGGTTAAACAGTTTAGTAATTTTATTTGGATTAATAATTATTAGATATTTTTTTCTTAATGCAACAGCAAAAATTGAAGAGGTTGATCCAGCGTTAGCTGGATTTTTAGGAGGAGCAAACTTACCAATCATCTTTTCATGGGTTGTTGGTGGTTTCTTTGCTGGAGGTGTCGCCTTTGTTATTGGAAAAGTAGCTCTTGGTTTACGTTCAGATTATTTAGCAATTGTAACCCTTGGTATTTCTGAGATTGTTGTTAGTGTCCTCAAACATGAAGAGTGGTTATCAAGAGGAGTTAAAAATGTCATTGGTCTAAAAAGGCCAGTGCCCTATGAGATTAATCTGCAAAATGCTGAATGGTTTATAAACATGGTAACATGGTTTAATTCATCTAAATTAAATAATATTATTGATCCTGATACAAAACAGGAAGTTCTTAATAACTTAATTATTGATGGGTCAGGAATATTCGTAAAACTTAATTACGCACTATTATTTTTTATTGTCATGATTGTAATTTATTATTTTGCTAACAAAGCACAGATATCTCCGTGGGGGCGTATGATGCGAGCTATTCGTGATAATGAAGTATCTGCAAATGCCATGGGCAAAGATATTGTTAAGCAACACTTAATTATTTTTGTCATTGGCGCTGCAATTGTAGGCGTAGCAGGTGCCATGCTTGTCACACTAGATGGCTTATTTACTCCTTCAGGTTATAGACCACTTCGTTTTACCTTTATTATTTGGATTATGGTAATTGTTGGTGGAAGTGGAAACAATCTTGGAGCTATTTTTGGTGGGTTTGTTATTTGGTTTGCTTGGATTGAAGTTGCACCACTTACTACATTTTTAATTGAAATATTTACTTCTGGTATGGATCCACAAAATGCAATTCGTTTACATTTATTAGATAGTGTTCCATATTTTAGATATTTATTAATGGGGATGGTCTTGCTTCTAATATTACGATACCGTCCTAAAGGTATTATCCCTGAAAAAGTAAGACACTCATAACTTCTAATAAAAAAAAGATAAAAAAAACCCAGCTATTAAAGCTGGGTTTTTAAAATAAATAATTTAGTAAAAAATATTATAGTGCACCTACTGTTACAAAAGTACCACCAGAAACTTCAAGTTCTTTAAAGGCACCAGCTGCATCACCAAATGCGTTAAATTCAACATCAGTTGCACCCTGATAATCAATATCTTTTCCAGCTGCTAACATTTGCAGACCGTAAGCTAATTGACCTGGATTAATAACAATCCCAGGAGCATTTGATACTTTACTAATATTAGATAAGATTGATTTTCTATCAGCTGAACCACCTGCTTGAATTGCAAGTGCAATAATAGCAGCAGCGTCATATGACTCTCCTACGTATGGAGCACTTCCATCCATGCCGTTGGCAGCAGCAAGGTCAGCAAATTTTGCAGAACCTTTTGAAATTGCACCTGGCATTGAACCAAATGAACCTTCAAGATCAGCACCAATATTATCAACGATTGATTGACCAATCATACCATCAGACAGAACAAAAGTATCAAAAGCACCAGAATCAAGAGATGCTTCAATCATTCCTTTTCCACCATCATCAATATAACCAATAACTAGTAAAGCGTCACCACCAGCAGATGCTAAAACACCAACTTCTGATGAATAATCGGCTTTTCCATCTTCATGTGAAGCAGAAGCAGTAATAGTTCCTCCACCTGAAGCAAAAGCAGCTTCAAATACTTCAGCTAATCCTTTTCCATAGTCATTGTTTGTGTAAGTTACAGCAATACTTTCAATACCTCTCTTAAGAGCTAAGTTAGCTAAAACTTTACCACCCATTGCATCAGATGGAGCAGTTCTCCAGAACGTTCCATTATCAGCGATCTTACTTAGACCAGGTGAAGTTGCAGAAGGAGATACCATCAAGATACCATTAGGAACTGCCACGTTAGCATTGATTGCTCCAGTAACACCAGAACAGTCAGCACCCATGATAGCAGATACACCATCAGCAACTAGTTGCTCAGCAGCAGCCGTCGCTGCAGCAGAATCAACACAAGTTGAGTCAGCCTCAAGTATTGTGAAAGTTTCACCACCAAGAAGATTTCCAGAATTTGAAGCTTCTAGAAATGCCAATTTTGCCCCATCTCTCATAGCAGGAGTTAGAGATTCAATTGGACCGGTGAAACCTAAAATAATACCAACTTTAATTTCAGCTAAAGCAGCTGTCGAGATAGACGACAAGCTTATAATAGCTGCAACAAGTAATTTTTTCATATTTCCTCCGAGAAATTATTTTTTTTATATAGATCAAATCAATTCTAAGGTACAGAAATCAATGATATTTAAATACTTAAAATAGTGACAAAATAGTAAAATATGGAGAAATTTCACACAAATACTGTTGTTATTGGGGCTGGAGTAGTTGGTTTAGCTGTTGCAAAAGAAATTAGCTCTAAAGATCCTGAAGTAATTATCCTTGAAAAAGAAGGAAATATTGGGCAAATCACAAGCTCTAGAAACTCAGGGGTTATTCATGCAGGTATTTATTATCCATCAGATACTTTAAAGGCTAAATTTTGTGTTGAGGGTAATCGTCTACTTTATGCTTATGCAAAAAAATTTAATGTACCTTTTATAAATACCAAAAAAATTATTGTAGCTAGTAATCAATCACAAATAGATGATATTCTGGTTATTAAACAACAAGCAGAATTGAATGGAGTTGAAAATCTAGTGATACTTGATGAAAAACAAGTTAACAAGTTAGAACCCCTTATTAAATGTGTAGGAGGCTTACTCGTTCCATCCACTGGTATAATTGACCAACATAGCTTAATGCAGTCTTATCTTGGTGAGTATGAAACTAATGGAGGAATGGTATCTTACAATTCTACAGTAAAAAAAATATCTTTTGTAAATAATAGATTTGAAATTTTAGTTGTTAATAAAGACATTGAAACAAAAATTATTTGTAATAATTTAATTAATGCAGCTGGAATATTTTCATCTGAAGTAGCTAATTCAATTGAAGGTCTTGATAAGAAACATGTACCTCAAACTTTTTTAGCAAAAGGTAATTATTTTTCTCTAAATAAAAAATTACCTATTAATCATTTAATATACCCTGTTCCTGAAAAAATAAGCCTTGGTATTCATTTAACTTTGGAGGTTGATCATTCAATAAAATTTGGACCTGATGCTGAATGGGTTGAAGATCCATACGATTATTCAGTGAATGAAAGTTTAAAATCAAAATTTGTAAATTCAATAAATAAATATTTACCCGATGTTAATGAAAATATGCTTTCACCATCATATGCTGGTATTCGACCTATAACCAGTAAGGAAGATAGAGTGAAACGTGATTTTACCATAAGCACAGTAGAAAATCATCAAATAGAAAATCTCATTAATTTATATGGTATAGAGTCGCCAGGATTAACTTCATCTTTAGCAATAGCTAAATATGTTGTGGAAAGACTATAAATGACAATTGGTATTCTAGGTGGTGGCGTTTGGGGAAGTGCTCTTGCAAAGCTTTTTAGCGATCAAGAAGTTTTAATCTATACTAGAGATAAAAAAGGGATGGATTCTATTAATGAACATCATTTTAATCCTAAGTTAAAGTATGCTGTTTTTAATGATAATGTTAGAGCTACTGATGATTTAGAAGAAATTACAAATAAAAATTTAATTTTCATTGCACTCCCTAGTCAGAATATTCGTGAAGTTTTATCAAAATCTTATTTTAAAAATTTAGAGTCTGATATTGTTATTGCATCAAAAGGTATTGAAATTTCTTCATCAATGTTTTTATCAAATGTCGTTGATAGTTTAATTAAACCTAAATCTCTTAGTATTTTATCAGGACCTTGTTTTTCAGACGAGGTTGCTCAAGATTTACCAACAGCAGCAACATTTGCTTCTTCCAATTCTTTTATTTTTGATACTATTTCAGGCATGTTAAAGAATAAAAAATTTCGCATTTATTATTCAAATGATGTAATTGGTTGTCAAATTGGTGGAGCATTAAAAAATATCTATGCTATTGCTGCTGGAATTTCAGATGGTTTAAATTTAGGAGAAAATGCAAGAAGTGCGCTTATTACTCGTTCTTTTGTAGAAATATCTAGGTTTGCTATGTTTTTTAAATCAAAAAAAGAGACAATTTTTGGTTTATCTGGATTAGGTGATTTGATGCTAACTTGTAATTCATCTAAATCAAGAAACACTAATTTTGGAATTAAAATAGCAAATATTAAACACAAAAATTTTGAAAAAGAGCTTGATAAAAATGCAATTACTGAAGGATATTATACAGCAAAAGCAGCTAAAAAAATTGCTTCAGAAAATAATATAGAAATGCCAATTTTACAGTCTGTTTTTAATATTCTCTATAATGGATTTGATATAGAAGACGAAATTAATAAATTAATGTCAAGACCACTAACAATAGAAAATATTTAAAAAAGATATGAACCTAGATACTGATTTAGTAAGTAATATTCGTATTAATCTCAGTGCTATTGAGAGAAGAACATCTACATTAACCAAAAGACGTTCTGTAAAAAAAGAATATCAAGCTGCATGGTTATTAAAAGCAATTTCATTAATTGATTTAACAACGTTAAGTGGCGATGATACGGCTGGAAAAGTAGAGCGCTTATGTGAAAAAGCTAAAAGACCGATCTCTCTCGATTTGCTTCATCTTTTAGGATTGAGTCAAGGAGATATTCAAGTTGGCGCTGTTTGTGTTTATCATCATCTAATCAAAGAAGCTAAAAAAAATCTTCCAAAAAATATTCCCGTAGCGGCAGTTTCAACTGGTTTTCCTGCTGGACTTTCATCTTTTAAAACGAGGAAACTTGAAATTACAGAATCTATTAAAAATGGTGCTGATGAAATTGATATCGTTATTAATAGAGGTTTTGTTCTGCAAAATAATTGGAAAAAATTATATGAAGAAGTAAGAGAATTTAAAAAAGCTGCAAAAAACAAACATATTAAAGCAATACTTGGAGTGGGGGATTTGGAGACACTCAGAAATGTTGCAAAAGCATCTATGGTTTGTATGATGGCAGGGGCTGATTTCATTAAAACTTCTACAGGGAAAGAGTCTATAAATGCCAACCTCAACAATAGTCTTGTTATGCTTCGTATGATAAGGCATTTTTATCAAATGACAGGTAAAAAAATTGGTTTTAAGCCAGCTGGCGGTATTTCTACAGCCAAAACTGTTATAGAGTTTTTAATTTTAGTTATGGAAGAGTTAGATCATGATTGGATCAATCCAAAATATCTTCGTATTGGAGCTTCTAGTCTACTTATTGATATTGAGAGACAACTCTATCACTTTGCTTTAGGAAGATATGCAAATAAAGAAAAATTAGCGATTGGGTAATGAGCAAAATTATACAAAATTTTAAAAACATTACATACGGTCCTGCCCCTGAAGACAGCAAGGATGTGATGTCATGGATCAATTCTCTCAATCATCCAAACCTTTTATTCATTAATGGGAAATGGATTAAATCGAAATCATCTAAGAAAATACAGGTAATAAATCCAGCAACTAATAAAAAATTAACAACACTAGCTGTTTCCAATAAAAGTGATGTCAATGAAGCAGTCGGTGCAGCTAAAAAGGCATTTGCCTCTTGGTCTAAAACTTCATCAGACACGCGCGCTAAATATTTATATGCGCTAGCAAGATTAATTCAAAAACATTCTCGGTTTTTGTCTGTGCTAGAAACTATTGATAATGGAAAACCAATAAGAGAGACGAGGGATATTGATATTCCATTAGTAGCTAGACACTTTTATTATCATGCAGGTTGGGCGAAAAAAATTGATACTAATAAACAAAAACCAATTGGTGTAATTGGTCAAATTATTCCTTGGAATTTTCCTCTACTGATGCTGGCATGGAAAATTGCACCTGCAATTGCTGCTGGTAATACTGTTGTTTTAAAACCAGCAGAATTCACTTCTTTAACTGCTCTTTACTTTGCTGAACTATGCCAAAAAGCGAGACTACCCAAAGGTGTTATTAATATTATTACAGGAGATGGCAGCACAGGTGAGATTATTACCTCTCATCAAGATACAAAAAAAATTGCTTTCACTGGTTCTACTGAAGTTGGGAAAAAAATAATTCAATCTTCTGCAGAGCAAGAAAAAAAATTAACAATGGAGTTAGGGGGTAAATCACCCTTTATTGTTTTTGAAGATGCTGATCTTGATAGTGCTGTGGAAGGAGTAGTTGATGCGATTTGGTTTAATCAAGGTCAAGTATGCTGTGCAGGTTCACGATTATTAGTTCAAGAAAGTGTAGAAAAATTATTTATTAAAAAATTAAAAGCCCGTATGGAAAAATTACGTGTTGGAAATCCATTGGATAAATCGATTGATATTGGTGCGATTGTAGCGCCAGTACAATTAAAAAAAATTCAATCAATTGTAAAAAAGGGAGAGAAGGAAGGCTCTAAGCTATGGCAACCTAGTTGGGCTTGTCCAACAGATGGTTTGTTTTATCCACCTTCAATTTTTACCAATGTTTCCCCATCTTCTTTTATAGCGCAAGTTGAAATTTTTGGACCTGTGTTATCTGTTCTTAATTTCAGAACTCCTAGTGAAGCAGTGAGTATAGCAAATAATACCCCGTATGGTTTAGCCGCAAGTATTTGGTCAGAAAATATTAATCTTGCACTTGATATTGCACCTAAAATAAAAGCCGGAGTAATATGGATTAACTCGACAAATTTATTTGATGCTGCATGTGGATTTGGTGGATACAAAGAAAGCGGATTTGGAAGAGAAGGAGGTTTAGAGGGTATAAGAGCCTACCAAGACAAAACACTACCTGAAGCTCCTAAAACTGCAATAAAAATAAATAAGAATAAAGTTGTACTTCCTTCAATAGATACAACTCCTAAGTTGTATGTTGGAGGTAAACAAAAAAGACCCGACAGTGGTTACTCTTTTAATCAGATGTCGGCACAAAAAGAATTTATTTGTGACATTGCCAGAGCAAATAGAAAAGATGTTAGAGATGCAGTTGAAGCTGCATCAAAATCTAAAATAGGAATTTTAAATAATTTCAATCGTTCTCAAATTTTATTTTATTTAGCTGAAAATTTATCACAGCGAAAAGAAACATTTGTAAATTTATTAATGAGTATTACAGGTGTAAATAAAATTACTGCATTAAAAGAATTTGAGCAATCTTGTGAAAGAATTTTTTATTATGCCTCTATGGCTGATAAGTTTGAGGGTAATATTCACAACCCTCCAATGAGAGGTTTAACATTAGCGGTAAAAGAACCAATTGGTATTATTGCTAGTTTGATGTGCGAATATAAACCTTTACTTAGCTTAACAACAACCATTTCTTCTTTATTTGCAAATGGTAATGCAAGTCTGATTGTGCCATCAGAAAAAACATCATTAATAGCAACATCATTATATCAAGTTTTTGAGACATCAGATATTCCAGCAGGGTCAATCAATATACTAACATCGAGAAATAATGAACTTAATACAACCTTAGCACAACATGAGAACATTGATGGTATTTGGTCATTTTCTAATAGTTCTAGTATAAGGTCAGATATAATAAAGGATACGGTTTTTAATCTTAAAAGATACTGGTGCCCTAAAAATAATCGTATTGACTGGTCAAATGAGTCTGAAGAGTTTTTAAATGCATTTCTTCATGAGAGTTCACAAGTAAAAAATATTTGGATACCTTACGGAGAGTAAATCTATTTTAAAAAATAAAAGTATATAAAAATTTTTTATATAATTCCTGTTTTATAATGCTATAATTTTTTATTTAAACAAAAGAGGTTCAAAATGTTAATTAATGTTAATCCTTTAATCAGTCCTGAAATTTTATCACTTATCAGGTCAATGGGTCATGGTGATAAATTTGTATTGAGTGATGCCAATTTTCCATCCTATTCACAGGGCAATAAAATATTTCGTATGGACGGACTAAATGTTCCTCAAGCTGCTGCAGCTTTACTTACGCACTTTCCACTGGATAGCTTTATTCCTTATTCTGTTCAAAGAATGGAAGTGGATGGTCAACCTGATGAAATTAATGAAGTGCAAAAAGAGTTAATTGATACTGTAAAAAAAGTATCTGGAGATAATTGGAAAGTTGGTTCAATAGAAAGACAGCAATTTTATGTTGAAGCAAAAAAAACTACAGCTGTGATCACTACAAGTGAAACAAGACCTTATGGTTGTTTTATTTTCACTAAAGGTGTTTTAAAACCTGATGGAACTGTCTGGATTGTCTAAAATTGCGTGAAAAAAATAAATTAAATTCTGAAGATATTGCTTTAGGCATTAGGAGAAGAGTATTTGAGCATTGTATAAAAAATAATGGTGCTTATCTGAGTCAAGCGTGTTCTTCCGCGGAACAACTTGCTTGGTTGTATAACGAAGCATTAAATATTGGTGACTCAATTATGCCGTCCATTCCAGAGACTTTTTCTGGCGTCCCTCATATTAATAATAAAAATTATAAAACTGGAGCAGGTTATAATGGGCCCATTTCATCAGAATATGATAGGTTTATATTTGCTCCAGCCCATTATGCTCTTGTAGCTTATGCAACTTTAATTGAAGTGGGACGAATGGCTCCTGAAGGTTTATCAATGTTTAATCAGGATGGGTCGTCAGTTGAAATTATTGGAGCAGAACATTCACCAGGTATGGAAATGCATAATGGCACTTTGGGTATTGGGTTATCAACTGCAGCAGGCATAGCTTATGGAAGAAAATTAAATAAAGACTCCGGAGATACTTGCGTATTTATGTCTGATGGAGAGCTTCAAGAAGGGCAAATATGGGAGGCACTTCAAGTCAGTGTTTACTATAAGCTTGATAACCTCTGGGCAATCGTTGATGTTAATGAGCAACAAGTTGACGGGGCTATGAGTGATGTTTTGGATATAGGGAATATTCAAAAAAAAATAAATTCTTTTGGAGCAAAATGTATTGAAATAGATGGTCATGATATTGAGGCCATGAGACAAGCAAAAAATGAAAAGCATAAAGATCAACCTCTCATTATTCTTGCAAGAACTTCTCCTTACAAAGGTATGCAATATTTGAAAAAAAGATTCCCAAGATTGCATTATGTAAGATTTAAATCTGAAGAAGAGAGAAGTAAAATGAATTTAGAAATCTCAAAAGAATTAGGCATAGATCCAATAAAGTACTAAAATGATTGAAATAGTAAATAAACCATACAGTTATACATTCAAAAACTACGCATCTAAAAATAAAAAAATATTATGTTTATCTGGAGATCTTACATCTTCTTGTGAAGTAGATTCTTTTAGAGATGAATTTCCAAATCAATTTGTTTCTATGGGTATGGCTGAACAAAATATGATGAGTTTTGCTGGTGGATTATCAATGAGTGGTTTTATCCCTTTCATCCACACCTTTGGGGTTTTTACATACCGTAGACCATATGATCAACTGCTTGCATCTATTGCCTATCCTAGAAGAAAAATACGTATTATGGGTTTTCTGCCTGGGATAACAACACCAGCAGGAATGACCCATCAAGCTATAGAAGATATTTCAATCATGAGAACAATACCTAACATGACCGTGATAGAAACTGGTGATGCAACAGAAGTGGAGAGTATATGTGAAGTAGCAGATAAAGTAGATGGTCCTGTTTATTGCAGAATGTTAAGAGGAAGTGTTCCTAGACTTTTTGATACGCCTCTCAAATTAAGTGACATTAGGGTTTTAAATTCTGGAACAGATATTTTATTGATAACATCAGGTATTTGTACTGAAGAAGCATTAAGAGCAAGAGCGGCATTAGTTAATGCAGGAATTTCAATTTTACATCTTCACGTGCATACATTTAAACCTTTTAATGAAGAAAAAATTTTAGATTTATTAACTAATGTAAAATTAGGAGTAATTACGATGGAGAATCATTTAGTTAATGGTGGTCTTGGTACAATGATTTCTGAAATAATATCAAAAAATGGTTTGCCAAAAAAATTAATCAAACTTGGGTTAAAAGACACATTTGCTCATGGAGGATCTAAACAATATTTAACCAAATACTACGGTTTTGATGCATACGCATTGATTAAATCTATAGAAAAATTTATAGGACAAGAGTTAAATATTTTAGAAGAAGATTTAGAGACTGCGCGAATTGAAAACGTACACTCTCTGTCTAAAGCTGAGGCACTGTAAATAATGAAAAAAAATTTTTATAAATTATTTAAAACAAAAAAACCAATTATAGCAATGGTTCATTTCCCAGCGTTGCCAGGATCCCCATTATATGATGAGAAAAAGGGACTAAAATATATTTTAAATTCTATTCAAGCTGATGTTAAACATTTACAAAATGCTGGTGTTGACGCCATTATGTTTGGCAATGAAAATGATAGACCTTATGAATTAAAAGTGAATCGATCTAGCTTATCCACTATGGCTTATATGATAGGAAGAGTAGCTGAAAAGATCAATATTCCTTTTGGAGTTAATGTTCTTTGGGATCCTATCAGTACTATTGCACTGGCGGCCTCTACTAATGCTAATTTTGTTCGGGAAATATTTACTGGTACTTATGCCTCCGATATGGGAAATTGGAGCCCCGACGCTGGTAAAGCTATGCGCTATAGAAATTCATTAGGTCGAAAAGATTTACAAATGTTCTATAACATTTCAGCAGAGTTTGCATATTCATTAGACAGAAGAACAATAGCGGAAAGAGCAGAAAGTACAGTTTTTTCTTCAATTCCCGATGCAATACTAGTATCTGGCCAAATAACAGGTCAATCAGCCAAATTAGATGAAATAAAAGCGGTAAGTAAAATAATTCCTAATACACCTGTGCTAGCAAATACTGGAGTAAATTATAATAATGTTGAAGAAATTCTTAAGACAACTGATGGAGTGATTATCGGCTCTTCACTAAAAGTCAATGGTGATACATGGAAAAACGTTGATCCAAAAAGAGCAAAAAAATTTATGAACAAAGTTAAGTCTATTAGAAAAAATGCCTAGCTTAAAAGAGATAAATTTTATTAATCAAACACTAAAAGATTTAGTTTTAATTTCTGGTTTATCTGGACATGAAACTAGAGTGAGAAATTATCTAAATAAACAGCTAAAACAAAATGCGCTTAATACAAAAACTGATGTTCTAGGTAATTTGATTTGCACTCTTCAAGGAGATGACAAATTACCATCTATTATTTTATTTGCACATATGGATCAGCTTGGGTTTATAGTAAAAAAAATTGATGAAAATGGATATATCAGAGTTGAAAGAGTAGGAGGAGTCCCTGAAAAGGCCTTACTTTCTCAAGATGTTGTAATTGTAAATAATAAGCAGGAACTAATTGAAGGTGTAATTGGCAATAAATCTCATCATGCAACTCAGCAAGAAGAAAAATACAATGTAAATAAGATTAGTGAAATCTATATTGATGCTGGATTTAAAAGTAAAAGAGAAGCTTTAAGAAATGGCATCAATATTGGAAGTCCTGTCACATACGCTCCTTATTATAAATCTCTTAAAAATAATAATGTTTGTGGTTCCTCAATTGATGACAGAGCCGGTTGTGCAGTTATTTTAAGTGCTGCTAAATCTTTAAATAAATCTAAAAATAGACCAACTGTGCACATAGTATTTTCAGTGCAAGAAGAATTTAATCTTAGAGGTATACTGCCAGTAGTTAATACCCTTAAACCACATATTGCAGTTCAGGTAGATTTAATGTTATCTTCAGACACACCTGATATGATTAATTCAAGTGACGTTCATTTAGGCAAAGGACCTTGCATTAGTTTGTTTTCTTTTCACGGCAGAGGAACTTTAAATGGCGTTATACCGCATCCTGCAATAGTGGAACTTTTCGAAAAAGTTGCAAAAAATAAAAATATTAATCTTCAAAGAAGTGTAGCCTCAGGTATTTTGACGGATGC
Organism: uncultured Alphaproteobacteria bacterium; assembly: GCA_902591485.1. GTDB lineage: Bacteria > Pseudomonadota > Alphaproteobacteria > HIMB59 > CACPNW01. The sequence goes on from CACJAV010000003.1 coordinate 67,550, forward strand.
TTCATATGTGCAGTTTGCTAATGAAGGTATCGCTACTATTGATGTTGGTTTTCCGATGCGTTATTCACATTCTTCCAGAGAAGTATGTAATATAAACGATCTTATTGATTTAAAAAATCTATTAGTTGCTGTTATAAATAAAATTGATAAAAAAATTAAACTTACAAGATAGTAGATATGACAAAAAAACTTTTTCTAGGCATCGATATTGGAACTTACGAGACTAAAGGTGTTTTAGTTGATAGCGTAGGTAACATTATTTCTCAAGCTTCAAAAAAACATGAAATGATCGTCCCTCAGAGTGGCTGGGCAGAGCATAGACCAATCGAAGATTGGTGGGGTGATTTTATCTATGTCTCAAAAAAATTAATTGAGGACTCTAAATGCAATCCAAATGACATTGCTGCTGTTTCTGCAAGTACTATAGGTCCTTGCATGCTTCCACTTGATAAAAACGGTGATCCTTTAATGAATGCAGTTTTATATGGTGTAGATACTCGAGCGCATAAGGAAATTGATTTACTCAACTCTTCCATAGGTGAAGAAAAAATCATGCAATTTAATGGTAATGTTTTAACTTCTCAGCAAGTTGGTCCAAAAATTTTATGGTTAAAAAATAATAGGCCAGAAATTTATTCTAAAACTAATAAAATAGTAAACGGTACTGGTTTTATTAATTTCAAATTAACTGGTAGGTATACAACAGATCATTTTTCTGCAGCTTTTGTTAGTCCTCTCTATGATATAAATAAACAAAATTGGAGTGATGAACTAAATGATAATATTGTCGATCTCGAGAAACTTCCTGAACTGGTATGGACTGATGAAATAATTGGAAATATTACTAAAACAGCATCAAATGAAACAGGTTTGGCAGAAGGTACTATCGTTACCTCTGGAACTATTGATGCCGCAGCTGAAGCTATAAGTGTTGGAGTAATTGGTAGTGGAGATATGATGATGATGTATGGCTCTACGATGTTCTATATATTAGTCACTGACAAAGTTTTATCTGATAAAAGACTTTGGTACTCACCTTGGTTATTCAAAGGAGAGCACTCATCAATGGGTGGCTTGGCAACAAGTGGGACGTTAACACATTGGTTTAAAAATAATTTTGCACAAGAATTAACGGGTGATGATACTTTTATAAGACTAGCTCAAGAAGCAGAAAAATCCCCGCCTGGATCAAAAGGTATTGTATTTCTTCCATATTTTTCTGGTGAGAGGACTCCAATACATGACACAAATGCAAAAGGTACTTTTTTCGGTTTAGATTTAACTCACAATAGAGCTGATATGTACAGATCAATTTTTGAAGGTATTGCCTATGGAACAAACCATGTAATTGATGTCTATAAAGAATTAAATGCTATTCCAAAAAATTTATTTAGTGTTGGTGGAGGAACTAAAAATAAAGTTTGGTCTCATACTACTTCAGATGTAATTGGACTAAATCAAATTTTAAGAAAAAAAACTATTGGTGCATCTTATGGCGATGCTTTTCTTTCAGCATGTACTGTAGGGGAAATAAAAAAAGATGATATTAACAAATGGAACGAAGTAGAATATCAAATTGAAGCTAATTTAGATAATCAAGATGTCTACAATAAGGGGTACGAAGTTTTTAGAGAGCTTTATGATAACACCAAGCATCTAATGAAAAAATTAAATACTTAACCTTTAATAGCTCCAGCAGCCATTCCTTTTACAATATATCGCTCTAAGAAAATTGCCACTATAATTAATGGTAAGCATAAAGCTGCTGAAATTGCTGCCATATTCCACCATTTAATACTTTGGGATGATATTTGAGAGGCAACCATAACTGGCATTGTTTTAGCATCTGTACTTGTGATGAGAGCAGCTAGAAAATATTCGTTCCAACATAATATCAAGCACAAGATAAAGGCACTTGCAATCCCAGGTAAAACTATTGGTAAAACAATTTTAAAGAAACTCATCCATACACTTGCTCCATCTACTAAGGCCGCTTCTTCTAACTCAATAGGTACGGCATTAAATTGATCTCTCATTATCCAAATTACTATTGGTAAAACTGTTAATGTATAAATTAAAATCATCCCTATATGCGTATCTAATAAATCAAGCTCCCTATAAAGAACCAATACAGGTAAAGCTAAAACTACAGGAGGTAATATTAATTGCGATAAAAAGAAAAATGAAATGTCAGGATTTCTCATAAAACCAAATTTATAGTTAAATCTACTCAAACCATATGCTGCAAATGAACCAAGTATAACGGCTAAAGCAGATGCACTTGCAGATATAAAAGCTGTATTAAAAAAACGGGCTAGAAACTCTTCTCTAGGATTAGATTCAACAAATATAGTATCTGGGGAAAATCCAAGATTACGCCAACCTTTCCAAGAAGGTTCAAAATCAATCCAAGGAATAAGTAATCCTTGAGTTACGCTTGCGGCAGTTTTAAATGAAGTAGTTGCTGTCCAATAAATGGGAAACAGGCAAATAAAAGTCCATAGCAAAAGAATTCCATATATTACTATTTTTTCACTTAAGTTATGTCTCATTATGAAGCTCTCTGTAACCATCTATTAACAAATCGAATTAAAATGGTCATTAGGATGATGATGAAAATTAAATATACAAAAGATAATAATGTACCGTAACCAACATTTGATCTATCCCTATATTCTCTTACGATAAAGCTTGTTACACTATCAGTAGCACCGCCAGGTCCACCAGCTGTGACTATTATAATTATATCTGCAAGTTTTAATTTAAAGATTATTCGAATAACTAATGTTGTCAAAGATACAGGTAACATTATGGGAAAAATTATATTTTTAAACATCGTCCATTTATTAGCCCCGTCTACTTTAGCGGCTTCCAGCACTTCTTTTGGTAGTGCTTGAAGGCCTGCTAATAACATAATAATCATAAGTGGAATAAACGTCCAAGCGTCCATACACATCATAGTCATTTTTGCAATTACAGGATTGCTAAAAAAAGTTGGTGTATCCCAACCCAACCAACGTGCAAAACTCGCTACTGGGCCAAATCGTTGTTCAAGCATAGATTTACCAACCATCCAACTTACCGCAACTGGACTAAGCATTAGAGGGATTAAAAATGCTATTCTAAAAAATTTTCTTCCACGAATTTGTGAATTTAGTAAAATTGCAAGCAAGAAAGCAATACTAAATTCAACAAGTACTGCAAGCACATAATAAATCATATTTTTGAGAGCGTTCCAGTAATAGGGATCAGAGATCATTTGATAAAAGTTATCAAGTCCATTAAATTTTCTTCCATCTACAGAACTTAAGTTCCAGTCTGTAAAAGATATATACAGGCCAAATAACATTGGAAAAATTACGATTGAAATTATGAACATTACTGCAGGAAATACAAAAAGATTTCTTTTTCCTCTTTCGCCATAAATCAATACTCTTGAATATCCTATTGCTACTGCCCAAAGTATATAAGCATAAAGGACTGGTCTCCAATTTGAAAAACCAAAACTGATTCTATCATTTGAATATAAAGTTTGAATAATAGCAATTACAACCATCAATAAAAATGATGACCAAACAATAATTTTACCAGCTCGTTTGGTGGATTCACTTACTGTGGAAGGAGCTACAACGTATAATGGATCGCGCTCTATATATTTTACTTCACTCATTATATAAAAAAGAAATCATAATAAAAAAATCTAGCGACTAAGAATAGTCGCTAGAAAAGAAAAGTAAACTACAGTCCTAGTGAACCTTTATAAAGTTTGATTTGGCTTTCTCTACCAATTTGGTCTGTAATTTTGTCCCAAGCTGCTGCAATATTATCTGCACCAGTTTGTGCATCATATTGACCAGCAAATATCTTAGACAATTCATCTTCTGCAATACTGTAGTATTGGAAGATACCAGGTATACGTGGCTCAATAGCTGCGTTAGGGTGATTATAAGAGTCAGCTTCTGAAGCTAAATAATCAGATGCAAAAGCTTCTGTATAACCAGCTCCAACCCACTCATCAACATTAAAGTGACTGTTTCTGTATGGTTGGAATCCTGATGGATACATAGACATCCATAATGATAGATCTTTTCCACCAATATGAGCACATGCAGACCATGCAGCTTTATTTTTAGCTGAGTTATCATCAACTGTTTTCATACAGTATAATCCCCAACCAATGTATGCCATGTTAGGCGCATAGTTAGGACCACTAGCTAATGTCTCCCATTTACCAGTTTGCCAATTGTAAACATCATCAGAACCAGGCAAGATATCAAATCCAACATTACCTTGAATAAGAGATTCATCAGAAGTATTGGCATTTGATCCTACATCTCCCCACCAAGATACCATTGAACCAGTACCTGCTAAGAATTGACTAAAGCCTGTAACACCTGGATCAGCATTTATTTGATCAGGTGGTTGAGCACCACTTCTATCTAATACATCTTGAATAGCTCTAACCCATGCAGGATTATTAACCATTGGTTTCATTGTATCAGGTTCAAATAAGAAAGCTGGACTATTTGGATGTTTTGCATACGCAGTTGCAATACTACCTAAGAAATAGAATGCAAATCCACCCCAGCCTTTTTGAACATCTAAGTATCCATAAGCCGGGAACCCAGCATGTTTCTTCCCTTTCAAGAAGTTAGTAACTTCAGTTACTTTTTGCCAAGTTTTTGGAACTTCCCATTCTCCAGAATGACCTTCTGCTTTCCAAGCTGCAGCCAACTCTTCATTTTCAAAGTAATCAGTTCTGTAGTTGAAGTTATGGCAGTCACCATCAATTGAGATTCTGTGTGTCACACCATCCCAAGTTCCTGTTGGAGCTTGTAAATAACCAACATAGTCAGCTAAATCAATTTGATCAGCTACCCAATCAGGCATAGCAGATAGTAATTTCTTACCACCTAAGTCTCCTTCAAATGGAGCTCCAGCTTGTAAGATATCAAAATCTACTGTTCCTGTTGCAATAGACTGCTGAAGTCTAGCATTATAATCAGCTTGAGCTAAATCAATCCAATTAATTTTTGCACCAGTGTATTTTTCCCATGGTTTTAAAAAACCTCTGTGAAGCATATTGTGAAGGTTTAAACTATCTAAACCCATGAAGTTTAGCTCAACTCCTTTAAACTCTCCTTCTTTCACTCGTTCTTTTGTTCCGCCTAGACACATCTCACCAACTTTTTGCCAGTCAGCATCTCCAGGTGAACCTGCTCCAACTCCAGGGATTTGTAGAATAGCTTTTCTTAGTTCCGAGTGACCATCTGCAAATGAACTTGTTGCAATTGATGATAATCCACCACTCATTGCTGCAATAGCTCCAGCTGATGCTGCACCTTTTACAAAGCTACGTCTATTTATTCCATGTTTTAGAGCGTAATCATATAGTGATTTTTTCATTATATCCTCCCGATATGAATTATAATACTTAAGTTTTATAAAGATAAGATTAGTAAGGCAACAAGAAAAACGTTAAAAAGGTATTTATTTTTAACAAAAATCATATGTTTACAAACAAATTTGCTACAAGGCTAAATTCCTTTAAATCTAATTGGCACAAGTACGAAAAACCTTCCATTAGGGATTTGATTGATAGAGCATCAAAAGTAGAAGGTTTGACTCATGTTGATCTAAATTATCCTGATCATGGAGATCCTTCCATTAGGGAAATATCAAATTTTTCAAATGATTGTGGTTTAGCAATCAATGGATTAGCTATGCGATATTATACAAATCCAGCTTTTAAATTAGGTGCTTTTACCAATCCCAATAAGCTAGTTAGGCAAGAAGCAATTGATTTAACTAAACAGGCGATTGATAAATTAAGAGAAATAGACTCCAATCTTTTGACTATTTGGTTAGGTCAAGATGGTTTTGATTACGGTTTTCAAGTAGATTACAAGAAGATTTGGGATGATGAAATAAATGCTATTAGAGAAGTCGCAGAATACGATAAAGATTGTTTGATTAGCATTGAATATAAACCAAATGAACCGCGTGCATATTCATTATTAGCAAATTTAGGAACAACACTCTTAGCGATTAAAGAGATCAATCTAAATAATATTGGGGTGACTATAGATTTTGCTCATATTTTATATTCTAATGAGCAACCAGCACTTGTTGCAGCTTTAATAGACAAACATTCAAAAATATTAGGATTACACTTAAATGATGGATACGGCAAAAGAGATGATGGACTAATGGTCGGTTCTGTTCATCAGTTGGCTACCATTGAGTTACTTTATCACATCAGCAAATCAAAATATAACGGACCGATATATTTTGATACTTTTCCTGATACTACAAACATGGATCCTGTGAAAGAATGTGAGCTTAATATATCAACTGTAAAGCAGCATTTTAAATTAGTAGATAAACTAATTAAAAATAATGAATTAAGTAATGCAATTGAAAATCAAGACTCAATCGCTTCACATAAAATTTTTAATAGTATTTTATATTCATAAAATGAAATCAGACTCAATAGTAGTATTGGGAAGTCTTCATTATGATATTTATATTCAATCAAAATCCATTCCTAAAATAGGAGAGACGGCCTTAGCAGATAATTGGTTTCCAAAATTAGGAGGCAAAGGAGCTAATCAAGCTGTTGCGTTAAGGAAAGAATTTAAAAATGTAAAATTTATAAGTGCTATTGGCGATGATATTTTCTCAGAATTTTTATTGAAAAAACTTAATGAGCACAAAGTATCAGCTGATTATATTTCAAAAATAAAAGGGGACTCTGGTGTAAGTGTCGCAATTTCAAATGAAGCTGGAGATTATAGTGCAGTAGTTGTTTCAGGTGTAAATACAAAAATACCAGAGAAATTTTTGTGCGACAGCAAATTATGGGAAGGCGTCTCATCGCTAATGATTCAAAATGAAATTAGTGAAGAAATTAATGCATTGGCTGCTCAAGAAGCAAAAAAGAGAAGCATTAAAGTCTTTTTAAATGCAGCTCCAGCTAAAAATATTGAAAACCTAATCAAGTTTGTAGATATTTTGTTGGTAAATGAAATTGAGGCACAACAGATATCTAATGATTATTCAAATAGTTTTGATAGCATTGCAAAAAAATTATCAAAAAAAATATCAAAAGTTATTATAACGCTTGGATCTAAAGGAGTTATTGCGTGTGAGAAAAATAGGACTCCTATACATATTCAAGGTCATCATGTAGACGTTAAAAGTGCTCACGGAGCTGGTGATTATTTTGCTGCAAAGTTTATATTAGAATTTTTAAAAAATAATACTTTTGAAAATGCGATCAGTGTAGCAAATAAAAAAACTGCAGAATTTATTTCAGCATAAAAGATTATTGTTTTTTTTTAATAAAAATAAAGTAGGATAATACTAATGAATAATTTATCAATATTAGGTATTTTTGTTGCTGATTTGGCTTTTTTTGGAAAAATTCCAAAAGTTGGAGAAACAATATTAGGAAAGGAATTTGTTGTTGGTCCGGGTGGGAAAGGATCAAATCAATCTGTTGCTGCTGGAAAAGCCGGAGCCTCCGTCGAGTTTATCACGAAAATTGGCAAAGATGATTATGGGAAAATGGCACTCAAAACTTATAAAGAAACTAATGTTGGAACAAAAAATGTTTTTGAAAGTGATGAATATAGTACGGGAGTTGCGGCTATCTTATTAGATAAAGAGACAGGGCAAAATGCAATTTCAGTAGTTCCAGGAGCAGCAGGAGCTCTTACTATAAAAGATATTGATAATGCTAGAGATACTATCACTAATTCATCAATATTTCTTACTCAGTTAGAAGTGCCAATTGATGTAGTTTCACATGCGCTGAAAATTGCAAAAGAAAATAATGTCACTACCATACTAAATCCTGCACCTGCAGCAAAGTTAGAAAAAGAAATGTTTCCTTTAGTCGATTATTTTACTCCAAATGAAACCGAAGCTAGCTTTTATATTGATGGTGAAATTAATACAGTTGATGATGCAAAAAAATATGCACAAAGTATCTTAGATCTTGGTGTTAAAAATGTTTTAATAACATTAGGAGAGAAGGGAGCATATTTTTTCAATCAAGATCAGAGCCATTTTGAACCAGCATTAGACATAACAAATCAAGTAGTTGATACATCTGGAGCAGGTGATGCATTTAATGGAGCACTTGCCACTGCTTTATGTGAGGGCAGACCAATTGTTGAAGCAATTAAGTTTGCTAACTGTTTTGCAGGAATATCTACGACAAGAATTGGTACTGCAAATTCAATGCCCACTAGAGCAGAGATTGATAAAATGATGTAAACAATATATTATAGACCAATGCAACAATTTCTTGAAAGACTACTTTATTTTTGGGCTGCTATCACAGCTATAGGATTATTAATAGTTATCGTATTTTGGGCTATTTCAACGATAATTTCAGTCGCCTTTATTTCGTTGTTTGTTGCAATTGTAGCTGCTGCTTTTTATCATTTTTATTGGTCAAAAAAAAATTAGCTAACATTTTCCAAATCTAAAAATTAGTGTAGATGAATAATATGTCTGCAAAGTATATTTTTTATGATTTAGAGACTACAGGAAGAGGAAAAAAAGAAAGTCCTAATGCGTTTGGAACAACTCCCAAATGGGAGCAGATTATGCAAATTGCCGCTATAGTAACTGATGAAAATTTTCAGGAAACTAATCAAAATATAAATGAATTTTGTCGACCACGTTTGTCAATAATTTCCCAACCTGGAGCACTCCTTACAACGCAAAATGGCATTAGGGAAGCGCTTCATGCACAACAATCTTCCTATGAATTAATGAAAAAAATTAATTCAACTTTTGATGAATGGAAAAAAGATACGGATGAACCAATTTTCATCGGTCATAACATTATTGATTTTGATGAGTCAGTTTTGGAATATAATTTGTTTAATAATTTATTTTTTCCATACATTACGAGAAAGAATAGGGGGGATACCTTAAGTTTGGCAAGAGCCTTATACGCACTTAATCCAAGCAGTATCAAGACGCCTTTAACTGCAAGAGGCAATCCTAGTTTTAAATTAGAAAAATTAGCTGAATTAAATAATCTTCCAATTGAATTTGCTCATGATGCATTAAGTGATGTGAGAACTTCTATAGCTCTTACAAAATTTATTCAAGAAAGTGAAAAAGATTACTGGGATCAATTACAAAAGACAATGAATAAAGAGAAAGCAATTGACTATGTAAATTCCAATAAAGGTTTTTGTTATATGACAAGTTTTGCAGGTAAAGTAAAACTTCAGGCTTTATCAATGGTTTGTGAGTCACAATACAATGGTTGGTTTCATACAATTGATTTAGCTCATGATCCTGATCCACTTATTGAATGTAATGCAGAAGAATTCAAAAAATTAATTAAAAAAAAGAATCGTTATGTAATATGTAATCAGCATCCAATTTTATTATCAGGAAAAATTGCTACTAATTATGAACCCTATACTGAAATTGGTGCTGAAGTATTAAATGAAAGAGCAAAAAAAGTTTTTCAAAATAAAGTTTTAGCGGATAAATTTAAATTGATGGAAATAGATCGCCAAATTGAAAAGGAAGAAGAAACCTCTCAAGACAATATTTTTCCAGAGAGCAAAGCAAATTTATTTACTAAGTTTGGTCAATCGACAGAACTTGCTCAATTTCATGAGCAAGATGATTGGAATGAAAAATATAAAATTGCCCTTGGGATCAAGGATCCAAGAGCTAATTTTATGCTAAAACGCCTCATTTTTGATGAGAGTCCAAAGACACTCTCACCTGAAGATTTTAAAACGGTTCATCGTGAATTACATGACCGCTTAGTAATCAATCAAGAACGTCCTTTTACAACGATACCAGAAGCCATGAATTATATTGATACAGAATTTACTAGATTAGAAGAAAATGAAGATGAGGATAAAGCAAAAAAAATTACTATTCTAAAAGATTATAATAAGTACTTGTTATTTTTAGAAAAATATTTCTCAAATAAAAATGCTGAGCCTCTTCCCATAGGATCTGAATTAGCTAAAATAATTTTTGATTAATGTTTGAGCTTCAATATTTTTTAATTGGGCTCATTCAAGGAGTTACAGAATTTTTACCCATAAGTTCATCGGGACACCTTGTATTATTTGCTGAATTAGCAAAATGGGAAGACCAGGGTCTTTTTACAGATATTGCTGTGCATTTTGGTACCCTCTTTGCTGTTCTCATTTACATGAGAAAAGAAATAAAGCTTTTAATATCAAATATTCTTGCAATGCAAATATTAGAAGACAAAATTGTATTTAAAATTATAGTTGCAACAATTCCAGCAATTATTGTTGGTTTTTTTATTTATGATTTAGTAAATTTATATTTTAGAAATATAGAGGTTATGGCTATCAGTAGTATTGTATTTGCTGTAATTTTATTTATTGCTGATAAATCAAAAATCGAGGAAAAGAATTGGAATAATATTTCATTCAAAGATTCATTTTTAATTGGATTATGGCAAGTTCTAGCGTTGATTCCAGGCGCAAGTAGAGCTGGAGTAACCATAACTGGAGCCCGTTTTCTAAGTTTTAACAGATCTGATGCAACAAAGTTTTCTATGTTACTTTCCATACCAATTATTCTTGCTTCTTTGTCCATGTCATTTTTAGATTATTATATTTCAGACGAACCTATCTTAAATTTTTACCCATCCCTTTTTGCTGCTTTTATTGCATTTATAACAGCATTGTTATCAATAACTTTGATGATGAAACTCATAAAAGTTACTAATTTTAATATATTCATTATTTATCGAATTTTACTTGGAATTCTAATTTTATTGTTTGTCTAAATTCGTCAGCCTAGTGTAAGGGACAACATATAATTACATAATAGCTATGAATAAAATCAACGGTGTTTACTGTGCTGCACTAACTCCTATAAATCAGGATTTATCAATTAATAAAGATCTATATCTTCGACATTGTCAATTCTTGATGAAGCAAGGATTAGATGGTTTAACTCTTTTTGGTACAAATGGTGAGGCAAGTAGTTTTTCTATTGATCAAAAAAAAGAGACTATTAAATTTTTATTAGAAAATCGTATTGATCCCAAGATTCTAATGCCTGGTTCAGGTTCGTCGTCTTTAGAAGATGCAATTGAGATGACTAAATTTTGTGCTGCTATAGGAACAAAAGCAGTATTAGTTTTACCTCCATATTATTTTAAAAATGTGAGTGATGAGGGTGTAATTACTTATTATCGAAATGTTATTGAAGCGTGTGGCAATAATAACTTTCATTTTTTATTGTACAATATCCCACAGCATTCAGGTGTTACCATCAACTTCAACATAATTGAAAATTTAATAAAACTTTATCCCAATAATATCGTTGGCTTAAAAGACTCGACTGGCGATATGGATAATATGCTTAAAACTATAAAGTACTTTGATGATTTTGCTGTTTTTTGCGGAAACGGTGCATTGGCTTTACATACATCAAGACGAGGTGGTGCTGGCGCAATTACTGGAGATGCAAATATTAGTGCAAAACTTTTAAGTTTTATAATTCATAATTTTAAGAGAGAAAAAGAGATTAAACATTTTAATCAACTTCAAACTTTAATGGAAAATATCCGTAACGTTTTAAGCAGTCATGAACAAATAAGTTTACTAAAAGCATATTACTCAGTTGCAGACAGAATAGAAGATTGGAATAATGTCATGCCTCCTCTTAAAAGAATTGAGAATCCTTCAAATAATAAACAAGTAATAGCGCTATTGGATTTGATAAGACAAATTGAAAAGTTAGTACCTTCTGGTTTTTGATACAAAATAATTTTTAGCTTTTAGTGAAATAAAATCCTGTACAGGTTTTAAAAACACAGCAAATCCAATACAATCAGTAAAAAAACCAGGTGTTATCAAAAGTAATCCAGATATAAGTAAAAAAATTCCTCCTTTTATTTCATTCGTTGGCATAACTCCTTCATACATATTTTGACGTGCACTGAAGAGTAAACTTAAACCTCTTCTGCGTACTAGAAAAATGCCCCCCAAAGCAGTTAAAAGAATTATAGCTATGGTGTTAAGTATCCCTATATTTGATCCAACTGTAATAAATATACTGATCTCAATAATTGGAATTATAATAAAAATTAGAAAAATCATTCAGAAGATGATTCTAGTTTATCATTTTCCATTTTTAATTCTATCATCTTTTCAAATTCCCTAAGTCTTTTATATACACTTAAAAGTTCAATGATAGTAGGCCATGCTCTTAGCAAATATTGCATTGAAGATTCAACTCTTCCAAAAGCTCTAATAATTTGCTGCATCACACCTAAAGTTACTACTCCAGCAACAATAGCTGGTGCTAGAAATATATAAGCACTCAAAACATTTGCTTGTCCATATGCATTGCTAGCTATTCCAAAATATAAATATCTTAAATAGCTTAAAAAATGTATCTGTCTTACATCATTAAATAATTCTTCAAGTTTTTTTGGTCTAACTGTTCCATCATCTTCTGCAATAACTAATATTTTTCTATACGCAGCTTCTTGTTTTTGAAGATCGTATTCTACGCCAACAAGTTTAAGTATTAACCCTAAAATTACTAAAAATAATGTACCTCCAATCGACCAAATAAGAGCTCCCGTTATTAAACCATATTGCCAATCACCAAAAAAATAGATTGGAATGCCAACACTTAATCCAAAGAGTATTGGGGTAAATTCAAATATAATTAAAACTGATGCGATAAAACTTGTTCCAAGACTCTCCATTATTCTAGAAAACTTAATTGTGTCCTCTTGCACCCTCTGTGAAGCACCCTCAATAGTTCTAGCTTTATCATAAACTGAATGGTACCATTCAACCATAGCAGTTCGCCATCTAAATAAAAAATGATTTGTAAAAAAACTTATTGCAACAGCTACAGCAACTGCAATTCCTGCTAATGTTATAAAAGATAGTAAACTTGCCCAATACTCAGATATAGTGATTGAATTTGGTGCAGAGAGAGCTTTTTGAATAAGGTCATAAAACTCACCAAACCATTCATTAATTCTAACATCGATTTTTACTTGAAACCAAATTGAAGAGAGAATTAATATAGAACCAGGCCATGCCCAAATTGCCCATTTAGTGTTAGTAAAAAATTTAAACATTACTTTTATATAAGTACATAATTTATTATTTAAAGTTAAATAATATTACTTAAGAAAATCATCAACTTCAACTTGATATGACTCAACCAAACGATTAGTTTCATTTGCCATTCCAACTACTGCAATTAACTCTTTAAGCATTTTATCAGACATCCCCTTTTTTCTAGCTGCAGCTGTGTGGGAACGAATACAATACTCACAACTATTAGTCATTGAAACAGCAATATAAATCATTTCTTTTGTAATAGGGTCTAAAGCACCTTTCTTCATTATTTGCTTTAGAGAAGTCCATGTTCGCTCTAGAGTTTCTGGATCATTTGCAATAGTTTTCCAAAAATTAGGAATATTTTTTATCTTTCTCTCTTTTTTTATATTATCAAAAACCTTTTTAACTTTTCCAGAAGCTTTTTTTTCATCTATAGTTTTAAAAATTGTCATAGGGTCTCCTAGTTTGGAAACCATCATAAATTAGAAAAGGACAAGATTAAAGGTTGTTATTTCTTCTTTTGTCGTCTTTTATTACGTCTGTATTTAGATCCTCGTTTACGACGACCACGATGTTTTTTCGGATATCCCATAATTAAAGAGGTTTATACAAATTCTATATACTAAGTCAAAGATTAATAATGCCAATCTTTAGCTTCATTAAATAAAAAATCTCTAAAAACCTCTAATCTTCGATCATTTTTAAATGCTTCAGTATAAACAAAGTACGTTTGATAGGAAGGTCCTTCAACATTCGGAAGAACTCGAACTAAATGTGGTTTATCAGCAACCATGTAATCCGGAAGAGAAGCCAAACCTGCTCCTTTTTCAACCGCAAGAGACATTCCATAAATACTATTTACTCTAAATTTAGGTTTTCTTTTTATTCCATCTTTTCCTAACTTTAGAATCCAATCGATATTAGAAATAGGAGAAGGTAAACCTGACCCAAAACATATGAGGCTATGTTTATCTAGATCACTTATATTTCTTGGAATGCCTGAAGATTGTAAATATTCAGATGATCCATAAATATGATTATGGAAGTTTACAAATTTTTTAAATATTAAATTTGCTTGAGTGGGTTTTTTTACACGAACAGCTACATCTGCTATTCTACTAGATAAATCCACCTCTTCATCAGACATAATTATACTAACTTCCATATCAGGAAATTGGTCAGTAAATTTTGTTATTCTTGGAGTAAGCCAAGTTGATCCAAAACCAACTGTAGTGCTTATAGTAAATTTACCCACTGGTTTTGTTTTTTTATCAATTAATTTTTTTTCAAAACTGGAAACTGAATTGTTTATTTGGCTAACAGTGTTAAATAAATTCTCCCCTTGTTCTGTTAATCTTACTCCTTTTTGATGGCGAATAAATAGAGGTGTTTTTAAATCATACTCCAAATCTTGAATTTGTCTGCTAAGAGCAGATTGACTAATATTTAATTTAGCACTTGCCTTTGAAATACTTTTTGAAATTGCAATTTCATAAAAAGATTTTAGTTTGTCCCAATCCATTATCTCAGAGAATCAATCATTTTTTTATAATTTTCTTTACCACTAGAAAAAATATATGAACCAGCAACTAATACATCTGCATTAGCATCTTTACATATTTTTCCAGTTTCACTATTTATCCCTCCATCAATTTCTATTTCATAACTTAGATTTCTTTTTTTTCTAATTTTAGATAATTCAATTATTTTATTTACTTCTGATTGCATAAATTTCTGTCCCCCAAATCCAGGAACGACTGTCATCACAATGACTATATCAATTAAATCTAAAAAACTTACAATCTCATTTATTGAAACTTTTGGATGGATAGCAATGCCTGCTTTACAGTTAGCTGATTTTATCTGATTTAAAATATTTCTACTATTTTTATCTGCATCAGGATGAAAGCTTATTATATCAGCCCCAGCAGCAATAAATTCATCCACAAATTTTTTCACAGGAGAAATCATTAAATGGACATCAAGTATTTTTTTTGTATGTGGCCTCATCGATTTGACCATATTTGGTCCAAATGCGATATTATTTACGTAATGACCATCCATAACATCTATATGAATATAATCAGCCCCGTTTGCATCAACCAATTTGATTTCATTTTTCATATCCATTAAATCAGCTGCAAGAATTGAGGGGGCTATTTTTACCATTTTGATTTTGTTTATATAATATATATATCAGTTTTATAATGAAAAATGTTGTAAATAAACCATGGGGCTCTTTTGAGATCATTGATGAAGGAACAAAATATACTGTTAAAAAAATTACTGTTCATCCCGGAGGGATCCTTTCATTACAAAGTCACGAACATCGCTCTGAGCATTGGTTAATCGCCAGTGGGGAGGCAGAAGTTATTATTGATGACAATACATATAGATTAAAAGAAAATGACAACATTTTCATACCACAAGGATCTAAACATCGTTTAAAAAACATCAGCCCATCTAATTTAATAGTAATAGAAATGTGGTTTGGTGAAAAGCTAGACGAAAACGATATTAAACGCTACCAGGATATATATGAAAGAATATAATGATTATTAGCACACCTGTATCACTTGGAGAATTAGTAGATAAGATTTCTATTTTACATATAAAAAGCATCAAAATTAAAAAAAATGAAAAACTTATATTGGTTAAAGAGGAGTTATCCTTATTAGAACAAACTCTAAATGATCACATAAAAAGTGATGATATAAAACCATTTTTAGACTCATTAATTGATATCAATTCAAAATTATGGGTTATAGAAGATGATATACGAGATTGTGAAAGAAATAAAAAATTTGATCAAAAATTTATTGATCTTGCAAGATCTGTTTATTTTACAAATGACAAAAGATCTGAAATTAAACTCGAAATAAATAATGCATTTGGTTCTAAAATTATAGAAGTAAAATCGTATGAAAAATATTAAATATTAGTTTATTCTTTGTGTGCTTGTTTCAATTAACTTGATGAGTGATTTTTTATATTGATTATCTGGAAAAATACTTAGCGAGTCTATAGCAACTTCAGCAAAATGCTTAGCTCTAGTTAATGTATCCTCCAAACAATTATATTTAATTATTAATTCTTTGACTGAGTCAAAGTTTTTTTTATCACTACTTGGTTTTTGAACAATTTTTGTCAAAAATTCTTTTTCTTCTTTATCTGATCTTCCGTAGGCCAAAATAATAGGTAAAGTAATTTTACCCTCTTTAAAGTCATCACCAACGTTTTTTCCCATTGTTTGAAGGTTTGAGAAGTAGTCTATCGCATCATCAATCAATTGAAAAGCCATACCAAAATTAGTACCAAAAGATTTTAATGCTTGGTGCTCGTTTGATCTTGCTCCACCACTTAACCCACCAACCTGACAAGCGGCACTAAATAGAGAGGCAGTTTTTCCATTGATTACCTGAAAATAGGTATCTTCATTCATCTCTAAATTTTTATCATTACTTATCTCTAATACTTCACCCTCGGATATAATAACACTAGTATCAGATAATATTTTTAAAGTTTCCATTGTTCCGTATTTTGTCATTAATTGAAATGAACGACTAAAAAGGAAGTCACCAACTAAAACACTTGTTTTATTACCCCATACTTCATTGGATGTCAGTTTACCTCTCCTATCCTTACTAAGATCTACCACATCATCGTGAAGAAGAGTTGCAGCATGAATAAACTCAACCGCTGCTGCTAGGCCGATATGATTAAGTTTGTCAGCAGGATCGTTATTTAAAATATAATAGCATGAAGTTGTCATTAGGGGTCTGAGTCTTTTTCCACCTGATAAAATCAGATATTTACCAATTTCATGAATTAGCGGGACTGAACTTTCTAACTTGTCTAATATTAATGTATTGATTGAATGCAAATCTTCTTTGCACAATTCTGATAATTCTTTTATGCAATCATTAAAATTCTCTTCTTTATTATTATGTAAAGGAATTATTTGAGCCATATAAAGAATATAGTTTATTTATATATATTTAGTAGATAATATGTTCGTTTGATAAACAATTTTATTTAAAATTCAAATAAATGAATACTTTTAACCTTTAAGTAGAGAATAACTTTTGTTATTAAGCCCTGTGTTTAAGAGATTTTTTTCAAAAGATATCAATATTCCAACCTTAAGACTAGCTGGGGTTATTGGGCAAGCTGGTATAGCCCGATCAGGACTGACTATTGCTGGAATAGAAAAATTAGTAGATAAACTATTTGCTGATAAAAAATCACCTGCAGTAGCATTAATTATTAATTCCCCAGGTGGATCACCTACACAATCATCCCTAATTGCTGAAAAAATAATTAATTTAGCGAAAGAAAAAAACAAAAAAGTATTTGCTTTTGTTGAAGATGTTGCTGCTTCAGGAGGTTACTGGTTAGCTTGTGCAGCAGATGAAATTTATTTAGACTTAAATTCAATTGTTGGATCAATTGGTGTAATTTCTCCAGGTTTTGGATTTGTAGACTTAATAAAAAAAATTGGAGTTGAGAGAAGAGTATATACCTCTGGTAAAAGCAAAAGTTTTCTTGATCCTTTTAAAGAAGAAAAAAAAGAAGATATTGATAGATTACAAAATATACAGGAGCAAATCCATGAAAATTTTATTGAATACGTTAAAAATAGAAGAGGCTCAAAATTATTAAGTTCTAAAGAGGATGAAATATTCTCAGGGCTATTTTGGGTTGGAAAAAAAGGAGTTGAGCTAGGATTAGCTGATGGGATTGGCTCAATAAATCAAATAATTCGTGAAAAATACGGGAATAAAGTAAAAATAAAAACTATTGATCAAAAAAAATCTTTTTTACAAAAACGACTTTCTTCTTCTATAAATAATAATGATATACTCAACAGACTGGAAGAAATGGTAATGTGGTCTAAATATGGGTTATAATGAAATTTATTGTATTAATTATAGCTATCTCGTTTATTTTTTTATTTTTTAAAATACTTTCTGATAGAGCCACTCGTTCGAATATTAAAAAAAATAATGAAACAACAATAGATTTAGAAAAAGATCCAAAAACAAAAGAATATAAACCTAAGGAATAAATGACAGCAAGTTCAATGGAAGAATTAGTCTCTTTATGCAAAAGAAGAGGCTTTATTTTTCAATCAAATGATATCTATGGAGGTATTAAAGGACTTTATGATTATGGACCTATGGGAGTTGAATTAAAAAATAATATCAAGCAGTCTTGGTGGAAGTCCATGGTTTATGAAAGAGATGATATTGAGGGTTTAGATGCCTCTATTTTAAGTGATCCAGTAGTTTTGCAGCAATCTGGACATGAGGATACTTTCACTGACCCTTTAGTTGATTGTAAAAATTGTAAATCAAGATGGAGAGCAGATCAACTCAATAATAATAAGTGTCCTGAGTGCAAATCAGATAATCTGACAGATCCAAGACCATTTAATTTAATGTTTAAAACAGCAATTGGACCTGTTGATGATGGTTCTTCATATGCTTATTTAAGACCAGAGACATGCCAGCAAATATTTACTAATTTTAAAAATATTATTGACTCAACAAGTAGAGTTGTCCCTTTTGGAATAGCTCAAATTGGAAAAGCTTTTAGAAATGAAATTACTCCAAGAAACTTTATTTTTAGAGTGAGAGAATTTGAGCAAATGGAGTTAGAGTTTTTTGTTAAACCAGGATCAGATGAAGAATGGCATAAATACTGGGTAGAGAAAAGAATTAAATGGTGGGAGTCACAAGGAGTTAATAAAAAAAACTTACATACTGTTGATGTAGATAAAAAAGATCTCTCTCATTATTCAAAAGCTACTGTAGATATTATGTATGATTTTCCACATGGGAAAGAAGAACTTGAGGGTATAGCTAATAGAACTGATTTTGATTTGGGGTCTCATACAAAGAATCAAAAAGATTTTGATATTACTGCTAATGTAAAAAAAAATGAGCACTCAACCACAAAATTAGGAGTACAAAATTTAGAAGAAAAAACTTCATATATTCCATTCGTAATTGAGCCTTCTGCTGGAGTTGATAGAGGTGTATTGGCTATCCTGAATGAAGCTTTTAATAATGAAAAAATTGCAAATGGTAATTCTAGAATAGTGTTAAAATTAAAACCTCATCTATCTCCGATTAAAGCAGCAGTAATTCCTCTTAAAAAAAATAATGATCAAATAGTTGAAAAAGCTAAAACCATTAAGAATCAATTGCAAAATCTTGGGTTGGGAAGAGTAATGCTGGAGAATTCTGGAAATATTGGTAAAAATTATAGACGCCATGATGAAATTGGAACACCAATTTGCATTACTGTAGATTTTGAAACTTTAGAAGATGACTCTGTGACTATCAGAGATCGTGACTCCATGAAACAAGAAAGAGTTTTAGTTAGAGATCTTAATCAGTTTTATCAAAAATATTTTCATTAAATAAAATTGTAATTATATGAAATTTATAAATGACATAATAGCAACAAGACTGTTGTTTTTTATCATGGCCTTTTATGTGGGTCTATGGACAATAAGGATACCTACTATTAAAGATCAAATAAACACTGATTATTTTGGTATTGGTTTAATAATGGCAACATTTGCAATTGGATCAATAATTGCAATGGTATTTTCAAATAAAATAATAAAATTAACTTCCTGCAAAACAGTACTTTTATACACAAGTATTTTACAGGCTTTACTATGGTTACCAGCTCCATTTGTCCCCTCTGCAAATATTTTCATGATTTTATCTTTTATATTTGGTTTGAGTTATGGAAGTTTTGAAATTAGTTGCAATTTATACGCGTCCAATCTTGAAAAAAGAGAAAAAAAATCAATGATGTCTGGTTTCCATGCTTTTTGGAGTTTAGGAGTCCTATTTGGATCTGTTGCTACTAGTTTATTTTTAGAATGGGATATAAATCTTTTAAATAATGTAATAATCTACGTAATAATATTATTGCCCTTAAATATTTTAATAATTTTAAAATTAGAAAGCGATCAAATAGAAGATAAAAATAATAAAACAAATATTTTTTTTATATGGCCATTAATAATTTATGTTTTAGCAATATTAGCTATGGTTGCTGCTCTTACCGAAGGGAGCGTCGATGCTTGGGGTGCGCTTTATATGAGAGATTTTATAAAAGTTGAAGGATTTTTAATTGGATTGGCTACAATTAGTTTTAATATTTTCATGGTTATTGGAAGGTTAAGTGGCGATTGGTTTAGAGATAAAATTGGAGTTTACAATCTATTGACAATACTTTTTTTATTATCAATCTTGAGTCTCTATGTATTATTTTCCTATGATAATATTTTTTCAGCTTTATTTGGTTTTGCTTTATTAGGTATTGGCACTTCTGCAATTGTACCTATAGCATACAGTTTAGCTGGAAAAATCCAAGGTATAGATGGTGGCGCAGCAATAGCAATAGTTTCTATTGCTGTATATGGTACATTTATGGCGGCCCCTGCAACACTTGGCGTAATTGCTAATAATTATGGAGTTAATTCAATATTTTTTCCAATATTAATAATTTTTCTATTTACTATGCCAATTTTATTTGCCTCAAAAAGAAATTTTAAATAACAAAATCCAGAATTAAGCCATCATCAGACTCTATAGAATTTTTTGAATTGATTTTATTCTCAGCAAACTCAATTTTTATCATCGCCAACATATAATTGTTTTTTATGTTTAAAATTTTTCCTACATCTATTCCATTTTCTTTGATATTTTGTTTATTTTGAGGACTTCCAGACTTTATATTTAAAGTATAGACCTTCTTTTTAAGTAATGCTCTATATTTCATTCTAGCTGTTATTTCTTGTCCAACATAACAGCCTTTGTCCCATGATATTGAATTTAGATTTTCAAAATTATTCTCTAAAAGCAAAGATTTGTTTTCTTCAAGATCATAGTGAGAAAAAGGAACTAAATTTTTAATCAATATTTCATGATATTTATCTTCATTTATCTCAGCAAAACTATCCAAGATTTGTGGATTTGCAGACTTATGAATAAATTTGTGACCAATATTTTCTTTTCTTGGATCAGTACAAATAATTATTGTATCTTCATCTTTTTTTATATCATTAAAGAGTATGAATGAGTGTATTTGGTCAATTTTATTAATTATTATTTTAGATCTAAGTTTATAAATTTTTAACTTCTTTATTAAATTTTCATAAAACAAGCTATGAGTTTCAAGAATATATTTGCTATCTATTTTGAATATAAAAAAATCAGATAAAAATTTTCCCTGTGGTGTAAGTAGGCAAGAGTATATTACTTTATCTTTTTTGCATAAGTTTATGTCATTTGTAATTAAATTTTGAAGAAATTCTGCACTATCTTCACCTTCTACAGATATAAATTTAGAATTACTGTTTTTATAAAAGTATGGCACACTCATATTATAAGATATATATGCTAAATATAAAAATGTAATGCGATTCCTGTGAAAATTTTAATTATTTGCTCAAACTTAATAGGCGATACCATTCTTTCAACTGGAGCTATAAAGTATTTTATTGATCAGTATAAAGAAGCAAATATTTCTCTAGTAATTGGTCCCTCAGCAGCACCCTTATTTAAGAATTATCAAAACATTGATAAAGTTATCATATTTAAAAAAAGAAAATTTAATCTTCATTGGGTCGATATTTTTAAAAGTACGTATAAGACAAAATGGGACATTGTAATTGATTTTAGATCATCAGTACTTTCATATTTTCTAAAAAATAAAAAAAAATATATTTTTAAAAAACAAAAGGGATTGCATCATATTGAGCAATTAAATTTAAGTTTTGGTTTTTTGTGTTCAAAATTATTTGTTCCAATAAGTTTAGATGAAGAAAATAAAGTTGAAAAAAAACTAGAACATACATTTAAGCATATTGTTGTTTTTCCAGGAGGTAATTGGCAACCAAAATTATGGCCAGTTGAAAACTATAATATTGTTATGAAATTTTTATTAAAAAAATATGATAATATTAAATTCATATTAGTTGGCTCTGCAAAGGAAAAAGATAAATTTTATAATAATTTGTTAGCAGGTATAGATAAAAATTTTATAATTGACCTTTTTGGATGTAGTTTAACTTTAACATCTGCCTTTATGAAAAAAAGTGATTTGTTTATTGGTAACGACTCAGGATTAATGCATTTAGCTGTATCAAATCAATTGAGAGTAATATCTTTATTTGGGCCAACAGATAATAAGGTGTATGGACCTTATGGTGATAAAAATATCGTGATCAGAACTAAAGAACCTGTTGATTATTTTAAATCAATAAATATTGATAAAAATAAATCTTATATGAATTCAATTAAAACAAATACTGTAATTGCTAGCGTAGAAAAATTTTTGTAATGAAAAATTCAATTAAAATTATTCAGCCTGATGACTGGCATGTTCATTTTCGAGAAGGTGAAATGCTAAATGTTGTCACAAAATATTCATCAAGAGTAAATAGAAGATGCATAGCAATGCCAAATACTTCAACGCCTATAACTAACTCTATTGAAGCTATAAATTATAAAAACTTAATACAAAAGAATTCTGGTAAAAATAATTTTGAAGCTCTTATTCCCTGTTATTTGACTGATAATTTAGATATTGATGATTTTGAATATGCACTTCACAATAATATTTTTATTGGTGGAAAATTATATCCCAATAATGCTACAACAAATTCGCAATATGGAGTAAATGATATAAAAAAAATATATAATATCTTTGAAATTTTAGAAAAGCAAAATAAAACTTTACTTATACATGGTGAGTTAAATAGAAGTGATATAGATATTTTTGATAGAGAAAAATATTTTATTGATGAAGAATTGTATCAAATAAGAAAATCATTTAAAGATCTAAAAATAGTTTTAGAACATGTGTCTAGTGATTATGGAGTTGATTTTGTTAAAACAAATATCAATATCGCTGGCACAATAACTCCTCATCACATGTTGCTTACTAAAGAAGATGTGTTTAAAGATGAAGAAATAAATCCCCATCATTATTGTATGCCTGTTGTAAAAAATGAAAAGGATCTCACATCATTAAGAAATGCAGCATGTTTCAATAATTCAAAATTTTTTTTGGGGACTGACTCAGCGCCTCATCATGTTGTTGATAAAAAACAAAATGATTCTTTAAAAGCAGGTATTTTTTCTTCTTCTAATTCTATTGAATTATATGCTTCAATTTTTGAGGAGGAAAATGCATTAGAAAACTTAGAAAAATTTTCTTCAATAAATGGTCCTAAATTTTATAATTTAGATGTTAATGATCAGTATTTAATTTTAGATAAAGAAGATAAAATTGTTCCAGAATACACAGAAGAAGGAAATATCAAAATTAAAAATTTTTATGCTAACAAAAAAATTCATTGGAAAGTAGCACAATTAGAAGTATAGAAGCATTATGAGTTTTGGAACAAGATTATACACTTGGCTTAATGGTAAATTTGTTGGCTCTGATGAATCTGGAAATAAATATTATGCAAATAGTTATAATCATGCAGATTTAAATGCAAAAAGATGGGTAATATTTAGTGGTGAAATAGAAGCATCAAAGATACCTCCACATTGGCATGCATGGCTTCACAAATCAATAGATGAACCGCCAATTAACTATAAACATAAATATTCGTGGCAAAAAAATCATAAGGCGAATATGACAGGAACTAGAAATGCACACTTTCCACCGTCTAATCCTCTATCTAAAAATTATAATCCAGACCAGATAAAGGTTGATTATGAATCCTGGTCTCCTTAAAATATTTTTTCTAATAATTTTTTTTTCTAGTCCATTACTTTCAGAACCTTTGCAGATGAAATATGCTAAATTTAGGTTATTAGATAAAATATCAAATAAGCTCATTGATAAAACTATTTCTGTTGAAGATTTGGATGAAATAGAAACATTAAGTATCAGAGTTTATGCTTGTTTTTCTGAGCCTCCAACTGAAATTTCTGAAGACTATGTCTTAGTTGAAATTATTGATAATTTCCAGGATTTACAAAAAAATGTTTATAGAGGATGGATGATATCTTCCTCTCCTGAAGTCACTGCACTTGAGCATCCAATTTATGATTTATGGTTGTTAGGTTGTATTAATGATAAAACCTCATGAAAATCCTCAACAAAAATAAAATTTCTTTTTTCTTTAATGCTTTTCTTGAGTCTTGTTAAGTAATCAATGTTATTAATTTCAAATGCGCCAAATTGCACAAGGTGCTTATTAAAGAACTGAGAGTCCAGAACTGAAAATAAATTTTTTTTAAGAATAGCTATTAAATATAGTAAGCAAAATTTACTCGTATTAGAAACCTTGCTAAACATACTTTCTCCAAAAAAACATCCACCAATATGAACACCATATAATCCTCCGATTAATTTATCATCATCATAGCATTCGATGCTATGACACATTTTATGATTATATAAATTAATGTATGAATTTAAAATCATATCATTAATCCAAGTGCCATTATCTCTTCTATTTGTTAATTGGCATTGAGAAATTACATTTTCAAAATTATTATTTGCAAGAAAAGTAAATCTATTATTTTTAAATAATTTATATAATTTTCTTGGAACATGAAAATTGTTTATAGGAATTAAAAATCGTTTTTTAGGTTGATACAGATTAACTGTTTCATCAGTAGATCTTTCTGCCATTGGAAAGAAACCTTTTTTATAAAAATTTATTAAATCTTTGGTTGGAATTATATTATTCAATTGAAAGTTGACATAAAGTTTATGTCATATTTTCCAGATTGAAACTCTTCACTCATTATAATTCTTTGATGAAGTTGGATATTTGTATTAATTCCCATTATGACATATTCCTCTAAAGCTCTATTCATTCTTGCGATGCATTCTTTTCGGTTATCAGCATAAGTAATAAGTTTTCCAATCATACTATCATAATGAGGGGGGACAGAATATCCTTGATAAACAGCTGAGTCTACTCTAACACCAAGACCACCTGGTTGGTGGTATTGAGTAATCTTACCTGGAGAAGGAATAAAACTTTCAGGGTGTTCTGCATTAATCCTACATTCAATAGCATGCCCTTTCATTTCAATATCGTTTTGAGTAATTGTAAGCTTTTCTCCTGATGCAGCTAATATTTGTTGTTTTACTAAATCAATCCCAGTTACCATCTCTGTTACTGGATGTTCTACTTGTAATCTCGTATTCATTTCCATGAAATAAAAATTCTCATTTTCATATAAAAATTCTAGCGTTCCAACTCCTTCGTAACCAATAGCAGATACTGCTTTTTTACACAGCTCACTAATTTCCCTCCTTTTTTCATCAGATAGAAGTTCACTTGGGCTCTCCTCTATTAGTTTTTGGTGTTTTCTTTGAATTGAACAATCACGCTCACCTAAAGTAACTACATTCCCATGTGCGTCTGCAAGAATTTGAATTTCAATGTGTTTTGGTGTTGTTAAAAATTTTTCTAAGTAAACTTTGTCATCATTAAAAGATTTTTTTGCTTCAGCTTTTGCAGAATTTATTGCGTTTTCAATTTCATCATGTTTAGTTACTACTCGCATACCTTTACCACCACCACCGCTAGCAGCTTTGACAATTATCGGCAGACTAACATTTTTAATAAATTGTTGAATTTTTTTATTATCAGATATGTCGTTTAGTCCCGGCACTGTTGGAACATTGTTGTCATCCATTATTTTTTTAGCGTCAATTTTATTACCCATAATTTTAATATGACTGGAGTGTGGACCAATAAACTTAATATTATGTTCTTCAATAATTTCTGCAAACCTCTGATTTTCACTTAAAAATCCATATCCAGGATGAATTCCATCAGCATTAGTAAGAGTCGCTGCTGTAATTATTGCAGGAATATTTAAATAACTTGATTGAGCGGATGCCGGTCCAACACATATGCTCTCATCTGCCATTCTTACGTGCATCGCACCTTCATCAGCTTCAGAATGTATAGCAACAGTTTTAATTCCTAGCTCTCTACAAGCTCTTAATACTCTTAATGCAATTTCGCCTCTGTTGGCGATTAAAATTTTTTTGATCATTACTCAAAAATAATTAAGTGATCTCCGAATTCTACGGGCTGACTATTTAAAGCAACTATTTTTTTTATAACTCCAGATTTAGGAGCTTTTATTTCATTAAATGTTTTCATTGCTTCAATAAGTAAAAGTATGTCACCTGCTTTAACATGCTGGCCTATTTTAACATAGGGTGGAGAATTGGGGTCAGCAGATAGATAAGCAACTCCAACCATTGGTGATTTCACTATATTTTCTTCATTAATAGTTTCAATTTCAACCTTTTCCTCAGAACTTTTTTTAACTGATTGTGTTTTAATTGCCTGAACACCAATCGATTTATCTAATTGTTCAGATGAAATTTCAATTTCATATTCTCCTTTTTTTATCCTAAATTTTGATACATTTTCAATCTTTGTTTCATTAAGAAGTAATTTTATATTTTCGATATCTGTTTTGTCTATTTTGTTCATTATTGATCTTTATAAATTAATTTCTTCATTGCTTCAATTGCTAGTAAGTAGCCATTTTCACCAAATCCACAAATGACACCATTTACAGACTCGGAAGTAATACTTTTTCTTCTATAATCTTCCCTCGCATAAATGTTTGAAATATGAACTTCTATTTTTGGTTTAGTAGTAGCTCTTAGAGCATCTAGCAAGGCTATTGATGTGTGGGTGTAAGCAGCTGGATTAATTATGATACCTTCATAATCATTTTGAACTGAATGAATTTTTTCTAGTAACTCCCCCTCATGGTTACTTTGGTAAAATTCCATTTCCATTTTATTTTTAGCACATTTTTTTTCACAAATAGATTTTATTCTTTCTAATGAAGTGTCTCCATAAAAATTTTTTTCTCTATTCCCAAGAAGATTAAGATTAGGTCCATTTATAATTAAAATTTTTTTCATGTTATTATATAAAATGTTTACTTAATGTAAGTTTTTGATTCTGGTAATTAGAATTTAATTTTTTTCCATATAACATAGATGATGATTTATTCAATTTTTCATATTGAATTCTTGCTATAGTTTGCCCATCTTCAATAATAAAGTTTACTTCATAAGTTTTTACTTCTAAAACGGCAAATGCGCCATCAGAATAGCCAAATCCGGGATCAAAAAATCCAGCATAATGAACTCTAAAATCTCCAATACCTGTATCATAGGGGACCATTTCACCTGCTAAATTTGGAGGTATAGAAATTCTCTCCTTAGATTTCAAAATATAAAAACTGTTTTTTTCAATTACTAATGTGTTGTTTAGAGGCTTAATTGGCTCCCAATAATTTTTTTTAGAATGAAATTTATTTTTTGAAAAGTCTAATATGGGAGCATTAGTTTTTGACTTATAAGCACAAATAGATTTATTATCCGATAAATCAATTGTTAATTTAAGACCGTTTTCAAAAATTGTGCCTCTTTTTGAAAAACATAATTTTTTTTTATGATTTATTTTTTTTAATTGATCATCATTTAAATAAATATTTTCTTTATATGCTAATCTCATTTGATTAAGGCTATCACCCTCATAAAATTTAATATTAAATGATTTGCATGTTACTTCTATAAAAATTTCCCCTTTATATCTGAGTGGTATCTTCTCATATTCATTGGAATTGTCCAAAATAGTTCTACAAAATATATCTAGTCTTCCAGTGCTACTTTTTGGATTACACTTACCAATTATTTGCGATTTAAAATTCAATTTTTCATTTAATCTTACAAGATATGTATGATTTTTTTTAAAAACTAACCCATTTTTTAAATTGTATTTTTTAATTGATAGTTTTTTTAATTTATTGCGTATTTTTCCTTTAGGACTTAAAAAACTAAACTTTAATTCATAACATTCATTACTTAGCGTAAGATCCATACTTGATGGTTGAATTCTACTCTGGTTATAATTTACAGATATTATTTCTTTATTTTTAATTAGTTTTTTGTAATCATCAAAATTTAAGGCTCCGTTCATAATTTTAAATACTCGTATATTATTTTTTTTAATTTTTTATCATTCGTTTTTTCAGAGATCATAAATAATTTTTCTTTCAGTTCTGCTTTTTTAATTTTATCAGATTGATTGATTATATTAAATAAATCAATCCAATATTTTTTATCTAAAAGTATAGCTATTTCTATGAATTTATTAATGATATATTTATTATTAGGGAATCGAATCAATAAATTTAAATTTTTTTCAAAAAAGGTATTTTCTTCATTTTTTTCTAGATTTTTCAAATTTGTATCCAAAAATATTCTATATTTAATGTAATGATTATCTGGATAATTTTTTAAAACTATTTGGTAAAATTTTAAAGACTCCTTTACGAAGCCGTGTGATCTAAGAATATCACCTTTGGTTTCTAATAGAAAAATGTAATCAGGATACATTTTTATTAATAAGTTTATTTTTTTTAGTGAGGTTTCTAAATCCCCAGACTTAGAGCTTTTAATAGAGTCAAAATAAATTTTGTGATCATTTTTTAATTTACCTAATTCAGATTTATTATTAAATCCTAAAAATTTAGCTTTTATAAAATCAAATTCATTTTGAGTACTTTTACTATAATTAAATTTTTTTGTTTTTGAGTTATTTTCTATGATTTGGTAACGCTCTTTGAATATTGGATGTGTTGAAAATTTTTGATATTCTTCATCAAAACCTTTACTTAAAGCATTTTCTTCTAATATTTTTAGAAGCTCTTTTATTGAATCAGATGGTAATTTTAATTTTTGCAGAGTGTCAATTGAATATAAATCTGCTTCTCTTTCCTGTTCTCTGCTAAAACTAAGATAAAAATTATTTATATTAGCTTGACTTGCTATTGCTCCTCCTAAAATTTGCGGTTCATCTGCTAAAATACTACCACTAATTACAGCTATGGATGTTAGTAAATTGAGTTTTGAAAATTGCTCTAAAGAGTCCACTCTTTTTTCTAAGTGAAAATATTGCAGATGGCCAACTTCATGAGCTAACACTGCCAGTAAAGATACATAATCTGGTGATTGATGAATAAGACCTGATGAAATTATAAGTTTATTGTTGGGAACCACAAAAGCATTAGGATTATCATCTCTGATGATATGAATTTTTATATTTTTTTTAAATTTATTAACTTCTTTAATATTATCCAATAATTTATTTAAAAAAATTTCTGTCTCATAATCAAATATTTGATTTGAATGTGAAATATTTGAAAAAAATAAATTAGAAAAAAAAAAAATTAAAAATAATCTACTTATTAAGACCACCAACCAGTTTTCTCCTCAGAGTGTTTATTTTCATCATCTTTTGTACTTTCTCTATCTCGTAAAGATTCATTTTCAATATTAACTAAATCAATATCCTTATTTTTTTTTATAACACTTTTCTTTTTAGTTTGATTTTTTTTTGTTTTTTTGAAACTTTTCTCATCATTTTTAGTTTTGGTTTTTGCTGATCTTTTTTTAATACTGTTATTTGTTTTTTTAATAGAGTTTATTTCTTCATTGTTATTATAATTTAAAATTTCAATTATTGGTTCGTGTAATGAAAATTCTTCCTTAAACTCAAAATTTATAATAGATTTATAATTATTTTCCAGCTTGTTGAGCTCTAGTTTTTTTTGATTAATGAGATTTTCTGCCAAAGCAGTATTACATTTAACTAAAAGATTTGAATTATTATTTAATATTAATTTTTCTTTTATAATATTTAAAATCTGCTCACTTATCGATCTTGAATTTAGTATTAATCCTGAGCCTTTGCAAAAATTACATTTATCAAATGATTTTTCAATTAAACTTGATCTTAATCTTTGTCTTGATAATTCTAATAATCCAAACATACTTATTCTGCCTACTTGAATTCTAGCTCTGTCTCTATACAATGCAGATTTAATTGCTTTTTCTACCTTAAAGTTATTGCGGTAGTCATCCATATCTATAAAATCAACAACTACTAATCCGCCTAAATCTCTTAATCTTAATTGTCTTGCTATTTCTATGGCGGCTTCAAGGTTAGTTTTTAATGCCGTACTTTCAATATTTCTTTCTGATGTATTTTTTCCAGAATTTACATCTATTGCTACAAGTGCCTCAGTAGTGTTTATCACTATTGAACCTCCCGATGGCAACTTGACATTCAGACTATACAGTTCATTAATTTGAAATTCGATATTTTGTGAAGCAAACAGTGAATTTTCTTTATCTTTAAATAACTTTATTTTTTTTGATTGACTTGGAAGTATACTTTTAGATATTTTTTTAATTTTATCATATCCATCTTTACCATCAACTAATACTTCTGCAACTTCTTCAGTTAACATATCTCTTATTGTTCTTTTTAAAATACTGCCTTCTTCATAAATAAGTTTAGGAGCTTCTGACTTAAGAGTTACAGTTCTAATTTTATTCCATTGATTTATTAGGAAGGTCAAATCTTTAGAAATTTCTTTTTTACTTCTTCCAATTCCAGCTGTTCTTACTATAACAGACATTTTTTCGGGTATATTCACTGATGCTAAAATCTGCTTTAATTTTTTGCGTTCTTCAATATCTCCAATTTTTCTAGATATTCCATCATTATTCATACTATTTGGCATCAAAACACAATAACGACCAGCAAAAGACAAAAAAGTAGTAAGGGCAGCACCCTTGAGACCTCTCTCCTCTTTATTGATTTGAACTAAAATAACCTGTCTAGGTTTTATAACATCTTGTATTTTATATTTCCTGAAAAAATTGTAATATTCTTTTTTTGGATTCAATGTTTTAATTCTAATTTTTTTGTTACCTTCATCAATAGTCTCAAGATCATCATTTTTATCGATTTGATTGTTTTCTGTTGACTCATCTATTTCATCTAATTGTTCATTTTCAGATTGTTTTTTTAATAGCTCTTTTAGTTTAGCTTCATCTGAAGATGGAATTTTAAAGTAATCAGGATGTATTTCTGTAAGTGGGAGAAAACCATTTCTATTTGTTCCAAAATCAACAAAAGCAGCTTGTAGAGAAGGTTCAACGCGTGTTATTTTTGCTAAATAAACATCCCCTTTTACAGCATTCTTTTTATTAGACTCGATTTCAAAATCATCCAATTTGCCATCATCTGTAACAGCAACTCTTGTTTCATTTGCATTTGATGCATCAATAAGTATATTTTTCGACATATCTCGGAAACTCCATTATTATTTGTAAAAATTCTTTTCATTTATGTTATTTTTTATGTTTTTTATAATTAATTAACCTCTATTGTCATATTTTAAACTATTTCACAATCTAGATTGTTCAAAATGAAAAAATTAATATATTCAATTTTTGCACTATCATTTGTCTCATTTTTTGTAGTTTGTGGTTTTATTCTGACGATTTTATGGAATTATTCACCCGATTTACCAAGCTATGAAAAGATAACAAATTATAAACCTAACTTATCTTCACGACTCTATAGTTCTGACGGTTTATTGCTTAAAAGCTTTCATAAAGAAGAAAGACTTTACATACCAATAGAAAGAATTCCTGAACAAATAATTCAAGCTTTTATAGCAGCTGAAGATAAAAATTTCTTTAATCATTTTGGTGTAGATTTTTATGCTATTTTGAGAGCATCGTTTACTAACTTAATTAACAGTAACAAAAATAGAAAATTAATTGGAGCCTCAACAATAACTCAACAAGTAGTAAAAAATTTACTTCTTTCCAATGAAGTTAGCTATGAGAGAAAAATAAAAGAAATATTATTAGCATTAAGGATTGAGAATATTTTAGAAAAAGATCAGATATTAGAATTATATTTAAATGATATTTATCTTGGAAAAAGATCTTATGGGATTGCTTCAGCAAGTCTAAATTATTTTAACAAATCTCTTTCAGAGTTGAATTTAGATGAAATAGCCTTTTTGGCCTCTCTTCCAAAAGCTCCAAATAATTATAACCCAAGTGAAAATTATGAAGCTGCTTTTGAAAGAAGAAATTGGGTCCTGGATCGAATGTACTCAAATAAATTCATTGAAAAAAAGGATTTAATTTTTAAAACAAAACCTATCAAATTATTTTCAAGAAATAAGTTGATTTTTAATGAAGCTGATTATTTTTATGAAGAAATAAGAAAGCATCTTTTTAATCAATATGGTGAAAAAAAATTTTATTCTGAAGGATTAATAGTTAAGACATCTCTTGACTCAAATTTGCAAAAAATTGCAAACAAGTCTTTAATAAAAGGTTTGATAGATTATGATAAGCGTCATGGATGGAGAGGATCATTAGGAAAAGATGATGTTAGTAATGAAAATTTAGAAAATTTTATTTTAAAATTTAAAAATCCTTTTCCGAATAAATGGCAAATTGTTCAAATAAAAAAAATTAATGATAATTTGATTAATGTTTTAGATCAAAATAATAAAGATTTAATTGTTGATTTAAATTCAGCAGACAATGAATGGTTAAAAAAAGAAGTATTTACTGTTGGAGAAATAATTTTTGTAGAATTAATAGAAAATGATTTAATTATTAGACAAATTCCAGAAGTTAATGGAGCAATAGTTGTTATAAATCCACATTCTGGTGATGTGCTTGCAATGTCTGGGGGGTTAAGTTTTAATTTGAGTCAGTTTAATAGATCTACACAAGCAAAAAGGCAGCCTGGCTCAGCTTTTAAACCTTTTGTATATATTACAGCCTTAAATGACGGTTTTAATCCATCTACATTAGTTCTTGATGCACCATATGTAATTGATCAAGGTCCAGGTTTACCTAAATGGAAACCAGCCAATTATACAGATGAATTTTATGGCTTGACTACAATTAGAACAGGAATTGAAAAATCAAGAAATCTTATGACAATTAGACTCGCTAATGAAATAGGTATCCCAAAAATTCTTCAGACTGCTAAAGAATTTGAGATAGATAAGTTTCTTGATGATAATATGTCTATGTCCCTAGGAAGCGGTTTAGTTCGCCTTATTGATATTACTAATGCATACGGCATAATCGCTAATGGTGGAAAAAAAATTCAACCTAATTTCATACAAAGTATTTATGACAGAGAAGGAAAATTAATATTTAAAAGTACAAACAAAAATTGCTTTGATTGTTTGATAAATAAATTAGATAAAAATATTAATATTCCAAACATTATAGATAATAAAGAGCTGATCATTGATCCAAGAATAGCTTACCAGGTTACATCGATGATGGAAGGGGTTGTGCAAAGAGGAACTGCTATTAAACTCAAAGATCTTGGTTTAACTCTAGCAGGCAAAACAGGAACTACTAACAAAAACAAAGACGCCTGGTTTATAGGTTATTCACCTGACATTGTAGTAGGAATTTATGTAGGTTATGATCAACCTAAATCACTAGGTTATAAAGAAACTGGTTCATCTGTAGCAGTTCCAATTTTTAAAAATTATGCTTTAAACTCAGATATAAATAAAAACAATAAACCATTTAGGATACCAAATGGATTGACTTTTATTAATATTGACCCTAGCACCGGAATGCCATCAAACAATAAAAATTCAATAATGGAACCATTTATTAAGTCTCCAGAAAATATTTTAAAAAATGAAATAAATGTTATAGACTCATTAGGTTTTAGTTCAGAAATAATTTCTGGAACAGGTGGGTTACTAAATAATTAATGAATTTTAAAGAAAAAATTGAGTCTAATATAGAGATTATAAATAATAACTACGATCTGCTGAGGAGGGGGGTTTGACTTTCCTTTACTAAAACAAGAATTAAAAAAGTTAAGATTGGAAAGTGAAAATCCAGAAATTTGGAAAGATCCAAAAGCAAAATCACTATTTCAAAAAATTAAAAATATTGAAAATAAAATTAAAGATTTTGAAACAATTGAAACCAATATTGAATATATAAAAGAATTATTAAATATTGCAGTATCTGAAAACAATGAAGAATATTTTGAACAATTAGTTAGTGAGTCTAACAAACTTTTAATTATTTCAAATAAATCTAGGTTAGAAAACTTAATGAGTGAGACCGCAGATCCAAACAATGTTTTTTTAGAAATACACGCAGGTGCTGGAGGTACAGAAAGTCAAGATTGGGCTGAAATGTTACTTCGGATGTATATTCGATGGTCGGAAAAACAAAATGCTAAAATATTACTTCTTCAAGAGACTCGAGGGGAAGAAGCAGGAATAAAGTCTTCAACAGTGAAGATAGAAAAAAATTATGCATACGGATGGTTAAAAAGAGAAAGTGGTATACACCGTTTAGTTAGAATCTCACCGTTTGATAGTAATAAGAGAAGGCACACAAGTTTTGCTAGTGTATGGGTTTATCCAGAAATAGATGATAAAATTGAAATTTCAATAAATGACTCAGATTTAAGAATTGATACTTACAGAGCATCTGGTGCTGGTGGACAGCATGTTAATACAACGGATAGTGCTGTCAGAATTAAACATTTGCCAACCGACATAGTTGTTCAGTGTCAAAATGATAGATCGCAACATAAAAATAAAGCATACGCAATGAATATGTTAAAATCTAGAATATATGAATATGAATTACAAAAAAGAAAAGAAAAGGAAAATGTTATAAATGATCAAAAAAAGCAAATAGGTTGGGGTAGTCAGATTCGATCATACGTTTTGCATCCATATAAATTAATAAAGGATTTAAGATCTAATCATGAATCATCTGATGTAAATGCTATTTTAGATGGAGAAATTGATGGTTTTCTAGAAAAATCATTATACTTATAAATTAAAATTATTTTTTAATTTTTAAAATACCAATATTTTTTTTGCCTACACTTATTTTGATTTCAGATTTGTTAGCATAAAAATTTAGAGATAAATCAGTAGAGCTATATATTTCTTCATTAATTCTTATGCCATGTGATTTTATTAATCTTTTGGTATCACTTCTACTTTTACTTAAATTGAGTTTTTCTAATGCATCTAAAATTGTAAATTTTGAATTTTTTATGAAAGACGAATTAATCTCATAAGACGGCAATCTTTTGTCAGTTTTTTTTATAGTAAACAAATTGTTTGCCATGTCTTCTGCTTCTTTTGCAGACTCAATTCCTCTACAAATTTTTGTTACTTCATAAGCAAGTATTTTTTTAGCCTCATTGGTTTCCTTGCCTTTTAATTGTGATAATTTTTTTATTTCGTCTAAATTAATTTTAGTAAATAATTTTAAAAAACTCTCAACTTTCTCATCTGAAACATTTCTCCAAAATTGGTAAAAGTCAAAATTACTAAGTTTTTCTTTATCTAGCCATACTGCACCTTTTGCAGTTTTACCCATTTTCGAACCGTCTGTGTTTGTAATTAGTGGTGAAGTAATTGCATAAGCTTTTTTATTTAAAATTTTTTTAATTAAATCGATACCATTAATAATATTACCCCATTGATCAGATCCTCCCATTTGTAAAACACAGTCAAAATTTTTTCTTAAATAATAAAAATCATATGCTTGAAGTAACATATAATTAAATTCTAAAAAGGTTAATGCTTGTTCTCTGTCCAATCTATTTTTTACAGATTCATATGTAAGCATCTTATTAAGGGTTAATTTTGATCCTACATCTCTCAAAAACTCTATGTAATTTAGTTCAGAAAGCCAATTATAATTATTAATTATGGAGCCTCTTTTATTTAAATTTATAAATTGATTAAATGTTTTTTCAATTTTTTTAATATTTTTATTAATTTGATCCAGACTTATTATTTTTCTTGTTGAGTCTTTTCCTGACGGATCTCCAACCAATGTAGTTCCTCCACCTACTAAAGCTATAGACTTGTGACCATAAGTATCTAACCAATTTAGTAACATTAGCTGAACTAAACTTCCAATATGAAGGCTATCACTTGTAATATCAAAACCAATATATGCTGTTATTTTTTTTTTTGAAATTAATGAATCTAAACTTTCTATGTCACTTGACTGATAAATAAAACCACGTGAATTGATTTCTTTTAGAAATTCAGATTTTAATTTCATTATTTTTTTTTAATAACTAGTTAATATTTTCTTTAATATACTTATCTACTATTTCAGTAAATTGAGTAGAATAATTTTCATAAAAATGGTCTGCTCCTTTTATAGGTTTAAACTTTATATCAACCTTTTTTTGTTTTTGTAACTTTTCAGCCAATATTTTTGTTGAATCAAAGGATGCTATATTATCCTTATCACCATGAACAATAAGTCCTGAAGATGGACAAGGAGCTAAAAAACTAAAATCTCTATTGTTTGCAGGAGGCGAAACACTTACAAAACCATTAATCTCCGGTCTTCTCATTAATAATTGCATTGCAACCCATGCTCCAAATGAAAAGCCTACTACCCAACAAATCTTAGAATTTGTATTGTATTGTTGTAACCAATCTAAAACACTTGCTGCATCACTTAATTCACCTTCACCATCATCATATATGCCTTCACTTTTCCCTACACCTCTAAAATTAAATCGTATTGCTGAAAAACCATTATTTACAAATATCTTAAATAGTTTGAAAACAATTTTAGTATTCATAGTGCCCCCTCTAGAAGGGTCAGGATGTAAAATTAGCGCTATTGGAGACTGATCATTGTTATTATGAGCATATTTTGCTTCAATCTTACCCTCCGGTCCAGGAATTAATAAATCAACCATTATTCTAAAGCTATTATTGAAGTAATATGACTTTGTAAATATATAGATAAAAAAATATGAACTCACTTGGATTTGATAAAAAAGAAAAAGATACCAAAGTAATTGTTGCTATGTCAGGAGGTGTAGATAGTTCTGTTGCAGCAGTAAAACTTAAAAAAGAGGGTTATGATGTAATAGGGGTAACATTACGTTTATATAACCAGCCAAACTCTTCTAAATCAAAATCATGTTGTGCAGGTATAGATATCGATGATGCAAGTAAAGTTGCCAAACAGTATGATTTTCCTCATAAAGTTTTTGATTATCAAGATAAGTTTTTTAATGGTGTTATTAATAATTTTGTTGACTCCTATGCAAATGGGGAAACTCCTGTTCCTTGTATTCAGTGCAATCAAACTGTTAAATTTTCAGATTTATTGGAAGAATCAAAGAACTTAAATGCTGATGCTCTTGTTACAGGTCATTACGCAATAAGGCAGGGAGGGCTTAAAGACTCAAAACTTTATAAGGCAAAAGATAAAAGTAAGGACCAGAGTTATTTTTTATTTGCAACTTTGCAAGATCAATTAGATTATGTCCGTTTTCCACTTGGTAATTATTTAAAAGCAGACATAAGACAAATGGCAAATGATTATAAATTAGTCGTCAGTGATAAGCCTGATAGCCAAGATATATGTTTTGTTACATCTGACTCTTACAGAGATTTAATTAATAAGATTAAACCAGATATAAACAAAGAAGGCATAATATTTGACATAAACGGAAATAAGATTGGAGTTCATAAAGGAATAGCAAATTATACTATTGGTCAGAGAAAAGGAGTTGGAGTTGGAGGTCAGGAACACCCACTATATGTGCAAGAAGTAAATAAAAATCAAAATTATATTGTGTTAGCTCCTTACGAAAAATTACAAAAAAATAAAATCTATTTTACAAATATAAATTTATTAGAAAAACAGATTTTAAATAAAGAACTTGAATGCTCAGCAAAAATAAGATCAACTCAGAGTGAAATTTCAGGTAAATTAAACATAATTGATAATGGGGGTTATTTTCTATTTGATAAACCAGTTTCTGCAACATCCCCCGGTCAGGCTTGTGTTTTTTATAAGAATGATCAAGTATTAGGCGGAGGTTGGATAACTTAATATTTAGAATTCATTCTAAATTAACCTATTTATAGTTGAAAACACTGGATTTTTAATAATAAAACTTTATTTGAATAATTGTGGATACTGAAACTAGTCAAACTTTAGATAAATTTGCTCAAGATAAATATAAATATGGTTTTGTTACAAATATTGACTCTGATAGGCCAAAAAAAGGCTTAGACGAGGAAATAATCAAGTTTATTTCTCAAAAGAAAAATGAACCTAACTGGATGCTTACTTGGAGACTTGATTCCTATAAAAAGTGGTTAAAAATGTCTGACCCTAAATGGGCAAATATACAGTTCCCTAAAATTGATTATCAGGATATTTATTATTATTCCGCTCCAAAAGGTTTTGAAAAAAAACCCAAAGATTTAAGTGAAGTAGATCCGAAATTAATTGAAACTTATAATAAACTTGGAATCCCTCTCGAAGAACAGAAAGTATTAGCAGGAGTTGCAGTAGATGCAGTTTTTGATAGTGTTTCAGTTGCAACTACTTACAAAGGTGAACTGGAAAAACTTGGTATAGTATTTTGTTCTATTAGCGAAGCTATTCAATCACATCCTGAATTAGTAAAAAAATATCTTGGCTCTGTTATTCCTCCAGGCGATCATTCTTTTTCAGCACTTAACTCTGCAGTATTTACTGATGGCTCTTTTGTTTATATTCCGGAAAATGTTAAATGTCCAATGGAGCTCTCTACTTATTTTAGAATAAATGCAGAAGAAACAGGTCAGTTTGAAAGAACATTAATTATAGCTGACAAGGGAAGTTATGTGAGCTACCTCGAAGGTTGTACAGCACCACAACGAGATACAAATCAGCTTCATGCAGCGAATGTTGAATTAATTGCTCTAGAAAATGCAGAAATAAAATATTCTACAGTTCAAAATTGGTACCCAGGAGATGAAGATGGAAAAGGTGGAATTTATAATTTTGTTACAAAAAGAGGTCTTTGCAAAGGTAAGAATAGTAAAATATCATGGACTCAGGTTGAAACAGGATCTGCTGTAACTTGGAAATATCCAAGTTGTATTCTTAAAGGTGATAACTCAATTGGAGAATTCTACTCCGTGGCCATTACAAATAATTTTCAACAAGCTGATACTGGTACAAAGATGACTCATATTGGTAAAAATACTCGAAGTAAGATTATTTCTAAAGGTATTTCTTTAGGCCATTCTCAAAATACTTATAGAGGAAATGTATCGTTTCTAAGAAAAGCTCACAAGGCTAGAAATTATACTCAATGTGACTCTCTTTTAGTTGGTAATAAATGTGGAGCCCATACAATTCCATACATAGATTCAAAAAATAACTCTGCAATTATTGAACATGAAGCGTCTACTTCTAAAATTAACGAAGATCAGTTGTATTATTGTAGACAAAGAGGTCTTAGTCATGAAGAAGCGGTTTCATTAATTGTTAATGGATTTTGTAAGCAAGTTCTCCAAGAGTTACCGATGGAATTCGCAGTAGAGGCGCAAAAATTAGTGTCAATCTCTCTGGAAGGGAGTGTTGGATGATTTTTTTAAATATTAATAATTTGAATGTGTCTATTGAAGGCAAAAAAATTCTTAATGATTTTAACATTACCATAAATGAGGGTGAAGTGCATGCTATCATGGGCCCAAATGGTTGTGGTAAAAGTACTTTGGCAAATGTGCTAGCTGGTAATGAAGATTATGAAGTAAATTCAGGTAAAGTTATTTTCAAAGATGAAAATCTATTAGATTTAAATATAGAAGAAAGAGCTCAAAAGGGACTCTTTTTAGCTTTTCAATATCCGGTTGAAATACCAGGTGTAAATATTACGCCATTCCTTCAGGCTTCTATTAATTCAAAGCTTAAAAATCATCAAAAACCAGAATTAGATAACCTCTCATTTGCTAAACTATTAAGAAAAAATGCAGAGGAGCTTGGAATCAGTAGTGATATGCTCAAAAGATCAATTAATACAGGTTTTTCTGGTGGTGAAAAAAAGAGATACGAGATTCTTCAAATGAGTATTCTTAATCCTGAACTTTCAATTTTTGATGAAACTGACTCTGGTCTTGATGTTGATGCTTTGAGAATTGTTACAGAAGGCATTAATAAATTTAAAGATCCAAAAAAATCTTTTTTGATCATAACACATTATCAAAAACTCTTAGACTATATTCACCCTGATTATGTGCATGTTATGAGGGATGGTCAAATAGTGAAATCAGGTGATATATCTTTAGCTACTGAAATAGAAGCATCAGGTTATAAAAATTTTTAAATGACTTTTGAAAATAATTTTATCAATCACTCTAAAGAATATATTTTTTTAGATAACGAAACTCTTCTAAATCAGAGAGAGGAAACTTTTAAAAAAATTTTTCAAAAAAATTATGATAAAAAAAATAATGAAAGCCTTAAAAATATCACGATTACAGATTTAAGCAAGTTTGAGTATTTCTACAAACCTAAAAAAGAAGACTCTACAATTTCATTAATAG
Source organism: uncultured Alphaproteobacteria bacterium (assembly GCA_902591485.1). Classification (GTDB taxonomy): domain Bacteria; phylum Pseudomonadota; class Alphaproteobacteria; order HIMB59; genus CACPNW01. Next base: position 107,979 of record CACJAV010000003.1, read on the forward strand.
ATAATTTTAATTATGAAATCAGAGTGGTTAATGGAATATGCAAAAATTATGAAGATGATAATATTGAAATAAGAAATCTTACAAATTTAGATTTTAAAAAATTTTTAAATCAAAACAATAATTATTTAGATGATATAATAATTGATTTTAATAAAATCTTTCTAAATTCCGGATTTATTTTTAATATCAAAAGTAATTCTAAACTAAAAATACGTTTAATTCATAGTACTTCAGATAATTTCACAATATTTCAAAATAATTTTGTAAATTTTAAAAAAAATTGTGATGTTCAATTAGAACATTATTTTAATTTTACACACAACTCAATAAATAATATAAATTATAATATTAATGTTGAGGAAGGCAGTGTTATTAAGCATAATATTTTCGAAAATTTTTCAAATACAAATAAACTTTATTTAACTTCAAATACTGTTTGTGAAAAAAGTTCATCTTATAATCAAAATACTTATAATTTCTCTGAAGGTTTTGTAAGAAATTTTCATCACGCTCTTTTGAATGGAGAATTTGCAAATGCAACATTAAAGGGTTGTTTTTTTCTAAAAAATAAAAATGTATGCTCAAATAAAACAAATATTATACACAACGCTGAGCATTGTTCCAGCGATCAAACTTACAAAGGTATTTTAAATGATCATTCGAAGGCAAATTACTATAGTAATACTTTTGTACATGAAAATGCTCAAAAGACTGAAGGATATCAATTAAGTAAAGGAATATTATTAACTGATAATTGCTCTTTTTTCTCAAAACCTGAACTTAAAATATTTGCAGATGATGTTAAATGTTCTCATGGTTCTACAATTGGTCCTGTAGATGAAAGTGCTCTTTATTATTTGCGGTCAAGAGGGATTAGTAAAAATGAAGCCATGAAAATGATTATTTCTTCTTTTATTGAGGAAGATTTGCAAAATCTTGATATAGATGGTGCTAAAATAATAAGTAATAATCTATCAGATTATTTGAGCAGTCTAGTAGATGATTAAGAACTTAAGAAAAAGATTTCCTGTTTTTTCAAAAAATCCTGATTTAGTTTTTTTTGATACTGCGGCATCTGCATTAAAAGTAGATAGCATGATAAAAGCAGTTAATGATTGTTATTCTTATGAATATGCAAATATTCATAGAGGAATTTATGCATTAAGCTCTAAACTTACAAAGCGTTATGAGGATGCAAGAATATCAGTTAGTAAATTCATAAATGCTGAGTCTTCTGAAAATATAATTTTCACAAAAAGTGCAACAGAAGGAATTAATTTAGTATCTTCATGCCTATCAGACAATTACTTTAATGATGGAGATGAAGTTTTGCTTACCTCATTAGAACATCATGCTAATTTAGTTCCATGGCATTTAGTGTCAAAAAAAATTAAAATCATCACAGCTAAAATAAAACCTACTGGTGAGTTAGATTACTATGATTTGTTAGAAAAAATTAATTCCAAAACAAAGCTTTTAGCTATTACTCACATGTCAAATGTAACAGGGTCTATAACTAACTTTGAGGAAATAAAAATTAAAGCTAATAAATTTAATGTACCAATATTAATTGATGGATGTCAGTATGTTCCTCATAAAAAACTGAATATAAAACAGCTTGATCCTGATTTTTATGTTTTTTCAGCCCATAAACTATACGGACCTTCAGGACTTGGAATACTTTATATGAAAAGTAATTGGATTGATAGGCTTGGACCTTACCAAGGTGGGGGCTCTATGATAAAAAATGTTGAAACTGATTCAAGTACATATCTAAGTGGTTTTCAAAAATTTGAAGCAGGTACTCCACCAATAGCTGAGGTTATAGGTTTATCTTCATCATTAGATTTTATAAATGAAGTTGGTATCGATAAAATTTATGAATATGAAAATAATTTAACTCAATATGCTTATAGTCAAATGATAAAAAATAATGATATCATAATTTATGGTAATTTTAGCAATCAAACTTCAATCATTTCCTTTAATATTGACGGTGTACATTTCAACGACCTCGCTATGCTTTTAGATAAAAAAAATATTGCTATCAGGACAGGTCATCATTGTGCTCAACCTTTCATGAAATTTTTTAAGATTTCAGGAAATGCAAGAATGTCAATAGGTGTATATAATAGTAAAGATGAGATAGATTATTTTATAAAAACATTAGACGAAATAAAAATAATATTAAAATCATGACCGAAGAAAAAAACTTAAAAGATTTTATGCCAAATAAAAATGGAAGTTATTACAGAGAATTCGATATTATTATTACTAAAAATTCAATTACTGAAGAAGAAATTGTTAAATGTATCAAGACCGTTATGGATCCAGAGATCCCAGTAAATTTATATGATTTGGGCTTAATTTACTCTATCAATATTATAAATAACAATGTTTCTATAGAAATGACATTAACAAATCCAAATTGTCCTGTTGCAGGTCAAATGCCAGAAAATGTTGGTAAATCAATTGAAAAACTTAATGGTATAAAATCAGTTGAAGTAAAATTAGTCTGGAGCCCGCCTTGGAATAAGAACTTAATGTCAGAAGATGCAAAACTTGCTTTAGATATTTTCTAAAATATTCTATAATAGTATTATGACAAACATTATCACAATTACTGATCAGGCTTCTCTTCAATTAAAAAAAATAATTCAGAAAGCCCCTCCTGGAACTGTAGGAGTTCTTGTTGGAATTGATAAATCAGGATGTAATGGTTATTCATACAAATTAGATTTTGCACAGAAAAATGAAATTGAAAATCTTGAGTGTGTTAAAAAAAATAATATTAAAGTTTTTATAGATCCTAAGGCAACCATGTTTTTACTTGGAAGTGAAATGGATTATTCAGAAGATAAATTATCTTCTAGGTTTGTTTTTAATAATCCAAATGAAAAAAGTTCATGTGGATGTGGTGAATCATTTAGTATATAATTGAATTTAAGGCGGAGTAGCTCAGTTGGTCAGAGCGCACGGCTCATATTCGTGATGTCGGGGGTTCAAATCCCTCCTCCGCTACCAGTTTTTGATTTATATATTTATTTTGACCATTTAAATATAAAGTGTAAAAGAAAAAAATACCGCGGGATGGAGCAGCCCGGTAGCTCGTCAGGCTCATAACCTGAAGGTCGTAGGTTCAAATCCTACTCCCGCAACCAATTAGTCACATGTTTGAAAATTTGCACAATTTAAATAACAATGTTGCATTTATAGACGGTGATAAAAAAATAAAGTATTCTAAATTACAAAAAGACGTCATAAATCTTAGTAATAAAATTCCAACTAGAAGTTTATTTTTGATAATTTGTAATAATTCCTATCAATCAATAAAAAACTATATAGCTTCGATAAAAAATAAATACATATCAATTTTAATTGATGAAAAAGTAAATGAAGAATATTTAAACGAATATATATCAAGATACTTACCAGATTTTATATCTGTATCAAATACAATCGAAATTAATACAAAATTATATAAAGTTTTGATTGAAGATAATCACAATATTATTTATGCATTAAAAACAAAAATTGATAGATATTTTAATAAAGACCTTGCAATATTAATACCTACTTCTGGCAGTACTGGATCACCTAAGTTTGTGAAATTATCATTCAACAATTTAAACACAAATACAAAAACAATAATAAAATATTTGGATATAACGCCAAATGATAAAACAATATTATCTTTGCCTTTTAGTTATTCTTATGGTTTATCAATAATCAATACGCACATTGAAAAAAATGCTACAATTATATTAACTGCATATTCTTCAATTCAAAAAAATTTTTGGGATTTATTTAAAAAACATAAAGACATTACAAATTTTTCAAATGTGCCATTAGTTTATCAATTTTTAAAACAACTTAAAATTAAAATATTTGAAAATAAAAGTTTCCGATTTTTTTGTGTAGCTGGTGGACACTTGGATTACAATACCGCAAAATATATTTTTGAAAATTGTAAAAAAAATAAAATAAGATTCTTTATTATGTATGGGCAAACTGAAGCAAGCCCAAGAATGTCTTTTGTTAGGCCATCAGATCTTCCCAATAAATTAGGAAGCATAGGAAGGCCTATAAACATGGGTAAGTTTTCTCTAATTAACAAACAGAAATATCAAAAATATAAAAAAAATACAGTAGGTGAATTAGTATATTCCGGTCCAAACGTTTTTATTGGATATTCAAATAATTATCATGATTTAGGTTTGAAGAGCGCAAAATATAAATATCTTAAAACTGGTGATCTTGCATATATAAAAAATAATAATTATTATATTGTTGGTAGGATTAGTAGAATAATTAAATGTGCGGGCATAAGAGTCAATCTTGATGACATTGAAAAAGAGCTGATTAATTATAATTTTCATACAGCCATTATAGGAACTGATGATAATATGAATATTTTTATAGAAAATGAATCTAGTAAAAATCAAGTCATGAAAATTTTAAAAACAAGATACAAAATTCATCCAAAATTTATAAATATTTTCTTAAAAAAAATTCCAAGGTTGAAATCAGGAAAAATAGATTATAAAAAATTAAAAAATTATCATGAAAAATATTAATAAAAATAAAATTTTTGATTATTCCAAAAATCAGAAAGTTAAGATTTTCACACCTTTGATTGTATCAAAAATGAAATTTCACCTACAAAAAAACAATAATTTAAAACTTTTTTTTAAAAAAATAAATCAAATCACTCAAAAAAAATCATTAGAGAATTATCCATTTATGCCTGTAAGGTTGTTTAAAAAATTTAAATTAACAAGCATAAATGACAAGGACATCTATAAAATAATAACTTCATCTGGCACTTCAGGAGATGTATCTAGAATTTATTTAAATAAAAAAAATGCTAAAGATCAAATTGAGGTTTTGTATAATATTGGATCAAGTTTCCTAGGAAAACAAAGATATCCTATGATAATACTTGACTCAAAAAAAACTAATCAAAATAAGAATGATTTCAATGCAAGAAGAGCAGCTGTAATAGGCTTTTCAATTTTTTCCAAAAAAAATTATTTCATTTTTGATGAGGATCAAAATTTAAAATTAGAATACTTAAAAAAGATTCTAAGTGAAAATAAAAATAAAAAAATAATTATATTTGGCTTTACTGACATTGTTTGGAATTTTATTCAAACACTTGAAAAGACAAAATTAAAATTAAATTTATCGAATTGTATTTTATTACATGGCGGTGGTTGGAAGAAATTAGCAGACAAAAAAATTACCAATGATAAATTTATCAATAAGATAAAGAAAAATACAAGTATTAAAAAAATAATTAATTATTATGGAATGATTGAACAAACAGGTTCTATTTTTTTTGAGTGTGAGCACAGATATTTCCATACATCAATTTACTCAGATATTTTGATTAGGGATAAAATGTTAAATATTCAAAAATTCGGAAAAGAAGGAATAATTCAGCTACTTTCTATTGTCCCTTCTAGTTATCCAGGTAATATAATTTTAACAGAGGATATGGGAACAATATTTGGTGAGGATGATTGCATTTGTGGAAGAAAAGGAAAATATTTTAGAGTATCTGGAAGAATTCCTAATGCTGAGTTAAGAGGTTGCAGTAATGTTAATTTATGAAAAAGATAATATTTTAAAAATTAAAAATAAAATGGATAAATCATATCAAGTGTTAGAGACATTTGATAAAGTTGTTATTATTTTTTTTAATGATCTTTACAAATTACTTAATAAGAAAAAAATAATCAATGCTTATCCTGAACTACTCTTTCTTAAGTTTTGGTTAAGACCAGGGAATTTAAATTTAATTTACAAAAATAGTTTTGATAAATTAAATTTTAGGGCTCGATTAGGATGTATCTTTCATATTGCACCCTCTAATACGCCTTTAAATTTTTTTTATTCTTTATTTTTTGGTTTAGTTGCTGGCAATATAAATATCGTTAGACTACCATCTAAAGATTATGACTCTCTTAAAATATTTTTAAGTTGTTTAAAAAAAATTATTAGCAAAAAAAAATTCAAAATAATCTCAGATCACATTTTTTTTGTTAAATATGAAAAATCTTTAAAGTATACTGAATACCTATCTGGTTTTTGTGATATGCGAGTTATTTGGGGTGGTGACAATACCATAAATAGTATCAGAAAAATCCCAATTAATCCTAAAACAAGAGAAATTACATTTCCAGATAGAGTTTCCATAGCTATTCTTGATTTAAAAAAATATAAGTTTTTAAACATTGTAGAAAAACAAAAATTAATTAAAAAATTTTACGGTGATTTGTTCTTTGTTGATCAAAATGCATGCACTTCTCCTCAAATAATTTTTTGGGTGAATGGCTTTTCAGAAAATGTAAGAAATGATTTTTGGGAAAGGATCGAAGATCATGCTAAAAAAAAATATGATTTGCCTGAAATTGCAACATTAGATAAGTTAAATAAATTCTATGAAGACTCTTTAAATTTAAATATATCTAACAAAATTAATCTTCATTCTTTATGCTATAGATTAAATATTAAAAAATTCCCAAGAAATATCGATTCTCTAAAAGGTAGATGGGGATATTTTTATGAATTTAATTTAAAAAAAATAAATAATTTAAATTTAATTTTACATTCAAAAATGCAAACTTGTGTCTATTTTGGTATTACTAAAAAAGAAATTTTAGACGTGGTAATGAAAAATAAAAGTAATGCAATTGATAGAATTGTTCCTGTTGGCCAAGCTCATAATTTTGATGGATATTGGGATGGTTATGATTTATTCAAATCGATGACTAGAATTATAAGGAGTAATTAAATGCAGCTTGATTTTAATCAACTTTTGCAAGTGCAACAAAATAGACCACCATACTTAATGATGGATCATGCAACAAGAGTTGAGCCAGGCATTTTATCGGAGGGTTATAAAGATCTCAAAGAGGATGAATGGTTTTTTAAGGTGCATTGGAAAAATGATCCAAATATGCCTGGCATGCTGCAGATTGAATCTTTAGTGCAAATTGGATCGTTAGCAATATTAACTTTACCAAATTTATCTGGTAAGATTTTATACTTAACATCAGCAAATAAGCTTAAATTCCAAAGAAAAATCATTGCAGGTGATAGATTGCATTTAAAAACTAAGTTGATAAGTTGGAAAAGAGGTATAGGTAAATTCGAAGGTGAAGGTTTGGTGAAAAACCAACTGGCTTGCAAAGCTGAATTTACTCTGATATTACCTGAAGAAGTAAATAAATATCAGCGCTAATGCCAATACATTCATCTTTATTAAAAAAACCAAGACTTGTAAAAAAACTACGGTCTTTTTATAAATATGTTAATGAGAATGATGGACAAGTTGGTACTAAAACTCGTGGAATAGATTTAAATTTAAATAATGCCTGTAATTTAAGATGTAAATATTGTTTTACTAATTCACCAAAAGGTGAAAGAGTTAAGGATCGTTTACCATTGGATGTGCTAGCAAGAGTAGCTGATGAGGCTGATGAATTAGGATATTTTGAATTTGATTTGCAAGGTGGTGAGCTTTTACTAAGGCCAGATATATTATTTGAATCATTGGAGGCAATTAAACCTGAAAGGTTTTATCTCTACTTAACTACCAATGGATTTCATTTAGATGAAAAAATGGCAAAAAAGCTAGCTGATGCTCATGTCAGTAGAGTTTCGGTGAGCATAGACAGCATGGATGAAGCAACTCATGATAGAATAAGGGGAAGAAAGGAGTCATGGAGGAAAGCAATTGAAGCTCTTAAACATGTTCAAGAAGCAGGTATGGATCCTTATCTTAATATAACAGTAGGTCACTATAATGCTTTTGATCCTGCCTTTGAGGAATTACTTAAATATTCTAAAGATCAAAAATATAAAACATTGATTAATGTGGCTGTACCTGCAGGTATGTGGTCAATGATGTCTGAAATTATGCTAGATGATAAAGACAGAGAACATTTATACAATTTAAGAAAAGAATATAAAAACTTAATTAGAAATATTTGGAATCCTTTTGACAAAACTCATGAAAAATCAATCGGATGCACAACAGTCAATAGATTATACATTACACCTATAGGAGATGTCTTGGCATGTCCTTATGTTCATATTAAAATTGGTAATGTTATTGAGCAATCATTGAGAGAAATAGTTGAATATGGATTTTCTATAAAGCATTTTAATGAGCATAGCCCAATTTGTCTTGCAGGTGAAAATAAAGAATTTGTTAAAAAATACTTATCTAATTCAGGCCAGTCTATTTTTAAACCAGCTTTAGCAAAAGATATATTCCCAGAAGCGGATTTCATCGATAAGTCTAATTTAAAAATTCATTATTAATATAAATGTTAACTGATAAAGTTGCTGTGATTACTGGTGCAAATAATGGTATTGGTAAATCAATTGCTGAAAAATTTATAAGTGAAAATGCAACAGTATGGCTTTGTTCAAGAAAAATAGACAAAGATTACTTCCTAGGTATTAAAAAAAAAAATAATATTTTTTTTTTAGAGTTTGATTTTTCAAAGCCTGAAGAAGTATCATTTGCTGCAAAAGAAATTTTGAAAAATAACTCTAAAATTGACATATTAGTAAACAATGCTGGTATTATTGACACTAACCTTTTTTTAATGACTAAACTTGATACAATTAAAAAAATATTCGAAATAAACTATTTTCAACAATTACAATTTACTCAAATAATTATAAAAAAAATGATGAAATCAAAAAATTCTAGTATTATTAATATTTTGTCTAATTCTGCAATAGATGTCCACGAGGGAAGATTGGCATATTCTGCATCAAAATCTGCAATGTTGCAATCTACTAAAATACTTGCAAAAGAATTAGGTAGATTTTTAATTAGAGTTAATGGAATTGCTCCTGGATTAACTAAAACAAATATGATGACAAATAATCACACTGAAGAAGTTATTAATGAAGTTAAAAGCAAAACATTTTTAAAAAAAATTGCTTCAGTTGAGGACATTGCTAATACATCTCTATTTCTTGCTTCAGATTTATCTACTCATATTTCAGGTCAAATCATAAGAGTTGATGGAGGTCTCTGAATTTCAAATGTCTAAACACGAATCAAGTAATTTAGAAGAATTTATTGAAAGAATTAAAATAAATATTTTAGAATTAGCACTCTCTGCAAAAGAAAATAGCTCACACTTTGGTGGAAGTTTGTCAACAGTTGAAATGATAGCCTGCATATTTAATAACTTTATAAAAAAAAATGAAAATAATAATACTACTGACAGGCATCGCTTTATTCTAAGTAAAGGTCATGGGTGTCTTGCGTATTATGCTGCTTTATGTGATTTGGGATATTTTAACAAAAAAGAACTAACTACATTTGAAGGTGATGGAAGTTTTTTACTTGGGCATCCTGTTATTAATAGAAATAAAGGTATTGAATTTTCAACTGGAAGCTTAGGTATGGGTTTGGGGTTAGGAATTGGCCAAGCAATTTCATTAAAGTTAAAAAATATTAATAAACAAGTTTTTGTATTAATTGGTGATGGAGAATGTAATGAAGGATCAATTTGGGAAGCAGCAATGCTTGCTCCTAATTATGACTTAAATAATTTAACAGTATTAATTGATCATAATAAATTTCAACAAACTGGTTCTAACGAGCAAATTATGAATTTAGGTAACTTGAAAGATAAATGGACTTCATTTAACTGGAATGTAATAGAAATTGATGGTCATAACATTGATGAAATTAATTTATCTCTTAAAAAAAGCTTTCCAAATCAAAAACCAAAATTAATTCTAGCAAATACAACTAAGGGTAATGGATTTTCATTTTCTGAAAATAACAACGATTGGCATCATAGAGTTCTTACCTCTAAAAATTATGATGATGCGATGAAAGAATTATTGAAATGATTTTTGACCATAAGACAATTAAAAAATTTTCTATGATAGGTTCTAGAGCTACCTTTGGTTTAGTTGTTTATGATTTGATTTCTGAAATTGATGATCTTATAGTTTTAACTGCAGATGTCTCTACTTCTGCTGGTTTAGATCGTTTTAGAAAAAACTACCCAAATAATTATATTGATTGCGGCATTGCTGAACAAAATATGATGAATATTGCTGCAGGAATTGCCAGTGAAAATTTTAATGTTATTACAACTACATTTGCTCCATTTCAAACAATGAGATGTTTAGAGCAAATTAAAGTAAATTTGGGATATATGAAAAATAAAGTTACAATGGTGGGATTAGCAAGTGGTCTTGTTTTAGGACCGCTTGGCTTTACTCATTGTTGTATAGAAGACTTATCTGTTATTAAATCAATTCCAAACATAAACGTAATTTCCCCATGCGACACTTTAGAGACAGCAAAATCTGTGATTGCCTCACTAAAAACTAATAATTCTACTTATATAAGATTGACTGGAGGGTCTAACTCACAAATAGTGTACAAGGAAGATTATAATTTTGAAATTGGAAAACCTAATGAGATTATTCAAGGTGATGATATTTGTATTTTAGCTAACGGTCCAATGGTAGCTAATTGTATGAATGCTGCAGAGTTATTAAAAGAAAAAAATATCTATCCATCTCTCTATAATATCCACACTTTAAAACCACTAGATGAAAATGAAATAATTAATATAATATTAAATTCAAAAATAATATTCACAGTTGAGGAGCATTCAATTAATGGAGGATTGTTTTCTTCAATTTCTGAAATTCTATGCAAAAATGGTATTTTTAAAAAAATTATTCCTTTAAGTATTCCTCATAATTATATAACTTCCGGTAGCTACAATTATATGATAAAAAAATTAAAACTTGACCCACAATCAATTGCTGAAAGGATATTGAATGAAACAAAATGAAGAAAATTATAAAAATTGTTTTTCTGAAGCTTTTGAAATTGAAATTGAAAAAATCAGTTCAGATTTGGAATATAATGCCATCCCAGAATGGGATTCAATAGGACATATGACGCTTATTTCTGCTCTTGAAGAAAAATTTGACATATCTTTTGAAACAGATGATATAATTGATTTTAGTTCTTATAAAAAAGGAATTGAAATTCTCCAAAAATATTCAATAAATTTTAGTTAAATGAAATTTGATAGAATAAGTGAAAAATTTCATAATAATGGTGCACTGTTAATCAATAATGACAAAGGTCACATTAATCAGTTAAATAGAGATGAAATTATAAATGTTTTTGAAAAAACTGGCTTAATTGTTTTTAGAGGCTTTAATCTTAATCCTGATAAAATATTAGAAACCACAGATATTTATACTAAAACTTATGCTGCTGACGCTCCAAGAAGGCAGCAAATGTATGGAAAAAAAAATTTAAACACTGTCGATGAAGGGTTTCATGAAATGCCACTTCATAGTGAAGCAAGTTATTCTCCAAGTTGGCCCGAAATACTCTGGTTTTATTGTGTGCAACCTTCATTGAAGGGAGGGACTACTACACTTTGTGACGGCATCATGTTGTGGAAAAAATTGCCAAATAATATTAAAGATTTTTTTCTATCCAATCCTATTGTTTACAATTTAGAGTTTCCAGTAATAAAGAAAAAAAAAGGATATGGTGAAAAAGAATGGCCAATGAATACACTAGGCTCCAGTCACGGTATTCTCGATTATGAAAATGGTTTGTTGAAAATAAAACAAACTAGGTTTGCAGTTGCAGAAACAAGATTAGAAAATCTTCTTACTTTTACAAACCATCTAATGATTATATTTAAGAATGAGCCTCAAATTAAATCATTAAATCTAGTAAATGGTGAAAAAATACCTCAAAAAATAATTGATGAAGTTAAAAATATTTCTAATAATTTAATATATGACTTAGATTGGCAAACTAATGATTTAATAATGCTAGATAACAGAAGGTTTATGCATGGTAGACGAGCATATAAGAAAGATCAAAAAAGAGAAATTATAAATATTCAAACTTTAAAAGCTAACTTTAGTTTTGGTTCTACAATAAGAAATATTTAATTAATAATAATTAATGCAAAATCTTCAAATTAATCCTTTGATCATAAAAGATAAGTGTAAATTAAAAAATTTTGTAAAAAAAAATTGGTCAAAAAATCACTTATTTACAAAAGATGAAACAATTTTTAATTTTCAATATCATTACAAAAATAAATTTTCATTTTTAGTTGCTAGAAAAAAATCAGAAATACTTGGAGTGCAAGGATATATTGATTATGCAAAATATAATAAAATTGAGCATTCCAAACAAATTTTTCTAGCTTTTTGGTGCGTTAAAACAAATTCAAATTTTGGTATTGGTTTGAAATTGCACAACAAAATTATGGATTTAGTTAAGCCTTCTTTCGTAGGTATTGTTGGGATAAATGTAAGAGCACTAAAATTACACAAATGGTTAGGATTTAAAGTTTTTAAAATGAGACACCATGTACTTATTTCT
>CACJAV010000004.1 GCA_902591485.1 uncultured Alphaproteobacteria bacterium
AATATCCCATAAATCTCTCTTTTGATGGATCATCACTCATATATCCAATAGAGTAAAGATGAACACAAGCTGAAACACTACATACCACTACAAACATTGTGGTTGTGAGTGAGTCCAATCGAATAGAACAATCGACAATAAAATTACCTGATGTGAACCAGTTGAAAATATGAATTATTTGAGTTTCTTTTTCTCCAATATATGAGAAAAATAAAATCCAGGATAGAATTGCAGATAAGAATAGCAGCGATGTTGTTAGGATTTGTGATACTTTAAAGTTAAATTTTTTGCCGAAGAAAAAACAAAATAGAAAACCCATTAAAGGAAGAAAAACAATTAATTGAGCCATAAATAAAGTTTATCCTTTTAATTTATTAATTTTATTTACTTCGATTGATCCTAAGTTTCTATAAAACACAACAAGAATTGCTAATCCAATTGCAGCTTCTGCCGCAGCAACAGTTAATGTTAACATTGCAAAAATTTGGCCTGAAATATCATTCAAGAAAACAGAAAAAGAAATTAGGTTTATGTTGACCGATAATAAAATTAATTCAATAGACATTAAAATAATTATAACATTTTTTTTATTTAAAAAAATTCCCAGAACACCAATTGTAAAAATTATAGCCGCAAGAAATAAATAATGTTCCAGATAAATCATTAAATACCCTCACCCAATTTAATTTTTTTCTTTTCTACAGCATTCTTTGCATCAATAAAATTTTGAGAAGAGATATTTTGCCTTTTGACCTGCCCTCTATCTCTTAATGTAAGTGTTATGGATCCCACCATTGCCACTAAAAGAATCAAACCACTAATTTGAAATAAGTAAAAATAATCTGTATATAAAACTTGACCAATTAATTTAGTGTTTTCAACTTCATTGATTTGAGGTGACTGGACAAACTGTGATAGAGAATTTTCGGAAAACGATTTTGTAAGAAATAAAATTCCTAACTCTATAATAAGAACAATCCCTAACAGAGCCCCAAAAGGTAAATATTGAAGAAACCCCTCTCTTAATTTAACAAAATTTATATCTAACATCATTACAACAAACAAAAAAAGTACAGCAACAGCGCCGACATATACAACTACTAAAATCATTGCCAAAAATTCTGCTCCTAATAAAACAAACAATCCTGATGCATTGACAAAACTCAAAATTAAAAACAAAACTGAATGGACTGGATTACGTGCACTTATAACCATTAGAGCCGATAAAACAGCAACTAGTGAAAAAATATAAAATGTAATTGAATACAAATACATTAACGATATTTCCTATCTAAATAAATATTTTGAGCAATCTCTTGTTCCCACCTATCTCCATTTTCAAGAAGTTTTTCTTTTGTGTACATCAATTCTTCTCTTGTTTCTGTTGCAAATTCAAAATTTGGACCCTCAACAATTGCATCGACAGGACATGACTCCTGACACAATCCACAATAAATACATTTACTCATATCAATGTCGTATCTAGTAGTTCTTCTACTACCATCCTCTCTTGGTTCAGCTTCGATTGTAATAGCTTGCGCAGGGCAAACCGCTTCACATAATTTACAAGCAATACATCTCTCTTCACCGCTCGGATATCTTCTTAATGCGTGTTCACCTCTGAACCTAGGACTTAGAGGACCTTTTTCATGAGGATAATTTATTGTTACCTTTGCTTTGAACATATATTTCAAAGTTAAAAACATTCCTTGCAACAACTCAAAAAGTGTAAATGATTTAATATATTTTATCATAAAGAGTTTGGCACCATATCAAATACAATTAAAAAACCTGCTGTTAAAACTACCCATAGTAATGATAGTGGTAAAAAAATCTTCCAGCCGAGTCTCATTAATTGATCATATCTGTATCTTGGAAAAGTTCCTCGAACCCATATAAACAAAAATAAGATAAATATAATCTTAATTACAAACCATATAACTCCTGGTACTGCATTTAATGGAAATATATCAAACGGTGGTAACCAACCTCCCATAAATAATATTACAGTCATTGAACTCATCAGGATCATGCTTGCATACTCACCAAGAAAAAATAATACAAAAGAAGCAGATGAATACTCAGTAAAAAATCCAGCAACAAGAGTCGACTCATCCTCAGGCAAGTCAAAAGGTAATCTATTTGTCTCTGCCAGAGCTGAAATAAAAAAAACGACAAACATTGGAAGTAGAGGAATTGCAAACCACACTGTTTCTTGTGCTTCAACTATTTTTGATAAGTTAAGAGACCCTACACAAAGTAATACAGTAATAATAACAAAGCCAATTGAAACTTCATATGATACCATTTGAGCTGCTGAGCGTAATGCACCAAGAAAAGGATACTGTGAGTTACTAGCCCATCCAGCCATAATTATTCCATAGACACCAAGTGATGATACAGCAAAGAGATACATTATTCCGACATTAATATCTGCTATCACCCAATTTGGAGCAAAAGGTATAACTGCCCAGCCTGCTAAACTGAGCACCATAGTAATGATAGGTGCTAATAAAAAAACAATTTTATTAGAATTAGCTGGAACAATATTTTCTTTAGTTAATAATTTTAGAGCATCAGCAAAACTTTGAAGTATGCCAAAGGGACCCACCACATTTGGGCCGCGACGCAGCTGAATAAGAGCGAGAACTTTTCTTTCAGCATATACTAAAAATGCAACTGAAATTAGAACTGGCATCAATACTGCCATTATTTGAGCAATAATGATTCCACCAGGAATTATTAAATCATGAAAATATGAAAAACTATTCATGAAGCTTTTGCTTTATTGAGAATTTCATTTGTGCAATTTGCCATAGTTTCTGATGAACGGGAAATAGAGTCGTTCATGTAAAAATTACTGATGTTATATGCAATAGTAAGTTCAGTAATTACTTCAGGTGATGCAAAAGATAAATTTGATGTATTATTACATTCTAAAATTTGAAGGAAATTTTTATTATTATCAACAAGATATTTTCTTACATCATTAAGGTTATTAAATTGCAAATCACAATTCATAAGATCACTAAGAACTCTAAATATTTTCCACTCTTCTTTTGCTTCTCCAAGTGGGTTATGACATCTCGATGTTTGTATTACTCGTCCCTCAATGTTCATGAAAGTAGAAGTTTTTTCAGTATAAGCTGGAGATGGCAATATAATATCAGCATGTTGAGCATTCAAATCACCATGGTGGCCAATATATACAACAAATGCTTGCTCTAGATTTTTTGGGTCGATCTCATCTAATCCTAATAAAAAGATAACGGGCTTATTAGTTTGAATATTTTCTTTTATGTTTTCTTTAAAGTTCTTATCAAATTCTTTATTTACAAAACCTAACTCCAATGAGCCTACTCTTGAGATATCCTGATTTAATATATTCAATGGGTTAAATGTATTAGAATAATTAGGTAATTTTTTTGCGATATCTGCGCATAACTTTAAAACAGATGCTCCCTCACTGTTATTGATAGCTGATGTTCCAATAATAATTAATGGATTTTTTGAATTATGAAAAATATTTGAGAATTCTGATTTTTTTTCCTTAATGTCATTTAATCCGCTTAAAGAATTAGAAATTTTTGTGTAAGGGTAGTTAAGATCAAGATGTGGACCAATAACTCCCACTTTGCAATTATTATTTATGTATGCTTTTCTAATTCTTGCATTAAGCACACTTGCTTCCCATCTAGGATTTGAACCAACTAGTAAAATTGAGTCAGCATTTTCGATTTCTTGAATTGAAGAATTAAATTTATAACTTTCACTTTCATTATGAATAATCTGCGCATTGTCAAATCTGCAATCATATAAGTTAGAACCTAAACCATCTAAAAAAAGTTTTGATGCGATAATTGTTTCGGCATCAGTAAATTTGCCTGATAATGCAATTGTTTTTTCTTTTCCTCTTTTATTTAATTCATATTTTATTTTGTTTAAAGCTGTGTCCCAATCAGCAACATTTAGTTTATTGTCATTTTTTATGTATACTTTATCTAATCGTTGTCTTGATAAACCATCTATCGCAAATCTTGTTTTATCATTGATCCATTCTTCATTTGTATCTTCATTAATGCGTGGCAAAACTCTTAAAACTTGCTTTCCACGTGTATCAACTCTTATACTTGAACCAACTCCATCAAGTACATCATGTGTTTCAGTTTTAGTTAATTCCCATGGTCTTGACTTAAAAGCATAAGGCTTATTTGTTAGCGCTCCAACTGGGCACAAATCAATAACATTACCTGACAATTCGGAGTCAATTGTTTTCTCTAAATATGTAGTTATTTCAGCACTCTCGCCTCTACCAAGCAATCCCAAATCATCAACGCCAGCAACTTCAGTTGAAAATCTTACACATCTTGTACAATGAATACATCTAGTCATTATAGTGCTGACTAATGGGCCCATATGTTTATTTTTTACTGCACGCTTATTTTCTTCATATCTTGATTTATCAAAACCATAATGCAACGCCTGATCTTGTAGATCACACTCTCCACCCTGATCACAAATTGGACAATCAAGGGGGTGGTTTATTAAAAGGAATTCCATCACTCCTTTTCTTGCTTTTTGAATTGTGTCAGTGTTTGTTTTAATTACCATACCTTCACCAGCTGGCATTGCACAAGATGCTATAGGCTTTGGAGCTTTTTCCATTTCAACAAGGCACATCCTACAATTTCCTGCTATAGAAAGTTTTTCATGATAACAAAATCTAGGTATCTCAGCTCCAGCAAGCTCACATGCTTGCATCACTGTCATTCCATTTTCAAATTCAACTTTTTTATTATCAATTGTAATAGTTGGCATTATGCAACCTCACTTATTCTATATTCTTTAATTCTTCTCTCAACTTCTGGTCGAAAATGTCTCATTAAACCTTGGATAGGCCATGCAGCAGCATCCCCTAGTGCGCATATTGTATGCCCTTCTATTTGCTTAGTAACATCTAAAAGTTTATCAATATCATTTACTTTAGCATCGCCTTTAACCATTTTCTCCATCATTCTAAACATCCATCCAGTTCCTTCTCTACATGGTGTACATTGACCACAGCTTTCGTGTTTATAAAAATGTGACAGTCTACAAATTGCATCAACAATGTCTGTAGATTTATTCATTACTATTACCGCTGCAGTACCAAGACCGCTTTTAACTTCCTTCAAACTATCAAAGTCCATTTTCACAGTATCGCAAATTGATTTTGGAATTAAAGGTACGCTAGCTCCACCAGGAATTACAGCTAACAAATTATCCCATCCTCCTATAACACCACCAGCATGAGTTTCGATTAAATCTTTTAATCCGATACCCATTTCTTCTTCAACATTACAAGGGTTATTTACGTGACCCGAAATACTAAAAATTTTTGTACCTGTGTTATTTTCTCTTCCAAGGGAATTAAACCAAGAAGCACCTTTTCTAATAATAGTTGGAGCAACTGCAATTGTTTCCACATTTGTAACTGTCGTTGGACATCCATAGAGTCCAGCTCCAGCTGGAAATGGTGGTTTTAATCTTGGTTGTCCTTTTTTGCCCTCTAGACTTTCAAGAAGTGCAGTCTCTTCTCCGCAAATGTATGCTCCTGCACCTCTATGTAAATAAATGTCATAATCCCAATTACTTCCACAAGCATTTTTACCAATTAGGTTGTTAGCATAAGCTTCATCAATCGCCTTTTGTAAATTCGAAGCTTCACTATAATATTCTCCTCTTATGTAAATATAGCAAGCATTTGCGTGCATAGCAAAGCCCGCAACTAAACACCCTTCTAATAGTAAGTGAGGATCATTTCTCATAATCTCTCTATCTTTACATGTTCCTGGTTCTGACTCATCTGCGTTTACTACTAAATAATGAGGTTTTCCTGAGCCTTTAGGCATGAAAGACCATTTCAATCCTGCAGGAAAGCCTGCACCTCCTCTTCCACGTAATTGACTACTTTTAATTTCTTCAACAATAAAATCAGATCCTTTTTCGATAATTTCTTTTGTATTCGACCATACGCCTCTTTGCATAGCCCCTTTTAAAGACCAATCTTCAAAACCATATAAGTTTTTAAAAATCTTATCTTCTTCTTTAAGCATCATTGCCTCTTTTTGGATGAGATGTTTGTCTTCCAATTTGCGAACCTTTATTAATTGATTTGTTATTTTTTAAATCAATTAATATTTTTCTAAAATTATCCTCATCAAGATCTTCATAGTAATTATCATTTATTTGAACCATTGGAGCGTTACAACATGCTCCTAGACATTCAACTTCAACAATAGTGAATTTATTATCAGTTGATGTTTCACCAAGTTTTGAGTTAGATATTTCTTTAGCAACTTTTGTAAGTTTATCACTTCCTCTCAACCAGCATGGAGTGGTTCTACAAATTTGAACAAAATTTTCTCCAACAGGTTCAAGATTAAACATTGAATAAAAAGTGGCAACTTCTAAAACTCGGATATAAGACATACTTAAGGTCTCAGCGACTTTTTCAATAGCAGTCTTACTTAACCATCCAGAGTTTTGTCTTTGAGCTAAGTCTAGCAATGGTATTACTGCACTTTGCTGCCTTGAGTTTGGGTATTTTTTTATAATTTCTGACACTCTGTTAAAATTATCTTCAGACCAATTAAAAACATCATTAGAAATATTATAAACTTTATTTGTCATCCCTGGATGTTTCATCTATCAATTTCTCCAAATACTATATCGAGACTTCCAAGAATGGCCGCTATGTCAGCCATTAAATGACCTTGTGATAAAAAATCAAGAGTTTGTAAATGCGCAAAACCAGGGGCTCTTATTTTGCATCTATATGGTTTACTTGAACCATCAGATACTAAAAAAACTCCAAACTCCCCTTTAGGTGCCTCAACAGCATTATAGGTTTCACCTTCAGGGACTCTATAACCTTCAGTAAATAATTTGAAATGATGAATTAGTGACTCCATAGAGTGTTTCATTTCACTTCTTTTAGGAGGTGTAATTTTGTTATCAATTACAGAAATTTCACCTGATTTAATTTGCTTTAAACATTGTTGAATTATAGAAATGCTTTGTCTCATTTCCTCAATACGAACAAGATACCTATCAAAACAATCACCTTTTTTACCAACTGCGATTTCAAATTCAACTTTATCATAAGCATCATAAGGCTGAGAGCGTCTTAAGTCCCAAGGTACTCCCGCACTTCTTAGAACAGGTCCTGTGCATCCCCATTCTATTGCTTCGTCCTTAGAGATTACACCAATATCAACAGACCTTTGCCTTAAAATTCTGTTGTTTGTTAAAAGACTCTCAAGGTCATCAATAAATTTAGGCAATGTTTCAAAATGTTTTCCTAATTTTTCTTCCATTCCTTCAGGCATATCTTGATGAACACCGCCTGGCCTAAAATATGCAGCATGAAATCTAGCTCCTGAGACTGCTTCATGAAATTGAAGAAGTTTTTCTCTTTCTTCAAAGCACCATAAGAAAGGAGTTACAGCGCCAATATCAGCAGCATAGGCAGGTATATTTAATAAATGATTTAGAAGTCTTGTAATTTCTGCAAAAATTACTCTAATGTACTGTGCTCTTTGAGGTACTTCTATACCAAGTAGCTTTTCAGTTGCTAGTGCAAAAGCATGTTCTTGACACATTGGAGAAACATAATCTAATCTATCAAAATAAGGGACAGCTTGTAGGTAAGTCTTATATTCAATTAATTTTTCAGTCCCCCTGTGAAGGAGACCTATATGAGGTTCTGCCCTTTCTACAACTTCACCATCCAATTCCACAACTAATCTCAAAACACCATGTGCAGCAGGATGTTGAGGTCCAAAATTTATCGTAGTTGTATTTACTTCTATTTCTTTCATAATTATTCTTGCTCACTGTGGTCATCAATACCTTTTTTCATTCCTTCCCACGGAGAAGTATAGTCAAAATCTCTATATTCCTGAGTTAATTTTACAGGTTCATAAACTACTTTTTTCTCAACATCATCGTATCTAACTTCAGTATGCCCAGTTAGAGGAAAATCTTTACGAAGTGGAAAGCCTTCAAAATTATAATCAGTCATGATTCTTCTTAAATCTGGATGATTATTAAATTTTATACCAAACAAGTCATAACACTCTCTCTCGTACCAGTTTGAAGCTTGAAAGATTTCCGTTAAACTATCAATGTTGTCATTTTCTTCTAAATGAGTTTTTAAAACGACTCTCTTATTCTTTTTCATGCTTAATAAAATATAAACTAATTCAAATCTTTTTTCTTTTGATGGATGATCAATTGCTGTGATATCTATTAACTGATTAAAACTTAGAGTTTCATTATTCTTAAGTTCATTAACAAGCTTAGTTAAGTGTTCTTTTAAAAAAAAAGCTGAATAGAAGATTTTATTATCTGTAATTAAGTTAAGCTCTTTAATTTTATTTAATTCTTCAAGCATCTATTATCTTACAAATTTATTTTTTCTTTTAATTTTTTTTTGTAATTGCAAGATACCATATACAAGAGCTTCAGCTGTGGGCGGACAACCTGGCACATATATATCTACTGGAACAATTCTATCACAACCCCTTACAACTGAATATGAGTAATGATAATAACCACCTCCATTTGCGCATGAACCCATAGATATAACCCATCTAGGTTCTGGCATTTGGTCGTAAACTTTTCTTAGTGCTGGTGCCATCTTGTTTGTTAATGTTCCGGCAACGATCATAACATCTGATTGTCTAGGACTGCCTCGTGGAATAACTCCATATCGATCTAAATCGTATCTAGCCATATAAGTATGAATCATTTCTACTCCACAGCATGCTAAACCAAAAGTCATTGGCCATAATGAACCTGTTCTTGCCCAAGTTAATAGTTTATCAAAATTAGCAACTAAAAAACCTTTTGAATTAAGCTCTTCTCCAAAATTATCTTCGTTTATTTCTACTCCCATTCAAGGGCTCCTTTTTTCCACTCATAGATAAAACCTATGGTGAGAATTAATAAAAAAATCATCATTGACCAAAATCCAAAAATTCCAATACTTCCTAATGAAACTGCCCATGGAAATAAAAATGCTACCTCTAAATCAAAAATGATAAACAATATAGCTACCAAATAAAATCGCACATCAAATCTTCCTCTGGCATCATCAAATGCTTCAAAGCCGCATTCATATGCTGATAGCTTTTCATTATCGGGTTTGCGATCTCCAACAACAAAGGACAATGTTGTCATTCCAATGGCAACAGCAAAACCAATAATTATAAAAATAAGTATTGGCAAATATTCAGATAAATAATTTTCCACTTTAAAATTTTCTACAAAAAATGTTTTACTAATCTATTTAGTAGAATATTCAAGAATAACAATCGATGATTTCTGCGGCTAAAATACTATTTTTAGAGTTATTTTAAATTGCTACTTTTTTTAGCTACTATTTTTAATCATTCATCAAAAAGTGGCGCGAGAGACGGGATTCGAACCCGCGACCTCTGCCGTGACAGGGCAGCGTTCTAACCAGCTGAACTACTCCCGCGCGTGGTGGGTGTTGAGAGACTCGAACTCCCGACCCTCTCGGTGTAAACGAGATGCTCTACCAACTGAGCTAAACACCCTAAACAAAACCGGCTGTTAAATATTTTTAACAGCCGGTGCAACAAAATTTTTACTAAGTTAGTTATTTACTGCATCTTTTAGGGCTTTACCTACTGTAAACTTTGGTCTTTTAGATGCAGGTATTTGAATAGACTCACCAGTTCTTGGATTTCTTCCAGTTGTAGCTTTTCTATGACTAACACTAAAATTTCCAAAACCGACAATACTGACTTTTTCATCTCTTTTGAGGGAATTAGTTACAGCATCTAAAAAACTTTCAATTGCTCTCGTAGCATCAGATTTAGATAATCCAGCAGATGAAGCAACTGATGCAATTAAGTCATTTTTATTCACGTTAAACTCCTTTTTATTGGTGTTAGGGGAAGAATATGATTTCATTATGCTTTAAGTCAATAAATTTTTGAAATTATTCCCAGTTTAAAAGGAATTTTAGAAAAAAAGGGCCAAAAACTTAGATTAGTGCCTCAGATTTTCTTTCAAATTTGAGTCAGAAAATCTATTTTTTTGATCCTCAAGTATCTCTGATTCGGTTAATTCAAGAGGAGTAATGGGTTTTACAAGAGTGTGCTCAAGTATTGACTTAGCCTCATTTATAGGAATTATTTTAACATACTTTAATATCTCTTTGTCGAATTCTGTAATTTCATTTTTATTTTCTTCAGGAATTAGAACTTTTTTAATCCCTGCTCTTGAAGCGGCATAGATTTTTTCTTTTAATCCACCTATAGGCAAAACTCTGCCACGTAGAGTAATTTCTCCTGTCATTGCAACATCTTTCCTGACTTTATTGGCAGTGAGGGAAGATACCAAAGAATTAAATATTGCTATACCAGCGCTAGGTCCATCTTTTGGAGTCGCGCCTTCAGGAACGTGAACATGAATATCAAACTTATCAAAGTCAAAGGGATGAATACCAAGATCGATACTGTGAGATCTGACATATGAAATAGCTGCTTGGACTGACTCTTTCATAACCTCGCCTAACTTTCCAGTGATTGTAAGTCTTCCTTTACCAATTGAAAGAATAACCTCAATTGATAAAATTTCACCACCAACTTCAGTCCACGCAAGACCATTAGTTACACCAATTAAATTTTTCTTTTCTATTTCACTTGATCTAAATTTTGTAATACCCAGTAAAGTTCTCAACATTTCTTCGTTGAGAATAACACTATTCTTTTTTGTAGTTTCTAGCAATTTTACAGTTTTTCTACAAACTTTGGAAATTTCTTTTTCAAGGTTTCTTACCCCAGCCTCTCTGGTATAATTTCTTATAATTTGATTTATTATTTTAACAGTAAATTTTAATTCACTTCTTTTAAGATAATGGTTTTTAATTTGTTTAGGTATTAAATATCTTTGAGCAATATTATTTTTTTCTTTTTCTGTATATCCTGGAATTCTTATAATCTCCATTCTGTCAAGTAATGCAGGAGGTATGTTAAGTGTATTTGCAGTGCATACAAACATTACATCAGATAAATTATAATCTAACTCTAAGTAATGATCATTAAATTTATCATTTTGTTCAGGATCTAGAACCTCAAGTAGAGCAGATGATGGATCTCCTCTCCAATCAGATCCTAGTTTGTCAATTTCATCCAAAAGTATAAGAGGATTGGATGATTTAGCTTTTTTCATTGATTGAATAAATCTGCCAGGCATTGAACCAATATATGTTTTTCTATGACCCCTTATTTCAGCTTCATCTCTAACTCCCCCTAGTGACATTCTTACAAAGTTTCTTCCAGTTGCCGTAGCTATTGACTTACCAAGAGATGTCTTACCTACACCTGGTGGGCCTACTAAACATAAAATTGGCCCTTTTATTTTATCAGTTCTTTTTTGAACTGCTAAATACTCCAAAATTCTCTCTTTTACTTTATCAAGTCCGTAATGATCATTCTCTAGAATAGATTTAGCTTTTTTTATATTTTTTGAAATTTCAGAAGATTTACTCCAAGGAATAGACAGAACCCAGTCTAGATAATTTCTTATTACGGTTGCCTCTGCTGACATAGGGCTCATATTTTTCAATTTTTTTATTTCAGACTTACATTTTTCTTTTGCTTCTTTTGAAAGCTTAATTGAATCTAATTTTTTTTCAATTTCAGCTATGTCATCAATGTCTTCACTATCTCCTAATTCCTTCTGAATAGCTTTCATTTGCTCATTGAGATAATATTCTTTCTGAGTTTTTTCCATCTGTCTTTTTACTCTTCCTTTTATCTTTTTTTCCATCTGGAAAGAGTCTATCTCAGATACTAAATATAAGTGAATTTTATTTAATCTTTCTTCTAAGTTAAGTATCTCAAGCAATTCCTGCTTTTGCTCCAAGCTTATTGTTAAATTTATAGAAACTATGTCTGATATTTTATTTGCATCGCTGATGGAATTGAGGTTAGTTATAACCTCGGATGGAATTTTTTTATTAACTTTAGAATACTCTTCAAAATTTTCTACAACAACTTTTATTAGAGCTTTTAGATTATTGTTATTTTTTAATTTGGTATCAATTGTTTTTATTTTAGCATTTAAAAATTCACTATATTTATTTAAATTAATTAGTTTAGCTCGACTAATACCCTCAACTAAAACTTTTATAGTTCCATCTGGTAATTTCAGAAGCTGTAGAACTTTAGCAACAGTGCCAAATTCATATAGATCTGCTTTATTGGGGTTATCAGTCTCTGAATTTCTTTGCGCTATAAGAAAGATTTTCTTATCTAGGCTCATTGCATTATTTAGAGCATTTACTGATTGTTTTCTGCCTACAAAGAGAGGGGCTACCATTCCAGGAAATACAACTATATCTCTAAGAGGCAAGACGGGCAATAAAGACGCATTCATACTTAATAAATAAATGATTATTTTTTTACGAAAATCAAGACTTATTGACTAAAATTTTTTGACTTGTATTTTTATTGTTGTAGATCATAATAGGGTCTGAGCTTCTTTTAACCACATCTTTATTTATAACAATCTTTTCCAAATCTTTATAATCAGGGGCTTCAAACATAAGCTCAGTTAACAGATTTTCCAAAATAGATCTTAGTCCCCTAGCTCCAGTTTTCTGCTCTATAGCTAATTTAGCAATTTCCTTAAGCGCTTCACTTTTTATTTCTAAATTCACACCATCCATTTTAAATAAAGCTACGTATTGTTTAATCAGAGCATTTTTAGGCTCTTGCATTATTCTAATTAACATATCTATATCAAGTTCTTCTAAAGTAGTAACAACGGGTAACCTTCCGACAAATTCAGGAATCATGCCGAACTTTAGAAGATCTTCATTTTGTAAACTATGTAATGACTCACCGACAGACTTATCTTTAAAATTAACAATTGATGAATTAAAACCTATTGATGAACCTTTTAATCTCTGATTAATTATATTTTCTAAACCAGAAAAAGCACCTCCACAAATAAATAGAATATTTGATGTATCAACATGCAAAAATTCTTGTTGAGGGTGTTTTCTTCCTCCTTGAGGGGGAACACTAGCTATTGTGCCTTCCATAATTTTTAAAAGGGCTTGCTGAACACCCTCACCGGATACATCTCTTGTTATTGAAGGATTATCACTTTTTCTACTTATCTTATCTATTTCGTCAATATAGACAATACCCTTTTGAGCCCTTTCAACATTATAATCTGAAGCTTGAAGTAACTTTAAAATTATATTTTCAACATCCTCACCAACATAACCTGCTTCAGTTAGGCTTGTAGCATCAGCAACAGTAAAGGGTACATCCAATACTTTAGCTAAAGTTTGTGCTAATAAAGTTTTACCCGTACCAGTTGGACCTACGAGCAAAATATTAGATTTAGAAATCTCAATATCATCGTAGGTTGAATTTGATAATCTTTTATAATGATTATAGACAGCTACCGATAAATTTTTCTTAGCTTTATTTTGACCAATAACAAAATCATCTAAAAATTTATTTATTTCTGATGGCTTTGGTGTGTTTGTTTTTAATTTTGATTTACTATTTTTATTGTCCTCTTTGATAATATCCATACAAAGCTCAACACATTCATCACAAACGAAGACTGTTGGACCAGCAATTAACTTTTTTACTTCTTTTTGACTTTTTCCACAAAAAGAACAAAACAATGAATCTTTATCTTCTTTTTTGCTCACTAACTTTTTCTACTTTCTACTATTTTGTCAATTAGGCCAAACTTAATTGCTTCTTCAGGAGAGAAATATTTATCTCTTTCCATAATTAATTCAATTTCCTTAATTTTCTTTTTAGTATGCTTTGAATAAATTTGATTTAATCTCTCTTTAGTTTTTTTTATCTCATTAGTATGAATTTCTATATCTGTAACCTGCCCCTGATAGCCTCCACTTGGCTGGTGAACCATTATTCTTGAATTAGGTAAGGAGAATCTCATACCTTCTGAACCTGCTGTTAGTAACAAAGAGCCTGCTGAAGCAGCTTGACCAATACATATAGTCATAATTTTAGATGAAATGTATTGCATGGTATCGTATATAGCGAGTCCTGACCAAACAATACCCCCAGGCGAATTAATATAAAATGAAATTTCTTTTTTTGGGTTTTCCGATTCAAGAAAAAGTAGTTGGGCGCAAATCAAACTTGCAATGTTATCATCAATAGGACCTGTTAAAAAAATAATTCTTTCTTTCAATAATCTTGAATAAATATCATAGGCTCTCTCTCCTCGAGAAGATTGCTCCACTACCATCGGTATTAAATTATTAGTTATTTTTTCAATTTCTTTCATTTTTAATCCTTGTTTACATCAAAAGTTATTTTTTCCAAATTCTCATATTCAGATTTGGTTATCTTTTTCTTAACAATATTAGATGCAGAAATTACAGCATTAATAACTTTTTCTTCTAAAATGGGGCCCCTTACAGTTTCTATAGCTGAGGGATTTTTTTTAAAATACTCAATTATCTGTTTTTCTTGCCCAGGATATTGAGAGGCGTAAGCCATCATACCATTTGTTAGCTCTTTTTCATCAACTGAAATTTTTTGCTCTTTAGCAATAAATTGCAACAGTATTGATAGCTTAACTCTTCTTTTGGAAATTTTTTCGTATCTTTTCCTAAGCTTGTCATCAGTTAATTTTTTATCATCATCATCAAGCTTATTATCTTTTTTTGCATGCTCAATTCTATGCCAAATATCATTAAATTCTTGGTCAACAATTCCTTGGGGCAAATCAAATTGATGCTCTTTATCCAGTATGTCCATTAATTGTTTTTTTTCAATTTGCTTAATACCATTTTGATATTGTGATTTTAAATTATTTTCTAAATTTTTTTTCAATTCCCCTTCATTTTTTAAACCATTTTTTTCTAAAAATTCTTTATCTAATTCAAAAGGAACTGACTCTTCAATTTCAACTATTTCAACATCAAAATCAGCTATTAGTTCTTTATCTGATTTTACAGATTTTGAAATATCAAGACCAATTTTATCTTTGCCCCCTTTTTTTAATTTTTTCTGCAATAATTTTCCTCCTAAATCAGGAAGGATTTGTAATTCAGAGTTAATTATTATAGGCAATTTCTTTTGTGATTTTAAAAAATCTGGAACAGTCTCGTTTTCAGATGATAAATTTAATATAACTCTATCTGTTTTTTTAATTTCCCTGGAGTCTTTAATCGGTATATATTTTTTTTGATTATCTAAAAATTCTTTATAATTTGTATCAATTATTTTTTTGTCTAAATTTATTTCATAATTTGTAACATCAATTTTTTTAAAGTCCTTTAATTTTATTTCTGGCTCTAAATTGATTTTTACCTCTACTTCAATTGGCTGATTTTTTTCAAATTTTTTTAGATCCACTCTTGGTTGAATGAAGGGTTTAAGATTATTTTTATCAAGTATGTTTTTAGTTTTATCTTGAACTAATTTTTCAATAGCTTCAGATATAATATTATCTTCATATTTTTTTCTAACAATAGCACTAGGAGCTTTTCCTTTTCTAAAACCTGGAATGGAAACTGTTGGCAATATTTCATTTATTTTTTCGTCTATTATTACATTTATTTCCTGATAAGGAATTTCAACTGCATACTCTTTATATAGAGTTCCTGATTTTATTTCTTTAATAGACATAAATTATCCCCTTTAGTGGTAGGCCGGAAAGGACTTGAACCTTCACACCTCGCGGCACTAGAACCTAAATCTAGCGTGTCTACCAATTCCACCACCGGCCCATTATTCTGCCGCTTTTATGATGATTACAATAAAAAACAATAGAGAAATTGAAATAAAAAAGGGTTTTTTTTAGATTTGGGGCGAACGATGGGATTCGAACCCACGACATCGGCCACCACAAGGCCGCGCTCTAACCAACTGAGCTACGTTCGCCAACAAATTAATAAATATAAGTTTTATTAATAAAGTTTATTCGCTATACCAAAAAAATGAAAGTTTCAAAAAAAATTATTAATTTAGAGACTGAATCAGCATTTACAGTACTAGCCAGAGCAAATAAATTAATCTCAGAGGGCAAAAATATAATAAATCTTGGAATTGGACAGCCAGATTTTCCAACTCCAATAAATATTCAAGAAGCAGCAATAAAAGCAATTAGGGATGGTAAACACGGTTATACTCCATCAAATGGCATTCTTGAATTAAGAGAGGCTGTATCAGAACATATATTTAATGAATACAATGTTGAAAAAAATCCTGAAGAAATTTTAATTACTCCTGGGGGCAAACCAACAATATTTTACTCGAGCTTAATTTTAGGTGGTGAGAGAAATGAAATTATTTATCCTGATCCTGGTTTTCCAATTTACAGATCAATGATAAATTATAGTGGCGCTAAAGGTGTTCCATTATATCTCTCAGAAGAAGATAATTTTGAAATTAATTTAGGAAAACTTGAACAACTTATAAACAATAAAACAAGTTTAATTATTATAAATAATCCAAATAATCCAACTGGTTCATTTATGAATAAAAACAAAATTGATAAACTGGTAGCAATGTTAGAAAAATACCCAGAGGTATATATTCTGTCAGACGAAATATATAGTAAAATTATTTTTAATGATTCACAAATGCCTTCATTATTAAATTATGATACGTTGATAGATAGATTGATTGTTCTTGAGGGGTGGAGCAAAACTTTTTGTATGACTGGATGGAGATTAGGTTGGAGCGTTTGGCCAAAAAAGCTTTATGAGTTTGCAAATAAACTTTGTGTAAATGATCATTCATGCCCAAACTCAATTTCTCAGTATGCCGGAATAGAAGCTCTAAAAGGCAGTCAAGAAAGTATCAATAATATTAAGGCAGAATTTCATAAAAGAAAAAATTTTATTCACTCAAAGTTGAATGAATTAGCAAACATTAGCTGCTTTGAACCAGGTGGTGCTTTTTATGCTTTTCCTAATATTTCAAAATCTGGTTTGAGTGGTAACAAATATGCCGACATAGCTCTTGAGGAAAAGAGTGTTGCTTTAGTTCCGGGCACAAGTTTTGGTGATAGTGCAGAAAATTTTGTTAGAATTAGTTATGCGAATTCAATGGAAAATTTAGAAAAAGCAATTTATAGGCTTTCCACAATATGAAAAAAGTTGAAGCTATAATAAAGCCTTTTAAATTATCCTTGGTAAAAGAAGCTTTGCATGAAGTAGGAATTTCAGGAATGACTGTTTCTGACGTAAAAGGTTTTGGAAGACAAAGAGGCTCAGCTGGTGGTATAGATAAGGTAGAAGATTACGATGATGAATTTCTTGTAAAAATGAAACTTGAAGTCATCGTAGAAGATGAAGATGCTGAAAGAGTTGCAGAAGCTATAAAAAATGCTGCTTATTCTGGAAAAATTGGGGATGGTAAGATTTTTATTTACAACATTGATCAAGTAATCCGCATTAGAACTGGAGAAAAAGACAGTGATGCTGTCTAAATTAACTTTACATTCCCTCTAAAAATAATAAAAGGCAATTAATCGTTCAATTTGGGATTATTCCTGAATCGGAAGTAAGTCAAAAGACTGAAGGAACGCATGCAAAAGTTTGAATTCGTTCAACCCTTATAATAAGGGTCGGAAGTAGGCACCTGCCGAAGGAACGCTTTAAAAGCAGAACTTTCATAACTAGCGCATGAATATTTAGTGAGCTCTAATGGTTAGAGTTTACTTAACTTGATGGAGATGAATTATGAAATTTAACTGCTCAACACCAGGTGAATTATTAAAAGAAATTAAAGACTTGGAAATTAAAATGGTAGACATGAGGTTTACTGACGTTCCAGGAACCACTCATCATTTCACTATTCCTATTAAATTTTTAGAGGAAGATATTTTTGAAGATGGTCTTGGTTTCGACGGCTCTTCAGTAAGAGGTTTTCAAGCAATAGAAAACAGTGATATGATTGTTGTTCCTGATGTTACAACTGCATACATTGATCCATTCTTTTCTGAAAAAACAATAGCTTTCTATTGTGATATCAAAGATCCAATCACTAAACAAAACTACTCTAGAGATCCAAGAAATATCGCAAAAAAAGCTGAAGGGTATCTAAAATCATCAGGCATGGGCGATACTGCTTATTTTGGTCCAGAAGCTGAGTTTTTTATTTTTAATGATGTGAAGTATGACTCTGGCTCCAACTTTGCATTTCACGAAGTTGACTCAAATGAAGGGACATGGAATACTGGAAAAGATGAAGGGCCAAACTTAGGTCATAAACCTCGGCATAAAGAAGGTTATTTTCCTCTTCCTCCAGTAGATAGTATGCATGATGTAAGAACTGAAATGGTAATGACAATGCAAGATATAGGTCTTACAGTAGAAGCACATCACCATGAAGTTGCAACTGGTGGGCAGCAAGAGATTGATTTAGAGTTTGCTCCTCTAGTTTCAATGGCTGATGACTTAATGAAATACAAATACGTTGTAAAAAATGTTGCAAAACTGCACGGGCTTTCAGCAACATTTATGCCAAAACCTTTATTTGGTGATAATGGCTCAGGTATGCATGTGCATCAAAGTATATGGAAAGATGGTGATACATTAATGTATAAAAAGGGTAACTATGCTGATTTAAGTGATATTGCACTTAATTATATTGGAGGTATATTGAAGCATGCCCCTTCCCTTCTTGCTTTTTGTGCGCCAACAACTAATTCTTACAAAAGGCTGGTCCCTGGGTTTGAAGCTCCAGTAAATATTGCTTATTCTCAAAGAAATAGAACTGCGTCAGTTAGAATACCAACTTATTCATCAAGTCCTAAATCAAAAAGAATGGAGTTCAGGTGTCCAGATCCAACTGCAAACCCTTATCTTGCATTTGCAGCAATGTTAATGGCCGGGTTAGATGGTGTAAAAAATAAAATTGATCCAGGTAAGCCAACTGATATAAATATTTATGAAGCGCCTGAAGATATTTTAGCAAAAATTCCCTCTACGCCAGGTTCACTTGCAGAAGCATTGGATGCATTAGAAAAAGATCATGCATTTTTACTTGAGGGTGATGTTTTTACTAAAGATTTAATTGAAACATACATCAATTATAAAAGAGAAAATGAAGTTAACCCTGTTAACATTCAGCCTCATCCGCACGAATTTAAATTATATTACGACGCTTAAAAATTTTTTATTTTAAAGTCAAACCGCCAACTTTATTGTTGGCGGTTTTTTTTATGTAATTATCTCGATACTTTTGATACAAAAAAATATGTCTAAAAAAACGAATTACTCTGCAAAAAACATTGAAGTTTTGGAGGGTTTAGAGCCGGTAAGAAAGCGACCAGGAATGTACATTGGGAGCACCAATGAACAAGGGTTACATCATCTTGTTAATGAAGTGCTAGATAATAGCATAGATGAAGTTGTTGCGGGCCATGCTAATGAAGTTGCTTTTCATTACAAAAAAGATGGGTCAATTAAAATTAGAGATGATGGAAGAGGTATTCCTATAGATTTTCATCCGAAATTTAAAAATAAAAGAGCATTGGAAATAGTTCTCTCAACCCTTCATGCCGGTGGAAAGTTTGATAATAATTCTTACAAAACTTCAGGTGGATTGCATGGTGTTGGTATTTCCGTAGTCAATGCTCTAAGCTCACATTTACAAGTAATAGTTTTTAAAAGTGGTAAAAAATATTCACAAATATATGCAAAGGGAAAAGCTAAGACAAAGATTAAAATAGAAAAGTGCAAAAAAAATGAAAAAGGTACTGAAATTAATTTTATACCTGATGAGTCTATATTTGAGACTACACAATTTTCTCCTAAAAAATTATATGAGTTCATAAAAATGAAAGCTGTTCTTGTATCAGGAACATCAATAGAATTTAAGGTTGATAAAGAATTAATAAAAGACAGCACTCCAAATTTTGAAAAATTTCATTTTAAGAATGGCATTGCTGATTTTTTAGATAATAATAGTAAAAATTCTAATAGGTTATTTGATAAAAAATTTTCAATAATTAAAAAAATAAATGAAAATGAAAAATGTGAAATATTTACTTACTTTAATCAAAATGAAAAATCATCATTTACTTCTTATTGTAATACTATTGAAACTCCAGATGGAGGCTCCCATGAAAATGGATTTAAAAATGGTATACTAAAAGCAATCAAATTATATGGTCAAAAAAACCAAATCGCAAAAATATCAAACATTAATATAAATGATTTATCTGATTACTCCGACATAGTTATCTCTATATTTATCAATGAGCCCAGCTTTGAAGGACAAACAAAAAAAAGAATTATAATGCCAAAGCTTCAAAAACATCTTGAAAACCTTATTCAAAATGAATTTGTGTTATGGCTAAATTCTAATAAAAAAATTGCAAAAACTCTTCTTGAAACTTTAATTGAAAGATCTTTACTTAGAACTGATTTGACAAAAATAAAAGAGTTGGAGAGAAAATCAATCAAAGAGAGAAATAAACTTCCAGGCAAACTAGTTGATTGTTCTAGTAAAGGAATTGAAGGTACAGAACTATTTATTGTAGAAGGAGACAGCGCAGGAGGTTCAGCTAAGCAAGCAAGAGACAGAGAATTGCAGGCAATTCTTCCGCTTAGAGGCAAAATATTAAATGTCTTTAGTGTTAGTTTGTCTAAGATTGCTGACAATAATGAAATTCAAAATCTTATTCAGTCTTTGGGATGCGGTATTGGTAAAAATTTTGATTTAGCAAAATTACGATATGAAAAAGTTATTCTTATGACTGATGCTGATGTTGATGGTTCACACATTGCAACTTTACTAATCACTTTTATTTATAAGTATATGAGACCTATTATTGATAATAATAGATTGTTTTTAGCTATGCCACCTCTTTTTAAAATACAACATAAAGAAAAAATTTTTTATGCATATGATGAGAATGAAAAAGATAAAATCATTAAATCAGAATTTAAAAAAATAATTCCTACGTTAAGTCGATATAAAGGACTTGGTGAAATGCCTGCAGACCAACTGAAATCAACTACAATGAACCCAGAAAAAAGAAAATTGTTAAATGTAAACATTAAGCAAGGAAAAAAAGAATTGAAAGAAACTGAAAAATTATTTGAGTCTTTGATGGGTAAAAAAGCTGAATATAGATTTAAGTTTATTCAAGAAAATGCTAACTTTACAAACCAAATAGATATTTAAATATGAAGAGATATATATTATCAATTGATCAAGGCACAACCAGCTCTAGAGTGGTTTTATATGATAATAAATTTAAAATTAAAAATATTGAACAAAAAGAATTTAGACAATTTTTTCCAAAAGATGGATGGGTAGAACATGATGCTGAGGAAATATGGAATGATGTTAAAAAATTAATTCAATTAACAATCAAAAAAAATAAACTTAAACCAAACCAAATTGCCTCTATTGGCATAACCAACCAAAGAGAGACAACAGTTCTCTGGAACAAAATTACTGGAAAACCTCTACATAAAGCAATTGTATGGCAAGATAGGAGAACAGCTGACTATTGTGAAAAATTAAAAGCACTAAATAAAGATAAAATCATTCAAAAAATTACAGGTTTAGTTTTAGATCCATATTTTTCTGCGACAAAAATTAAGTGGATTTTAAATAAAGTCTCAAGCAAAAAAAAAATTTTAAACAAAAAAATTTTATTTGGAACTATTGATACTTGGCTTCTTTGGAAACTTACAGAAGGAAAATCGCATTTCACAGACATAACAAATGCATCAAGAACGATGCTTTATGACTCTAGAAAAGAAGAGTGGTCCAAGGAACTATTAACACTTTTTAAAATTGATAAAAATATTTTACCTAAAGTAAAAGAAAATGCTTATGACTTTGGTAGCACTAAATTATTTGGCAGTGAAATTCAAATAGGTGGAATGGCTGGAGATCAGCAAGCAGCAACAATTGGTCAAGCCTGCTTTAGTGCTGGACAATCAAAAAGCACCTATGGAACTGGATGCTTTTTATTAATGAATATAGGAAGCAAGTTTAAGCTATCTTCAAATAAACTTTTAACTACTGTTGCATTTAAAATAAATGGAAAAAAAATGTTTTGTTATGAAGGTAGTATTTTTGTTGCTGGATCAGCAATTCAATGGCTAAGAGACAATATGATGTTTTTTAAAAACTCAAAAGCGACTGATAGACTTTACTCACTAGCAAATAAAAATGAAAACGTTATTGTAATTCCGGCACTTACAGGCCTTGGAGCACCTCATTGGCAACCAAACGCAAGAGGCGCAATATTTGGATTAACAAGAAATACTTCTCAAGCAGATATTATAAAAGCAACACTAGATAGTCTTTCATACCAAACATTAGATCTAATAGAATCAATGGAAAAAGATGCAAAGATTAGTATTTCAGAGATCAGAGTTGATGGTGGTATGATCAATAATAATAATTTTCTTCAAAGTTTATCTAATGTAACACAAGTAAAAATTATAAAACCTGAAAATATAGAAACAACATCTCTTGGAGCTGCATATTTAGCTGGACTTAGTGCAGGTATAATAAAAAATACAAATGATATTAAAAAATTTTGGAAAAAAAATAAAGAAACAAAACCAAAAATTAAAAAATCAATTGTACAAAAAAAAGTTGCAACTTGGAAAAAATCTATAAAAAATTTAATAGCACTTAATAATTAAGTGACTTAATCCAATTTGATAACTCTAAAGTATGGCTATTTATATTAGTTAAATCTTTATATTGCTGAATTTGTGATTGATTTTTATTATTCTTATAATTAGAAAAATATTCTAATTCTTCATCGAAAAATTTTTTTTCAGAGAATGCTTTTTCTTTTAATAATATTTCCTCACGTTGATGCATTAAACCCGCGATCCACATTGGGTCAAATTCTGGATGATACTGTACTGCCCAAACACTGGAATTATGGATTGTAAAATCAATTGATTGTACTTCACTTTTTTCATTAGATGCTAAAATTTTAGAGTCAGGAGGCAAATTTTCTGTATCATCATAATGCCAACAAAAAGCATCAAAAATTTTATTTTTTCCAACATACATAGGATGTTTTGCACCATTTTCATTTATAGTTATTTCTTTTGCAACAACAGCTTCTAACCCTTTAGGGTTTTTTCTAATCTTTCCACCTGCGGCAGTAACTAGAACTTGCAAACCCCAACAACTTCCAAATATTTTATTTTTTTTTGTAAAAAGATTTTTTGCTAAATCAATCTGCTTTAAGATTGATGGAGTCATATCATAAATATTTAGCAAACTACCTGTCCAAGCTATACCATCAAAATCATCTAAGCTAATTCCAATCGGTAAATATTCGTCTTTTATAGCCGGATGAACAACTGTAATATTTAATTTATTAGTTGATAAATTTTCTAAAACTTTTTGATAAACTTCATATTGTGTATCCATTCCCATATTGGTATATCTTTCAGAAGCATCTCTCTCATTTCCGTCTACAATAAGAATATTCATTTTATTACTTTATTTTTTTATCATAACATGAAATATAAAAAAAAATGAAAATAAAACTAGGAATAGCGCCTATTGCATGGAGTAACGATGACATGCCAGAGCTTGGTGGTGATACACCAATAGAGCAATGCTTAGAGGAAGCATCAACAGCAGGTTTTACAGGGATTGAGCTTGGAGGCAAATTTCCACGTAATCCTGGAATAACAAATTTTTTACTTGATAAATATAATCTAAAAATGCCAGGTGGATGGTATGGATCTCTTCTAAGAACTAGATCAGCAGAGGAAGAATGGATTGCAATGCAAGATCATCTCAATCTTTTAAAATTAGTTAATGCAGATATATTCGTATTTGCCGATGTATCAGGTTCTATCCAAGGTGATCAATCAAAAAAACTTTCAACAAGACCTTTTATGGAAGATGATGAATTTATTGAATATTGTAAAAAAATAAATGAAATTTCAAACCGTTTAAGTGATGAGGGTATTCCAATGTCTTATCACGAACATATGGGTACAATTATCCAAACAGAGAATGATGTTGATCGTTTTATGAATAATACTAACAAAAATACTTTCTTGCTTTACGATACTGGTCACTTACTTTTTGCTGAAGCAAATTTTGAGAGAGTATTAAAAAACTATGTTCAAAAAATTAACCATGTTCACTGTAAAGATATAAGAAAAAACATTTTAGAAAATTCTTTAAAGAATGATTTAAGTTTTAGAGAATCTTTTTTAGATGGTGTTTTTACAGTTCCTGGAGATGGGTGTATTGATTATGAGCCATTATTCAAAATTTTATATGAAAATAATTATGAAAAATGGCTAATCATTGAGGCTGAGCAAGACCCAAAAAAAGCTAACCCTCTTGAATATGCGAAAATTGGATATAACTATCTATCTATTCAATTAAAAAAGATAAATTATGATTTTTAAGATATTATTATTTTCACTATTTTTATCATTTTTTGCTCATGCTCATGAGATTAATATGGAAGATAAAAATGTTGAACAAATTGTTAAGGAAAGAATGAGCATTATGAGTAAAATTAAAGCTTATTCTCAAAAAATGTATCCATTAACAATGTCTGGTGAGTTTGAAGAAATAAAACAACTAAACGACGAACTGCTGCATAGTGCCAAAGAATTTAAGTTATTATTTCCTGAAGGAAGTCAAGGAGGCAAAGCCTCGTCTTTGATTTGGGAAGATAGAGAAACATTCGAACTTTTTCATAATAATTTTATAAGTTCAATTGAAGATATTGGTGAGAGTATAAATAATGAAGATAGCGTTTCACTCGTAGAGAATTTTAATATTATGTCATCAAACTGTGGAACATGTCACAAAAAGTTTAAAAACTAATTTTGCTCTACTCTTAAATGAGGATTATATTTCCATTCTAAATATTTAACAAACTGAACCATTAAAAAATTTAAAAATAAATATAATATTCCTGCAGCAATAAAAGCCTCTACAGGTGCAAATGTTTTAGCCATAATTTTTCTAGCTATTCCTGTCATCTCCATATAGGTTGTAAGACTAACTAAAGAAGTTGCTTTAACCATTAATATTAATTCATTTCCATACGAAGGGAGAACCTTTCTAAGAGCTATTGGAAAAATAATTTTTCTTAAAAGAGTTATTTTATTAAAACCTAAAGATAATCCCGACTCTATTTGACCTTTTGTTACCGATTGAATACCACCTCTAAATATTTCACTTCCATAAGCGACAGTATTAATAGTAAGAGCCAACACTCCACACCAGAAAGGCTCTTTTAGTAAAATCCATAAAAAACTTTCCCTAATAAATTCAATAGAACCCAAACCAAAATAAATTAGATATATTTGTACAAGTAATGGCGTTCCCCGAATGACAAAGATGTATCCAGCTATAGGCTTTGATATAATTTTATTTTCAGAAACTCTCCCCAAAGCAAAAACTAATGATAAAACAAAACCAATTGGCAAGGAAATAATTAAAAGAAGCAAAGTATTATCTAAACCAGATAACACTTCTACGAAATTACGAAATAATAACGACTGCTCAAAATAATCTAAAAAAATTTGCATCAATTATATCCTTTGGAATAATTTAATTCTAAAACTTTAAAAAATTTACCTGAAAAAGTTGTGAGAAATAAATACAATAAAGCTGCTGTAACAAGGAATGTCAGTGGAGAATGTTCCACATTTGAAGCTATTCTAGTTTGTCTCATAATTTCAACTAAGCCTGTAACTGAAATTAGAGAGGTATCTTTTAGAGTAATCTGCCATACATTCCCAATTCCTGGAAGTGCATGACGCAAAATTTGAGGACCCATTACTTTAAAAAATATTTGAAATTTATTTAGCCCAAGCGCTTTTGCAGCCTCTATTTGCCCCTTATTTACAGCCAAATAGGCAGCTCGTAAAACCTCACTAGAATAAGTCGCTGATATAAAGGCAATTGCTATAGTTCCAATAGTTAGAGCATTTAATTCTATATAACCATTATAACCAAAAAGCTTAGCAATGCTCATAACAACAGTGTTTCCACCAAAGAAAATTAAATAGATTACCAGTAACTCTGGCACCCCTCTAACAACCGTAGTGTAAAAATTAGCAATAAGTCGAGTTATTTTATTTGTAATTAATTTTGCCCATACTGTTACTATTGCTAAACATAAACCTAAACCCATTGAAAGAATACTAACTGTGATCGTCATTAAAGTGGCAAATAAAAATTCATCACCCCAACCTAAATCCCCAAAAACTAGTTTTTCAAATTTAAACATTTATAAATTTATATCCTCAATTGCACTTATAACTCGGTTAACAGAAATATCCTCAATTTTTTCAGAATTTACTTCAGAAGATGAGACAGTGATAAGATTTTTCAACTTTGGAGTAAATTTGTTAAAATCTTTGGGGCCAAATAACTTGACCAAAGGGCAGTAGTTTGTTGATAGCATATGACTAACACCACTGTCATTTGATATTGCAAATTTTAAAAATTTTGTTGAAGTCATAATTATTTCAATGTTGCTAAAACTATTTAATAATTCTTCATTTTCTAAAAAAATTGCATTTTGAAAATTTTGTTTTAATACTTTTTCGTAATCTTTCTCATTTGGTCCCAAATAAAAAACTATTTGATAGTTTTTAGATTCTAAATATCTACAAATTTCAATATAGTTTTTAAGAGGCCATATTTTATTTTTTTCCCCAGCTCCAGGAGCAATACCTACATAATTAAGATTTTTGGAAAAAATTTTCTTTAAACAAATCTCTACATTTTTATTAATTGGAAATTTAAAATTACTATCAACTTCTTTTTTTAAAATTAAATCAAGTAGATCATATAAGTATTCTAAGTAGTATTTTTTTTCTTTTCTAATTCTTTTATCTAGTTTAATATCAGAGAATATTCCTGATGCTGATCCAGAAATAAAAGTTTTATGTTTAATTCTTTTAAGAGTTAGTGTTCTAAATACAGATTTTTGTGTGTCAAAAATTATATCAAAATACTCTTTTTCCAATTCATATTTATTTGAAATTTTATTTGAAAAAAAATAATTTAAATTAACTTTCTCATAGAATTTATCTATGTAATTAGATGAAATACTCTTTAAAGTTGATGTATAAACAGTCTCCCCTTGATCAGTCATCCAACACAAATGATGATTTGGCAATCTCCTCTTAAATTCATTAAGTAAGGGCAGTTTAATTATTCCATCACCAATTTTTTCTCCATTAGAAAATACTAAAATTGATTTCATAAAATTTATATTACACTATTTTAAAAAATATAAAAATTACATGATGGTGCCCAGGGGCGGAATCGAACCACCGACACGAGGATTTTCAGTCCTCTGCTCTACCAACTGAGCTACCTGGGCTTTGAAAAAATTGTGATAATGTGTTTTAGCTA
Source organism: uncultured Alphaproteobacteria bacterium (assembly GCA_902591485.1). Classification (GTDB taxonomy): domain Bacteria; phylum Pseudomonadota; class Alphaproteobacteria; order HIMB59; genus CACPNW01. Next base: position 27,438 of record CACJAV010000004.1, read on the forward strand.
TTAATTCAATTAAATATTAAAAAAAATTCTAATTAGTTATATTAATTTCATGTTCATCGTTTAGCCATTTCATTAGATCTAATTCTGCACATTTCTTTGAACAAAATGGACTAAAGGGATCTTTTGATTTTTTTTTGCAAGTGGGACACTTACTTTTTATCTTCTTTAGATTTATAATATTATCTTTCTTTTCTACTTCCATCTAAATGTAATGCGACCTTTGGTTAAATCATAAGGCGTCATTTCAACTGTAACTTTATCACCGGCTAAAACTCTAATTCTATTTTTTCTCATCTTTCCAGATGAATGAGCTAAAATCTCATGATCATTTTCTAATTTAACTTTAAACATTGCGTTAGGTAGAAGCTCTAATACTACACCCTGAAATTCAATCGATCCTTCTTTTGGCATTTATATCTTTCTTTTTTTTGGACTTATAATTAATTTTGTTTTGTTTGTCTAATCGTAACTGACAATTTATGAGCATCTAAATTCTCAACATCAGATATATTTTCAACGTGCTTTGATAAATTTTCATAACTTAACTTATTAATTTCAACCACAGAGCTTTTTTTCATGAAATCAGTTACACTTAAACCTGATGAAAATTTCGCTGCTCCAGAAGTAGGTAAGATATGATTAGTTCCTGCTACATAATCTCCAAATGCCTCAGTTGAATAGTCACCTATAAATATCCCACCAGCATTGTTAACATTTTTAAAAATAATCTCTTTTTCTTTTGATTGCAGGTGTAAATGTTCTGGGGCAATTTTATTAATAATTTGATATGATAATTTCAAATCATCCATTACCACTATTAGGCCATTTTTTTTCAAACTAATCTCAACTACTGTTTTTTTGCTCAATTTTTTTTTAAGATTGTCAATATGCTCCAATACTTTTTTAGCAAAAGTGTTGCTATTAGTAATTAATATTGCCTGTGCATTTTCATCATGCTCTGCTTGAGCCATAATATCACTAGCGACCCATTCTGGATTATTTTCTTCATCTGCAACAACAATAATCTCTGAAGGACCTGCTACTAAATCTATTCCAACTTTTCCAAAAACCTGTTTTTTTGCAGAGGCAACATAGGCATTTCCTGGCCCAAAAATTTTACTCACTGGCTTAATTGTTTGAGTACCATATGTTAAAGCCGCAATTGCTTGCGCGCCACCAATTTGATAAACTTCTGAGATATTTAATTCATCTAATAGAAAAGCAATATAAGGGTTTAAATTATTAGACGGAGGCGTTACACAAACTATTCTTTCTACTCCTGCAATTTGAGCTGGCACTACACTCATAATTAATGATGATGGATAAATAGCATTACCCCCCGGCACATAAAGACCAACAGAGTCCATTGGTTTCCAAACTGACCTTAGTTTAGCATCCATATTTAAAATTTCATAATCATTTGGATATTGTTTTTCATGAAATTTTCTTACATTTTGTATAGCTAATCGAAAACTCTCAATAGTTTCTTTATTTAATTTTTCTAAAGAATAAAATTGATTTAAATTTGTTAATTTTATTTCATTTTTTTTTAATATAATTTTATCAAAATCTTTTGCAAATTGTATAACTTTATCATCACCATGTTGTTTTATGTCTTTAATAATTGATTTTACATCATCATCAATTTTAGAGCTTGTTTCTTCTTCTCTTAAAGAAAGATGTGCTTCTAATTGTCTCCAAAAATTATCTGCAGTATATGCGAGTATTTTCATTCTACTAAATCTTTAAACTCTTCAATAATGGATTGTATTTTTTTGTTATCTGTTTTAAAATAAGATCTATTTATAATTAATTTTGATTGAACTTTCATAATTTCTTCAATTTCCTTGAGACCATTTGCTTTCAACGTAGCCCCAGTGGAGACCAAGTCAACTATTCTTCTGCACATATTTAAAGAAGGCGCCAGCTCCATTGAGCCATTTAATTTTATAGCATCAACCTGAACACCTTTATTGGCAAAATGTTCTTTGCTGATATTTGGGTATTTTGTAGCAACCCTAATATTACTCCAAGTCTCTGGATCTTCCTTTTTTAATAATGTTTTCAGTGCAGCCACAGATAAACGGCAATGACCAATATTTAACTCTAGAGGTGCATATACTTCTGAATAATTAAATTCTTTAATTACATCTTCTCCAGCTATACCAATTTGCGCGGCACCAAAAGCCACAAATGTGCATGCATCAAAAGCTCTAACTTTAATAAAATCAACATCTTTTCTTTTTGATGAAAATGTAAGTTTTCTTGAATTATCATTAAACATTTCTTTTTCAGGAGCAAAACTTGTTTTTGCTAAAATTTTTTTTATCTCGTTAATTATCCTTCCTCTTGGAAGAGCTATAATAATTTTAGACATAATTTTGGGCTTTTATATCTAAAATTTAAAAAAACTATAAAAACTTAATATTTTTCTCTTTTTATTGACGGACCTAAACTTCCAAGGGTATGTTCAATTTTTTCATATCCTCTATCAAGATGATAAACTCTATTAATTACACTTTCTCCCTCCGCACATAAGGCAGCTAATACCAGACTCACGCTAGCTCTTAAATCACTAGCCATGACTTGTGCACCTTTTAAGTGTCTATTACCTGAGATAAAAGCTATATCTTTTTTTACTTTTATATTCGCTCCTAATCTATTCAGTTCAGGAACATGCATAAATCTATTTTCAAATATATTTTCTTTTATTTGTGAATTTCCATTCGCTAAACTCATTAAAGCCATAATTTGCGCCTGTAAATCTGTTGGAAAGCCCGGATAAGGGGCTGTTTGAATTTTAATTCCATTTAATTTTTTACTAGGCATAATTTGAATAGAAGTTTTTTTAACTTTTAATTTTGCTCCCATCTTAATCAATAATGATGTTAAAGCTTCTAAATTACTGCTAATAATCTCTTTTACTTCAAATTTTTTATTTAACATGACAGCTGCAATCACAAATGTACCAGCAACTATTCTGTCACTCATAATCTTGTGTGTAGCTTGAGTTAGTGAATTAACTCCATCAATTTTTATAATTCCATTATTTTTTACATTAATTTTTGCGCCCATCTTGTTCAAGGCAAAAGCTAGATCATTAATTTCAGGCTCTCTTGCTGCATTTTCAATTATTGTTTTTCCTTTTGCAATTGAAGCAGCCATTAAAATATTTTCAGTTGCTCCAACACTTGGGAACGGAAGCGTGATATGCTTACCTATTAATTCATCTTCAACAGCACCTACAACATAACCATTTTCAAAACTAAAATTAGCACCTAATTTTTTAAGTCCCTCTAAATGAATATCAATTGGCCTCGTACCAATTGCACATCCTCCTGGGAGGGATATTCTTGCTTTTCCAAATCTAGCGAGTAACGGACCTAAAATCAAAATTGAGGCCCTCATTTTTCTTACAATATCATAATCAGCATCTCTGTTAGTAATATTATTGCATTTTATTTCTAAATTATCTTGTTTGGATTTAATGTTTGCTCCATAACTTCTAAGGAGCTTTGACATATTATCAATATCATCAAGTTTAGGTAAATTTTTTAACTTTAAAGGACTTCTAGTAAGAAGAGCACTAACCATAATTGGCAACGCAGAGTTTTTTGACCCTTTAATTTTAATAGATCCCTTTAAATCAGCTTTCCCTTTGATTATTAGTCTATCCATTATTTTTTTTTGAAGCTTTTTTTCTTTTTAAAATATTAGCCTTAAGTTGTTTTTCTAATCTTGAAACTCTTACTTCTTTAAGTTTTTTTTTATGTTCAGATCTTTTTGTAATGATTTTATCTTGCATTAAAAAATTATTTCGTTTTTTTAGCAATAAATTCATTTGCAATGTTTAGCAAATAATCTTTTCTATCCTTATTCAATTTTTTGTATGACATCATCACCATCCCCATTCTTGGGTTTTTTGAGAGCAATTCTTTATGATTATGAATAAAGTTCCAATATAAACCATCAACAATATCTGACCAATTCCCCTTTTTATAATTACTCATTTTAATTATGTAATTCGATCCACAAATATATGGCTTGGTTGAAAAAATTCCTCCATCACTGAAAGTGCCCATTCCATAAACATTTGGTGACATCACCCAATCTGAGGAGTCCACAAACATTTCCATAAACCATTTATAAATCTCCTTAGGGTGCAATTGAGATAAATTCATGACATTGCTTAAATGCATAAGTCTTATTATATGATGAGTATAGCCATATTTTACTACATCCTTTATGGCATCATCAATTGGATCTATTCCTGTTGTTCCATTATACCAGTCATCAGTGAGTTTTCTTTTATGTCTAAAATAATTTGTTTCCTCAAGTTTGTCAGAAAAGTTTTGATAAATCCCTCTCATAAACTCTCTCCAACCAATTACCTGTCTTATAAAACCTTCTAAACTATTAATTGGAATGCTTTTTTTCTTATTTGCACTTAAAACTTTAGTTACAACTTCTTTGGGAGTTATTAAACCTAAATTTATGTAAGGACTTAAAATACTATGAAAAAGAAATGGCGATTTTTTTTTTACAGCATCTTCATAGTGTCCAAAATTTTCCATTTTTTCTTTTATAAAAAGATCTAGAGCTTTTAGCGCCTCTTCTCTAGAAGTTCCTAACCAAAAATTGGCTATATCTCCTGGATGATTAGTAAATAAGTCATTTACTAGTTTTTTAACATCCTTAATAACGGTATCTTCTTTAAATTTAGGCTCAGATGGAGTTATTAGACCTTCTGGTATTTTTTTTCTATTTTCTTCATCAAAACTCCATTTTCCCCCAATAGGATTATCCTTATGCATGAGAATGTTTTTTTCAATTCTTTGTTGCTTATAGAATGTGGCCATAAAAGGTTTTTTAGAGTTAGCTAAGTAATTCTGAAAATCTTCCCTAGCATTATAAAACATTGGACTTTGAATAAATGTAATGTTTATTTTATTGAGGGTACAAAAATTAATAATTCTTTTTTCAAAAAATTTATCTTCTATTTCAAACATTTTAATATCAGAGATTTTTTTACTTCTTATAAAATCTTTGATTTTGTCTTCATAAGAAAGATTTGTATTTTTGTTATTAAGAAAATGATATTTTAATGAAAATTTTTTATTTTTAAGAGCAACAGCATATTTTCTCATAGCAGTTAAAAACAAAACTAATTTATGCTTATGATGCTTCTCATAAGTACATAGATTATAATCTTCTGCCATAAAGAATTGACAGTTCTTGAAATTGTTTAATTCACTTAATGGAAATAATTGATTACCAAGAATGATAAATAACGTTTTAGTTGCCACTTCTATTAACTATGACAAAAAAATAATAAGTCTATTTATTTTTTGAACATTTTTTTGAACAATAGAGAACATTTTCCCAATCTTTTTGCCATTTTTTTCTCCAGTAAAATGGTTTGTTGCAAGTTTTGCAAATTTTAAAAGGTAGGTTTGATTTTTTTTTATTCAAAGAAAAACATATAGCTATAAGCTACAATAATAGCTGGAAAGGCACTATAAATTGTTGCCATTATTGCTGCTTTGGGTGCTAGAGCTATGGCTGGGAATAATGCATCTCCATCATTAGAAATTGCATTACCTAATTCTGCAGATAGTGGGATATATCCATTTAAATAAAATGTAGCGATGACAATTTGTGGCCCACACCCAGGCAAAAAACCAAATAAAATTGCTACAAGGGGGACAAAAGGTAACCATAAATCAAAAAACATTTTAAGATCTAAGTTGGTAAAATACATAAATATCTCAAAAACTAAAAAACCACTTATGACCCACGTAGTAACAAAGTTCGTTGTATCTACGACTCTTGAGACAAACCCCCTACTTTTATCAGTAGAACATTGAAAATCACTTAAAGGATTAAGTGACCACATGAATATTGATAAAATTGCACCCGCAGACCCTAGAATTAATACTATACTAATATGCTGTGGCAGTAAAAAAAGTTTATCGACATCAACTTGGAAAGCCAAAAGTAGACCTATAAAAAATCCTGGAACAAATAGTATCAACCAGAAGAGATTAAATTTAGAAACAAATGTTTTTTTTAATTTTTCAAATTCAATTTCAATTTTAGAACTTGTCATCATAAAATCAGCACCATGTATAAGGTCAACTAAGTAACCAGAGATTGTGCCAACAACAGCACCTAAACAAAAAATTAGCAATCCAATAGATGGTTCCATAGCAAGAATTAGAAATGCCGCATCTCCCATAGTTGCAGTTAGAACTGCTACTAAAGATCCAAAAGAAATTCTACCTTGAATATATTGAGTAACAACAATGATAGCACCTCCGCAACCTGGTATTGCACCAAGAAAAGATGCAATAGGTACATGCAATTTTTTTGTTTTATCTAGAAAAGAACCAATATCAAAGTTCGTAAGAGAGTCTAAACCAATAAAAACAATAAGCGTAAATCCAACAAAAACCGAAACTGCAAGATATGCATCAACCATTGATTGACGAACCACATCTCCAAATTCACCTGTTTGAAATGCTAAAGCGAGTATAAGGAGACCAAAAAACGATTTTTTTAATAAACGTCCTTCATTTGCAAACATTATTTTTTGCTTATCTTTAAAGGCTGAAATCAGAGCATTCATGTTCTTTACATATATATAAAAAGTATAGCTATGGCTATACTATAATGCTATAGATATACTTTTAATAACTAAATATTTAATAAAATGTCATTTAAAAAAGTTAGAGATGCTCATAAAACAGAAAACACTGAGGATTATCTCGAAATTATTGCTGATTTACTTAATGCAAAAGGTGAAGCAAGAATAGTTGATATTGCAAATCAATTAGGTATCGCTCAAGCAACAGCCAACAAAACTGTACAAAGACTTCAAAACCAAGGTTATTTAAAAAAAGAACCATACAGATCTATTTTTCTAACTTTAAAGGGTCAAGAACTTGCAAGCATCTCTAAAAAAAGACATATTGTAGTGCTGACTTTTTTAAAAAATCTTGGACTAGATAATAAAACAGCAGAGGCTGATGCGGAAGGCATAGAGCATCATGTTAGTCAAAAAACCCTAAAAAAAATGGAACAATTTAACAAAAAAAATTAAATTTTTTTTAAAACTATGATTCTTATTTTTACCTTATCAGAAAAGTCTCTATTTTTAGGTAAATAATTTAAAGGCCTAGATCTGTATTCAATAGTAAAAAATTTATTAAATTCCTCAATCAATTTATCAAAATTTTGTTTTTGCCATAAATCAATTCTATGGGTAAAAATAAAAATACCCTTTTTTTTTAAATATTTATTAACTAATGAGAAAAGTACTTTTGGTTTCTTACAATAAGTCATAGATCCAATTAAGCTGACTAAATCATATTGATAAGAAAAATTTATTTTTTTTTCAAAACTGTTTTTAAATAACTTTCTATAAATTTTTTTTTGTTTTGCAAATTTAAGGCTATCAGCAGAAATATCACATCCATCAACAGTAATATTTTTGAATTGTTTTTTTATTTCTTCACCGAACATTCCTGTTCCACATGCTAAATCTAAACAGTAATCAAATTTTTTTCTTATATTAAGTAATACACTGACGGCTTTCAGAGGGGCCTTATATTTCCATTTTTTTAATGTAATGTCATAATTTGTAGCCCAATCATCATAATATTTTTCAGTAACATTTTGATTGCCAATGCCATCTAATAAAGATTTAGGCTTAGTCATTTAAGATTGCTGGAATTTTCATACGTGCTTCCATAACTTCATTCAAATTAATTTCAGTATTTAAGATAGAAGGTTTTGATTTTGCTTTATTAATAATTTTGCCCCAAGGATTTACTAATAATGAATATCCATAAGTCTTTCTATTTGTATGATGAGTTCCACACATGTTGGTGGCAATAACAAAAAGACTATTTTCAATAGCTCTTGAGCGTACCATAACTTCCCAATGGGCTTTTCCTGATGGTACTGTAAATGCAGCAGGCATTAAAATAATTTTTGATCCTTTTTTTGCAAGTTTTCTAAATAAGTTTGGAAATCTTAGATCATAGCAAATAGTGAAACCAATTTTTATATTTTGTAAATTAACACTTACAATATTTTTACCAGCTTTAAACGTATGTGACTCCCTATGGGTTTCCTTTTTATTTATATTTACATCAAACATATGTATCTTATCATATCTTTTTAAAATTTTACCTTTTGAGTTAATAAAAAAAGAACGGTTAACTAATTTTTTTTTGTTTTTTTCCTTCAGAAGCAAAGAGCCAATATTAATACTTACACAATTTTCCATAGCATACAATTTTGCCATTTTGATTATTGGGCAGTCAGATTCATAAGTTGTTTTTTTTAATAAATAGCCTTTATCATTTGTTATTATATTTGAGCATTCGGGTGTACATATTAAGTCAGGTTTAAACCTTCTTGTTTTTAAAAAATATTTTTCTAATAATTTTGCATTTTGAGCAGGTGTAGATTTTGCCTCAAATTGAATTTGTGAAATTTTTAATTTTTTCATTACTAAACTACCAAATTTTTTTGTTTAATGAATATATATTATTTAATATAACTAAATAATGAAAATTGTTTATATATTTTTAATTTTGCTGATCTTGCCTACTCAAGTACTAGCACTCAAATTAACTAAACTTAATGTAGATTTAAATTATCCTTGGGGTATGACTTGGGTTAGTTCAGATAAACTATTAATTACTGAAAAAAAATCTCATGAAATTATTCTAATAGATACTTCAAACAACACTTATCAAAAGATAGATCATAATTTGCCTATCAAGGGAGATAGGCAGGGAGGCTTATTAGATATCATTAGTGAAGATAATAATATTTGGATTACAGGTTCTATAGAAAAAGAAAATGGTTACACTACTGCTGTGTTTAAATCAAAATTAGAAAATAATAAATTAGTTGATAGCCAATTAATTTTTGAAGCTTTGCCATATATTCCAAATCAAGTACATTTTGGTTCAAGGATGACAATAAAAGGTGAGCATTTATACGTAAGCATTGGTGAAAGAGGAAAAGGAATGATTGCTCAAGATCCCACCAATGCAATTGGGAGTATCATAAGGATAAATAAAGATGGTAGCATTCCAGATGACAATCCATTTGTAAATAAACCTGATTGGCTACCTGCTATTTATCAAATAGGGGTTAGAAACCCTCAAGGCATGGACCTAGATCCACTAACAAAAAAAGTTTTTATCTCAAATCATGGTCCTAAAGGAGGGGATTTTATCGGTGAGGTTAAAAAGGGAACTAATTATGGTTGGAAAAAAGTAGCATGGGGAGGAAAAAATTACTCTGGGACTAAGGTTGGTGAAGGCAATGCTTGGGAGCCTGGTCTTTTAAAGCCTGATCATATTTGGGTACCTTCTATAGGTGTTGGTGGAATAAAGTTTTACCATGGAGACCTTTTTCCTGAGTGGCAAAACTCTTTATTAATAGGTTCTCTTAAATTTCAGTATTTATCAATTCTAGAAAGAGATGGTCAAAACTTTAAAGAAGAAAAGATAATTTTTAAAAATAAAATTGGTAGAATAAGAGATATAGAAATTAACGATCAGGGAGAGATATTTTTAATAGCAGATGAAGCAAATACGTTTCTATATAAACTAACTCCTTAATTACTAAATTGATTTAGGTATTTAATTTAATATCTATTTGCTATATTGGAAAAATACATGAATAAACTATTAAACATTTGGAAAGAAAATAAACCTGTTATAAATGCATGGTTATCCATACCTAATTCTTTTACCGCTGAAGCTTTTGGCAAAATGGGTTGGGATGCTATCACAATTGATATGCAGCACGGACAAACAGATTATTCTGCTAGTTTACCGATGTTGCAAGCTTTATCATCAAGTCAGTCAACTCCCATGGTACGAGTTCCATGGTCTGAGCCTGGAATCATAATGAGAATGCTAGATTTAGGGATGCTAGGTATCATTGCCCCAATGATTAATAACAAACAAGATTGTGAAAGATTTGTATCCTATTGTTACTATCCTCCAATTGGGCAAAGAAGCTTTGGCCCGATGCGCGCGCAATTGATTCATGGATCTGATTATTTTTCAAAAGCTAATGAGAATATCTTAAGTTTTGCAATGATAGAAACTCAGGAAGCAGTTGATAATTTGGATGATATTTTATCAGTTCCAAATTTAACTGGTGTTTATATTGGTCCTGCCGATATGAGTGTTTCTTATGGAATGAAACCAAAATTTGATGTCAAAGAAGATCCTGTATTCTCAAATATCAAACTAATTGCAAAAAAAGCAAATGAAAAAGGTAAGATTGCAGGTATACATAATGGGACGACTCAATATGCGAAAGAAATGATAGATATTGGTTTTAAATTAGTAACAATTTCATCAGACTTTAGATCAATGTCTGCACATGCTCAATCAGTTATTGATGACATGAAGGAAAAAAATAAAGACTCTAATCCAACTGAAGCCTATTAGTCTTTTTTTTCCTTCCGAAAAAAAGGAATTAAAAACACAAGACAAGCAATAAAGAAAAATAAACTCCCAAACATTGCCCAAAAACTTCCAACACTAGATATAATAAAACCTATTGCTGAAATAATAAACAGTATCCATCCTATTAAATTGATTGATTTATTACTCATTTTCTTTTTTTAAAGCCTCTTCCATTTCTAATAACTCCAACCATCGTTGTTCTTTTTCATCAATTTCTTTTTCTAATATATTTAATTTTTTTGTTATGTCCTCAAATCTATCTGGATTGCTAATATAAAGATTATTATCTTTCAATTCATTTTTTATTAAAGAAAGCTCATCCTCTTTTTTTGCAATTTCATTCGGAATATTTTCTAATTCAAATTTGAATTTAAAGGATAGCTTATCGCTAGTTTTACTTACTTTTAAATTGGATATCTTTTTTTTAGGGCGATTAATTTCTTTTTGATTTGATTGATGGTTAAGAAAATCACTATACCCACCTAGAAACATTGATACTTTACCGTTACCTTCAAAGTACATAATTTTATTAACAGTTTGGTCTAAAAAATCTCTATCATGAGATACTATTAATAACGTCCCTTTATAATTAGATAGCATTTCAGTTAACAAATCCATAGTTTCAAGATCTAGATCATTTGTAGGTTCATCCAAAATAAGTCCCGTTTTAGGATTTGATAAAACTTTTGAAAGCAATAATCTATTTTGTTGCCCACCTGATAAAGATAAAATTGTATCATTAACCCGTTTTGGATCAAATTGAAAATCTTTCAAATAACTACATACATGTCTTTCTTTTCCTTGCACTGATAAATAATCCCCTCCATTTGGGACTAAAATTTCTTTAAGAGATTTGTTTGTGTTTAGATCATTTCGCAGTTGATCAAAATAGGAGAACTCTAAATTTTTTTTAAGCTTAACACTCCCACTTGATGCTTCTAATTCTCCTATCAAAGTTTTCAAAAAAGTTGATTTGCCTGTTCCGTTTTTACCAAGAAGTCCTATTCGGTCGTTTTTAGTAATCTTAACAGATAAATCTTTTAGAATTTTGTTTGACGAATTGGGGTATTGCACTGAAGTTTTATAAAATTCTGCAACAAATCGAGAGTTGTCACTAGAAGGTTTGAATACAATAGGTTTAATTGATTTTATTGCCTTACGATAAGAAGACTCATCTTTTTCTAGTTGTTCTTTTAATTGTTTTGCCCTCTCTAATCTTTTAACATTTCTTTTAACTCTTGCTTTCACTCCTCTTTGTGCCCATTCAACTTCTAAATTGACAAACTGTTTTCTATTTCTTAATTCCCTGGCTTCTTGATCTAATAATTCTTCAGACCAAGAATCAAAATTTTTAAATCCTTTAGGGCTTACTTTTAAATCGCCTCTATCTAGCCAAAAAACTTTATTGGTAAAATTAGCTAAAAATGTTCTATCGTGGCTAACACATAGCATTACTTTATTTGAGTCTTTCAAATGTTTTTCTAACCATTGAATACATTCTAGATCTAAATGGTTTGTTGGCTCATCCAGTAACACAATATCTGAGTCAGGTATCAAACTTTTAGCAAGAGCAATTCTTCTTTTTTGTCCTCCAGAAAGACTATCAGTTGTTGCATGTTTATTAAGATTTAAGTTATCACAATAAATATCAATTTTATATTTTTCATCATCACTCAACACAACTTTCATCATTTCTTCTTCTACTGTTTTAGATAAATCAATCTCAAAATTCTGAGTGAAGTAAGATATTTGTAAATTAGGGTAACTCCATAACTCACCATTATCTAGATCTTGAGTGCCCATAATTATTTTCATTAATGTTGTTTTGCCAACACCATTTTTCCCTACTAAGGCAATCAAGTCATTTCTATGGATATTTAAATTTAAATTTTTAAATATTTCCTTCTTTCCAAAACGTACGTCAACCTCTCTTAGTGAAAATATTAAATCACTAGGCATTTATTTTAAATATAAAAAAAGAAACTCTATTAGGCCCAATATTAAAAATAAAAAAACTATTCTTTTTAAAGACCATTGGCCTGAAGGAAAAATTAAATTAAAAAATTTTTGCATAAAGGCTAATATTACTAAATATGGAAAAAATCTAACATAAACGCTTTTATAAAGCGTTTATGTTTTATTTATTTATTAATCTTTACTGTACATGTAAAATAATACTGCAAAGACAGCAGTAATAACTAAATTTACATAAGCTGTTGGACCACCTGCTGCTCCAGTAGCGACATGATAAATTATCATCAATGTCCATAAGGCCCCACCTAAAGAATAGAGCATGCCCATAGATTTTGCACTATCACCAAGTGTATCCGGAATTCTCCAAGCCCAAATTCCTATTATGAGCAAGGTTAAACCAAATATTTGTCCTAGAGTTAACATATCTGCCGTTACTTCCCATCCAGCAGCACTAAAAAATGCTGTGCCTGCAAATATCCCAGCAAGACCATTGATAGCTAAAATTATTGCTTGAACCTTAAATATTGTTCTCAAATTCATTGCTTCCTCCTGTTTATATTGCTTTACCTCTATTATATTTTTTACAGATTCGTTATGTTATTAATTTTTATTCTGTCGACGATACGCATAAGGTTCAATAAATTCACTTTTCCATATTCCTAATTTTTTATCATTAGCATATTCTTCTTCGACAACATAATCTTTAGAATAATAACGATATGCAATTGCCCAACCATTTTTAACCATCCACTGATTAATATTAATTTCATTAACAAAACAAACAGCTATATAGCGATTATACCTATCAACATCATTTGTAACACACTCTACTTTTTGATTATTGATTAAGTTTTTCAATTCTTTTGTTGATTGCTTGCCGCAGTACCAATCTTCATTATCAATTTTACATGTCTGTTTTGTTTCTGGAGCATCAATACCATGTAGTCTTATTTTATTACTCTTGATATAGATGGTGTCTCCATCAATAATTTTTGCTTGACCCAATATTGTCTTAGCATTCCCAATATTTGTTACAGGTAATAAAAAAAGAATAATTAAAATAAATACTTTCATAAAGATTTTTAGGAATTAAAAAGCGGGAAAATTTTTCCCGCCTTTATCAATCTTAAGTATTTTCTCTACTTGAATAAAAAAATGCCGAAGCCAATACTAAACTTATAATAATATTGAAATATACAGGAAAACCAGAAAATTGATCTGTTGCTGCTTGGTAAGCTGTAAGTAAAATAAATATACAATGTATTATTCCAAAAAGTTTCCCAAAAGACTTTATTGCATCACCTGCTATATCAGCAGTCCTCCAAGATATAATTGCTAAACAAAATCCAAATGTTCCAACAGCTTGTACTAAGGTATAAGCTGCTGCATTGGGAGTCAAGCCTCCACCTTCAAACCACATATCTGGCATAAAGAATGCAGACAAGGAGCTTAATGCCATATAAACTCCATTAATTTTTAAAATTAAATTAGTGCTCATGTTATTACCTCCACTATTTAATTTTAATATACTACATAAAATGATTCACAAATTAATTGATCTATTATTTTAAAACCTTAGGATTATTGAGTAGCTCCCCACTCTATGATAATAGGATTTTATGCTGATATAGTATAATGGTTATTACAGGCCGTTGGTAACGGTCAGATCCAAGTTCGATTCTCGGTATCAGCACCATTTGTATAGCACTCTTTAAAGAGTGCTAAAATAAAGTTTATAAAGTGAAGTACCGAATTAAAATCACTACCATTGGTATCAATGGTCTGATAGCATTTTTTATATGGTGATCATTACCATCATGGGTTGGTAAAATTTTCATGACCAATGCCATATTGTAAAGGAAAGCTAAAATAGTAAATATAAAAATAGCTCCAAATATTTCATTTGCTGATGTCACCCCTGCAATTTGAAATAATGCTAAAATAGCCATTACAATACATCCAATCATTAAAAAACCTAATGGTCTGCCCATATAAGACGCCTGGATATTATCAAATCCAATACTCTTTTGAGCAAAATTCTTATTAAACGCAAAATTTAATCCAAAAAAACCACCGAATAAAATTAGAAAAACATGACAAAGAAAAGGTATCATGCCTCCTGCTGATTCAATCATAAAACCTCCTATATTTTATTTATTAATTATTATAGGCTATGAAATTATGATTCAATCTAATTATCAAAGGTCGAGTCTGGCATTTGTGCAAAGGTAGAAATCGGAAAAAAAATACCAGACTCGTTAAGCCTTTTAGAGAATTTTATTACATAAATAAGCACTTTGCTTTATTGCTTAATAAATAAAGAAAAAAATCCAATTTTAAGATAGAATCGAAATACAATGATTAAAATTTATTATAGTCATACACCTTTCTGGAGAGCTGAGGTGCTCAGAGTATCTTTATTTATAAGCAATACGCCTTTTGAGGATGTAAGGATTTCACGAGAAGAATTTATTAATATGATTAAAACTGGCTATTTACCTAATGGAAAAAAAGTACCATTTCATCAATTGCCTGTAATAGAAGTAGATGGTGAGATTATTGGTCAGACAGGCGCCATAGCAAGATATTGTGGTAAGATTTCTAATTTATATTCCAATGATAACACTAATGCTGCAAAAATTGATCAGATTATAGATGCCGCAACAGATATAACAAATTTAGTAAGTCCAACAATCAGAGAAAAAGATGAACAAAAAAAAATAGAAGATAGGCTATTATTAAAAAATAAACTTTTACCAAGATGGTTTAGGTATCTAGAAAACATTTTATCAGAAAGCACATCTGATTGGTTTGTTGAAAATAAAATGACTATTGCCGATATTGCTATGTGGCGATTACTTGGATGGCTTATATCCGGAATTATTGATGGTATTCCTACTACAATAGTCGACAGCTATCCAAAATTGAAAAATATTCATAATAATGTTCATCACCACCCTAAAGTTCAAGAGTGGATGCTCAAAACGTATGGGAAGGAAATCTGATTGATGACTGCTCTTAGTGTAAATGTAAATAAGTTTGCCTTAATACGAAATGCAAGAGGAGCAGATCTTCCTAACTTGTATGATATTAGTAAAAAATGCATTGAGTTTGGTGCTGACGGTATAACTGTTCACCCAAGACCGGATGAAAGGCATGCAAAATTTTCAGATTTGGAAATACTAAAAAATCTCACCAGTGAATTTGGAAATATTGAGTTCAATATTGAAGGATATCCTTCAAATGATTTTATCCAAAAAGTAATTACGGTAATGCCAGATCAAGTAACGTTAGTTCCTGATCCTCCAGATGCACTTACATCATCATTTGGTTGGGATTGTGAAAAAAACAAAGATTTTTTAAAAGAGGTCATAAAAAAATTTAAAAACAACAATATTCGTGTTTCAATTTTTATCAATCCATCGATTGACACACTTAATAACTTAGACATTATTAAGCCAGATAGAGTAGAGTTATACACCTATGATTACGCAAAAAATTATTACGAAGATAAGACGTTAGCTATTGAACCCTATATTGAAGTAACAAAGTTTTTAGAAAAAGAATTCCCAAATATTGAGTTAAATGCTGGACATGATTTAAATCTGGATAATTTAGACTTTATGCTAAAAAATATTCCTAGAATAAAAGAGGTGTCGATTGGTCATGCGCTGGTTTGTGATGCAATCGATTATGGTCTTAAAGAAACAATTAGTCAATACAAACAAATAGCCCAAAGATAAAATGAATAATTTCTTTTGGGTGCAATTTGCAGCAATCTGTCTGATTGGTGCTATGTCACCCGGTCCATCAATGGCCTTAATCATTAGAAATTCTATAAAGTATGGACGCATATCAGGAATATTATTTTCACTCGGTCATGCGATAGGCATAGGAATTTATGCTACTGTGTCAGTACTGGGATTACAATTCATATTAATTAATAATTTATTGTTATTTAATGCTATTCAATTTTGCGGCAGTGTATTTTTATTAATTCTTGGCATCTTGTTTTTGCGTGATACTGCACATAACCTTTCATTAGAAAATGAACAAAAAAATGTTAATTCTTTAATGCAAGGATTTGCAATCTCTATTTTAAATCCTAAAATTTTAATTTGGTTTGCTGCTATATTTTCACAATTTATAGAAATCTCTTCTACAAATTTTGTTAAATTAGCTATGGTCCTCATTGCTTCATCCATAGATGGGTTATGGTACATTATATTAACCATTGTGGTTACAGGATTTGGATTAAAGCAATTTTTAGAACATAATACAAATATTATTCAAAAGATCTCAGGGGTTGTCTTAATATGTATATCAATAATCATTTTGCATAAAACTTTAAGCCCATACTTCTTCTAGCACTCTTATAATATTTTTACCCATAATTTTTTCAATTGAGTCTGTTGAATAGCCTCTTTTATCTAATTCTTCAGCTATAATCATATGATCCATGCAATCTTCCCAATGCTGAGGAAGACAATCAAGACCATCATAATCACTTCCTATTCCTACATAATCATCACCAATCATTTTTGTAATGTATTCAATGTGATCAACAAAGATACTTATACTTGGACAAACTTCTGATAATTTCTTTTGAAGAAAATGTTGTTTCGCAATCCATTTGCCCGCAGTAGTTTCTTGTTTGTTAGCAATTTCGTTAAGCTTTTCTCTGTATTGATTTCTTATTTTTTCTTCTCTTATCTTAAAAGTTGGATCAATAAAAAAAGGATATGGATTTAAACCAATTAATCCATTCACCTCTTTAATAGCTTTGATCTGGTCATCTTTTAAATTTCTAAAATGCGGACATAAGTTATGGACGCTTGAATGAGAGGCGATAAATGGTTTTTGTGAATTTTCTTTAATATCCCAAAAACTTTTTTCTCCGATATGGGAGACATCAATTAGTACATTGTTTTCTTGACATGTATGAAGAACATTGATGCCGAATTCATTTAAACCATAAGTTTTAAGAGAGTTTTTTTTATGTGTTTCACCGTAACCTGAGCTAACCCAATCAAGTGAATGATTCCACGTAGGGCCAAAATAAAAAAGACCTTTATTAATAAAGTATTCTAAATTTTCTATTTTATTTTCTAAGGCTTCCCCTCCTTCCATTCCAATTGGAAGAGAAAGTTCATTCTTTTCTTTTGCAGATTTAATATCATCAAGTGTTTGAGGGACGGTGACTCCTTCAATTTTATTTAATGCTTTAAGCTTTTCATACATTTTTGATGCAAAATCAAAATAACTTGTATTGGCTTCTTTTTCTGAAGCCCAGACAATCATTACCTCCAAATCGATAGAGGATAACTTTAGTCTCTCAATGTCTGTATGACCTGAGGATGTGTTCTTTGTCACATCCTCACCAATCATCATTCTTTGCACAAGGTCATTATGCAAATCAGCAACAAACATAATTATTCCGAAATAATTTCCATTTTGATGATTTTGTCAGGATCTTGAGGTGGTTCTCCTCTAGTAATATTATCAACTAGTTCCATGCCCTCTATTACTTGTGCCCAAACAGTATATTGACCATCTAAAAAGCTAGCATCATTAAAGACAATAAAAAACTGACTGTTTGCACTGTTTGGATTTTGTGCTCTAGCCATTGATACAGCGCCTCTTCCATGATTTGCATCAGAAAATTCAGCGGGAATATCCGGTAGGCTTGACCCTCCTGTTCCAGCTCTAGACATATTAAATTTTTCATTTGAAGAATTTCCAAATTCAACATCCCCCGTTTGAGCCATGAAACCATCAATTACTCTATGAAAAACAACACCATCATATTGTCCCTCACTAATTAGCTGTTTGATTTGTGCTACATGCTTTGGTGCTAAATCTGGTCTTGTTTCCATTTTTACCACACCATCTTTAAGCGTCATGTGTATTATATCTCTTTCTTGTGCCATAACTGATCCTCCAAAGATTAAAGTTGAGATTGCCAGGCTTAGTAATAAAGATTTTAAAATTTTAATCATATATGTTCCCTTTACCTTCACTCAAAAAGTTTTATATAGTGTCTAATGCATTTGTTTGAAGAAAATATCAAGAGCTTAGGTTTAAATATTCCAGATCTGCCCAAAGCTCTTGCAAATTACGTGCCTTATAAAATTATTGGCAAAAGTATGTATATCTCTGGCCAAGCTCCTGTTCAAAATGGTGAAATAATGTACCAAGGAAAAGTTGGAACTGATGTAACAATTGAAGATGGTATTGCAGCAGCAAAGCTCTGCTGTATAAATATTATTGCAGCATTAAAAAAAGGGTTAGATGGAGATTGGGATAAGTTAGATAGTTTCGTAAAATTGACTGGCTATGTAAATTGCAAAGATGATTTCAAAGACCAACCTAAAATTATTAATGGTGCCTCAGATATGTTAGTTCAAATCTTTGGAGATCAGGGAAGGCACACCAGAGCTGCTGTTGGGTCTAATGCCTTACCATTAGGCATATCAGTTGAAATAGACGCAATTATACATTTAAAATAGATGACTTCACCAAAGAGTGAATTTTTTTTTATAGATAGTCTGAAAACAATTAAGAGAGACAATTGGAATAATTGTGTAAATAATGATCATCCATTCTTACAATATGAATTTTTACTAGCCTTAGAAGAAAGTAAAAGTGCTTGCACACAAACAGGATGGAAACCACACCATTATATTGAATTAAATAATAAAAAAGAAATAATCGCAGCTTGTCCTCTTTACTTAAAAAATCATTCATATGGAGAATATATATTTGATCATGCTTGGGCAGATGCTTATCATAGGCATGGACTGAATTATTACCCTAAACTTCAATCGGCAATTCCTTTTACCCCAGTCACTGGAGAGAGAATTATTATTAGTAATAAAATTAAAAATAAAAAAAATAAATTGCAGCAAGTTATTGAAAATATCATTGATGAGGCAAAAAAACTAAATGTATCGTCAACACATTTTAATTTTATAAAAAATCCAAATGAATGGCGCAATGATGCAATCATGATTAGAGAAGGCATCCAATTCCACTGG
This sequence comes from uncultured Alphaproteobacteria bacterium, assembly GCA_902591485.1. Classification (GTDB taxonomy): domain Bacteria; phylum Pseudomonadota; class Alphaproteobacteria; order HIMB59; genus CACPNW01. The sequence goes on from CACJAV010000004.1 coordinate 46,954, forward strand.
GAAAATAAAAGTTTTAAAACATTTGAGGAATTTTTATCAACACTTTCTTCCAGAAAAAGAAAACAAATTAAGAAAGAAAGACAATGTTTAAAAAATTATAATTTAGAAGTAAAACTTTTAAAAGGGGAAGAGATTTTAGATGAACACATAGATTTTTTTTATGAATGCTATTTAGATACAACTGGAAGAAAATGGGGTTCTACTTATTTAAAAAAAGAATTTTTCACTAATCTACTTCAGAATTTTAAAGAAAAAATACTGCTTATCATTGCTTTTCAAGATAATCAAAAAATCGCATCTGCACTGAATTTTTTGAGTCAAACACATTTGTATGGGCGTCTATGGGGATCAAAGTTCGAAATCCCTTATTTACATTTTGAACTCTGTTATTATCAAGCAATTGATTACGCGATTAAGAATCAAATAAAATTTGTTGAAGCTGGAGCACAAGGTGAACATAAATTGAGTAGAGGATATTTACCTCAAAAAACATGGAGTGCTCATTGGATAAAAGAAAAAGAATTCTCTAGTGCTATAAATAAATTTTTAGATCAAGAAACTAGGATGATTAATATTCATAAAGAAGATTTAGAAGCTTTGGCTCCTTATAAGAATTAGACCAATTCTTTCTTTTTATCTTGGTTAGAAGAGTACTTAAAAGAAATTTCACCCTTATCTAAAGTTATAGCTACATGACCACCTTTAGATAAAGCTCCAAAGATCAATTCTTCCGCCATAGGTTTTTTTACTTTTTCTTGTATGACTCTTCCTAACTCTCTTGCACCGTAAACTTCATCATAGCCAATATCAGCTAAATGCTCTTTTGCCTCCTTATCAATAGATAAAGACACTCCTTTGTCTTCTAGTTGCGCTTCAACTTGAATTATAAATTTATCAACAATTGATAAAACAATTTCTCTATTTAAATGGTTGAAATGAATAATTGCATCTATACGATTTCTAAATTCAGGTGAGAATATTTTATTAATTGCATCATTGTTATCATCTTTTGAGCGAGCAGAATTAAAACCAATGCTTTTCTTCGATAAATCTATGGCACCTGCATTAGACGTCATGATCAATATGACATTTCTAAAATCAACCGACTTGCCGTTATGATCAGTTAATTTTCCGTAGTCCATTACTTGAAGCAGAATATTAAATAAATCATAATGAGCTTTTTCAATTTCATCTAAAAGCAAGACACAATGTGGGTTCTGATCAACACCATCGGTAAGCAAACCACCTTGATCAAAGCCAACGTACCCTGGAGGAGCTCCAATTAAACGACTAACGGTGTGTCTCTCCATGTATTCAGACATGTCAAATCTTAAAAGTTTGATGCCAAGAGTATTACTTAATTGTCTCGCCACTTCTGTCTTCCCAACTCCAGTTGGCCCTGAGAATAAATAGGATCCAATAGGTTTTCCATCCTCTCTCAGACCTGCTCTTGCAAGTTTAATTGCTGATGATAACTCTTCTATCGCTCTGTCTTGACCAAAAACAAAATTTTTGAGATCTCTTTCAAGATTTTTTAAATTTTCTTTATCATTTTTATTTACTGACTTTGGCGGAATTCTAGCCATAATAGCCACAACTGCCTCTATATCTTTAGAGGTTATCGTTTTTTTTCTTTTTGATTTAGGTAACAAATATTGTGATGCACCGGCTTCATCCAAAACGTCAATTGCTTTATCTGGTAATTTGCGATCACCAATATATTTATTTGATAACTCTACTGCACTAATAATTGCATCTGAAGAATACTTTATTTGATGATGTTCCTCATAGTAGTTTTTTAAGCCATTTAAAATTTTTATCGTTTCTTCTTTTGTTGGTTCTTTAATATCAATTTTCTGAAATCTTCTTACAAGGGCTCTATCTTTTTCAAAATAGTTATTAAATTCTTTATATGTTGTAGAACCTATACATCTCAGTGAACCATTACTTAAGGAAGGCTTTAGTAGGTTACTAGCATCCATAGATCCACCACTTGTTGCTCCTGCCCCGATCACAGTATGAATTTCATCAATAAATAAAATTGATTTTTTTTCTTTTTGTAAATCTTTTAAAACTTCTTTTAATCTTTCTTCGAAATCACCTCGATATCTAGTTCCTGCAAGTAAAGCACCCATATCCAAAGAGTAAATTACAGCATCAAGTATCACATCAGGTACATTTTTTTCAACAATTCGCTTTGCTAAACCTTCAGCGATTGCTGTTTTACCAACACCAGGATCTCCAACAAATATCGGATTATTTTTTTGTCTTCTACATAAAATTTGTATAGTCCTTTCAACCTCAAGTTTTCTTCCTATTAAAGGATCAATCTTTCCATCTTGAGATTTTTTATTTAAGTTTATGCAAAATTGATCAAGAGCTTTTTTCGATGATTTTTTTTGTTGCTGACCATCAATAGTCTCTTCAACAATTTCTTCCCCCTCTTCATCTTCTTGTACTTTTGAAATTCCATGAGAAATATATTGAACTGCATCTAATCTTGTCATATTTTGCTGGTGTAAAAAATATACTGCATGACTTTCTTTTTCTGAAAATAGTGCCACTATCATATTTGCACCCGTCACACTCTCTCTTCCACTAGATTGCACATGAATAGCTGCTCGCTGAAGAACTCTTTGAAAACTGTTTGTTAGTTTTGGTTCTCCAGAAAAATTATCAGTTAAGTTAGACAAATCATTCTTAATAAAATCTTCTAAGTTATTTTTGAGCTCTTCAATTTCAACACCGCAAGCCTTTAAAACACTTAAAGCATCTTTATCATCTGTTAGAGATTTTAATAAATGTTCAAGTGTTACAAATTCATGCTTACTATTGGTTGCCAACTGATAAGCATTTCTAAGTGTTTTTTCTAAGTTTGATGAAAGCATTTAATTTTTTTCCATTGTACATTGTAGAGGATGTTCATGTTTTTTTGCCAAATCCATAACTGACTTACATTTGCTCTCTGCTACTTCATATGTAAAAGTACCACAAACACCAATTCCATTTTTGTGAACATGCAACATGATTTGTGTCGCCTCTTCTTGTTTCTTGTTGAAGACACTCTCCAGTACCAAAACGACAAATTCCATTGGAGTATAGTCATCGTTAAGTAACAAGACATTATACATTGAAGGCTTCTTAACTTTAGGTTTAGCTTCTAAAAGAACACCTTTATCTAAATCATTGTTTAAATTGTTATTATCATCATCACTTAATTTCATAAATTTATAGATAAGCACTTTTATAAGAAATTAAAGAGGTTTTTTTAGATTGTTAAGATCGAATTCTATATGTTAAGGAAGTTTATTCATGAATTTTCATAGGTGTATTTTAATTCCTATTTTTGTATTTTTAATACTATCTAGCTCTGTAACATTCGCAAAAAAGGCAGCAATTGTAATAGATTTTGATACAAAAGAAGTTCTTTTTGAGGTCAATGCAAATACAAAAAATTATCCAGCATCATTAACCAAGATTATGACTCTTTACATCTTGTTTGATCAAATTGAAAAAGGATTTCTTACTTATGACACTAAACTAAAAGTTTCAAAAATTGCATCTTCTCGATCTCCAAGTAAATTATACCTTGAGGCTGGCTCCTATATAAAAGTTGAAGACGCAATTATGGCTCTAATAATAAAATCTGCAAATGATGTAGCTACAGTTGTAGCGGAAAATATTTCTGGAACAGAAAAAGACTTTGCTAAACTCATGACCAGATATGCAAGAAACTTAGGTATGGCTAACACGACTTTCAAAAATGCTTCAGGACTCCCAAATAGAGCTCAACTTACTACCGCGAGAGATATTTCTATTTTATCGCATGCACTTATTTCTAATTTTCCAGAGGAATATAAATTATTTAGTAAACAAAATTTTACCTACAACGGAAAGACTTACAAAACACATAATAAATTAATGCTTAGTTATGAGGGTGCCGATGGAATTAAAACAGGATATATTAAAGCCTCTGGATTTCAATTAGCTTTTTCTGCAGTTAGAAATAACAAAAGATTAGTTGGTGTAATATTTGGTGGTGATACAGGAAAGCAACGTGATAGATCTCTAAAAATCATCATGGATAAAGAATTTGCTGAGTTAGGGATAAATAAAAAAGAAAAAAAATCAACAATCGTAAAAAAAGAAACAAAACAAACTAAAACTAACTCTTATTCGATAGTTGTAGGAACCTTTAAATATCGAAACAATGCGGAAAAACAGCTTAAGTTAATAAAAAGTAAGTATCCAAAAACAACGATGGCGAAAAAAGCAAATATTGTTCTTATTAAAGTAAGTGGAAAACAATTGTATGAGTCAAGATTTGAGAATTTTACAAAAAAAGAAGCTTACTCAGCTTGTAAAAGATTAAAAAAATATAATAGAGATTGCTTTGTTAGATTGTAAATTTATAATTGACTCCACTCAAAGATAATTGATCTTCAATAATTTTTACTAGTTTTTGTAAGCCAGCTTTTGTAGTTGACTCTGCTCTACACGTAAGTTGATTTTGAGTATTACTTGCTCTCATTAAAAACCATCCATGTTCATTTTCAACTCTTACACCATCTATATCTATTATGATTTGGTCTGTTTTTTGTATTCTATCTTTCACCTCATCAATAATAGTAAATTTTTTTGATTCATCGACATCAAATCTAGTTTCAGGTGTAGAATAAGTATTAGGATAGGCACTTATCAACTCGCTTAATGAAATATTTTCATTCGATAAAATTCTAAGTAATCTTAAACCAACATACATGGCGTCATCATAACCATAAAAGTCATCCCCGTAGCAAACGTGGCCACTCATTTCTCCAGATAAAGGTGATTGTAATTCTTTCATTTTTTCTTTGATAGGAGAATGGCCTGTTCTCGACATCACTGGTTCGCATCCCATTTTTTTTGCTTCATCAAAAAAGACTTTACTACATTTTACATCCATAATAATTTTAGGATTGTCATACATATTTGCAATTTCTCTACAAAGTATAAGCATATATTGATCTGCCCAAACTAAATTACCAAGATTATCAATTACACCTAGTCGATCTCCATCACCATCAAATGCTAGACCGATATCACAATTATTATTAATTACAGTTTCAATTAATTGTCTCATATTTTTTGGCACTGTTGGATCAGGATGATGATTAGGAAATCTTCCATCAACTTCTTCATTAATTATAATATTTTCAGAATTACCTAATTTTTCTGTAATCTGTTTAATTACAGTTCCCATAGCTCCATTTCCAGGATCCCATGCAATCTTAAGTCTATTTTTTAAATTAATGTTTAGAAGATTTCTATTTATATAATCTTCAGTAATATCTTTGTTAATAATTTCACCTTCTTTGCATTCAAGGGCATTATCATTAATTAACTGTTGAAGACTTTGAATATCATCAGAAAAAAAAGAGTGCTTGTCAAAAACCATTTTAAATCCATTATACTCTGATGGGTTATGTGACCCTGTAACCATCACAGCTGCATCTGCCTGTAAGTGATAATGAGCAAAATATGTCATCGGGGTTGGACCCATTCCAATATTTATTACCTTTGCACCAGAATCTTTTAGGCCACAACATAAGGCTTTATGCAATAGTGGAGATGTTAATCTTCCATCACGACCTGTAACTATTGTATTTGAACTTAGTTTTGATTTTACAGTATGCCCAAAAGTTCTTCCAATTGTATAAGCGGTATTTTCATTTATATTTTGCCCTACTATACCTCTAATATCGTATTCTCGGAGAACCTCTCTATCAAAATTTTCAATTAAATATTTATGTTCCTGTTCCAAAATAATCAAATCCTAATTGCTTTAGTTCTTTTGGGTTATATATATTTCTTAAATCAAAAATACATAAATTGTTTTTGTTATTGATTATTTTTTTTAAATCAAGTGCGCGAAACTCATTCCATTCTGTTCCAATTATTATTACTTTTGACTCTTCACACGCAATATAAGCGTCATCACACAAAACTAAAAATGGATTTTCTTTTTTTGCATTGGACATCGCCTCAGGATCATAAGATTTAACTTTAATACCTTTTTGATTTAAAATTTTTGCTATTTTAATAGAAGTAGAATCTCTAATATCATCAGTATTAGGCTTGAAGCTTAAACCCAATATTGAGGCAGTTTCACCTGTCCTTAGTTTAGCTTTAGACATAATTTTATCTGCTATTTTATCAACTCTTCCATCATTAAATTTATCTACAGCTGAAAGAATAGATAAATCTACATTATGATTGTTTGCTGTGTTAATAAAAGCCTTAACATCTTTAGGGAAGCATGAACCTCCATAGCCTGGTCCTGCATGCAAAAATTTAGATCCAATTCTTTTATCGATGCCCATACCCTTTGCAACATCTTGGATGTTAGCTCCAACTTTCTCACAAAGATCAGATACTTGATTTATAAAACTAATTTTTGTAGCTAAAAAACTATTTGATGCATATTTAATAATTTCTGATGATTCAATTGAAGTTGATATTATAGGCGTTTCGTTTAAATTGAGGGGCCTATATAATTCTCTCATTATATTCTCAGAATTTTGATTTTCGCAACCAATTACAACTCGGTCAGGTCGCATAAAATCATTTACAGCAGAACCTTCTCGTAAAAATTCCGGGTTTGATACTACGTCAAAACTATTTTCGTTAATATTTTCTAAAATAATTTTTTTTACTTGCTTTGTTGTTCCTACAGGTACTGTTGATTTAGTAACTATGAGACAATATTTTTTAATGTTCTCACTGATTTCTTTGGCAACATCCCACACGAAACTTAAATCAGCTTCACCCTCTATTCTTTTTGAAGGAGTGCCAACAGTAATAAAAATTATATCTGCGTTTTCAACAGATTGTGCAACAGAATTAGAAAAACTAAGAAGTTTAGTTTTATTTAGATGCTTGTTCAAAAGATCTTCAATGCCAGGCTCATAAAAAGGGCATTTTGATTGATTCAATTCATCTATCCTATTTTGATCCTTATCGACACAAACAGTTTGATAACCAAATTCAGCAAAACACACTCCTGAAATTAAACCAACATAACCAGTGCCTATAATTGTTAAATTCATATACGTCTCTATAAACTCAGATCAATGATGTTAAAACATATTTAGTCAATTATTTTGAAGTCAATTAAAATAATGATTTTATCATTTAATTTAAGAAGCAATATCCTAAAATTTTAATTAAAATTTATAAAATATTAAACTTTAATCACTTTTTAAGAGTTAATACAGATCCCCTTTCTATAATTTCAGGTTTTGCTAAATAATAAGAATTATTTTTAATTTTTGTCTCGCTAGTTAAAATTTCTATTGCTTTACTTCCTAATACTTTTCTATCATGAATGATTGCAGTTAACGACGGGCTAGTAATAAAATTAACAACATTTCCATCAAATGTAATTAAAGATATATCAATGCCAATCTTTTTATTTGCTTTATTACAAGCTTTAATAGCTCCAGCAGCTGAATATTCAGTTGAACAAATAATTGCAGTAATTTTTGAATTCTTTAGTATTTTTTTTTCAATTACTGAAGCAACTTGATCAGGATCTTCATATGCAACAGATATATAGTTTTCTTTTTTAAATTTAATTTTATTTTTTTTTAAAAACTTTAGGTAACCTTGTTTTCTTTGATATGCAAAGTTATACTTTTCATCAACATTAATGAATGCAATATTTCTATGATTTCTATCAAACAAGTATTGCATTATTAAATTAGTACTGCTTTCGTTATCTAAATCTACCCAAGGATAATTTATTCTACCTTGTGTCCTGCCCCAACCAACAAATTTTATTTTATTTTTTTGTAAAAATTTAATTCTTGGATCATTTTTTTTTAAATTATGCAAAACTACTTTATTAACCTTTTCAACTTTAATTAAATTATCATATGCTTTTTGTTCCTCTTCAATAGTGTTTGCAAATTTCATTATAAACTGAATATTTTCTGAATTAATTTTATTAGACATTCCAGAAATAAATTCAAAAAATGAAGCTTGGTTTAATTTATTAGAATTTAAACCATACAAAGGAATTACAAATCCAAGAGTGTTAGTTTTTCGAGAGGCTAAATTACTAGCATTAGGGTTAGGAGAATAATTGTATTTTTTTGCAAATTTGATAATTTTTTTTCTGGTAGTTTCACTTACATCAGAATACCCACCCAATCCTCTTGAAACAGTAGTGATTGAAAGTTCTAATTTCTCTGCTAATTTCTTAATATTCATAAAATTATCAACATATACCTAACTTTTTTAAAAAAAAACACTATTTATATTTGACTACCAAAACGTTTTGGTATTTAATTTCCAAAACGTTTTGGAAAACAATATTAAATTGGGAGAAATTTATGAAAAAATTTGTTAAATACTTTTTTATTTCGTTAATTTCTTTTGTATTATTCAATTCAACTGCATTCGCAGGTGGTCATAAATATTCAGGTCCTGATTTGAGTGGTCAGAAAGTTGTTATTTCTGGTCCTTGGCTAGCTCCTGAAGATGGATATATGAGAGAAATTGCTTCAATTTTTGAAAAAGCAACAGGTGCTGAAGTAGAATATGGAGGATCTGATAGTTTTGAGCAACAAATAGTGATTGATATAAAGGCAGGAAGTCCTGCAGATATCGCTATTTTCCCTCAACCAGGTTTAGCAGCTAACATGGCAGCAATAGGTGGCTTAACACCTTTAAGTGCTGATGTTAAACAAGCCGTTCTTGATAATTACGCTGCTGGACAATCTTGGGTTGATCTTGCAACTTATGCTGATGAAAATGGTAACGATCAATTTTATGCTATTTTTTACAAAGTTAATGTAAAAAGTTTAGTTTGGTATTCACCAGACAACTTTGAAGACAATGGTTATGAGGTTCCTGGAACTATGGAAGAACTTATTGCCCTAACTGAACAAATGGCTAATGATGGGAATACACCTTGGTGTATTGGTCTTGGTTCTGGAGATGCTACTGGTTGGCCTGCTACAGACTGGATGGAAGATATCATGCTAAGAACACATGAACCTTCAGTGTATGACATGTGGGTTTCAAATGAAATGCCTTTCAATGACCCAAGAGTCTTAGAAGCGATGGATTTCTTTGGATCATTTGCTTTAAATGACAAGTATGTGAATGGTGGTTCTAAAGCAGTAGCAACTACTGATTTTAGAGATGCACCAAACGGTCTATTTACTTCACCTGCTGAATGCATGATGCATCGTCAGGCAAGCTTTATCCCTGCTTTCTTCCCTGAAGGAGTTGAAGCTGGTGTAGATTATGATTTCTTCTATTTCCCAGCTTATTCTACAAAGGATTTAGGTAAGCCAGTTCTTGGTGGTGGAACATTATTTGCAGCAACAAATGATAATGAAGCTACTATGGAATTCCTTAAATTTTTACTTCATCCTGAACCAAATGAGTGGTGGATGGCAAAAGGTGGTTTCTTAACTCCAAATAAAAATGCTGATTTAAGTAAGTATTCAAGTGACACTTTTAGAAAGTTAGGTGAAGTACTTACTAATGCAACAACATTTAGATTTGATGGTTCAGATCTTATGCCGGGTGCGATAGGTGCTGGTAGTTTCTGGACTGGTATGGTTGACTATACCAATGGAAAATCTGCTAAAGATGTTGCTGATGCAATCCAAGCAAGCTGGGATGCTATAAAATAATACCTCCAATTTCAGGCGAACAAATTTCTTGTTCGCCTGAAATATTTCCAATAAAAATACATAGTGCTAGATATATCTCCATTATTATTTGTATGCTTAGGTATATTATTTTTTTTGTGTTATTTTCATTTTTCTAATTTTTTTTTAGATAAAATAGATAAAAAAAAAGGAAAAATTAAATCTCATAAACTTAACTTAAGAGCATTTATTTTTGTAGCTCCTGCATTAATAGTATTTCTAATTTTTATTTTATATCCTGTATTAGAAACTTTTAGACTGAGTTTTTATGATAAATATGGAAGAGATTTTGTTGGTTTTAATAATTATTTATGGGCTTTTAAAGACCCAGAGTTAAGAAGAGGATTATTAAACAATTTAGGATGGTTAATTGTCGTTCCTACTTTAAGCACTGCTTTTGGATTAATAATTGCCAATCTTGCAGATAGAATTTGGTGGGGAACTATTGCAAAATCTATTATTTTTATGCCAATGGCTATTTCATTTGTGGGAGCAGGAGTCATTTGGAAGTTTATATATGATTACCGAGGTCCTGGTGATGAACAAATTGGTTTGCTTAATGCAATAGTAGTTTCATTTGGGTATGAACCTCAAGCATGGATCACTATACCTATTTGGAATAATCTTTTTTTAATGGCCATAATGATTTGGATACAAACAGGTCTTGCTTTGGTCATTTTTAGTGCTGCACTGAGAGGAATTCCTAAGGAAACTCTAGAAGCTGCAAAAATTGATGGAGCAAGTGAATTCAAAACATTTACATCAATTATTGTGCCCTATCTAGGTCCAACAATTTTAGTAATTTGGACTATCATAACTATTGTAGTATTAAAAATATTCGACATTGTTCTGGCCATGACTAATGGTCAATGGCAAACAGAAGTTCTAGCTAACTTAATGTTTGACTGGATGTTTAGAGGTGGCGGAGACTCAGGCAGAGGAAGTGTTTTAGCCTTATTCATAATGATAGGAGTAATACCAATAATGGCTTTAAATATTTACAAACACAAACAAGAGCAAAAAATTTAATGAAAAAATTATCTTTATCTTCTTTATTGTCGCAACTATTGCTTTTGTTTTTTGTGATTATATGGATCACTCCTACTTTTGGTCTTTTTATCAGCTCTCTTAGGGACAAAGATCTACTAGCTATTAGTGGATGGTGGACCTCGTTAAAGACAACACAAGTTAATGAAATCTACAGATCTGAAGGAAGTAAAGAGCAGATCCAGGAAAATGATCTATTTCTAATTAAAGGGAATATATTTGAAGATGACTCAAATAAAAAAATTATAAGTTATGGAGTTACCTCTAAAAATATTAACGAATTTGATATTGAGCAAGTAGGAGTATTTAAAGATGGAACTAAAATTCAATTGTTTGAAAATGGAAATTATATTCTTACTTCTTCAAAGGAATTCAAAAAAAAAGGAAAAAGGATTTTTGTAACGTCTTTAAGCCCTCCTAAATTTACATTAGACAATTATAGAGAGGTTCTTTTCAATGAAGGATTAGGACAAGCTTTCATCAATACTCTCGCAGTTGCAATACCATCTGCAATTATACCTCTAGTTATATGTTCTTTTTTTGCTTACGCTTTAACTTGGATGAATTTCTTTGGCAGAGATACTTTACTTGCGCTTGTTATAGCATCACTCGTTGTTCCATTACAGATGTCATTAATTCCATTATTAAGCATTTATAATGACATAGGGTCTATCATGGGAGTCGGTGCTAAATCATATCCTGGGGTATGGATGGCGCACACAGGTTTTGGTTTAGCTTCAACCACCTTCCTACTTCGAAACTTTCTTAAATCCTTACCAAAAGAAATGATTGAAGCCGCAAAAGTTGATGGAGCTTCTCATTATGATACTTTTTTAAGAATTATATTACCTTTATCTATCCCCGCTTTTGCATCAATTTTTATTCTTCAATTTTTATGGGTTTGGAATGATCTGCTAGTTGGTTTAGTGTTTCTTGACCAGGTACCAAGTGAAATTATTTTAAGTGCAAAACTAAGAGAGCTTTTAGGGTCCAGAGGGGAAAACTGGGAAATTTTAACAACTGGTGCTTTTATTTCTATGACAATTCCTTTATTGATATTTTTCTCTTTACAGAAATATTTCATCAGAGGTTTAGTTGCAGGTTCAGTGAAAGGATAATGAATGAATAAAATTGTTTTAATAGGTGCAGGCAGTACTAATTTTGGACTTGGTACAGTAAGTGATATTTTTAAATCTAAACAATTAAATGGCTCAACAATTGTATTACATGATATTAATCCGGCGACCCTTGCAAAAACAAAAGAAATTGCTGATAAATACAAAGATAAGCTTAACGCAGACTTCACTATAACTGCCACTACGAACAGAGAAGAAGCGCTAAAAGATGCAAACTTTTGTATAATTTCAATTGAAATTGGAAAAAGATTTGAATTATGGGACCAAGATTGGAAACTTCCACTTCAATATGGAATTAAACAAATTTATGGTGAAAATGGAGGCCCAGGAGGACTTTTCCATTCTTTAAGAATAGCTCCAGTGATTGTTGAGATTTGTGATGATATAATGAAAATTTGTCCTGAAGCATTCGTATTTAACTATTCGAATCCTATGCAAAGAATTTGTCATGCAGTTACAACAAAACATCCGAATTTAAAATTTACAGGTCTGTGTCATGAAATTGCTTCTATGGAGAGGCAATTGCCAACTTTAATGGAAACAGAATTTTCAAACATTGCGATAAAGGCTGGAGGTTTAAATCATTTTAGTATTCTTTTAGAAGCAAAATATAAAGATACTGGAAAAGATGGGTATCCAATGATTAAAGAAAAATTTTATAATTATTATTCAAAGCTAATTAACGAACATGAAGGTCACCCATCAGAACCTGGAGCAGAAAGAGGGGTGTTTTTTGAATTATATAAACAATATGGATATTTACCTATCACAACTGATAGTCATCTTGGTGAATATTTGCAATGGGCTTATAGTGTTGCTGATCATGAAGGTATTATGGATTTTTATGACAATTATAAAAAACGTTGTTTGTCATTTTATGATGATGAAAATTCTTATAGTAAATTTTTTGATACAAAAGAGTTAAAAAATCAAGAAAGAATAGTACCAATTATAGAAGCTATTTTAAATGATTCTAATATTGAAGAGTCTGCTGTTAATATTCCAAACAACAATTTTATTCCACAAGTGCCAAATGGTATAGTTGTTGAAGTGCCAGGAATATTAAATAAAAATGGAGTAACAGGTCTTAAGCTAAATAATTATCCATCCTCTTTTGGTACTTTGCTAAATAATCAATCAGGTACAATACAATTAACAACTGATGCCGTTCTGAATAAATCAAAGCATAGTGCTTATTTAGCTATGTTAGCGGATCCAGTTGTGGATAATGCAAGGTCAGCTGAAAAGTTGTTAGATACAATTATTGAGTTTCAAAATGAATATCTTGGATATTTAAAATAGAACTTGCAAAAAATACCTTATTACCCTAAAAAATAATTATAACGCTTGAAAGATCGCTCAAAGGAGGATGAAGTGGCAGATATAAATATAAATACAGTTAATAAGTACTACGGAGATGTACACGTCATAAAGGACGTATCTCTAGATATAAAAAGTCAATCTTTTACAGTTCTAGTTGGGCCATCAGGTTGTGGTAAATCAACAATGCTGAGAATGATAGCAGGTTTAGAAGATATAAATTCTGGAACTATTTCAATTGATGGTCAGGTTGTTAACGACCTACCACCAAAGCAAAGAAATATAGCAATGGTTTTCCAATCGTACGCTTTATATCCACATATGACAGTTTTTGACAACATGGCATTTGGATTAAAGTTAGAGAAAAGATCTAAAGATGAAATTAATGAAAGAGTTCAAGAGGCAGCAAGAATTCTTCAAATAGAAGACTATCTTCACAGAAAACCTAAACAACTATCTGGTGGTCAAAGACAGAGAGTTGCAATTGGTAGAGCCATTACTCGAAAACCTAAAGTTTTTTTATTTGATGAGCCGTTATCGAACCTGGATGCAGCACTACGTGTTCAGATGCGTGTTGAGTTAGCAAAATTACATGACCAACTAAATGCAACAATGATTTATGTTACACATGATCAAACTGAAGCAATGACCCTTGCGAATGATATTGTCGTATTAGATGAAGGTATAGTTTCTCAAAAAGGTTCACCGATGGATCTCTACAACAGTCCCAATAACTTGTTTGTAGGTGGTTTTATTGGTTCCCCTAAAATGAATTTTATCTCCACTAAAATTATAAGCAAAAGTGGCGATAAGACTGAGGTTGATATAATGGGATCTTCTAAAATTAGCATTCCAAAAACGTCTGCTTCAGCTTCCGAAGGTGACTCAGTTGAATTAGGCATTAGACCCGAACACTTAACTGTTAACCAGAGTGGTGATGCTAGCTGGGAAAGCAAAGTGTTTGTTGTAGAAAAACTAGGTTCAGGAACTTTCCTATACCTTGAAAAAGAAGGAGAGCCATTAGTTGTAGAAACTGATGGAGACTCAAATATTAAAGTTGGTGACACAGTAAAAGTAGGATTTGACGCTGAACGCTGTCACCTATTTGATAGCTCAAAACAAGCTTTCAAATAATAGAATCGATATTTTTAAATGCCCCGTATTAAGGGGCATTTCCAAAGCGTTTTGGATATATATAGCCATAAAATACTACTAATTTATATTAATTTTTGAGCAGAGGGTTTCATATTATTTCCTCCTATAAGAAGTATTCCTCTTGTAAACTTCTCTGCTCTTCAAAATGAGAAGATCGTGCACGAGGAATGCTTTTTATAGTGGTTTAGAGTCTGTCCAATTTCTTGTTTTAGTATCAGGTAAATAAGGAGATAATTCTTCCATTACCTTTTCTGATAACTTTCTATAAGTGGTAAGTTTTCCACCATAAATATTTAATAAAGGTACATTATTATCCTCACAGTTTAAATCAAAAACATAATCTCTAGTTACTTTTGAAGCTTCTTTAAAATCTTCAATCAAAGGACGTATACCTGAGTACGTATCAACAATATCCTCTTGAGAAATTTGCCTAATAAAATGATTATTAATTGTATTAACTAAATAAATTTTCTCTTCATCAGAAATTGATGGATTGTCTGGTGAATGAACATCAACTTCCGTTGTCCCAATGAGAGAGTACTCGTCTTTATACGGAATTACAAAAACAATTCTATTATCATCATTTTGCAAAGTAAACGCTACTTCCTCTTCATATAATTTTTTTGTAATGATGTGACTTCCTCTTACAAGCCTAATTGATTTTTTTGCATTAATTTTGAGGACATTGTTAACGGTTTCATTAATCCATGGTCCTGCTGCATTTATTAAAATTTTTGATTTTATTTTATTTTTATTATTAAGAGTTATTTCCCAATAATTGTCTATTCTATTTGCATTTATTACTTTTGTATCTTCTGCAATAATGGCGCCCATTTTTTTTGCATCATCTATATTCATTTCTACTAATTTCTTGTCATCAACTTGGACATCATAATACTGGAAACCATCTGAAAACTTTGATTGTAATATATTTTGATATTTTTTATTAAAATTAATTTTAGATGATTTAGGTATTTTTGATTTACCACCAAGATTATCATATAAAAATAATCCGAGTCTAATTAAAAATTTTGATCTTAATTTTTTAGTATGCGGAATGACAAATGGCAAAGGTTTAGTAATTGATGGAGCAATTTTAGTAATTACTTCTCTTTCTCTAAGAGACTCAGCAACAAGTTTGAACTCATAATTTTCTAAATATCTTAAACCGCCATGTATTAGCTTAGATGACCAAGAAGATGTTGCAGAACCTACCTTTCCCTTTTCTGCCAAATAGACTTTTAAGCCTCTACCACTGGCATCTCTTGCGATTCCAGCGCCATTTATCCCACCACCTATTATAAAAATATCATATTTAATATTTTGTGTTTCCATCATATATTTTTTATTTTTTTTATAATTTTTATATTTATTAATTTTATAATAATTATAAAAAATTTAATTAAAAAATTTAGGTAAAACGCTTTACTTGATATCATATTTGTTTAAGTATTTTATTATAAAAATGTAATATTTTTATTTTAAAAAAATTATGTTTTTAGAATTATAAATCTTTTTTTTAGGAGGATAAATGAAAAATTTATTTAAATTTTTTATAGCTTTAGTAACTGCTTCCTTTTTATCATTACCAACAATTGCAAAGCCTATAGAGCTTCATTATTGGCATGGTCATACAGGAAAACTTGAAGCTATTATTAATGAAATTGCAGACAGATGGAATGCGAGTCAAGATGAGTCAGTTTTAATTCCAACCAGTAAAGGTAGTTATGAGGACATCCTAGCTGCATTTATTGCTGCTTACAGAGCTGGTGAACATCCACACATGGTTCAAGTATATGATGCAGGTGCTGCAATAATGGTAGCTCAAGTTAAAAATGGTGTTGTATACCCATTTGAAGACATGGCAGCTGAATATGGTGTAGACTTTAATAAGGATGACTACATTCCTGGTATTAGAAATTTCTATGCTGACTCAGATGGAAAAATGATTGGTATACCTTTTAATAGTTCAACTTGTTTGATGTATGCCAACATGGATATCCTAGAAGCTGCTGGAGTTGAAGTTCCAAAAACTTATGAGGAATTTGAACAAATTGCACCTAAAATTCTAGAAGCTGGTTATACGCCATTATTACAAAGTCACAGCCCTTGGATTTGGACTGAAAATTTCTTTTCAAGACATAATCTACTTATGACTGATGGTAACAATGGTTATGATGATGTACCAACGACTACTTTATTTGCTGATACTCCAGAATTTATTACTCACTGGACTAAAGTAAAAGAGTGGAAAGATAAAGGATGGTACGATTATAAAGGCCGTGCATGGGGAGATAACCAAGCACCATTTATTGCTGGTGAAGCTGCTTTCTGGCTTGGATCTGCTGCCTCATTTAGTGGTATGAAAGGTGTTGTTCCAAACTTCACTGTTAATCACATCCCTTATTGGGATTCAATTACTGGAGGTAAGGAATATCCAACATTTATTGGTGGTGCTGCAAACTGGATTTTATCAGGTAAATCTGATGAAGAATACGCTGCACTAATGAAATTAGCTGAATTCATGACATCTCCTGAACAACAATTGTTCTATCATAACATGTCAGGTTATGCTGCTGTTACGTACTCAGCAACAGATCTAGCTAATGAGATTGGCTTCTACGAAGCTTCTCCTTATCATAAAGCTGTTGGTGAACAGCTAAGTTTAACTGGTTCAACTATTCCTGGTGGATATAGAGCTGGAAACTGGCCGCAAATTCGTGAAGTCCTATATGAGAATTACCCTAAAATGTTGAATGGGGAAATAAGTATAGAGGAAGGCATGAAAAGAATGGATGAAGGAGCTTCTAAATTGCTTGCTCAGTTCGCTAAAACTTTATAACATCAACACAATATATGGAGGGCTTTAAGGCCCTCCTATTAAATTAAATTATGAAAAGAGTCCAATTTAGTTCTTATTTTACACAATATTTTTTTATTGCTCCTCAACTTGCAATAATATTAATTTTTTTATATTTGCCTATTGTTCAAACATTTAGAGATGCATTTACAATACAAGATGCATTTGGCTTTGGACGATATTTTTCTGGTCTTGATAATTTTACTTTTGTCTTATCTGATCCTAATTATATTACTGCATTAAAATTTACTTTGATTTTTATTGTTGTTATCACATTCTTCTCTTGCTCAATTGGATTACTATTGGCTGTTCAAGCAAACAATGTCATTCATGGTAAAAGCGCATATAAAACACTTTTAATTTGGCCTTATGCAATTGCACCGGCTGTTGTTGGAGTAACTGCTAATTACTTTTTTAGTGAAAGACTTGGAATACTCTATAATTTTTTTAACGGACTTTGGGGATTTGATTGGTATGACAATGTATACGATGCTTATATTTATGTGTTCATTGCAGCATCGTGGAAACAAATCAGTGCAAATTTTATTTTCTTTTTGGCAGGCCTACAAAATATTCAAAAATCAATAATTGAAGCATCGATTATTGATTGTAAAAGTAGTTTTAGAAGATTTTGGACAATAACCTTCCCTCTTCTCATGCCGACAACATTCTTTCTCATAATTATAAATATAACTTATTCATTTTTTGATACTTTAGGGATTATAGACACAACTACTATTGGTGCTCCAAGTGGAGAAACAAAAACACTTGTTTATAAAGCTTATATTGATGGATTTAAAGGTTTAGACCTTGGAAGTGCTGGCGCACAATCCATAATAATGATGCTAATTGTGTTAGTCATTACTGTATTTCAATTTAGATTTATTGAAGGAAAAATTCATTACAATTAATATGAGCAGGATATTTAGAATAACTGTATCTCACTCAATCTTAATTTGCGGTGTGCTTCTTATGATTGTTCCTCTTTGGTTGGTATTTGCAAGTTCAACACACAGTAATAGTTTTATTTATAATGAAGGCATGCAATGGAAGATTGGAGGAGAGTTTTTTGATAATTACGATAGAGTGCTAAATAGAAAAGGCGGTTTTACAAAAGAAATTACCGCAAGTGGAATTTTTTATAATAGTTTTATCATGGCTTTTGGTATCGCAAGCCTATCTGTATTTGTTTCTATGATGGCTGCTTACTCTCTTGTGTATTTTAAAACACGTTTTTCAACATTATTTTTTTGGTTAATATTTGTAACACTACTTGTTCCTTTAGAACTTCGTATTTTGCCTAGCTATCAAATTGTTTCTGATTTAAATTTATTAAATTCTTATGCAGGTTTAATACTGCCTTTATCTGCATCAGCTATTGCTACATTTTTCTTTCGTCAATATTACCGATCTATTCCTGAAGAACTTTTGGAAGCTGCAAAATTAGATGGGGCAAATAGTTGGAAATTCTTTATCGATTTTTTAGTTCCACTATCTAAAACGATGATAGCTGCAATGTTTATCTTTATGTTTGTGTACGGGTACAATCAATATCTTTGGCCACTGATAATGACAACTTCTGAGAAGTACTGGACAGTAGTTATGGGGCTAAAAATGATTTACGGCGGTAACAGTGTTGATAGATATACCTATGTAATATTATCATTGATACCACCAGTGATAATAATTGTATTTTTGCAAAGACTTTTTATTCAAGGATTATTTCAGTCAAAATGAGCTCTAGAACCCTTCAATTTACTGCACATTTTATTTTATGGCTTGGTGTCTTGGTTATGGTCGTACCAATTTGGATTGCTTTTGCAAGCTCAACTCACGAAAATGTTGACATAATTACTGAGGGGATGAAATGGGGATTAGGTGATAAGTTTTTTGATAACTACAATGAAGTACTAAATCGAAAAGGCGGTTTCTCACAAGAAATAACAGCTACGAGTATGTTTATAAATAGCTTCATTATGGCTTTTGGTATTGCTACTGTAAAAGTAATAATATCAGCTATGTCTGCTTATGCTATTGTTTACTTTAGATTTAGACTAGCTACACCAATTTTTTGGTTAATCTTTATCACTCTTCTTGTGCCTCTTGAGGTAAGAATATTGCCAAGCTATCAAATAGTGTCAGATTTAAATTTAACAAATTCATATACAGGGTTAGTACTACCTCTTGTAGCTTCTGCTACAGCAACATTTTTCTTTAGGCAATTTTATAAATCTGTTCCAGATGAACTTTTGGAAGCTGCAAAATTAGATGGGGCAAATAGTTGGAAATTCTTTATTGATTTTCTTCTACCTTTGTCCAAAACAATGATAGCAGCTATGTTTATCTTCATGTTCGTTTATGGTTATAGCCAATATTTATGGCCATTAATTATGACTACAGATGAGAAATATTGGACAGTCGTAATGGGAATGAAGATTATATTTCAAGAGTCTTACGAGGGTGGAAATCTCCCAAGAGTTGCTGAGAGATTTTCATATATAATTTTATCAATGATACCTCCAGTGTTGGTGGTTATCTTTTTACAACGATGGTTTATTAAGGGCCTAATACAAACGGAGAAATAAATGAGTTATTTAGAGTTAGACAATGTAACTAAAATTTATCCAAATGGAACAAAAGCTGTAAATGAAACTTCTCTAAGTATTAGTGAGGGAGAACTAATGGTATTTGTTGGACCAAGTGGATGTGGCAAATCAACTTTATTAAGAATGATAGCTGGTTTAGAAGATATTACTGGTGGAGAAATTAAATTAGATAATAGAGTAATTAATAAAGTTGACCCTTCTGAAAGAGATGTTGCAATGGTTTTTCAAAATTATGCTCTTTACCCGCACATGAATGTTTACAAGAATTTAGCATATGGATTAAAAAATAAAGGAGAATCAAAGGAAGAGATAGAAAAAAAAGTAAATGAAGTAGCTGAACTTTTAGAAATCAAAGAATTTCTATTAAGAAAACCGGGTCAACTTTCAGGTGGACAAAGACAACGTGTTGCGATGGGCAGAGCTATAGTCAGAAATCCAAAAGCCTTTTTATTTGATGAGCCTTTATCTAACCTAGATGCAAAATTAAGAGGACAAGTTAGAATTGAAATTAAAAAATTGCAAAAGCAAATGGGTGTTACAAGTGTATTTGTTACACATGATCAAGTAGAAGCTATGACATTAGGAGATCGATTAGCTGTAATAAATGAAGGGGTTATTGAGCAAGTAGGCTCACCCATTGAGGTTTATGAAAAGCCAGCAACATATTTTGTAGCAGAATTTATAGGAACACCACAAATGAATTTTATTAATGGTAAAATTCATGCAAATAAATTTATTTCAGATGAATTTGAATGTTCAATAAATAAAGATGTAAAGGATCAAGAAGTAATTTTTGGTATTAGACCAGAAAACCTAAAAGTGAGCGCAAATGGCAGTATAAAGATTAAAGTAGATCTCATAGAAAAGCTTGGCGCTGACAGTATTATCTATGGTTATGATAAATCAAACAATTATTTATGTTATAGAGAAAATGGTAATACTAAAATAAAAGCGAATGAAGAAATTTCATTAGAAATTGAAGATGAAAATTATCACTTGTTTGATCAAGAGACAAAAAAAAGATTAAACTAAAAATTTTTTAATTTCTGTCTTAATAATATTTGGATCTGTTAAATGAATAGTTTTAAAATTCATTTCTTGAGCTGCCTGAATATTTTCTAACTTATCATCAATAAACACGGTCTCTTCCGGATTTAAATTAAAACGATCTCTTGCTAATTGATAAATAGCATGATCAGGTTTAATAAGTTTATCCTCACCAGAAATAAGAAGTCCGTCAAATAATTTTAAAAAAGGATAATCATCCGTCATACCTTCAAAAGTTTCTGCTGACCAATTAGATAATACGTAGCAGTCGTAATTTTTATCTTTAAGTTTTTTTAAGATATCTACTGACTCCTCAAAAACTCCTCTGATCATTTTACGATGATTTTTGTAATACATCTTAATTACTTTTTCATAATGAGGAAATTTAGGAATTAGCTCTAACTCAGCTTCAGCAATAGATCTTCCTGCATCTTGTTGAACGTTCCATTGATCATTGCAAACTTCTGCTAAGAAGAATTCTCTCTCTTCAATATTTTCAAATACATTCTTATAAAAGTGATCAGGATCCCAATCAAAAAATACACCACCTAAATCAAAAAGAAATTTCATAAAATCTATTTTGTTGTATAATTTAATTACTATCAAAATTCATTATATTTATGAAAAAAAAAATTGAATTAATTATTCAAAAAGAATTAAATAATTTAATAGGAAAAAAATTTTCTAAAAGTTATATTTGTAAATATATATTACCAATTATTCAGTATATTTATAAAACTCATGATAAGAAATTTATAATTTCTGGCTCCCAAGGTTCTGGTAAATCAACTTTATCAAAGTTAATTAAAATTATTATTGAAAAAACTTCATCAAAAAAAGTAATGCTTCTTAGTATTGATGATTACTACTTATCTAAAATAGATAGATATAATCTTTCACAGCAAATCCATCCTCTTCTTATAACTAGAGGTGTTCCAGGTACTCACAATATAAAAAAACTAAAAGAGCATTTAGGACAATTTAAAAAAAAACAGTTTCCAATTATAACTCCAACTTTTAATAAACTAAAAGATGATATTTCAAAAAAAACTAAAGTTTTTAATAAAGCTGATATTTTAATTTTAGAAGGCTGGTGCTGTGGGGCAAAACCTATTGAAAATAAGTTTCTTTATAAAAATTTAAATAAAATTGAGAGAGATTTAGACAAAGATTTTAAATGGAGAAAATATTATAATTCGAAATTAAAAAAAGAATATCAACAAATATTTAAGACTTTTGACAGAACAATTTATCTTCAACCTCCATCATTCCACTTTGTTCTAAAATGGAGATACGCACAAGAAAAAAATAATGCAAAAAAAACAAAAACTAAAAATTTTATGAACAAAAATGCAACCAAAACTTTTATCTTATATTACGAAAAATTAACTAAGTGGATGATTAAAAGCATGCCTGCTAATGCAGACATGTTAATTAAAGTCGATCAAGCACAGAAAATTGAGAAAATTATTTATTATGATTGATAATTTTCAATAGCTTGAAGAAGGTCTTTATACTCCTCAGCATTTTTTCCAACTAAGTTTTCCAATTTACTTAACATTCTCATAGCTTGATTTTTTTGATCTCGCATCAAGTATAGTTCACCTAAATATTCATGAGCACCTGCATGCTCTGGATTTATTTCTAAAGCCATCATATAAGCAGCAAAAGACTTATCGAGTTTAGGATTTTCTAATTTTCTATAACTAAAACCAAGAAGATTATAAATATCTGCTCTCCTTGTACCTAAATCCTCTCTTTTTGTAAGTTTTTTAAGTAGTTTAAGAGATTTGTCATATTTTTTGTTATAGATATGTTTTTCAGCTAACTCATATAAACTGTTAATTTGATCAGGTGTTGTCGAAGAATCACTATTGCTCGACTCTGTACCAGCACCATTGACATTAAATGAAATTAGCAAAAGTAATATTAATAGTTTTTTCATTCTGGAGATATATTTCAGTAATTTTAGATTTCAATAGTCTAAAAAAACATCCATTTTTTTACAGCTATTAGATACCGATCATACTCATCCCCAAAAGTTTCAATGAGATACTTTTCTTCCTTAGGAATAACGAAGCTATTTATCCAGAAAAATAAACCTAAAGAGCTTAAAAAATAAGCCACATTCTCAAATATTAAAAACATACTGAATTGAAAAAGAATGAATGCCATATACATTGGGTTTCTGCAGTAAGCAAAAATACCAGTTTTAATAATCCTTTTTGTATGAGTTTGAGGTTTTGGATTTTCTTTGTATGAATTAAATATATTTAATGATGAAAAAAAAAGTGCTAAACTCAGCACTAAACCAATCACTCCTAATAAATTTAGTAAAGTAAATAAATTATACTTAGGTATCAAAAATTCTCCTACTACATATGAAATTACCAATAAGTACCCAAATATTTCTAGAGGATTTCCTTTGATTGCTGGACCCATTTTAGTAACTTTCAATTATGTCTTTAATTTTTTTATAGTTATTTGTAACAGCTATTGCCCCAGCTTCAAGTAGATCTTTTTCATCTCTATTCTCATGCCAGTGACCGCCAGCAGTTAAGCCAATAACCTTGACATTTGCACTATAGCCAGCTTTTACACCAACAACACTATCTTCAATTATTATCGTTTCATCTTTATTGAGTTTGTTGTCCTCAATTGCTTTTAAATATACATCTGGATACGGTTTTGGGTTTTTTACAAGATCAAATGAATAAACTTGGTTTGGTTTGAAATATTTGTCTAATTTTACCCTATTTAATCCATCCAGTATTTTTTCTTTTGTGCTGTTTGAGCCAATGTATAAATTTAGTGATATTTCCTCTAAAAATTTATTAGCTCCATTCACAACAGTTAATTCATTTTTATAAATGTTAGAAGAAATGTGCATTATATCATCAAAAAATTTTTGCTGATTTTTAATTGAGTATTTTTCAGATAGCAGAGCTATTGTTTGAACTGTTTTATTACCTGCATAATCAGCAAATTTTCTATCATTTATAGTAATGCCAAAATTGTGCATATATTTAGCAAAAGCTTTAGCAACTAAAATTTCACTATCAACTAGAACACCATCAAAATCAAAAATTATATTTTTAATCATAAATACGCAATGTTTTTACAGATTTTTTGATGATTTGGATTTTTTTTATTGAAATTTTATGGATTTATAATACGCTGTAGAACAGCGATACATAACTCGTCGTCGTCATACGGAAGTGGGATAGGTCGCCTTCAAATTGGGAGGTAAAATGAAAATTGGCTATTTCTGCAATTCAACTAACTGGGGAAATAAAAAAACTTATAATCAAATTCTTAACGAAATAAGAGAGATTGCTACTTATTGTGATCAAAATGATTGGGACTCAATTTGGTTTTCGGAACATCACTTTAGTCATGAAGGTATGGAGATTTGCCCCAATCCTATTCTTTTAAGTTCTGATATAGCAGCTAGAACAAACAAAATTAGAGTTGGTCAAGCTGCATCAATAATAACATTTTGGAATCCTATACGTGCTGCTGAAGATATCGCGTTATTAGATCAGTTGTCTAATGGGAGAGTTGAAGCTGGTGTGGGCAGAGGTATTTATGGAAGAGAAGCTCTAAACATGAATGCAGATGCTGATATGAAAGATCAAGCAAAAAACTTCAGATTATTTGAGGAAACTCTTACTATCATTAAAAAAGCTTGGACTGAAAAATTTTTTAACCATGAAGGTGAATTTTATACCTATCCAGCTCCTAATTTTGAATGGGAACATGACATGAGTCCACCAAATTCTGAATTCATGAACATGGACAGTAAAATTTTAGAAAAAATAAGTGTTGTACCTCAGCCAGTTCAAAAACCACACCCACCATTATGGCAAGTAGTAGATAGTCCAAGCTCAATAGAATGGGCAGCAAAAAATGATATTAGTATTATTATGTGGATACCTCCAGTTCAATCACTAAAAAAGCGTTTTGAAATTTATCAAAAGGCTAAAGCTGAAAAAGAAAAACGTCATGTTGAATTAGGTGAAGGTATTAGTGTTGTAAGAGATATGTTTGTTGCTGAAAGTATGGAAGAAGCAAAAGACAAAGCTGGAGAGCAAATGGTTAATTATATGCGATGGGTATGTCACTGGAGAGGTCTAGGCACTCACATGAATCCAGGGGAGGAATTACCTAAAACAGATCATAAATTAGATTTACTATCATATGAATTTTTGCATGAAAGAAACATGCTTTTTGGTACGGTAGATTACATTATAGCTAAAATAGAGGAAATGCAAAGAGAACTAAACTTACAAAATTTAAAAGTTTGGTCAAATTTTCCTGAAGTAAAACATGAAGATTGCATGAAAAGTATTAAATTATTTACCGAAAAAATAATTCCACATTTTAAAAGTAAATCAAAAAGAAAAGTTAAAGCTGCTTCCTAATGATTAATAAAAAAAACCCACCTATCTCAGGGGGTAAAGCAGTTGTTGAATGCTTAAAAGCGAATAATGTAAAGTACGTTTTTGGACTAATAGGTTCTGCCACAATGGAACTTTTTGATGCATTATATGATGAACAGAGTATTAAATTTATAGATGTAAGAGATGAGCGCACTGGTGCTCACATGGCTGACGCATATGCAAGAGCTTCAGGCAATCATGGTGTGATGATTGCAGGTCAGAATGGTCCTGGTGCTACAAACTTAGTAACGGGCGTTGCTCAAGCTAAAGCAGCTTTTTCACCACTTTTATCGATAGCCGGAGCAATAGCAACTGAACATCAAGGAAAGGATGCCTTTCAAGAAGTTGATCAACAAAAACTCTTTGAACCAATAACAAAAAAGACATTTTCTATAGAAGAAACAAAAAACATAGCAGTTGATTTAAATGAGGCTATGAGATTAGCAAAAAATGGTAAATGGGGACCTGTACATGTAAATATTCCTCGAGATGTCTTGTCAGGAAATGAAAGTTTTAAAAGTTTTGTATTTAAAAATAAAATAGAAGACAAACAAATTGACAACAATGATTTAGAGAAAATCATTGCATTAATCGAAGGAGCTGAAAAGCCAGTAATAATTTGTGGCGCAGGTATTAAAAATTCAAATTCTCAAAAAGAAGTAATCTCTCTTTCAAAACATTTAAATATACCACTTGTATCATCTGCAGGTCATGGCGATGTTATTCCTTTTGACTGCAATCTATATGCAGGTCAAATGGGTCCTAGAGGTAATAAAATTGCTTCACAATTAGTAAATAATGCAGACCTTATTATAGCCATTGGAACAAGACTTGGCTTTAACTCAACTTTTTATTCTTACGACAATATCTCTAAATCTGCAAAAATAGTACAGGTAGATATTGATCCAATTGCTTTAGGTAGATATTTTCCTATTGAGTTAGGGATAAATAACGATGCAAAAAAATTTTTAGAAAATTTACTAACTTTATTAAGTCTAAAAAAATTAAAGTATAATAATAGCGTTTGGGTAAACAGTTTTATAAATGAAAGAAATAATTATTATAAAAAAAGAGATAGTGAAGCGGATGTAGGATCAAAAACAATTCAACCCTCTGGCCTTTTCAAAGAGTTAAGAGATATTATGCCAAAAAATTCATCAGTTACATTAGATGCAGGTACATTGTGTCTTCAAGCAACTGATCAATTTAATTTTGCTGAGCCGAAATCATTGTTTACACCTCTAGATTTTGGGTTAGTAGGATTCTCATTTGCTGCAGGACTAGGAGTAAAACTAGCAAAACCTAATTCACCAGTATTTAGTTTGATGGGTGATGGTGGTTTTGGAATGACGGTATCAGAGCTATCAACTGCCGTTCAGCACAACATAAATACCATTACTATCGTGATGAACAATAAATCATGGGGAGCAGAAAAAGCATATCAAAGAGATTATTATAAAAAAAGATATATTGGGGCTGATATTTCAAGTCCACCATTTCATGAACTTGCCGAATTATACGGTGCAAAAGGGTATCATATAACTCAGCTTAAAGACTTCAAAAATGCTGTTTCTGATGCTTTAGTGTGTAACATGCCATCTGTAATTAACGTAGAAGTTGACCCAAAAGCTCTATACAGTTTCAGAAAAGACTCTTTTACACATAGAGTGAAATGAGTTTACAAGAATTTAAAGACTCGCATGGCAGTTATTATCAATTAAATAATATTAAGGATAAACCTATTACTATTTTTATTCACGGAGTTGGTTTGGATAATACAATGTGGTATCCACAAAAAAAATTTTTTTCCTCTAAACCAGTTTTGTTCTATGATTTAATCAATCATGGCCAATCTACTGGTGGTTATAAAAAACTAAATTTTGAAATTTTTAGCAACCAATTATTAAATTTAATCAATGAAATAAAAACAGATAAAATTAATATTGTTGGATTTTCAATTGGAGCACTAATTGCGCAACATTTTACAGAGAAATTTTATGAGAGAGTAAATAAATTAGTTTTGATTGCAAGCGTGTTTAAAAGATCAGAAGAACAAATTAAAATTGTTCAAGATCGTTATAGAGCTGCCAGAAATGGCACTAGCATAACTTTAGATTCCATTAACAGATGGTTTTCAGATGATTTTTTAAAAAATAATCCTGAAGTTTATAAATTTTTTTATAATCTTTTAGAGAAAAAAAATAATGAAGATTTTTTATCTGCCTACAAAGTTTTTGTTGAATCTGATCAATATAATATAAGCTACTTAAACTTTAAAATGCCTACTTTAATTATGACTGGTGAAAATGAGGTCGGCTCGAAACCTTTAATGAGTGAGGGCATTTCAAAAGAAATTGATAATAGTGAATTATATATTATTAAAAACGCAAAGCACGGCGCAACTATTGAGCAAGCTGAGGCTGTTAATCAAAAATTAAATAATTTTTTATTTTAACTTAATGTGCATGCCATGTCGGCTCCACAACACATTGGTGATTTAATTTTTCCATGCCCTACAGGACATTTAGAAATTTGCACTTCAGATCCATCATCTTTTTTTAATACATCATTTTCAAGAGGTTTATTGCACTTTCCACATGTTGCATTGACTGACATACCACAAGTCTTACATTCATAAGTTGCCATACTATCTCCTTTCTGAAATTATATTTTTAGTTTTAATTAAAGTAAATAGTTAATTAATCTCAGAAACTCTATATTCTGATGTTTCTAGCCAATTTGGATTAATCTCAACTCCCCATCCAGGTTTATCAGTTATATTAACACAGCCATTTTTTACTTCAAAAGGATGATCTAGAAATAATTGCTGCTGCCATGGATAATAATCTTCACCCTCAATAGATAGTTCTAAATATGGGCCTGCGTTCGGTATAGCTTTCAGTAAATGCATTGTGCAAATTGTAACGAGAGACAAATTAGCTGCATGAGGCGTACAAATATATCCACCCTCCTCAATTATTTTTGCAACTTGAAGAGTTCTAGTTAAACCTCCTAAATACATTACATCAGGCTGAAAGATATTTACTATTCTTCTATCAACCATATCTTTCCAAATACGTAAATCACAATCTTGTTCACCGCCTGTAACATCAATCGATAAAGCATCAGTAACTTTTTTTGTTTGCTCTGGCTCCCAATAGGGGCAGGGCTCCTCAAAATGAGAAACATTATTATCTTCTAAAAGTTTTCCAATTTCAATTGCCTGATCTGATGAATAGCAACTATTTGCATCAACCAGTTTTTTAACTGATTTATCTAGTGATTTATTAATTGTCTGTACAATATCTTCTGTTCTGCCTTCCCACTCATCAAGGCCTCTACCGCATTCAGCGCCTATTCTAAATTTAAACGCATCAATGCCTTGCTCTTGAAAAAGTTGCTTAAATCTCTCAGCTTCATCAATTGGTGAGATATCTCTCTTCATAGATGAGCCATAAACTTTCAAGGCTCCAGACTTTCCACCTATTAGTGAAGTAACTGGTTTGTTTTGCATTTTGCCTTTTAAATCCCACAAAGATGTATCTAAACCTGCAATTGCTCTTAATAAGTATGATCCTGGAAATTTATGTTCTTTTTCTAATACTAAGTTTTCGATATCATTAAAATCTTCCCATGATTTGTTCAGAATCCAAGGCGCAACCTGTTTGTGAAATATTTGTACAGTAATATCTGCATGATAAGTTGACATTTGTCCAAAGCCAACTGAGCCATCTTCTAATGTAGTTTTAACAAAACTAACAAATGGCTTTGTAAAAGTTTCTAATTTTTTTATTTTCATTTATTGTATTGTTTTAGTTCTTCTAAAATTAATTTACTAGATAAATATGATAACATCATAACTGGGGCATTGATATTACCTGAAGTTATATTTGGCATAATGGATGCATCAACTATCCATAAATTCTCTAAACCGTGAACTTTTAATTTATCTGAAACAACGCCTGAGTTAATGTCTTTACTCATACGGCAAGTACCACAAGGATGATAAATGGTAGTTGCCATTGACTTAAAATGATCGAGCAATTCCTTATCACTTGCTTTGATTGGGTCTATATTTATGGGTGCTTTTATAATATTATTAATATGCTTATTAGATGAAAATTTTCGTACAAAATCAAACGCTGAGTACAAATCATGAATATCTCTCTCATCACTCAAATAATTTGGGTTTATACTTGGATAATATTCTTCATTTTCAAGTCTCAGCTTAACTTCCCCTAAACTTTTAGGCCTACAAGAATTAAAGCCTATAATAAAACCACTAAATTTATCAGTCTTAAGTAATGGTCTTTTATTTTTATAAGATACCGAATAAGTCAGTGGATTAAAATATAATTGAATATTTGGATAAGGATCGAGAGATTTCCAATTAATATATCCACCTCCTTGATTTAGACTTAAAGATAGGGGTCCTTTTCTATTATAAAAGTATCTTAAAACTGTTTTAATTCTGCCAGTCCAAGTGCCTAATTCGTCATTTAATGTTGGCATGTGAGTTTTATATAAATAGTCTAAACCTAAATGATCCTGAAAGTTTTTTCCTACATGAGGGCTGTTAAATTGAACAGGTATATTGTATTGACGTAATTCCTCTGCTTTACCAATCCCAGATTTAAGTAAAAGATATGGAGTCATTATAGACCCACTTGATAATATTGTGCCTATGTTGGGTTTAATGACTATTATTTTTTTTTTGTGTTTAATTTTTAAGCTTGATATTTTTCTATTTTCAAAATTTAATTTTAAAACTTCAGTATTGGTTAAAATAGTAAGATTTGGATGATTTTTAATTGGTTTTAGAAAAATTTTTGCTGAAGAGGCTCTAAAACCATTAATAATATTAACATTATAATTACCTACTTGATCCTCAATAGAACTATTTAATTGACGATTAAATTGAAAATCAAAATCATTTGCCGCAGTAAAATAATTTTTTAATATTGAATGATGCTCATTGCTTACATCATTAACAGGTATTTTATTTATAGGGATTTTTTTTGATTTACCTTTGATTGGTACTTCAATTTTTTCATATGTATCTTTGATATTTTCCCAAGACCAACTTTTATTTAGATTCCAGTTTTCAAAATCAGTTTTTAAGCCACGAGCATATATCATTGCATTAATTGATCCAGAACCTCCAATTACTTTGCCTCGTGGATAGTATACTTCCCTATCATTTAATTTTTTTTGTTTTTCAGAATAAAAATTCCAATTCATTTTTTTATGAAAAAAAGTCATTCCATAACCAAGTGGAATTTGAATAACAGGGTGATTATCACTTGGACCTGCCTCTATTAAGAGAACTTTTAAATTAGTATTATTTATTATTTGATTAGTTACAATACATCCAGCTGAACCAGCACCAACTATAACTATGTCAAAATTTTTCAAAATCTTAATAAGTTTGGGTAACTTTTGTTAAATATCTAGGATTGTCAGGATCAAGTCCTTTTAATTGAGCGTATTTTACAATCCAAGGGTAAAACTTCGTCATAATTACAATTGAATCAAATTCAGATACATCGGAAGGTTGATAGTAAAAACTTTTATCAGACTTATTTTTTGAAGATATTTTGAAAATTAAATTTGTGTAATTTGCTATTTCCTCACTGTCTTTTTCTACAGTTTTGCCACTTTTATCATTCATGCTCAATATAAACAATTTAAACGAATCTTGTATAAGGCTTTTAGGACCATGCATTACTTCTGCACTACTAAAAGGTTCTATCATTTCTTGACATAACTCTTTAAACTTAAGAGAAATTTCATTTGATAATGCAAAGCCAACACCTCTACCAATAATAAAGCCTGTATTGATCTGATTGTTAACGATATTGGGATCCCACTGATTGTCAGAGTCTTGAATAAGCATTTGCCCTAATTTCTTAATACTATCATTAATGTCTTTCTTGCCTTTAATAGAAAATACAAGTTTGATTAAAATTAATAATGTTTGTACAAATGATTTAGTAGCTGCAACACTTTTTTCTTCACCAGCAAACATATTAAAAAAATAATTTGTTTCATTTACAATCGGGCTTTTTTCATTGTTAGAAATTAAAATAGTTTTTGCACCCATAGATCTGCATTGTTTTTCACATTCTATTAAATCTTTGCTTTTTCCTGACTGAGATATTACTATTACTAAAGCATCAGTAAAATTAAACGTAGAATTTTCAAGGGTAATTATAGAAGGTGGCATACTATAAGATGGCAAACCAAGATACTTAGCAAAAATATATGAACTATACAAAGCAGCACAATCAGAGGTACCTCTTGCTATAGTGACTACATATTTAATTTTTTTCTGATTAATTAATTTTGATATTTCTAAATATGGATTATTATCTACATTAGAAAAATTTTCAATAACTGATGGAATGCTTAAAGCCTCATTTAATACCAAAGATTTACTCATTAATTTTAATTCCATTTAAATATATTTCTTTTAAATTAAAATTTTTATCAAGAACTAAAATATTTGAAATTTTATTTTTACCCAAATATCCCAAATCATCTATACCCAAGTATTTTGCTGCATTGAAACTTGTCATTTTAACTATATCATTTAATGAAAAGTTTAATTGTTTTAGATTTAAAAAAGTATCGTGCATATTAATTATACTTCCTGCTAGTGAATTTGTACCTTCTAAAACAGCAATTTTATCTTTTTTTTCAACCTTAGTATTAAAAAAATTATAAACACCATTTTTTAATCCTGTTGCTCCCATAGCGTCTGTAACTGCATATAAATTTTCAATACATTTTTTTGCAATCTTAATTGACTCTTTGCTAACATGATTAAAATCACATATAATTTCAGCAAATGATCCTAAATCTAATGCGGCAGTTAGAACGCCTGAACTTCTATGGTGATTTCCAGACATTGCATTATAAAGATGAGTAAAGCCTATATTATAATTACTCATAAACCTTGCACAACAATCATAATCTGCAAGCGAATGACCAAACTGAATTTTTATTCCAAGTTTATTTGCTTCCTCTATAAAATAGTCCATGCCGTCTAGTTCTGGTGCAAGCGTAATGACTTTTATTGGGGCTAGGTCTTGTAATTTTTTTACAAAATCAACAGAAGGATTTATAGCTAGGGGTGGTTGAGCTCCAAGTTTATTAGGATTAATAAATGGCCCTTCAAGATGCACACCTAAGATATTAGAATTTTCTTTATTGTAATTTTCAAATCCTTTGAGTGCATTAAAAGTATGTTCAAAAGTGCTAGTCCAAGTAGTAGGTAAAATTGATGTAGTTCCTTTTTTCAAATGATAATCAGTCATTTTTTTTATAGAGTCCCAACCATCCATTGTATCAAAGCCATTAGCTCCATGACAGTGAAGATCTATAAAACCAGGAATTATAAAATCATTTGTTTTTATATTTAATTTATTAATTTTATTAATTTTTTGATCAAATATAATTTCACCACTAAATGTTTCATCAAAATTAATTATATTTCCTTTTATTGATATCAATTTTTTACTCAATTCTAATAAATTTATAAATGAGGATTATTTTTTCTAAATTTATTTTCAAGTTTATTATTATTTCTATCTGCATTTGGCATATTTGAACTTATATAAAAAGGAAATATTTTTTCTAATTTTAACATATCAGCTACCTCTATTAATATTGAATTTAAAATAAATGAACCTGTAATAGTTGATACAGGGCCAACACTAAATTTATTTATATTTATAACTGAGTCGCCAGGAGGTATTTTATTATCAATATACACATCTACTATTTCGTATAATCTTTTATTTAAATCTGAAAGAGGTGCTTTTTTTGAATATTTTACAGAAGTTAAAGCAATACTTTTAATTTTTTTTTGTTTTGCTATCATTGCTGCCTCTACAGGCGCATGATTTACACCTGAATTGGAAACAATCATTAAGATATCTTTATTAGTTATTTTATACTTACTAAGTGCTTTTTTTGCAATATTTGGAGTTCTTTCTAAGGAAGTAGCTTTTTTTGCTCCTTTTTTAAAAGTAAGATTATCATCTCTTATAGGGCACGCTGCAGCAAACCCTCCAGCTCGGTGAAAAGCTTCTTCACCTAAAAGTCTAGAGTGCCCTGTACCAAAAATATATAATTGACCTCCTCTTTTGTAAGAGTCTCTAATTAGTTTAGCGCTACTTAAAATTTTGTTTTTTTCTTCTTTTAATATTTTATCTAATAATGAGTTGATTTTAGTTAAATAATTTTTAGTTAATCTACTCATAAAATAGGAGAGTTTGCCGGGGCTTTATCGCCCCAGCATTTTTAAAATTTACTTGTATTCTTCCAACTCTTCAGCTGCTTCAGCAACTAAATCTGCAGGATCTCCTTCTTCAAGAATTGCTCCTTGAATCATTGAGTTCATAACAGATTGGAAAGCTTTGTAATCAACAAATAATGGCTCTGGTCCACCATCGCCAATTGCATCAATAAACATCATCCAATAATCTTCATTATAAGGTGCTACTGAACCAATTTGTGGATACTTCATTATTGGAGTTAATCCCCAATCAGTATCTAAACTGTATTGAGAGTCACCAGATGAAATTATACTAGCCAATGCCATTGCATGCTCTTCAACACCTGTATTATTGAAAACTGCAATACTATCAGTGATCAAAAGGGTACCTTGGCTACCTTGAGGACCAGCAGGAATTCTAACAGTCTCAACGTTAAGACCTTCCTTATGCTGACCTCTACCCCATGGTCCGTTAATGTACATAGCAATTTTTTCATCGTTGAAAAGTTCAGTAAGCTGAGATCTCTCCCAAGCTAATGGACCTTCCTGCGCTACATTTGCAAGTTTTCCGTAAAAAGCTAATGTTTCAACTGTATTTGAAGAATTAAGAGTGATTTCATTAGTCATTGGATCAATAACTTGCCCACCATTACTGTAAAGGTAATTCAAGAACTGGTGCATTGTATTATCAAAATCTTTTCCAGCTAAACCAATACCAGCAACACCGTCAACATTGTTAGTCACAGCTTCTGCCATTGAATATAATTCATCCCATGTTTGAGGGCCTTCACAAGCAACACCTGCTTGCTCTAGCAATCCACAATTCATGAAAAGAGCTTTAGTTGAAAACGCGTGAGGAAAACCCCAAGTTTTTCCCATATGCGTAACTGTATTTAAAATACCTGGCTGATACATTGCTTGCTGAGATGCTGGAATATTAGTTTCAAGAATATGTCCATTTTCTGCAAGTCCTTTTAAAGTTCTAGAACCTACATAAGAAAAAGCAACTGGATCACCAGCAATTGCAAGATTAATTACTTTGTCCTGACATGTGCCCCAAGGAACTGCCTCTAGAGTTACATTAACGCCAGGATTATTCTTCATATACTCATCTGCTATTTCAACATAATTAGGTCTAAGTTCACTACCACAGAAAACACCGTGAACGTCAGCAGCGTATGTTTTTAGGCCTGTAAGTGAAAATATCGTGATTATTAGAAATGAAGATAGTTTTTTTAAATTCATATTTCCTCCATTATTATAAATTTACGATAACACTAAGTAGCAAGGTCAATCAAGTTAGATTTTGCTATATTTCAGACTAATTTTTCACTGCCCCAGAGGTTAATCCTTCAACAATGTATTTTTGAAGAAACAAAAAAACAATTAATACTGGTGCAATCCCTACAAGAGAAGCAGCCATCATTTCATTCCATTTTACAGTAGTATAACCTATAAATTCATACAAACCTGAAGGAATTGGCATAAATTCTTTCTTTTGATTAAAAGTAATAGCAAATAGGAATTGTTGTGCATAAGCCCCAATGAAGGCATATATTCCAACCACTACTAATCCAGGGGTGCTTAAGGGAGCGATAATATGTCTTAAAATCTGAACACGTGATGCTCCATCAACAAATGCAGCTTCCTCAAGATCGACAGGTATTTTTTCAAAATAGGATTTGAGTAGCCAGATAGCTGTTGGAATTAAAAATGCTACACCAGGTACTATCATCGCCTGGTATGTATTGAGCAGGCCAAAAGTTCTTAGTACTTTATATAATGGTATTAGAAGAACAGCACCTGAGAACATATTGATTGCTAATAACACGTACAAAGAAGTATTTTTGAAGGGAAAGCTAAACCTTGCATAAGAATATGCAGCTGGAATTACAAAAAGTAAAGTAATTATAGAAGTAGTTGTTGCAAGAAAAAAACTATTAAAAATATATCGAGGTAACATTGGAACTGTATTCCACATTTCTCTGTAAGCCCAAAAAGATAAATCATCTGAAAAAAATTGATATGGTGATCGAAACAAATGATCAAGTGGTCGAAGAGATGCATAAAACATTTCTACAAAAGGAAGTAATATAAAAATTAAAAAAACAGTAATTGAAAAATATAAAAATATTTTTTCGTGAATTTTATATTTATTCAAACTAGTTTTTCACTGCACCTGCAGTTAATCCTTCAACAATATATTTTTGTAAAAAAATAAATAAAATTAGTACTGGCGCAATACCTACTAAAGATGCAGCCATCATTTCATTCCATTTGACACTTTGGTATCCAATAAATTCATACAAACCTGAAGGAATTGGCATAAATTCTTTCTTTTGATTAAAAGTAATAGCAAATAGGAATTGTTGTGCATAAGCCCCAATGAAGGCATATATTCCAACCACTACTAATCCAGGGGTGCTTAAGGGAGCGATAATATGTCTTAAAATCTGAACACGTGATGCTCCATCAACAAATGCAGCTTCCTCAAGATCGACAGGTATTTTTTCAAAATAGGATTTGAGTAGCCAAATAGAAGTTGGAATTAAAAATGCAACTCCTGGCACAATCATAGCCTGATAGCTATTTAAAAGACCTAACGTTCTTAACACTTTATATAGAGGAATTAAAAGTACAGCACCTGAGAACATATTAATTGCTAATAAAATATACAAAGAAGTATTTTTGAAGGGAAAGCTAAACCTTGCATAAGAATATGCTGCAGGGATAACAAAAAGCAAAGTGAGAATTGCTACTGAAGAAGCTAAGAAAAAGCTATTGAAAATATATCTACCTAATAAAGGCACAGTATTCCACATTTCTCTATAAGCCCAAAAAGACAAATCGTCTGAATAAAATTGATATGGTGATCGAAACAAATGATCAAGCGGTCGAAGAGATGCATAAAACATTTCCACAAAAGGTAATAGAATAAATGTCATGAATACAAATATTGCAGAATAAATAAATATTTTTTCTATAGTTGAGTACTTATCCATGAGATATCTTCTTATTTATTCTTGCTAGTAGAGCTAGATAAAAACCAGCAAATAAAGTTAACAACACCATTACAACAACAGCTCTAGCAGCACCTCTGCCAAACTTGTAGTTTCCTAATGCTTGTTTATATGTATCAATAATTAATGTTGTAGTTGCACCTCTAGGGCCTCCTTCGGTTAAAATCCAAATAATTTCAAAAGAATTGAATGTCCAGATTGCTGATAAAATTGACATTGTAATTATTACTGGTGTAATTTGAGGGAGTGTAATTTTGAAAAATCTATCCCACCTTGATGCACCATCACAATAGGCAGCTTCATACAAATCTTTAGGAACGCCTTGCATTGCAGCTAGAAAAAATACGGTAACCATGGGTGTTCCAACCCATACATCAGATATAACTGTGGAGATAAAAGCACTTTGTTTGTAAGCAAGAAATCCATACGGACCCTCTAAAATACCAGTATGCATTCCAATACCAGCAATAATGCCAAAATAACCATTGTAGAGCCACAACCAACCAAGCATACCTATCGCAATTGGCACTACCCAAGGAGGCATGATCAAAACTCTAAACATTGATCGACCGCGTAAATTTGCATTCAATAAAATTGCACCAATCAGACCAATAAGTAATTTTAAACTGACAGAAAAAAACATCCATACAAAAGTTCTTGTTACAATTTTATTAAACTTTTTACTGGAAAGCATTTTTTCATAATTTTCAAAACCTACATAATCTTCACCAGCTAAACTAGAATTTGTAAAAGATAATCTTATCGTTTCAAGCACAGGCCAAGCAACAATTAGCAAAATATAAATTGCAGCAGGCGCGATAAGTGCATAAGCTAAAAATGTTGGTGAATTAAAAGATCTAAGTTTTTTATTCATTTCTATTTTTCATTTCCTCATCTAACTTATTCCAACTATTAGTTAAATCAATTATTTTACCAGTTTTACGAGATTCATCTATTTTCATTGCAACTATTCCTGCTTCAATACAGTCTTTAACACCAACAGGTAATTTGATTGAAGAATTTAATAAATGATTGTTAATATCTTGTAACATAAGGTTGTCAGCTCCATAGTGTCCTTTTGATGCGCCAAAAGCAGCTCCATAATCCTCATCTAAAACTATGTTGTTTTTTTGATCATGAGCTTTTAAAAAACCTCTTACAAAATCTCCTTCAACCATCCCGTTAGTGCCAATAACAGCAAAGCGTCTGAATTCATCTGGTACGCGCATATTCGTATGAAAAGCTAAAGTTGCTCCATTTTCATATTCTATGATAGCAACTTGATGATCAACAATATCAGCATCACTATCGAACACTTTTTTTTCTGACTCCCATCCAAATAAATTATATTTGGAAAATTCCTCTAAATTATCACTTGGAGAATTTTTAGGAATAAATGAATTTCGTCCACCAAAACTTGCTACCTTTATTGGTCTACAACCCACTATCATGTTATAAAAATCTAAATCGTGACAACATTTTTCTAACATAAATCCGCCGGAGAATTTTTCTTTACGACGCCAATTACGCATAAAAAAACCACCATGCCAAGGCATTATGTGCTCTGATGCTTCTATAGAAATAATATTTCCTAAAACATTTGTTTTTATTAATTCTCTGACTGATCTCGCATGTTGAGAATATCTTAAAACCAATCCCACCAAGACTTCGTTATGACCAAACTCTCCTAATAACTTTGCTAATTCAAATGATTGATCTTCATCAACAACTATAGGTTTTTCTGCAAATATTTTTATACCAGAATTAAGCCCAACTTTAATATGTTCTAAATGTAAGTGATTTGGTGAACCAACCATCAACAAATCTAATTTTTCATTATTTAGCATCTCTTTTAAATTAGAATAATTTTTTGATGGAAAAAAGTTATGTTTTTCTGCATATTCTTTACCAATTGGTAAAGGGTCTACATAAGAAATTAATTCTGCATTTTTATTTATTTGAGACAATTCATGGAAGACATGAGCAATTCTATTTCCTAATCCTACTGCGCCAATTTTCATTTTATCTCACAAAAAAAATTATCATAATACTAAAAATTATGAAAGTTCCAGCCCAATTTTGATAAATAATCTAAATTATGAAGTAATGATGACCTAAATTGAGCCCATGATCTTTTTGCTTTTGAACACCATGCAATTTCAGCAAGAGCTGCAAGCCGAGGATTGATCATTTTATCAAAATAATCTTTATTTGTGATTGTTTCTGACCAAAGCTGACCCTGAATACCTAACACATTATCTAAATCTGTAGTTGTGAAATCTTTTAGAGGCTCCCAATCAAAGACTTGTTTAACCTCTATAGTGGCTGCCCAACAAATTCCTCTTTCATACGTGGAATTATTATGGGCCATATCAAAATATGTTTTATGGCCGGGGCAAAGAACTGTTTTAAATCCTTTTTTTGCAGACATTATCCCAACATCTGGATGCTCCCAAGCAAAAATAATACAAGATTTATCTATTTTACCTGCACTACCAGCAGAGCCTATATCATTATGAGGAGGTAAAGCTGCTTCATTCCACGCTGCTGTTAGTTTATTTGATTTTTTTAAAATATTTATAATAGTGTTCATGTATTCATCTTGTAATTCATCAAAAGAATCAATGCCGTTTTTTTTCATATATTCAATAACCTTTGGAGATCCTTCCCAAGACTCCTTAGGTCTCTCATCGACACCAACATGAATAATATTAAATGAAAAAATTTCACTTAATTCCTCTAAAATATCTTTTAAAAATTTATGAGTCTCCTTCACAGCAGGATTGATTGTATTATTTTGATAATTGCCAACATCTTCTGAAACTATATTAGAGCTTGAGTCTCTAAGCTCAGGCATCACCTGAAGCAATGTCCATGAGTGTGCTGGCAAATCTATTTCAGGCATTATTTCAATATTTTTATCTCTTGCATATTCGATTAATTCTAAGATTTGACTACGAGAATAATAACCTCCAGTTTTATTATATCCAGTTCCGTAGAATGGAGGAATTATTTCATTATATCCTCTATATGCTCCAACTTTTGTTAAGTTTGGATAACATTCTAACTCAACTCTCCAAGCCTCATTGTCAGTTAGATGCCAATGAAAACGATTTAATTTGAAAAAGCACATGTAGTCCATAAGTCTTTTTATTTCATCAATTGTATAAAATTGCCTTGCACAATCCAAATGCATTCCTCTCCAATTTAAAGAGGGCTTGTCCTCTATTGAACAAATTGGGAGATATGTTTTATAAAAAATAATTAGCTGAATAAGAGTAATAATAGAATATAATTTGCCTCCATAATCAGAATACTCAATTGAAATAAATTCTTTTTTAATATTAATTTTATATTCTTCAGATTTTAAATTTTGTCTTTTAAAAACAATAGAATAACCTGATGATGTATTAAATTTTATATTAGATGCATAAAATATATTTTTTAAGTTATCAAAAAAATTTTTTTCATCTGTAGGAATTTTAAAATTTAAATCTTTGATTGGAATAGTTTCTTTTTCTAATTTTAATAAATTAGGTAATGGAATTACTGGATCAAATTTTTTATCTTTTTCATCTGTATAGACTATTGGATCAATTGGATTTTCAAATTTAAGAGGAATGATTTTGCATTCTACTTTGTGATCATTTTTATCGAGAACAAATAAACCCTCAGGACCACAAGAGAGATTATAGGAACCAATTCTTGGTTCTTGTAGAGTCAAAAAAATTTCATCTTCCTGAGAATAAATTTCATAATAACGACCAACTTTCTTAGATATATTTGCGCCACTTATATCTTGAATAGAATAAACTAAAGAAAAACAGATTTTAAAATCACCGTGTACATATTGATTATTAATAATCTGAATTTTTAATTTATTATTTTGAGTAAAAATTAACTGTATTTCCATAATCAATAATTTATATATTTAGATTATCATGGGTTTTAAAGAACTATTTAAAGTAGATTTTTCAGCTTCTTGTAGTGCGCATGCAAGAGTCAATTTAATAGGTGAACATACCGATTATACTGGTGGATTTGTATTGCCCTCTCTATTAAATTTTCAAACAACTATTCAAATTGATAAAAATGATACAAAAGAGTATCAGGTATATTCTGAAAATTTTAATGAAATAAAAAAATTTAATGATTTTATAAAATCAAAAAATAATGATTGGATTGATTATATAAAAGGATGTCTTTTTGTTTTTTACGATGAGAATAAACACATACCAAATACTCATTTAAACGTTTACATATCTTCAACTATTCCAATGGGAAGAGGTATTTCTTCATCTTCAGCTCTTTGTGTTAGTTTTTTAAAATCATTAAATAGTTTTTTTAATACAAATTTTTCTGACAAACATATCGCCATTCTAGCTCAAAAAGTTGAACGAAATTACATAGGTGTTTCCGGAGGAATAATGGATCAAATGGTATCTGCAATAGGTATACATCGTAAAGCTTTTTTTTTGGATTGCTTAAGTTTAAAATTTGAATTGATAGCTCTTCCCACTGATTGGGTTTTTTGCTTAGTAGACTCAGCAGTGCAGCGCAATCTAAGAGAAAGTGCATATAACGAGAGATACAATCAACTTAAAAAAGCTGAAGAATACCTTGGGGCAGAATATTTGGGTTCAATTAAACCTGAGCAATTTGATGAAAATAAAATTAATGATGAATTAATCTTAAAAAGAGCAAGACATGTTATTACCGAAAATGCTAGGGTGCTTGAAGCAAAAGAATGCATAATAAATGGTGATATTAAATCGTTTGGAAATTTAATGAATGAAAGTCATCAATCATACGCAAAAGATTTTGAAGCATCAACTGAAGATGTTGATTTAATAGTTGCAAAATCAATAACATCTGGAGCGGAAGGAGCTAGATTGACTGGTGGAGGTTTTGGAGGTTTTACAGTATCATTAATACATAAAAATAAATTTGATGAATGGAAAAAAAATATGAAAAAATTTTATAATGAAAAAAATATATTTGAAATGTAATGCAAAAATTTAAAAATTATATCAATGGAGAATTTGTTAATTCAAAGTCAGGTTCTTCGTTTAAATCAATCGATCCATCAAATGAAAAAGAATTTGCAGAAATTAATCTTGCTGAAGAGTTTGAAGTAAATTCCGCTGTTGAAGCAGCTTACAAAGCATTTCATGGAGAATGGTCAAAAATATTACCTTCTAAAAGAGCACAGTATTTAAGAGCAATTGGTGATCAGTTAAAAGATAAAGCTGAACTGCTAGGAACGATTGAAACAAAAGATACTGGTAAATTATTTAAAGAAACAAAGTTTCAAGCAAATTACATAGCTGAGTATTATTACTACTATGCAGGTTTAGTTGATAAAATAGAAGGCTCAACACTTCCAATAGACAAGGAAGATATGCATGTTTTTACTACAAGAGTACCTGTTGGTGTTATTGCTGCAATCATACCCTGGAATTCTCAAATGTTTCTAACTGCAGTTAAACTAGCACCAGCTTTAGCAATGGGCAACACCATAGTAATTAAAGCATCAGAAATTGCTCCTACTCCATTATTAGAATTTTCCAAATTAATTGACAAAGTTGGACTGCCAAAAGGGGTTGTAAATATAATAACTGGTTATGCAGATACGTGCAGTAAAATACTTACTTCACATCCTAAAATTAATAAAATTGCTTTTACAGGTGGCGTTCATACAGCAAAACATATTGTAAAAAATTCTGCAGAAAATTTATCTCAAGTATCTCTTGAGCTTGGAGGGAAAAGTCCAGTAGTTGTCTTTAATGATGCGCGCAAAGACAATGCGATAAATGGAATTATGGCAAGTATTTTTGGTGCAGGTGGCCAAAGCTGCATTGCGGGCTCAAGACTTTATTTGCAAAAAAATATATACGAAGAATATATTGAAGAGTTAAAAACTAAAGCCGAAGCAATTAAAATAGGTGACCCCATGTCCACTACAACGCAATTAGGACCTTTGGCTACTTTAAATCAATTACAAAACATAGAAGATAAAATCAAACAAACCGTAGAACAAGGGGGTAGAATAATAACTGGCGGGAATAGAGTAAATGATTTTAAAAATGGTTTTTATTTTGAGCCTACCATCATAGCATGTGATCATCATAGTTTGCCTGCAGCAGAGAATGAGTTATTTGGTCCTGTTTTATCAGTAATGAAATTTACCGATGAAGATGAAGCAATTAAGTTGATGAATGATAATACTTTTGGCTTAGCAGCAGGAATCTTTACTGAAAACAATGGGATTGCAATGAGAGTGTCTAAAGCTGTTCAAGCAGGAGTTGTTTTTGTGAATACTTACAGATTAATTTCGCCCATGGCTCCTTTTGGTGGCTTTAAAAATAGTGGGTATGGGAGAGAGTCAGGAATTGAAGTGATGAAAGATTATTCTAATATTAAAACTACTTGGATTAGTACTTCAA
Source organism: uncultured Alphaproteobacteria bacterium (assembly GCA_902591485.1). Lineage (GTDB taxonomy): Bacteria > Pseudomonadota > Alphaproteobacteria > HIMB59 > CACPNW01. Next base: position 90,021 of record CACJAV010000004.1, read on the forward strand.
AAGAGCCTTTAAGTGATCCCTTCAATTTGCGTTGATAAATGAATTCTGAAACTAATATCAAAAAAGGTTTTGCAGATGAAGAATTTGAAAATCGAACCCTTCGTGCTCAAGAAATTATGCATGAGTACGAATTAGATGGTATTTTATTAACCACCCCACAAAATATTAGATACTTTACTGGATATGATTCTCAATTCTGGGAGAGTCCTACACGTCCTTGGTTTGTTATTGTGCCATTATCAGGAAAGCCAATTGCCATTGTTCCAGAAATTGGTGAGTCTGAATTTAAGAAAACGTGGTTAGATGAAATTAAAACTTGGCCATCTCCTAGACCTGAAGATGAAGGTGTTAGTTTATTAAAATCAAATCTAGAAAATGTAAAAAAAACTTTTGGACAAATTGGGTTAGAATTAGGGAGTGAAATGGCACTAAGAATGCCGATAAGTGACTTCTTGAAATTAAAAGAAGTTGTTGGCACTAATTTAGTGGATGGATCAAATGCTATTTGGGATATGCGCATGATTAAAACTAATGAAGAATTAAAAAAAATTAAATTTGTCTGCTCAATAGCAAGTGATGCATATAATGTATTACCATCAACTCTCTCTATTGGAAATACGGAGAGAGAAGCAGTTCATAAATTAAAAATTGATATTCTAAACAGAGGTGCTGACAGCGTGCCCTTCATGCCTGGAATTTCTGGTCAAGGAGGTGTTTCACAAATTGTCTGCGGACCTACCGATCGCATACTAGACGATGGTGATATTCTTTTTATAGATACGGGGTCTACTTTTGATGGATATTTTTGCGATTTTGATAGAAATTATGCGTTCGGGAGAGTAGCTAGTGATGTTGAAAAAGTATATCAGATTTTATGGCAAGCTACGGAAATAGGTATTAAAACGGCAATTCCAGGAGCTACTACGAATGACATTTTCAATGCGATGAATAAAGTGATTCAAGATGGTGGAACAATAGGAAATAATGTTGGAAGATTAGGTCATGGTCTTGGCCTACAACTTACGGAGCCGCCTTCACATCGATTAGGGGAAAAAACAGTAATAAAAGAGAATATGGTTTTAACTATTGAGCCTGCTATGGAATATGCTCCAGGCAAAATGATTGTTCATGAAGAGAATATAATAATCCAACAAGATGGTGCTGAATTAATTACCAAAAGAGCGCCTAAAGAAATCCCGGTGATCAAATAAACTTATAAATTTGATTTTAATCTTCTTAATTTTCCTTCAGTTGAGTCATGATCAATATAACAACCCTGTAAGTGCCTAAATCCTGTATTAACATCATACTCAGTTCTGCCATGTAAAACTCTGATATTATCAAACATCATTAACATCCCACTCTCCAAACGAAAATTTAACTCAAACTCTTCTGACTCATATAAATAATATAATTTTTTTCTTGCGGCATAAAAACTTTCTAATTGCTCTGGTTCTAAGTAAGGAACATAATCTAAACGACCACTAAATCTACTTTGTACATAATTACCACTATCATCTAATTCAATTAACTTACCATAATTTTCAAGAATAATATCCTGATCTACAAACTTAAATAATACATTTGTAGTTGTAAGAATTTCATACATCTCAGGCTCTTCTTTTTTTAGATGTTCAGCCACAGCATATCCATCTACTAGAGAAGAATCCCCTCCCTTCGCCTCATTAGCTATACAATGTAATATTTGAATTCCTGGCATAGGTTTTCTGTATGGATTATCAGTATGAGCTTTAATCCCAAGACTTGTATATGCCAAATCATTAGCTTTTGGTTTTGACACAACGTCAAAATGCTTTCCAAAATTAGTTGTTCTTACAGGACCAAACATTTCAGCAAATTTAATTACTGTTCCCTCTTCGGCAGAGGTATTTTTAACAATAACAAAACCGAGTTCTTGAAAATCAATCAGTAATTTTGAAATATATTTTTCTTCACTTAAATTATTAAAATCATAAATAGGTAATTCTTTAAATTCATTTTTCCAAGATTTTTTCTTAGGAATAATATCTTTAGACTTTAATTCTTCATTTAATTTATCTAATGAAAAAATTCCATTTGAATTATCAGTAAACTCAACTTTTAAAATATTATCTTCAATAAAATATTTTTGAAATTTAATTTCAGGATCCAAGAGTGAGGGCTCATATAATCTTTGATAATTATTTTGATCTAAATATTTTTCAGTGTTTAATCTTTCTCTCAACCAAAGCGGGTGGATACTAAAGTTTTTTAAATCACTATGATCTATGTTTAAACAACCTTTTTCATCCAAAGAAATTTTCATAAAAAAAATATATTAAAAAATTCTAATTCTGCAATTATTATTTACTTCCTTGTCTCTAAAATCATGTAAATTAATACCGAAGAAAGCAGCATTGTACCTCCTAGAATTGTATTTAATGATGGAGCTTCATTTATAATTATCCATACCCAAGCAGTTCCAAAAACACTCTCAAGAAGAAAAACAAGAGATACTTGGTAAGCAGGTGTGTACTTTGGGGCAATTGTCATAATTATAAAAGGGATTGGCAATAGAATAAAGCACATTAAAGACAAATAAATAATTTGATTAAAGTTTAGGTTAAAATCTATCTCAAATGGAAGAGTAAACAACCCTGCAATAATACAGCCAACAAAGCAAGCTGGTACGAGATCAATTTTTTTAAAATAACGCGCTAAAACAACACCTGAACCCATGGCAATGGCACAAATAATAGCCATAAAATCTCCAAAAATACCTGATGTTGTGTAGCTGCCCCAACCAATAATAAACATACTTGCTAAAGCTATAAAAATAATTAACCATGTAAAGAATGATGGTTTTTCATTTAAAAAAATTATTGAGAAAATAGCTGAAAATATCGGAGCTCCAGCAATTATTACCAAAGTATTAGATACTGCCGTATGTTGTATTGAGTAAACAAAAGCAATATGAGTTGTGGCAAAGAGTAAAGCATAAACTATCCCTGGAATACCAATAGATAAAAATGCACTGAGAGTATTTCTTCTATAAATAAATAAACAAAATAGAAATAATGGCACTGCTTGTAAATAACTTCTATAAAAAATTAAACTAAAATCAGATATGTTTACTAAACGTATAAGTAAACTATCTGGGCTTATGATTAATACTCCTAAGCCTGTTAATAATAACCATTGTGAACTTTTACTCATATTAAATCTTAAATTGATTTTTGTTTTTTATTCTCTCTTAAAGAAATATACACGCCACTGGCAATGATTATAATAAGACCAATCCAAATCCATTGATTTGGAAAATCTCCAAAAAAGTAATACCCAATTATTACATTCATTATAATCTCAGAATAAGACAATGGTGCTAACTTTGATGCTTCAGCATAATTTAAAGATAAAATGAGTAAAAAATGTGCTAATGTTCCTATGGCTGCAAGAGATATCAAAATCAACCAGCCATTAAAATTCAGAGAGCTCCAATAAAAGGGAACTATTAAACTTATAACAATTGCACCTGACAATCCTGTAAAAATTAAAGTCATCAAAGGACTATCAATGGAAGATAGTTTTCTAGTGCTAATAATATAGAAAGCATAGCAAATCCCTGCACATACAGCGCCAACCGTTGCCATATTAACTTCAGCAAAGCCTGGCCTTATAACAAAAAGAACTCCAATAAAGCCCATTATGACTGCTATCCATCTTCTTGGACCAACACTCTCTTTTAAAATAACAAATGATAAAATTGTTGCAATTATAGGAGAAATAAAAGCTAATGTTAGAGCTTCGGCCAAAGAAATTACAGAAATTGCATAGAAAAAAAATATTGTTGATAGAAATAAAAATAAACTTCTTAAAACTTGAATTTTTATTCCTTTTGGAAAACGAAGATGCTTTCTAAAAAAAAGAGAAGCAATTAAAATACTAAACAGAGCCATAAAAAAATATCTTCCCCAAACAACTTGAAGAAAATGTATTTCTTGACTTAAAAATTTAGCTAAACCATCCATAAACGGAAGGAGCATCCAAGCTGAAATATTTAATAGAATTGCTTTCATTTTTTTAATAATTTTTAAATTATAAACTAGGTTATTGAATAAAGTTTATAACAAGAAAATATGTTTATTTTGTTAAATGATTTTAAGACTTTTGTAATTAATATATTATAAATTTATGAATTTAAGATTATTTGGAGATAACTGGTCAAAATATTATAAAAGAGGTTTTTTGGTAGCCTTCTTTGTGCTAACATTTATGTGTGTTGTTGATCAGACCTTAAACACACCTATATTTTTCTCTAAAGTTAATAATTTATCAGTATTAATTTTTACTATTAGCACAATTTTTTTTGCAGCTATTTTTTGTGGTTTGTTAAGTTTGATTTATTTACTAATAATCTCTTTGCTAAGTAAAAAATAAATTTATTTTTTTTTGAAAAAATTTTTTAAAACAAAATCATTATCTTTTTTTGAAAGTCTCCATAAAAAATATCCAAAAAGTAAAAACCAGAATATGCCCAAAGTTATTCTATGTTCTAAAACTAAAGAAAAAATATTATCAAAAAAAGATTGTACTACTAAATAGTTCATAAGAGCTTAAGGGCAGGTGAACCTGCCCTTAATTTTAATATTTATTTGTGCTTGTTAGCAACATCGCTTTCATGTCTTGCTGCAGACCAAATGATACCAATCATTATAGCGATCATTACAAGAACAATAAAAACAAGCATTCCGGGAGAGTCAGCCCATGTAAAATAAGCATCAACACCTTCCCAACTATTTTCAGGTCCTGGCCATGAATTCATAACAAATTCCTTTCTTTACTTATTTATCGGCGTAAGCTCTTAAATTTAGTTCAGCGCTATCAATTCCAGCAGCTTGAACCTCATCAGGAACTCTTAACCAACCCATTGATTTCATTATAAAAGATATAACATAACCTGGAATAAGTCCTGTTAATACCATTACAATACAACCAACTAACTGACCTACAAAAGAGGTTGGAGGAATATCTCCTGCTGAAGGGTATCCAGCGGCAAATATACCTACTGCTAATACTCCTAAAACACCCGCTACTCCGTGAATTGAAACCGCTCCTACGCAGTCATCAATTTTAAAAGTATTGTGAAGCCAATTGTTAGCTGGAATAATCACACATCCTGCAATTATACCAAGTACAAAAGCAAAACCTGGATACCAAATATCTAAACCACCAGCACATATAAATATACCTGCAAGTCCTCCAGACATCATCCAGAATGGATTTCCTTTACTCCACCAGAAAGCACCGATCATGCCTCCAGCTAATCCCATCAATGTATTGAATGCAAATGAAGATAAAGTAGCAGGCGCACCGTAAATGTTCACCCATCCACCAAAATCTGCTCCAGCCCAAATTAAACAAGCTCCAAGGAAACCAAAGAACCCAACTATAAGCATTAAGAGACCAATGAATGATGAGACTAAACTATGTCCTTCAATTTCATTTGCACTACCATCTTCATTATATTTTCCAATACGTGGTCCAAGATTAAGAAGTACACCAAAAGCAAACCAACCAGCAATAGTATGAACAACGCCTGCTGCAGCTACATCATGGTATCCCCATCCTGTTACCAACCATCCATCTGGATGCCATCCCCACGCAGCACCAAGAATCCATACTACAGAACCTAAAATGACTGCTAGAAATGTAAAGGCACTTATTCTTATACGCTCAATTACAGCTCCTGAGAAAATTGAAGCAGTTGTACAAGCAAACAAAGTAAAAGCTGCCCAGAAAACTCCAGTAGCTTGGTCGCTTAACATTGGACCCATAGATACATTCCACGGAGTACCATATCCTTCAAGATCTATTGGTACAAAACCACCAGGGAATGCTAAATATATATACCATCCAAATAACCAAAATGTTGGAATCATAAAAGCAAATGCAAGTAAGTTTTTAACACCTGAAGAAACAGCGTTCTTCATTCTTGTAGCACCTACTTCATACATTAAAAAACCAACATGAATGATAATCATAAATCCTGTACACCACCAATAGTAAGCTTCCATCCCAACGTTAGCTTGGGTGGTGACAAAGGTATTTAATTCCTCTAAAGTCATGTTACCCCCTTTCGAGAAATAAAAATTAAATTTAAACTATTTATAAATTATATTTATAAAGATTCTAATAAAATTATTCTTTTTTTTGGCTTAAAACCTAGATTTTTCATGTATTAATTAACAATAATAATAAAAAAATTTTATAATGTGAAACATATGACATTATTCTTGTTTTAAAATTAACTTTAAATTATGCAATTATAATTCTTTAATTTTATAGGGGGGAACATGGATTTAAAAAAAGAAGCAAAAAAAAGAAAAATTAAATATTTTTTAATCTGTTACGTGGACTTTTTTGGAGTTGTAAGATCAAAATTAGTTCCTGCCCAGGTAATTGACCAAATGCAAAAAGAAGGAGCTGGATTTGCTGGCTTTTCAACTTACTTAGACATGTCACCAGCTGATGCAGATATGGCTTCGATACCTGATCCATCAAGCTTAATTCAACTTCCTTGGAAGCCAGAAGTTGGTTGGTTAGCTGGAGATTTGTGGATGAATGGTGAACCTGTAAAATCTTCACCAAGAGTAATGTTAAGAAACCAAATAGAAAAATTAAAGAAGAAAAATATGAATTTAAAAACTGGTGTTGAATGTGAATATTTTCTTATTTCGCCTGATGGAAATTCAATTGCAGATGAACGCGACCAAGCATCTAAGCCCTGTTACGACCAATCAGCACTGATGCGCCAATATGATTTAATAAGTGAAATATGTGATGCAATGATTAAGCTTGGTTGGGGACCTTATCAAAATGATCATGAAGATGCTAACGGACAATTTGAAATGAATTGGGACTTTTCTAACTGTTTGCAAACAGCTGACAGACATGTCTTCTTTAAATTTATGGTTAAGTCATTAGCAGAACAAAAAGGTCTTCGAGCAACTTTCATGCCAAAACCTTTTGAAAATAAAACAGGAAATGGTTGTCATGCGCATTTATCTGTTTGGGATAAAAATGGAAAAAACTTATTCCTCGATAAAAAAGATAAACTAGGTTTGTCAAAAACCGCTTATAAATTTATGGGCGGTATTATGCACTCAGCAGAAGCGCTTACTGCTTGGTTTAACCCAACTGTTAACAGTTATAAGCGTATTAACGCACCAGTTACTGATTCAGGAGCAACTTGGTCACCAAATACTATTACATATTCTGACAACAACAGAACTCATATGATTAGAGTTCCTGGTTCTGGAAGATTTGAATTGAGACTTATGGACGGTGCAACTAATCCATATCTTCTGCAGGCAGGTATTATTGCTGCAGGTATCGATGGGATAGAAAATAATAGAAATCCAGGAAAGCCAAGTTTTCTAAATATGTACGCTGAAGCTCATAAAGCAAAGAGTGCAAAAAAATTGCCTAAGAATTTAGAAACTGCTTTGTCTCATTTATCAAAAAGTAAAGTTATGAATAAAGCCTTTTCAAAAGAAACAATTAATTCATATGTAAAACTTCGTTCTTTAGATATTAAAGATTTTAAAAAATCAAAAGACTCTAAGAAAAAAGGTATTACAGAGTGGGAAAAACTTAACACTCTTGACTGTTAAATATGGCGAGAGTTGGTTGGAAAGATTTCATAGTTTGGCAGTGTAGTATTCGTCAAAGGAATTTTAGATTACACAAAGGCAAACCATCTGAAGGTTTAATTTGTAATTTGTATGAAAAAAAAACTAATCAGGAAGTAAAACAATTTATTTCTGTTTTGTTAGAAAAAAAGGTTGAAGACTCATCAAGAATGTTTGAGTTTATGTACAAAAGAACTCATGATCCTGAAGATAGATATTTAAAAGCTGTTAAACTTTTTAGTGATGAATACTTTAATCAACCGGATAAATTTGATGGAAGATTTACAGCTACCTTCAGCAAAGATGATCCTTATTTAAAAATATTAAATTCTAAGAAATCTTTTCAGGCTCAGTTTTTTGAAAGAGAAACAGGTTTTGATTTTCCTTTAAAGGTTCAAAAACTAGCAAAAACAAAAAATGAATGGAAATTTACCTTTTGGCATAATTTTTTATTCAACCCATCATTAAACGAAAATGTAGAAATTTTTTTATTTAGCCCAGATAAATCTGGGCTAAAAAGTATAGCTTAGTTTTTTTTATAAGCTTTTTTAAGAGTAACCAGAGGATGATTTGAAGACATTTGGAATTTAATTAACAACTCCCTTGCAATCATATCTCTATCTTGTTGATCTTTTGGTAATTTTAATTTTGGTGGAGTAGTTACCCAACCATTAATATTTCGATCAAAAACTGCTGGTTTACCATCTTCATATCCCATATGAACATCCTCTAACCAATTAAGATCATCCCAACCCATATGTTCTATATATTTTTTAAGAAATGGAGTTAGTCTATTATAATCTGGTAATAAGTTTACATCATATCGGTACCCAATATGTTGACCAATCATTTTTTCTCTTGCTGTCTTAATTCCCTTGTCTTTAGAAGAATTAGACTTTCTTTTTTTAACAACTTTTTTTGTTTTTTTCTTAGCCATTATGTTCTCCTAAATAGAATGAAAGTTATCTACGCCCACAGTATAATCTGTTCCTGCTAAAGGTACTTTTGCTAATGCTGATGCTTCCATAGTTAAAGCTGCCAAATCTTCTGGCTCTAATGAGTGGATGTTAGTTTTACCACATGCTCTAGCTAACAATTGAGCTTCTAATGTCATTGCATGAAGATAATTATAAACCCTCAGTGCAGCATCATCAGGATTAAGTCTTTTTCTTAACTTCGGATCCTGTGTGGCAACACCTACCGGACATCTTCCAGTGTGGCAGTGATAACAATATCCCGCTTCAACACCTAATTCTTTTTCAAAGTCTGCCTCTGGAATATCTTTGTTGCAATTTAAAGCAACTAAAGCACCAGTACCAACAGAAATACAGTCAGCACCAAGTGCAAGTGCCTTTGCCATATCAGCTCCATCTCTTAATCCTCCTGCAAAAATTAGAGTAACATCGCCAGATTTTCCTACGTCATCAAGAGCTCTTCTAGCTTCTCTAACTGCGGCAATACCAGGAATACCTGTGTTCGCTGCTGCTATATGCGGTCCTGCTCCAGTTGATCCTTCCATACAATCTAAATAAATTGAGTCAGGATCACATTTTGCTGCCATACGTACATCATCGTAAACTTTTGCTGCGCCTAATTTTAATTGAATAGGAACTTGGTTATCTGTTAGCTCACGCAATTCCTGAACCTTAAGGGCTAAATCATCTGGACCTAACCAATCTGGGTGCCTTGCAGGAGAACGCTGATCAATACCAGCAGGTAATGATCTCATTTCTGCAACTTGATCAGTTACTTTTTGACCCATCAAGTGTCCACCCATACCAACTTTTTGACCTTGACCGATAAATACCTCAATACCATCCGCTAATTGTGCATGATGAGGATTAAATCCATATCTAGATTGTATACATTGATAATACCACTTGTGAGAATATCTTCTTTCATCAGGTATCATCCCTCCTTCACCAGAGCATGTAGCACTACCTGCCATAGTAGCTCCTCTAGCAAGCGCAGTCTTAGCTTCGTAAGATAAGGCGCCAAAACTCATTGAAGTGATATAAACTGGGATATCTAACTCTATCGGATTTTTACAGCGTGGTCCAATTACAGTTTTAGTTTCACATTTTTCTCTATAACCTTCAATAACAAATCTTGTAAGCGTGCCTGGCAAGAATGTTAAATCATCCCAATGGGGAATTTTTTTCATTAATGCCATACCTCTCATTCGGTAACGACCTAGTTGAGATTTTATGTGAATATCATTAATTACATCAGGTGTAAAAATAGCATTGCGCCCTAATAAACTTTTATCATCTTTTTTCTTTGCTTTTTTTGCCATAAATTTACCCTTTCTAAATTGCGCCTTTTCTCTCTGTTGGCTCTAAATTATCATAGTTCCATAATTTTTTTCCTGAGACGATTTTTGTCATTTTTTTAAAATCAACTTTTTTATCGATTTCAGATACTTTTAACTTTCTCTTCAGCCATGCAACATCCAAGTCAGTCATCTCAGCTTCGACTGCATCTGCTCCAAGAGATTTGATACTTCCACCAACAAAAATTGTACCATCATACAATGAATCACCCAAGTTAGGTCCAACATCGCCTAAAATCACAATACGACCTCTTTGCATCATGAAACCTGTGAAGGCGCCTGCATCGCCACCTACTATGATTGTGCCACCTTTCATGTCAATTCCTGATCTAGCACCAACACTTCCTTTACAAATAAGATCGCCACCTCTTATAGCAGCCCCAAAACAAGATCCCGCGTTTTTTTCGACAACAACTTTTCCAGCCATCATATTTTCAGCACACGACCAACCTACTCTTCCAGATATTCTTACAGTTGGACCATCAACTGAACCTATGCCAAAATAACCAAGACTGCCGTCTACAATGAGGTTTAGTTTATTTAAAATTCCAACACCAACGCTGTGCTTTGATCCTGGATTTTTTATTACGATTGTACCGTAACCTTTAGACATCATGTTTTTAATTTTATCATTAATCTCTCTGCAGTCTAAATTCTTAGCATCAATCTCAGTTCTTTTATTAAAGTCTACATCATATGCATCGTGATAAAAAAAGTTTTCACTTTCTTCAGGATTAAAAAAAACTTGCTGAGTACGGCCGGTTAGCACTTCATCATGAAGCCCCATTTCTTGTGATTTATGTTTTTTTAAGCTTGCCATACTTTTACCTCCCCTTCATACGGATCATATGTGTCTATTTCTTTAGGTAATACTGTTCTGATTGCTACTTCCTCTGATGCCAAGGCAACCAAATCTTTGCTTTCATATAGAACCATGGGTTTTGCAGCCATATGATCTTTTGCCATTCCTAATTTATCTTTTGTTGCAACCAAGTAAGTAAATACGCCGTCAAGATCCTCTAAAGAGCCTCTCATTGCATCCTCCAATTCAACCCCGTTTCTAATTTTATCAGCCAAATAAACTGCAATTAATTCTGAGTCACAAGATGACATAAATCGCATTCCTTTTTTTTCAAGTGTGCGTCTATTATTCCAATAATTAGTTAACTGTCCATTATGAACAACAGATACATCACTGAATGGGTAAGCCCAATAAGGATGTGCCGAACGAATATCTACGCCAGACTCGGTAGCCATTCTTGTATGTCCAATACCATGAGTTCCGTTAAACTTATTTAACCCATAATTATCAGCAACTACCGCTGCATCACCAATATCTTTTATTAACTCAAGTGACTTACCAAGTGATAAAATTTCAGTCATTTCTACTGACTCAATAAGTTTAGCCAAATCTAAAAGATCGCCCTTATAGGAAATAACATATCTAAAAGAGTATGGTGTTATTTGAGCTTGTTTGTGAATTTTTGCGCCAGCTTCTTCTATTTTTTTATTAACTTCATCTTTTCTAGTTTCATAAATACTAGCATCTTCCATTACAGCGGAACTACCTTCTTTTACATTTTCCCCAACTTTAAATCTTAAAATATAGTTATTTGATTCACCATCACCATACAAAGCATAGCCAGTTGAGTCAGGTCCTCTGTGTTTAAGAGATTGCAACATTTTTTGCATTTCTCCACCAACATTTGTTGATTTACCTTTATGTATAATTCCAGCAATTCCGCACATAATTTTTTTCCTTCCTAAATTTATGGTAATACGTCTAAATAGGTATCAACATCCCACTGCGTTACAGCAGATAAGAATTTTTCCCATTCATCTTTTTTATAGTGCATAAATACACGAAGCATATCTTCTGGTAGTGCAGATCTTACAATATCATCACTTTCCAATCTTTGAATGGCCTCTCCTAAAGTTAAAGGAAGTTTATCAACTTCTTTTCCTTCTTTCATCGCATCATAAATATTCTTTTTCTCTGGTTCACCAGGATCCATCTTATTATCTAACCCATCTTCAAAAGCTTTCAGTATTCCAGCCCCCATTAAGTAAGGGTTATGAGAAGAATCAACAGACCTGTATTCAACACGACCAGGCGCAGATACACGCACACTGCATGTTCTATTTTGATAACCCCAATCAGCATAAACTGGAGCCCAGAAGCCAGTATCCCACAATCTTCTGTATGAATTTACTGTTGGAGATCCTAGACAAGTTAAAGCTGGTAAGTGCTTTAGCAAGCCTGCAATGCTCTGTAATCCAACAGGACCAGGTTTTACCTCATCGATTTTTGGATCAGGCATAAACATATTTTCTCCACCCGAAATATGAGTGAAAACCTGCTCCATGCCAGGAAGAGGATCGTTACCAATAGGTGTTGATTTAAGTTCTCCACCTTTCCATAATGACACATTTGTATGACATCCATTAGCTGATACTCCCATAAATGGTTTGCTCATGAAACATGCAATCAGATTAAACTCTCTTGCAACTTGCGCACAAATTTGACGATATGTAGTTAGTCTATCTGCATTTCTTAGAACATCATCATACATGAAGTTCAATTCTAGTTGCCCAGGCGCATCTTCATGATCACCTTGAATTACATCTAGTCCCATAGCTCGGCAATATTCTATAACCTTCATATAAACAGGTCTCAATGACTCAAACTGATCTATGTGATAACAATAAGGTCTGGAAAAACCATCTCCTGTTGGCTCACCGTTATCTTTTTTGGTCAACCACATCATTTCAGGCTCAGTACCGGCTCGCATGTTCATGCCAAATTTTTCTTGAAACTGATCTTGGAAAATTTTTAAATTTCCTCGACAATCAGAAGTTAAATGACCACCAGGATTTTCTTCTTCTTCTCTATTTCTAAAACAAGTACACCAAACCCGCGCGATTCTTTTATCCCAAGGCAGTTGAACAAAT
>CACJAV010000005.1 GCA_902591485.1 uncultured Alphaproteobacteria bacterium
TCTTTTATTAAAAATTCATTCTTTAGATCTAATTAGTATAAAAATTTATAGAACTTTAAATTAATTAATTAAACTTTGTTATATTTATATCTTTTTAAATCTTAAATAGTTTAATTTCAAAATCATTTATTTTGTAATTTTTACCTTTAGAAACTATTTTATGACCTTCTTTTTGTAGTATTTTTTTTTGAGCATTAATACCGCCAGGATATTTTTCATTAATATAACCATTAGTTTTAATAGTTCGCCAATAAGGAGTGACTCTTTTTTTCCCCTCTCTTAATTCTTCTTCTGCAGCTCTAGCAACTACATTAACAAATATTCCAGTTACAATTGGACACGCTGTTGTTGTTTTATATTTTGTAGCAAATTTTTTTCTGATCTGATTAATGGTCATTAATTTTCCCTTGGGCACTTTTTTCATTAAATCATTAACCTCTAGAGGAGTAGGCATAACAAATTTTCCTATACCCCAGGATTTTTCCAGCTTCTTAGGAATTGTTTTTATTTTAGGAAAATCTTTTTTATCATTAAGTCTCTTTCTATACTTAAATGAATCTTCTATTTTCATAACCTTTTTTAATTAATTTCTTTTTTTTGTAATACTTGAAAACGCAACAGCTAGAATTACAATAAACCCAACCAATACTTCTCTAATATAACTATCGACATTCATTTGTGTGAGGCCATTGTCTAAAACACCTAAGATTAATACCCCTAATAAAGTGTATAATACCCTAGGCTCACCTTCTTCACTCATAGTCATTCCTAAGAAAACAGCTGCAATTGCTTCTAACATTAAACCACTGCCTTGAGTGGGGTTTGATGAGGCAACACGACTTGAATACATCAGCCCTGCTATTGCAGCGCCAACTCCTGTTAAGGCAAATGCAGAAAGTCTCAGTTGCTTAACCTTTATTCCAGCTAGATAAGAAGCTTCTGCATTTCCTCCTATGGCGTATAATCTTCTTCCATATGTTGTTTGCTCCAAAATAAACCAGACAATAAAAAGAAGTAGTAATGCCAGTATGCTTAAAAAAGGTATTTTTAGATCTAGAGAAGAGATTTCTATACCACTTCTTGCAAAACTTGAGAATTCACTGGGTATATCTCTTCCAAAAATAGTTCTACCCCCACTTATTAGAAAAGCAAACCCACTGAACATTGTGAGTGTGCCAAGTGTTGCAACGAAAGGGAGAATACCAATTATAGAAACTAAAAAACCATTAAACAAACCTCCGATTATTCCTACAAATAAAGCCGCCAATATTCCAATCCAAATTGGATAACCCATCGAGAATAGGACAGCGGCAACTATACCTGCCAAACTTGCCATTGATCCAACACTTAAATCAAAATCATTCATCACCATGACTACAGTCATCGTAAATGCAACAACTGCAAGCATACTTATTTGTTGACTAATATTTATAAAATTTTTAGCTGTAAGAAATGTTGAAGGTAAATTGATTGTAAAAAAAATAATAATTCCAAAAAAACCAATCAATGTTCCATATTTTTTAATTAAATTTAACATTTTCATTGTTTTTTACTTTCATAGAAATTTGCTAATACATCTTGAGAGTTAATTTTAAAATTTTCTAATATTTTATATTGTTCATGATCTTTTAGTATAAGAATTTTATCACACATGCCCATAATTTCAGATAAATCTGACGAGTTTAATACGATACCACAACCATTTTTTGTTAACTGAATTATTAAATTATAAATATCTAATTTTGCACCTACATCAACCCCTCTAGTTGGTTCATCAAGAAGTAAAAGTTTTGGGTTTGATGCTAGCGCTCTACTAAATACAACTTTTTGTTGGTTCCCGCCACTCAGTTGATAAATTGATTGATCCATATTTTCATATTTTAATTGAACTTTTTTAGAAAAATTATTTGTAATTAAATTTTCCTGTTTTTTATTTGCTAAAAAAAAGAATTTAGATAGCTTTGAATAATGCGGTGTTATAGTATTTGATTTAACTGACATTTTTAGCATCAGAGCTTCTTTTCTTCTCTCTCGCGGAACAAATGAAATTAATTTTTTCCAAGCATCACTGGGACTAGTAGGTTCATATTTTTGATCCATAAAGCTTATTTTGCCTTTAGCTATATTATCAACGCCCATTAACATGTTAAATATTTCTCTTTGACCAGAATTAGATAGACCTGCAATACCAAGCACTTCACCAGCTTTTATTTTAAAATTAATGTTCCTAATATATTTTGTATGAACATTATTTACATCGATAACAATATTTTCATTTATATTCCCTGTTCTCTCTGGAAAATTATCAGATAAATCTTTACCAACCATACTTCTAATGATTTTTTCTTTTGAGAGTTCTGATGTCTTATCAGTTAAAACTTTAATTCCATCTCGTAAAACAGTAACCTTATCTGAAATTTCTAATATTTCATTCATACGATGAGATACATAGAGAATTATTGCTCCCCTTTTTTTTAAATTATTAATTACTTTGAATAATTTTTCAGACTCTTGTAGTGTTAATGCAGCAGTAGGTTCGTCAAAAACATATAAGCTAGGGGTTGTGTCTGTCTTAATTAAACAGGATGCAATTTTAACCAACATTTGATCGCCAGTAGATAATTTTGCACATTTTTTTTTCACATTAATATGCGTAACACCTAATTCTTTCAGAGCATTACTTGATAATTTATAAATTTTATTCCAATCAATTATAGTTTTGTATTTTTTTGGATAAGGGTGATTTAAAAACATATTTTCAGCAACAGAGAGATAAGAGACGATGTTTAATTCTTGATGAATAAAATTAAAACCTAAATTTTTTGATTGTATTGATGAATATATATTTTGAATATTATTATCTATTTTCATTGTCATTTGATCAGGTTTTAAAATACCAGCGAGAACTTTTATTAATGTTGTTTTACCAGCCCCATTTTCACCCATCAAGGCGTGTGTTTCACCAGATAACAATTCAATACTTACATTTGATAGTGCTTTAAAATTAGAAAAACTTTTAGTTAGATTTAAAAGTTCTAATTTTTTCATTTAAGTTATAAGAAAAATTATGCGCTAATAAATTAGCGCATAATTAAAAAAAATATTAGTCACCAACATTGGCACTAGTAATTAATACGGTTGGAACATAAATGACTTTGGATTTAATTTCCTCACCACTCATTGCTCTATCAATTGCATTTGCTGTTGCAGATCCAATACCAACAAAATCTTGTGCAATAGAAGCTTCAAAGTTACCACCTTGACTAATAGCATCTCTTGCTTGAGGATTTGCATCAATTCCAACAATTACAATTCCTTCATTACTTCTGCCTGCTGCTTCAATAGCTTGCATAGCTCCAATTGCAGGTTGATCCCACGCTGCCCAAACAGCAGCAATTGATCCAGCTTCTGGATTTGCAGCAAGAAGTGCTTCCATTTTTGCTCGACTATCAGCTATACCACCATCTTGAACGTCTGGTGTAATGCGATCCATAACATTAATATCTGGAAAGTTACCAAATACTGCATCAGCTATTACGCCTCTAATTTGAACAGGAGGAAAGGCATCAAAAACAAACATTACTACATTTCCTTTTCCTTCTATTCTATTTGCTACATACACTGATGTTTCTGCAGCCATTGCATACCCGTTAGAAGTGACATTTGTCACAAGAAGAGGGTCAGCACCTGAGTCCATACCAACAACAGGTATGTTTGCAGCTGCAGCTACTTCTAGTCCTGCTGCAATTTGTGATGGATCAACGTTAATAACAATACCATCAACTTTTTGATTTACAGCATCTTCAATTCTACTAATAACTTCTGCTACATCTCCTTTTGTATCTATAATATTTAAATCCCAACCTTTTTTAGATGCTTCATTTTTGAAGCCCTCAACATACATTTGAGTTCCTGGTTGAGCTAAGTAAGGAGTAATAACTGTCACCTTTTCTGCCCACGCTTTAGAAACAAACATAGAAAGAAAAAGCAAAGTAAAACTTATAAATTTAATGCACGATTTCATAATTCCTCCATAGTTGATCATTTTTTATACAGTCACAATATCATTATCAAGCAATTTGAGTTGAATGCACTAATTATCTTGGAAATTTAGAGAATTTTTCACTTATTTTAATATTACTCTCAGTAATATTTTTAAAAATTTCATATAAATCTGAATAATAATTTTTCAAATTTTGATCTGGTTCATAAAATTTATCAAAGCTGGTCATTTCATTAAATGCTTCATCAATGTTTGAGAATGTTCCTGATCCATAACCTGCTATACCAACTGAACCAAGTATCCCTGGATCTTTAATTGATAATCGATTGATTTTTTTATTTAAAATATTTGCGCGAATTTGATTCCAAATATCAGCTTGAAATCCACCTCCTCCACAATTTATTTCTTCATTGATACAATTTGAGGATTTCTCTAGAGACTCAAGTATTAATTTTGCAGAAAAAGACACTCCTTCATAAACTGATCGAGCAAGATTGCCTTTATTTGTTTTGGAGTTCATACCATAAAAAATTCCTTTTAAATTAGGGTTCCATAATGGTGCTCGCTCTCCTTGTAAATGTGGTAAAAAAATAGGTGAAACATCATTAAAGTTTTCATTTTCTACAAGCTTATTCATTTCAAGTGGAGTTAAATTAAATAGATTACAGAACCAAAGTTTTGAAGCACCACCACTTTGTGTTGGACCTGCGTGTAACTTAATATTTTCATCTTCAGGAAAAATAATAATACCTGGTGTTGGTATAACTTCTTTCGAATTAATCCCTAAAATTTCACTTGTTCCACTTAAATAAATATTTTTTTTATTTTCAAAACCGCCACTTCCCAGAATTCCTATCCAAGCATCCATTGTTCCATTAATTATTTTTGTTCCGTTAAAAGGTAGCTCTTTTTTAATTACACCAACTTGTTCAGTCATTTTTTTTAGTAGTGGTAACTTTGCTGGTGCGCCTGAAACTAAACTTAAAAGATCATCAATATATTTTAAATTATTATCAACTAAACCAATATTCGATAAAGGGTCACTTACAATTTCCCCTGATAATTTAAAAATACAATAATCTTTTGGTAACATTACATACTTTGTTTTTGTCCATACATCAGGTTTATTTTTTTTAACCCATAGCATTCTTGAAATTATATGACTCGCATCAATGGGCATCGGCGCTCCCCACCAGGAGATTTTTTGTTCATCACTAATTTTAGAATCTATTTCTTTAGCTTCACTTTTTGCTCTGGTATCTTGCCAAAAAATTGCTGGTAATAGAGCTTCTCCATTTTCATCTACAAATATATGAGTATTTACTTGGCTGCACATTGATAGCCCACTCAATTGAAAGCTAGGATTATTGTTTTTAAATTCAGTTAAACCTTTTATTATTAATTTAATCCAATCGTTTGGATCTTGTTCTATATGATCGTCTGAAATTGCTGCAGTAGAGTAAGGAGAATTAAAGTAAGAGATTAATTTTCCTTCAGTGTTTACTATCCCTAATTTTATTGCTGTGCTTCCAACATCAATACCTAAAAACATATTAACTATCAGCCCTTTGTTTTTGGCGAGCAATTACGCCCATGGAAGATGCTATTAATCTCGATACAGTTAATCCTCCAATTCCATCAATATCAACCTCTGGCATTATTTCTGCAAAATCCATTGCTTCAATTTTTGCCTTTTGAGCGACACCTTTTATTAAATTTAAAACTTGAAAGTATGTAAGTCCTCCAGGCACTCTACCAATAGTATTTGGAGTTATGGATGGATCCATTGAGTCAATATCAATACAAATTATTACACTAGAATGCTGATCAATATTTTCTAAAATTGGATCTAGCCCATTAGAATGAACATCATCTGCTAAATAAAATTTTACCCCCCAATTTTTAGCATCTTCAAAATCTTGTGGATGCCCAGAACCTATTCCCCTTGCTCCTACTTGTATAATTTTTTTTATATGACTCATTTCAGATGCTCTACGCATCGTGGAAGACAAACCATATCGTTCTTCCATATGAATTTCTCTCCAATCAATATGAGCATCTATTTGAAGGATGGTAAAATCTCTACCCTTCGAGCTCATAGCCTCTAGCATTGGAATTGGAATCGAATCATCGCCCCCAACAAGAATTGGTATGACATTATTTTTTAAAATTTTTTTTACTGTTTCAGAAATAATAGATCTGTTTTCTTGAAAATTTTTTTCATCCCAAGCTATATCTCCACAGTCAACAGCCTTAATTGATCCTTGAGGAAAAATTGGACCCCCTAAATCAAAATTATGTCTATCAAGATTTGCATTTAATGAAGCAATTGCATTTCGAATAGAAGAGGGGCCATTTTTAGCATAAGGGCCAACAGACCTATAAGGCGTAGCACAAGGCACGCCAACAAAAGCAGAAGACGCATCTATAGAGTCTAGATTATTGCAGGCATCTAATCCTAAAAAAGTATCAGACTTTGTTGCCCCAAACAAAGATGCAAGATCTGGTTTATTGTTCATTTAAGTATCTTCACTTGAATGTTTTACCTCCCAAGGTGCAGTCCAATTACCCTTAACTCTCAAATTGATATTCGCATCCTCTTCAATTAATTTGCATACAGTCATTTCCCCAGCTTCTTTACCGTATCGATCTTTTGCTTCCTGAAAGCGATCGTGACATGCTTGTGTTAGTTCTGAACGTGTCCCATATTCTTTGATTAAATCTTGAATAAGATCTAGATCCTTTAAAGCTAATTCAACACGAAATGATGGATCATAGTGACCAGCAAAAATAGATGGAACGTCATGTTGCAACACAAAACTATCTGCTGCTCCACCTTTCATCACCTCCCACCACAAATTTGGTTCTAATCCTGCCTTTTTAGCAAGTACCATTGCCTCTCCAATGGCCGCTGCGTTTATTTTCCAAAGCTGATTATTAACTAATTTGGCGACGTAACCATTACCATAATCGCCAACTCGTCTTATCTCTCCAATTGCCTGCAAAACTTCTTTTACATTCTTAACAGCCTCATCAGTACCACCAACGAACATGATCATATCACCTCTAATAGCAGCATCCAAAGATCCTGTAACTGGAGCATCAACAGCAAAACCACCCAACGATTCAAATTCCTTTGCTAAATTTCTCATTAGGGTAGGACTACTGGTCGTCAGATCTATCCAACTTTTATGATTACAATTGCCTTGAAGAATACCATCATCATTTTTCATCACCGTTTCAATTTCTTTTGGACCAAAAACCATGGAGACAACAATATCAACTTCATTAACTAATTCTTTAGGCGAATTTTTCCAAACAGCACCAGCTTTAACAAGTTTATCACTAGCTTCTTTTCTAATATCATAAACAGAGAGAGGAAAATTTGCACGCAAAATATTTTTAGCAACAGCGCTACCCATGTTGCCCAGTCCAATAACACCAACTTTTTTCATACTAATCAGTGAGTGAGTCACTTCGAACTCTTTTCTCTTTATGAACATCAAGAGTTTTACCGTACAATTCTTCTGATCGGTAACTTGACCCTATAACATTTTCTTTTTCAGTATACGTATAGACAACAAGATTTCTTGTTGTACTTCCCTCTGCTCTTGTTGCACGGTGTAATGCATAACGACCTTTGAAGAGTTGAAGATCGCCTTCATTTAATTTTATTTCTTTTACACGCGACATATCACCTTTTAAAAGTTGTAATACCTCATCATAACATTCATCTTCTTTATTACGAATATTAGGTACGTATTGAAACACACCCCCTTCATCACAATCTTGAACTAGCATGGTTACGGTAAATTCATTCGTGTCATAATGCCATGAAAAACGATCACCCGGTTTATTTACATTCATCGTTAACGATGCAAGAGGGTCCGCATAATGATATATTGGTATACCTAGACAATCAGCAATAAAGTTTTTAAGTTCTTCTGAATAGTATAACTCCTTAATAATAGAATTTTCTGGAAATTTATCTCCAGATACAAATCCGTTGCTTCGTTCCATAAAAAAACGTCGTGGGTGATCTTCTGGGTAAGTTGGATCATCTTTTGAAAAATAAACATTTACTTTATTTGATGTATAATGAGCCAAACTTTCAATTTTTGTAGATTCTGCACGCATATCGTTAATAGCTTCCTTATTGACGATTGAGGGCAACACATAACATCCATCAAATTCTAATGCTTCTTGTGCTTCTTTTACAATTTTTTTATATTTAGCACTTTCTGGCTCATTAATTGGAAAATTTTTAATATCTATAAAGTAGGACAAATTTTTAAGACTCATTAATTAATTATACTCCTCGTAAATCTTTTCTCTCTCAATTTTTTTCATTCCTTTGGTTCGTTCAATAAAATTATTTCTTTGTTCTCGTGTTTTAAATATAAAAAAACACACAGTGTCACTACTATGGTAAATGGCTTTTAATTCATCATCAATTTGAGAGAGCTCTTCAGGTATATTAGCTTTAATACAAATCATTATGATTATACTAACACTAAGAAGAGAAGGGTTAAATAATTTATTTAGTCTTTCTTATATACTCTATTGATTGTGTAATCATTTCTAAATCAGTTTCCGTGGATAAGCGGTGATCACTTTCTTTGAGATAAATAATGTTAACATTTTTACCAGTTACCTTTTTAAGTATTTTCTTAGGCACATCTTCTTTAACAACATTATCTTTTAAACCGTGAATTAATACCATTGGTTTTGAAAATCGAAATGGATTTTTGAGAACTCTATTTTTTTCTGCTTCAATAAAAAATTTTTTTGTTAAGTAATAGCTAAAACCATAGGAGGTATATTTAGTGATACCTTTAGTTGAAATTTCTTTTTTATTTTTTTTATTTAATGCGTTGTATAAATCTTTTCCAAAGTCGGGTGCTGCTGCTAAGCCGATTAATCCTTTTATTCTTTGTGGTCTTGCTTTGGCAGCCAACATCATTAACCACCCACCCATACTGCTACCGACGAGAATTTGAGGCCCTCTAGCAACATTGTCGATAATATCTAAAAGATCTTTTCTCCAATCAGACATGTTAAAATCTTCAAATTTTCCCTCAGACTTGCCATGACCTCGGCAATCAAAACGAACAAAATTAAGTTTGTTTTTCCTAGCATATCGCTCTATCGAGAGCGCTTTGCCACCATTCATATCAGAGTTCAATCCGTGAATAAAAATAATGCCTAACCTTCTTCCTTTTAAGGATTTATAGGCAATTTTATGGTTTTGTTTGTTTTTATAAAAACGCATATTATAGAATACAAATATTAACTCGAAATGTCATCCTTTAATCTTGTACAAATAGTCCCCTCTCTTGATTCTGGAGGTGTCGAAAGAGGCACGGTAGATGTGGCTAATTTTTTGGCTCAGAAACAAATTAAGAATTTTATTATCACCTCTGGTGGCAAAATGATTAAAGAACTTGATGACAATTTTGTTCATGTTCATCAATTACCTGTATCGAGCAAAAACTTTTTTTCATACCCTTCAATAGCACGTAACATAAATAAATTTATTCAAGCAAATAATATTAATTTATTGCATGTTCGATCTAGAGGCCCTGCTTGGATGATAAATTTCATGTCAAAAAATAATATTAAAACAATTTCTACTTTTCATAATGTGTATGGTGGTAATTCCTTTATTAAAAAAATGTATAATAAGGGATTGTCTAAAATGGATCATCTGATTGCAATATCAGATTATGTAAAAGAAACAGTTATACAAAAATATAATATTACGAATAAAAATATATCAGTCATCAATAGGGGGATTGATACTGAATATTTTAATCAGCCTATCAATAACACCTATAAAGAAGATTTTATAAATAGACATCAAATTGACAAGTCAAAAAAAATTATTCTTTTTCCAGCAAGACTAACACGTTGGAAAGGTCAGTTGGAATTTGTTGATGTTATAAGAAAAATTAGCACAGAAAGTATTTTAGTTCTTTTTGCTGGAGATACTAAAAATGACAGTTATGCAAAACAACTCCGTGAAAAAATAAATAAAAGTAATTTAAACGACACCTTCAAAATATTAGGAAGTATAAACCAAGAGGAGATGCGTCTATTATTTGACATTGCAGATTTATCAGTTTCGCTTCCATTGAGAGCTGAAGGTTTTGGCAGAACTATAAGTGAATCGTTATATTCTGGCACACCGGTTATAGCTTTTAATTACGGCGGTGCAAAAAACCAGCTAGAACATTTGAGTGATTTTTTTAAATTAACACCTCAAGATTATGGCAGTTTACCTAACAAAATAGATCTATTATTAAATTTATCAAACAATCAAAAAGTTAAAATTTTTCAAAATGTAAAAACAGTCATTGAAAATAATTTTTCAAAAGAAAATATGGTTAATCAGTATTTAGAATTCTATGAATCAGTTCAATCCTAAAAAAATTCTAGTTATTAAACATGGCTCTCTCGGTGATATTGTTTTTGCATTAGAGCCTATCTTAGCTATTCAAAAAAAATTTAACAATAAAGTTATAGATTTAGTTACAGAGGAAAAATTTATTCCTTTTTTTAAAAAGATGAATATGTTTCATCAATTTCTAATTGATAATCGAAAAGATTTCTTTGCAACACTTGGCCTTATAAAAAAAATTATATTTGGAAAATACGATCTAGTAATAGACTTACAAAATTCAAAAAGAACTAATCTGTATCATTTTTTTATCAAAATATTTTCTAAAGCAAAAATAAATGGATCAAGAAGTAATGTTCATAAAAGATATATTATTCCCCCTCAAGGAACTGAGAGTCCAACGCAAGGTTTACTAAAACAATTACAATTATTAGGTATCGAGGAAATTAATCCAAATTTTAGTTGGCTTGAGAATAATCATCATGATCTAGATTTTGATAAAAAGGATATAGTAATGGTTATTCCAGGTGTATCACAATCAGGTAAATATAAACAATGGGCACCAAATAAGTTTCAAGAAATTTGTTCTTTTTTAGAAGCAAAAGGATTTCATATTTGTTTAGTTGGCACCAAGCATGATAATGATGCTATTAAGCCAATACTCGATAACTGCACAAATATTATAAATTTAATCGATAAATCTCCACCCGACGTTATTTATTCAGTTGCCAACAAATGCAAGCTTATAATTTCAAATGATACAGGTCCCGGTCACATAGCATCCCTTAGTAGAGTTAATACTTTATGGCTTGCCTTAGATAATCCTATTACAAAAGCAAATTTGAGTTTTAGAAAAAATAGCCATTTAGTTCTTAAAAGCTCAATGGCAGATTTGAGTGTTGATGAAGTAAAAGATTTTTTATCTAACAATAAGTTAATCGACAAAGTTTAGTAGTTTTTTATTCAGATCCATATCGTTTGTTTCCAAGGCTAGATATTCTTTATTCCACGGCGCATACTCACGCATGATGCTTTTTGGTAAATTATCTGCATCATAAATAACACAAAGTTTAGAGCTTGTTAGAGAAGCAATATGAGTGCATCCGCTTTCAGGTGTGATAGTATAGTCTGCCTGATTAAGAAGGCTTGTCCAGTTTTCAAAATCAAAATTATTACACAATAAAATTTGTTTTTCATTATTGATAAGTTCATTAGCCTTATCAGTTGAAGAATATAAAGTGAAAATTTTATGAAACTTACTTTTTGTTGTTTCATCAGATGTTAAATAAATACTTAAATTCTTTTTTTCCAAGGCCTTTAATAATTCTAAAAAATTATCTTCTTCATAGTATTTATTAATCCATTTCGAGGATAGATGGATGACACACACTTTTTTATCTTTTTTAATAGTAAATGCATTTATAAATGCAAAGTTAGATTGATGATTTTTATCTAGGTTAATACCACTATTTAGAATGACTTCCATCATAGTTGTAGTTTGATGAATATCTTGATTTTCTCTTATTGCTTTAAATCGATTAACTACTTTTAATTGTGAAAAAAATATTTTACTAAAAATTATTTGCCAAAATTTACTAATTATGTTTGATTTGTAACGAGATTGTAAAATTAAGGCTGACTTAAATTTGCTTGTTGAGTAATATCCTAGCAATAAACCAAACCAGCCTGGACTAAAAGAAAAGTAATAATCATATTTTTCATCATTAATACATTTTATTAATTGTTTGAAAGCTGAAGAATTATTTGTCTTTTCATAAGTTTTATCAATCAAATTAGATAATTGACATATTTTTAAATTTTTTTTTGAGGCTACTACATGAATACTTGCTTTAGGATTTTTTTCTTTTATTCCTTGGATGATAGGCAGAGTTAAAATCATATCACCCATGCGATCACTACGTTCAATACAAATTTTCATTTATTTTTACTTACAATTTAACCTTTTTTTTAAAAAACAGACCTTGAATTTAATTTCAATTTCATTATATCTCTAGAAAATATGAAAAAAATATTCAATTCCTAATATGCTATTTATCAATAGCTTAATCCACTTAAATTAATAGTTTTGGCAGTAAATTTCAGAGCAAAGAAGAATACTGGTCCAAGGACTAATGAGCAGATTACTGCCAGCGAAGTACGTGTTATTTCAAGCACAGGAAAGCAGCTAGGCATCATTAGTATCAGAGAGGCACTAAATCATGCAGAAGATGAAGGCTTTGATCTCGTTGAAGTATCACCAGCTGCTAACCCACCTGTATGTAAAATAATCGATTATGGTAAACTTAAATACAGAGAGCAAAAAAGTAAAAAAGAGGCCAAAAAGAAACAAAAAACAATTGAAGTAAAAGAAATTAAAATGCGACCTGGAATAGATACGCATGACTACAACGTTAAGATTAAAGCCCTATCCAAGTTTATTGGTGGTGGGAATAAAGTAAAAGTGTCTATGCGATTTAGAGGTAGAGAAATGGAGCATCAAAATTTAGGTTTTGATCTTTTAAAAAAACTCACCGAGGAAGTTGTAGAATACGCAAAGGTAGAAGTTCCGCCAAAATCTGAGGGTAAACAAATTATGATGATTTTGGTTCCTCAGGTTGCTAAATAATTACTTACTCATTGATTCTTAAACAAATATCACTATAAGACCACCTACACTAGCTATGGCCTGCGGGGCAGCCTAGCGGTTAATTTAACAAGGAGTATAGAATGCCCAAGCTTAAAACGAAAAGTAGTTTAAAAAAACGTTTCTCTAGAACTGGAACTGGAAAGATCAAGTTCAAGCCTGCTGGAAAAAGACACGGTATGAGCAAAAGATCAAATAAATTTATACGTAGTACAAAACGATCGGCGATTATGTCACCAG
Organism: uncultured Alphaproteobacteria bacterium; assembly: GCA_902591485.1. Taxonomy (GTDB): domain Bacteria; phylum Pseudomonadota; class Alphaproteobacteria; order HIMB59; genus CACPNW01. Next base: position 13,288 of record CACJAV010000005.1, read on the forward strand.
GTGACAGTGCGCTTATCGATCATATGCTGCCTTACAATAAATAGGAGTTTACAATGGCAAGAGTTTCAAGAGGCGTTACCGCAAGAGCAAGACATAAAAAAGTACTAAAAAGAGCCAAAGGTTATTACGGAAGAAGAAAAAATGTGTTTAGAGTTGCCGTGCAAGCAGTTGAGCGTGGCATGCAATATGCATACCGTGATCGCAGAAAAAGAAAAAGTGATTTTAGAGGCTTATGGATTCAACGAATTAATGCAGGTGTGAGAATGCATGGAATGACCTATTCTCAGTTTATTGCTGGTCTAAAAAAATCATCTGTGGAAATCGATAGAAAAATATTAGCTGAATTGGCAGTTAATCAACCAGATGCATTTAAGGCTTTAGTTGAAAAAGCTCAATCAGCTAACTAGTATTTAATTTTTAATAATTTATACTAATAATATGGCTTTATCAGTTGATGCTGTAGATATAAAAAAAAGAATTGAAAGTTGTAAAAACCTTCAAGAGGTTGAAGGCATACGTCTTGAATACCTTGGTAAAAAAGGATTAATTCCATCTGAAATGAAGCTTTTAGGAAATCTTTCTATTGATGAAAGAAAACTTAAAGGTCAGGAATTAAATAAACTTAAATCAGTTATTGAAGAAGCCATTGATAATCAAAAAACTTTTATTGAAAATCAGGAAATAGAAAAAAAACTACAAAATGAAAATATTGATGTAACTTTACCTCAACTAGAAATTACTAATGGAAAAATTCATCCTATTTCTCAAACAATTTTTAGTATTATAGAAATTTTTGGTAATTTAAATTATTCGGTTGAAGCGGGACCAGATATTGAGAGTGATTTTAATAATTTTTCTGCTTTGAATATCCCTCCTCATCATCCCGCTCGTGAAATGCAAGATACTTTTTATGTACAAAATAGTGATGGCGAAGATAATGTATTGAGAACGCATACAAGTCCTGTCCAAGTAAGAACAATGCTGAAAACAAAACCACCTATAAAAATAATTGTTCCTGGAAGAACATACAGGAGTGACTCAGACTCAACTCATACACCAATGTTTCATCAAGTAGAGGGTTTAGTAGTAAATAAAGATGCGACCATGGCAGATTTAAAATCTACCCTGATTACTTTTTTAAAAGAGTTTTTTGAGATTGAAAATTTAAAGTACCGTTTTAGACCGAGTTATTTTCCATTTACTGAACCAAGCGCAGAAATGGATGTTGCTTTTACTAAAAAAAATAATGTTTTAAAAATTGGTGAGGGTGATGAATGGCTAGAAATTTTAGGATGTGGTATGGTCAATCCAAAAGTTTTAGAGAATTGTAATATTGACTCCTCGGTTTACCAGGGTTTTGCATTTGGGATGGGAATAGAAAGATTATCGATGCTCAAATACGGTATTACCGATATGCGAGGTTTATTTGACTTAAATATTAAGTGGTTAGATCATTACGGTTTTTCACCACTGGATCTTAGGAATAGAGCAGAGGTTTAAAACTAAAATGAAATTTACACTTAACTGGCTAAAAGATCATTTAGATACTTCAAAAAATTTAGATACTATCGTTGAAACGCTTACAAATATTGGTTTAGAAATAGAAAATGTTGAAGATAAATCAAAAACTTTCAATGACTTTACAGTTGCTGAGGTTTTAAAAGCAGAACAGCATCCTGATGCAGACAGACTTAAAGTATGCAGTGTTAAAACTATTGATGGAACTTTTCAAGTAGTCTGCGGCGCACCTAATGCTCGTACAGGAATGAAAGGTATTTTTGCGCCTGAAAATAGTTTTATTCCAGGCACAGGAATAAAATTAAAAAAATCTAAAATAAGAGGAGTGGAGTCTTGTGGAATGCTTGTTTCTGAGAGAGAAATGGGAATATCAGATGAGCATGATGGGATTATTGAAGTTGATGCAAAACATAAACTTGGTGAAAAATTTATTGAAGTATTTAATCTTGATGATCCAGTCATAGAAATAAATATTACTCCAAATAGAGGTGACTGCTTATCTGTTAGGGGAGTTGCAAGAGACTTAGCCGCTGCAGGGTTAGGAACTTTAAAAGAAAATGCTCTTACAAAAAGTATACCAGGCACTTTCGAAAGTCCTATTAAGTGGGAAAAAGCTTTTACTGGTGATGAAGAATATCTTTGTCCAGGCGTTGCTGGTAGATATTTTAAAAATGTTACCAATAAAGAGAGCCCAGCATGGCTTCAACAAAGATTAAAAGCAATTGGGTTAAGACCAATCTCTGCCTTGGTTGATATTACTAATTACATTACGTATGATTTAGGAAGACCTTTGCATGTGTATGATGCAGATAAAATAGATGGTAATCTTAAAATGCGTTTTGCTAAGAAAAATGAAACTTGTTTGACTCTTGATGAAGAAAAAAGAGAATGCGCTGCAGACATGATTGTAATTTCTGATAATCAACAACTTCATGGAATTGGTGGGGTCATGGGTGGTCTTGACAGTGGTTGCAGCCTTGATACTAAAAATGTATTCTTAGAAGTTGCTTTATTTGATCCTATTTCTGTTACCAAAACAGGAAGATACCTTAAACTTCAAAGCGATGCCAGATATAGATTTGAGAGAGGAATAGACTCAACTTCAATTGAATGGGGAGTAGATGCGGCTACTAATATGATTAGTGATTTATGTGGTGGTGAAGTTAGTGAACGTGTTCAAACCAAGGTTTTAGATAAGAAGCAGTCTAAAATAATTTTTAATACAAACAAAGTTAAATCTCTTGGAGGTTTAGAAATTAAAAATGATAAACAAAAATCAATTTTAGAGTCATTAGGTTTTAATATTCTAGAAAAAAATAATATTTTTGAAATACTTGTTCCAAGTTTTAGACCTGACATCGAAGGAGAGGCAGATATCGTTGAAGAAATTATGAGAATATATGGCTTTGATAAAATACCTCTTACTGATGTGAGTGATATACAGAATAAGAAAAATATCTTAAGTCCTGCGCTTAAGTCTTTTTATAAAATTAAAAGAATAATTGCTAATCAAGGTTATCTTGAAGCAGTGACATGGTCTTTCATGGACGAAAAAGCTGCTAAATTAGTTTCTGCAGATGTCATACAAATAAAAAATCCTATTAGTTCTGATCTTAACGTAATGCGACCATCTAATATTCCAAATTTGTTAAATGCAATTAATTTAAATAAATCAAAAGTCATTAATAATGGTAAACTATTTGAAGTCGGCCCAATATTTGCTGCCTCCTTAGAAGATAAACAAACTAACGTTGCAACAGCAATTGGATATGGAAATGTTAATGGCGGGAATTGGAATTCTATAAATCAAGATTTTGATGTTTTCGCTATTAAATCAGATCTTATGCAAATATTAAAAACTTTAAATGTGCCTGTAGACAATCTTTTTTATGAAAATATAAAGAATAAAATTTTTCATCCTGGTAAATCATCATCGCTACGAATTGGAAAAAATATACTCGCAAATTTTGGAGAACTAAATCCAATTTTATTAAAATCTCTCGATATTGGGCATTCGGTTGTTGCTTTTGAAATCTTCACAGACACATTGGGTCAATTTTTAGCTAAAAAAACATCAACAATTTCTGCTTTTGATAACAATCCATACCAGATGGTTGAGAGAGATTTTGCTTTTTTATTTCCAAAGTCAGTAAAGGCAAATGATATAATAAATAAAATAAAAAAAATAGATAAAAAAGTTATAGAAAAGGTTTCAATTTTTGATGTTTATGAAGGTGAAAAAATTGAATCTGATTCTAAAAGCATTGCAATCAGAGTTTTATTACAGCCAATTGAAAAAACTTTTAGTGATGAAGAGATAGAAAATCTATCTAATCAAATTATTGATACAGTTATCACTAGCTTTGCAGCATCTTTAAGAAAGTAATGAGAGAACTCTCAAGTATAAGAAATTTTTCTATAGTTGCGCATATTGATCATGGCAAATCGACATTAGCGGATAGATTGATTCAATTTTGTGGAGGATTAACAGATAGAGAAATGAAGGAGCAAGTGCTGGACTCTATGGAGCTTGAGAGAGAGCGTGGAATTACAATTAAGGCACAAACAGTTCGGCTAAACTATACTGCGAAGGATGGAAAAAAATACATTTTAAATATTATGGACACACCTGGCCACGTAGATTTTTCCTATGAAGTATCAAGATCTTTAGCTGCATGCGAAAGTTCTTTATTAATTGTAGACTCTACACAAGGTGTTGAAGCACAAACACTTGCTAATGCATATCAAGCAATTAACAATGATCATGAAATTTTACCAGTATTAAATAAAGCAGACCTGCCATCATCTGAACCTGAAAAAATTAAAGAGCAGATTGAAGAAGTGTTAGGTATTGACTCTTCAGATGCATCTTTAGTATCAGCTAAAACTGGTCAAGGGGTAGCAGATTTATTAGAAAAAATAGTAGTAAAACTACCTTCTCCAATGGGAGAATTAAATGAGCCACTTAAGTGTATGCTTGTTGATAGTTGGTATGATAGTTATCTCGGAGTAATTGTTTTAGTAAGAGTTATAAATGGTCAACTCAAAAAAAATCAAAAAATTAGATTTATGGCTGCAGGAGCTACACATACTATCGATAGAGTAGGTATTTTTTCACCTAAACCAACAGAAGTAGACGCTCTTGGTCCTGGAGAAATTGGGTTCATTAACTCAGGTATTAAAAGTGTGTCCGACTGTAAAGTTGGTGACACAATTACGGAAGAAAAAAATCCAACACCTGAAGCACTTCCAGGTTTCAAACCATCACAACCAGTTGTTTTTTGTGGCATGTTTCCAGTTGACTCAGATGATTATGAACATTTGCGCGATAGCATGGTTAAGCTTGCATTAAATGACTCAAGTTTTTCATATGAGCCAGAAGTTAGTCCTGCACTAGGTTACGGATTTCGATGTGGTTTTTTAGGATTACTTCACCTTGAAATAATTAGAGACAGGTTTGATTTAGAATTTAATCTTGAGCTTGTAACTACTGCGCCATCTGTTGTGTATAAAATAAATATGAAAGATGGATCAGTAGTTGATCTTCACAATCCAACAGATATGCCTGACCCCGTTCGAGTTGAGTCCATAGAAGAGCCGTGGATAAAAGCTACGATTATTGTGCCAGATGAATACCTGGGAGCAGTTTTAGAATTATGTACATCGAAAAGAGGTATCCAAATTAACCTCAATTATGCAGGAACACGAGCAATGGTAGAATACAAACTACCTCTTAATGAAGTAGTTTTTGATTTTTATGATCGATTAAAATCAATCACTAAAGGGTATGCAAGTTTTGATTATGAGTTAATTGGTTACGAAATAAATGATTTAGTGAAAGTAAGCATTATGATTAACGGTGATCCTGTTGACGCTTTATCTTTAATTGTTCATAGAGATAGATCTCAGCAACGAGGAAGAGCATTATGTGAACGTCTCAAAGATCTAATTCCAAGGCAACAGTTTAAGGTAGCTATTCAAGCTGCAATAGGTGGAAAAATTATCGCAAGAGAAACAGTTGCTTCATTTAGGAAAGATGTTACGCAAAAATTATATGGTGGGGATGTAACGCGTAAAAATAAACTTTTAGACAAGCAGAAAAAAGGAAAAAAACGAATGAGGCAATTTGGAAAAGTTGATATTCCTCAAAATGCTTTTTTAAATGCTTTAAAAATGAATGAAAATTAAAATTTTTTTAAGGAGAGATGTGAGAGTGGTTTAATCAGCACGCTTGGAAAGCGTGTGTAGTAGCAATACTACCGAGGGTTCGAATCCCTCTCTCTCCGCCATTAACTAAATTACTGATCGAATTAAATTTTTTGTATATTCATTTTTGGGATTTTGAAATACTGACTCAGCAATATCATACTCTACTAATTTGCCTGATTTCAAAACTAGGACTTTATCAGAAACAGATCTTATTACATTCATATCATGACTAATAAAAATATAACTTAAAGAATATTTTTCTTGTAGATCTTTCAATAAATCCAATATTTGATTCTGGATAGTGATATCTAAAGCTGAAGTAGGCTCATCTAAAATTAATACTTTAGGCTTAAGTATTAATGCTCGAGATATTGCAATTCTCTGTCTTTGTCCTCCTGAAAATTCATGAGGAAATTTATTATGATCTCTCTCAAAATTCATACCTGTTTCATTTAGTATGTTTTTTATCATTTCTTTTTTTTCAACTTCTGAAAATGAAGGAAAATGAACATCTATGCCTTCTGATAATATTTCATACACATTCATTCTGGGGCTCAAAGAGGAAAATGGATCCTGAAAAACTATTTGTATATCTTTTCTAATATTCTTTAATTGATTTTTTTTTATTTGATTTAAATTAATACTTTTAAAATTTATTTTTCCTGAGGATGAAATTAATTTTAGTATTGCTAATACAAGGGAAGTTTTTCCTGATCCAGATTCACCAACTATTCCCAAGGTTTCTTTTTCAAATAAATTAAAATTTATATTATCAATAGCTTTTACATAATCTACAGTTCTTTTAAAAATACCTTTTTTAATTGGATACCATACTTTTAGTTTTTGAATATTTAATATTTCTAATTTTTTATTATAATTAGATTTTTTCATTAAATTTTTAAAACCTACCAACTCTTTAGTATAAGTATCTTTTGGAGTTTCAAATATCTCTTTTTTATTTCCGTGTTCAATAATTCTTCCATCTTTCATAACATAAACATAGTCGGCTATTTTATTCACTACCCCAAGATCATGACTAATAAATAGAATTGACATTTTTCTTTTTTCTTGAATTTTTTTTAAAAGTTCTAAAATTTGAAGTTGAACTGTGACATCTAAAGCAGTGGTTGGTTCATCAGCTATTAACAAGTCAGGATTATTAGCTATACTCATCGCAATCATTACTCTTTGTCGCTGCCCACCTGAAAGTTCATATGAGTAAATATTTGGTCGAGTTACTAAATCTTCTAAGTTTACTTCTTTTAACAAATTAAAAACTGTTTGATTAAGTTCTTGAGAACTAATTTCTTTGTGGGTTGTTATAACTTCTTTAATTTGTTTATCAATTTTATGTAAAGGATTTAAACTTGACATAGGTTCTTGAAAAATAGTTGAAATTCTATTCCCTCTAATTTTTTCAATTTCTTTTATAGGAAGTTTAAGTAAATCTTTCTCATTAAATATAATTTGCCCTTGATCTATTTTTGCACCACTCGGCAATAATCTTAAAATACTTAAAGCTGATAAGGTTTTTCCTGATCCTGACTCACCTACAATTGCAACAGTTTTGCCTTTTGGTATTTCTAGATTTACATCATTAACTACCCGCGTGTTATTATTAAAACTGATTGTTAAGTTTTTTATTGAAACAATATTATTCATTTTATTTGAAAGTCTTTCGTGGATCTAAGGCATCTCTTACTGCTTCACCAATAAAAACTAAAAGACCAAGCATTAATCCTAGCGTAAAAAAACTAGTCAACCCAAGCCAAGGTGCTTGTAAATTATTTCTACCTTGATTTACCATTTCACCAAGTGATGCAGATCCAGGAGGTAGTCCAAAACCTAAAAAATCTAAACCCGATAAAGCGGTAACTGAGGCACTTAAGCTAAAAGGTAAAAACGTAACAGTTGCAACTGTTGCATTCGGTATCATGTGTCTAAATATAATTTTTGATGTACTAACTCCAAGCGCTTTTGCAGCTCTGATATAATCAAAGTTTCTAGCTCTTAAAAATTCTGCCCTAACCACTCCCACATATCCCATCCAACTAAAAAGTAATAAAATAATTAGTAGCCACCAAAAATTTGGTTGAATTACGCTAGCTAGAATAATTAAAACATACAATGTTGGTACTGCTGACCATATTTCCATAAATCTCTGAAAAAAGAGATCAGTTTTTCCACCAAAATAACCTTGGATTGCACCTGCAGACACACCAATTATCATAGAGAAAAAAGTTAGCGTAAATCCAAATAGAATTGATATTCTAAAACCATAAATGAGTCTTGATAAAACATCTCTTGCTTGATCATCAGTTCCAAGCCAGTTTTTTTTACTTGGTGGTGATGGTGCGGGACTATCAATATCACGTATTATTGTATTATATTTATATGGAATAATTGGCATTATTATCCAACCAGACTCATTGATTAAATTTTTAACAAATGGATCCCTGTAGTCAGCTTCTGTTTCAAAATCTCCACCAAAAGTTGTTTCTGAATATGACTGTAAAATAGGATAATAAAATTTATTTTCATATTTTACTAGTAGTGGTTTTTCATTTGCTATGAAATCAGCAAATAAGGAAATAATGAATAAGATAAAAAAAATCCAAAAAGAGTAAAGACCTCTTTTATTGGACACAAAGTTATTTAAACGTCTTTGATTTAATGGTGATAATTTTTTCATTCCCGAGACTCAAAATCAATTCTTGGATCTATAATTGAATACATAAAATCACCAATTATACCCATTACTAATCCTAGTAATGAAAAGAAATATAAGGTGGCAAATATTACAGGATAATCTCTTGTTAAAGCGGCTTCATATCCCAGTAGCCCTAAGCCATCTAATGAAAATATTACCTCTATAAATAGCGAACTTGAGAATAGTATTCCAATGAAAGCTGATGGAAAACCTGCAATTACAATTAGCATAGCATTTCTAAACACATGCCCATAAAGAACTTTTCTCTCTGATAGTCCTTTGGCTCTTGCAGTCATTACATACTGTTGATTAATTTGATCGATAAATGAATTCTTTGTTAAAAATGTGAGTCCTGCAAAACCACTCACAATCATAGCTGTAAGAGGTAATGTTAAATGCCAAAAATAATCTTTGATTTGTGATAGAAGTGATAATTCTTGAAAATTTTCTGAAACTAGACCTCTTAAAGGAAAAATATCATAAAACCTACCGCCTGCAAAAAAAACAATAAGTATAACGGCAAACAAAAAATTTGGTATTGCATATCCTATTGTAACAATACTACTGGAAATAATGTCAAATTGTGAGCCATCTTTGATCGCTTTTCGTATTCCAAGTGGAATAGATATTAAGTAAACGAGCAGTGTTGTCCATAACCCAAGAGATATCGATACGGGCATTTTATCTAAGACTAGTGATGTAACTTTTTGATCACGGAAAAAACTCTCACCAAAGTCAAAAAATATATAACTTTTTAACATTTTAAAAAACCTTTCATGAGCGGGTTTGTCCATGCCATACATTATTTCAATTTCTTTTATGATATCTGGATCAAGACCTTGAGCACCTCTATATTTTGAGTCCCCATTATCAAAACTTGATGCATCAAAATTTGAATTTAACTCTCCTTCACCTCCACCAGAAAAGCGAGCAGTAGACTCCACCGCGGTACCGGTCATTTGTGCAATCATTTGTTCTACGGGACCGCCTGGAACAATCTGAATGACAGCGAAATTAATTAACATTATTCCAAACAGTGTTGGAAATATCAGCAGAATACGCCTTACTAAATAAGCACCCATTTAGATGTTTTTATATTATTTATGTTAAGTTTTTAACTTATTAGTTTGTTGATCTTTGTGAACTAATATTAGTAAATTTATTTTGATTTACCCACCAAGTATCAAAACCAAGAGAATATTTAGGCTTTTGTTTTGGTTGGTCAAATATATCCCAATACAAAACTCGATAGGAAGAGATATGCCACTGAGGGATTACATAATAATTCCAAAGAAGAACTCTGTCTAAGGCTTTAGTGATTGTAATTAAGTCTTCCCTATCTTTGGCATTGATAAGATTTTCGATAAGTAAATCAATTACATCATTCTTAATTCCAATAATATTGCGTGAACCATTTGTGTCTGCAGCTCCCGAACTCCAGAAATTTCTTTGTTCATTACCCGGAGATAAGCTTTGAGAAAAAGTAAATACTACCATATCAAAATCAAAACTTTCAATTCTCTTTTGATACTGAGAGCTATCAATTGTTCTTAAAGTAGCGTTGATTCCTAATTTTTCTAAATTATCTATAAACGGCAATACTATTCTCTCAAAAGCTGGTGAAACTAATAAAATTTCAAATTCAAAAATTTCTCCTTTAGAATTTTCTAACTTACCATCCTTAAGCACCCATCCGGCTTCTTTTAAAAGTTTTGTAGCTTCTTGTAATTCACTTCTTATAAAACCAGACCCATCCGTTTTAGGATTTCTATATTCTTCATTGAATATTTCTTTTGGCAGTTGATCCATATATGGATTTAAGTATGCTAGCTCTTCTTGAGATGGTAATCCTGATGACGCGAGCTCAGAATTTTCAAAAAAACTATCAGTTCTTTTATAAGCGCCATAAAATAAATTTTTGTTAGTCCACTCAAAATCAAAAGCATAAGAGAGTGCTTTTCTAACCTTTTTATCAGCAAAAATATCTTTACGAGTGTTAAAGGCAAAAGCCTGCATTCCTTGAGGATTTTCATGAGCTATTAGCTCTTTTTTTATTATACCCTCATTCACTGCGTTAATATCATAACTAGTTGCCCATTCTTTTGAAGAATTTTCAGAAAAGAAATCTATTTCACCAGATTTGAAAGCTTCTCTTTCAACACCTCTGTCTTTATAATAATCATAGCGTATGCTACCCATGTTGTCTTTTCCTACTTTAATTGGGACAATATTGTTTTTAAAACCCCAATAATTTAAATCTAGTTCATAGGTAATTGATCTGCCTGCATCAAAAGATTTTATCTTGTAAGGACCACTTCCTATGGGAACATCAAGTGTTGTTTCTTCAAAATTTTTATTTTCCCAATAATGTTTAGGTAACACTGGCAGCTGTCCTACAATGAGAACCAACTCTTTGTTTGTATTAGTCGAAAATAAAAATTTAACTTTATTTTCACTTATTTTAATAACCTCACTTACATCTCCGTAGTAATATTTATAAAATGGATGCCCTTTTTCCATTAGGGTATTGAAAGTCCACACAACATCATCACTTGTTATTTTTTTTCCATCATGCCATTTTGCTTCATCTCTGAGAGTATATGTTACCCAGGAGCGGTCATCAGGCCACTCAATACTTTTAGCTAAAAGTCCGTATTCCGTAAATGCTTCGTCACTTGATCCAGTTGTTAGAGTTTCATACAGTAAACCTATGCCTGCAGCTGATGTCCCTTTAAGTGTAAAAGGATTAAATGTGTCATAAGTTCCAATTGAACTCCTGACTATATCACCACCTTTTTCTGCACTGTTGCTAATGTATTCAACACTTATAAAATCTTTATTATATTTTGGTTCACCATGCATAGCAATAGCATGAGATATGTTAGTTTTTGCTGATAGATTTTGGGCAATAAATAAAATAGATAGAGATATAGCTGTGATTAAAATTTTCATATCATTAATATAATTACTTTAATTAAAATTTAAATTAAATTTATTCGTTTATTAGAGAAATTAATCGAGAGTGCAGCTTTTCATTTGCTGAAGCAACAACACTTCCTTGTGAATCTGTGCTTATTTCCTTACCATATTTATCTGTAATTTTCCCTCCAGCTCCTTCTATTACATTTACTAAAGCCATATAATCATGAACTTTTAGGGTATCTTCAATGACTATATCAATTAATCCTGATGCAAGCATGCCATACATATAACAATCACCACCATAACGGTAAAATCTGACTTTATTAGTAATCTTGTCTACAGCATTTCTTAACTGAGGCTCATCAAAATATAATCCTGAAGTAAAAAGATAGGCATTTTCAATTTTTGTAACATTAGATGTTTTTGCAGGTTGTTTATTAAAAGTAGAGTCCTGACTTTGGACACCAATCCACCTCTCATTATGAGCTGGACAATTAATTATACCAATAATAGGTTTTTTATTTTGCGTTAAAGATATTAAATTACCAAAATCTTTGTGTCCTGCAATGTAACTTCTAGTTCCATCAATTGGATCTATAACCCATGTAAATTCAGCACCTGGATTTATGCTATCAAACTCTTCACCTAAAATACCATGGTCAGGATATTCTTTTTCTATCATTGATCTTATTTTTAATTCAGTATTTTTATCAGCAATAGTCACTGGGCTTTCGTCAATTTTATTATCAATATCGATAGAGGTCCGAAAATATTTCATGGAAGTAATACTTGCTTCATCAGCGAGTTTATTGGCAAAGATAATATATTCCTGGAAGGAATTATTCATTTAGAAATTAAGGAAGAGGAACAGGAGAATCTGAATGTTCTCTCAAGAAAAGTACTAGATTTGCCCTATCACCAACTTTTTTAAGACCTGCAAAGTTCATTTTTGTTCCTTTGATGTATTTTTTTGGTTTATATAAAAATTCTGCTAATTCTTCATAACCCCATTCGCCACCATATTCAGCTAATGCTTTTGAATAAGCAAAGCCTTCTACATTAGCTTTTGGTCTATTAATCAAATTCCATAAATTTGGACCAACTTTATTGGCACTGTCTTTTTCATAATTATGACACGCACTGCATTTTTTAAATAATTTTTCACCTTTTTCAAGAGAGGCACTAGCCAATAGTAATGAAATTGGTTCTATAATTTCTTCTTTAGGCGCGATTTCTGAATTAATATCACCTGTATCAGGCACATCTATTTTATAAGCAGTTTCTTCCATTTCGTGATGATCAACATCAACAATTATATCTCCAAGATGGCCAATGACTGTAACGACGAGTATTGCTAATATAATGGAAGCCAAAATTTTGTTAACTTCAAGTCCAGACATGTGTAAGACATCTATATAGATTTTTTTTAAAATGAATAGAAATGAAAACACTCAATAAATTACTAAATACTGCTTAATTGTCGCATAATTTATGAAATCAGCAGTTATAATTCCAGCGAGAATGGCTTCTCAACGTTTTCCGAACAAACCAATGGCTAAAATCGATGGAATTCCAATGATCGAGAGAGTCTGGAGACAGGGAGTGGACTCAAAAATTGGAGATGTGTTTGTTGCTTGCTGTGAAAAAGAAGTGTTTGATTTAATTTCATTAAGGGGTGGTAAAGCAATAATGACGAACCCAAATCATCCATCTGGTACTGATCGAATTTTTGAGGCATTTAGTTCTCTTGAAAATAAAGATGAGTATGAAAGTATAATCAATCTTCAAGGAGATATGCCATTAATAGACCCTATGATTTTAGAGAGTGTGAACAAACCTTTGATGCATGGTTACGAGATAGGTACAATAGCTACTGATATTGCTAAAAAGGATGCAGAAAATCCAAATATTACAAAAGTATTAGTAAATTGGCACAAAACAGACTCTGTTGGAGAGTCTACTGATTTTTATAAAGAGTCAAAAAGGCAAGTTGAAAATATATATCAGCATGTGGGAATTTATAGCTTTAAACCTAATGCTCTTTATAACTTTGTGTCTATGAAGCCTTCAAATAACGAAATTGAAAGAAAATTAGAGCAATTGAGAGCACTTGATGCAGGTGTTAAAATAGGAATAACCTATGTAGAAAAGATTCCAATTAGTGTAGATACCCTCGAAGATTTAATGTTAATAGAAAAAATCATAAAAACCAATAATGAAACAAATATATAATTTTGCCTTTCAAGGTGTCAATGGAGCTTATAGCGAGCAAGCGGGTAAAAATGTTTTTCCAAATGCCACCAGTGTTCCTTGCGCAACATTTGAGGAGATGTTTGATACTGTTAGAGATGGTAAGGCCGAGATTGCTTTAGTGCCTATAGAAAATTCACAAGCAGGAAGAGTTGCAGATACACAAAGATTAATTCCTGACTCAGAATTACAAATCATAGGAGAATATTTCTTAGAGGTTAGGCATAACCTAATGTCTATTCCAGGCACAAACATTAATGAGATTAAAAGAATTCATAGTCATGAGCAAGGAATTGCACAATGTCGAAATAAAATAATTAAACTTAACAAAGAAATGATTGTTGCAGCGGACACTGCAGGGTCAGCAAAAAAAATATCAAAACTAAATAGTAAAGAAGATGCCGCAATAGCTTCTTCGCTTGCTGCAGATATTTATAACTTAGAAATAATTGAAAAAGATTTTCAAGATTCTCAAAATAATGTGACGAGATTTTTAATCATGTCAAAACAAAAAAATGAGATAAAATCTGATGAACAAGATCTATTGACCACACTAGTTTTTGTAGTGAGGAGTATACCTGCGTCCCTTTATAAATGTCTAGGTGGTTTTGCAAGCAATGGAATTAATATTACGAAATTAGAAAGCTATATTCATCCTCAAGGTTTTGATGTAGCCCAGTTTTACATAGATTTTGAAGGACATCCAGATAATCACTCTGTAAAGTTGGCATTGGAGGAAATGAAATTTTTTTGCAAAGAAATAAAAGTCTTGGGTGTTTATAAAAAGTCAGATTTTAGAAAAAAATAAACATAATAGATAAATCACAAGTTATTTTTTTCCCCTTTAATGGTATAGTGTAAATGGAAGGTTTGAGGGCGAATATATTGCTAATCCAGTCAGGTCTGAAAAGAAGCAGCTGTACCAATTCTATTCGGGTCTTATAACCTTCCTTGAATATTATGACAGTAAATACAGAATATAAAGTTCTTGCTAGAAAATATAGACCCCAAACATTTGGTGATTTAATTGGACAAGAAACTTTGGTTCAAATTTTAACTAATGCAATAACAACTAGCAGAATTGCAAATGCTTATCTTTTAACAGGTGTGCGAGGTGTCGGTAAAACTACTACAGCAAGATTAATTGCAATGAGTTTGAACTGTGAAAATAGAAAAGAATCTAGCTGCGAACCTTGTGGAAATTGTGACTCATGTCAATCTATTAGATCAGATCATAATTTAGACGTTATTGAAATGGATGCTGCGAGTAAAACTGGTGTTGATGATGTCCGTGAAATTATTGATAACGTAAAATATAAACCCGTAAATAGTACATTTAAAATATTTATTATTGACGAGGTGCATATGCTCTCTAAAAGTGCGTTTAATGCACTTTTAAAAACTTTAGAGGAACCACCTGAACATGTTAAATTCATTTTTGCTACAACTGAAGTAAAAAAAATTCCCGTAACAATTTTATCTAGATGTCAACGTTTTGATCTTAAACGAGTTGATTTTGAAAATTTATCAAAACATCTTAAAAAAATTTCAGAACTTGAAAAAGTAAAAATTGATGATGATGCAATAGCGCTTTTGGTCAGAGCTGGTGATGGCTCTGTAAGAGACTCTATAAGTTTACTGGATCAAGCAGTTATAAACAACAGTAAAAATGTTACAGCTGAGACTGTTAGTAACATGTTAGGTCTTGCTGATAGAGGAAAAATATATGATTTGCTGGAATCTGCTGCTGAAGGAAATGCATCTAAATCACTAATCATTTTTAGAGATTTATATAATTCTGGGGCTGATATTCTGATGATTTTTGAGGAATTGCTTAATGCTGTTCATTCTATTACGCAAATTAAAATTTCCCCAGATATAAAAAAAGATATTTCGATACCTGAAATTGAAAGAGTAAAAGGTGACTATTTTTCGAATAAATTATCTATGAACGCTCTTGGCATAATGTGGCAGGTTCTTTTCAAAGGCTTTCAAGAACTACAAAATGGATTTCATCTTTTTCAACTGGGAGAAATGATAATTATAAGACTTATTTACATAAGTAGTAATCCTAATCCTGAAGGCACTAAAAAAGAAATTCTGAATAAAAAAAATGAAGATGCTCAATCAATTTCAAAAGATCAGGAAATAAAAAAAAAAGTTGATTTAAATACAGGTGCCAACACCGTAAATAGTGATGCCGCAACATCTTCTGAAATTAAAATTCCTAATTTTAGACAATTTGTTGATCTTTTTTATAAGAAAAGAGAGGCTTTATTGCATACTCAGCTTTATAACTCAGTTAAACTAATATCATTTAAAGAAGGGGAAGTTGTCATAAATACTTCATTAATAAGAGATCAGCATTTTAATAGAAATGTTGGAAAGCTAATTTCTAAATGGACGGGCAGAATATGGCAAATACACTCTTCAGATAGCAACATTGGAAGCTCTTTAAGTGAAGAAGATGTTATTGATCAGCAAAATGAAATAAAAACAATGAAAAACCACCCTGAGGTAATAAAAATTCTAGAAGCTCTTCCAGGTTTGAGTATTCATTCTATTACTGATATTACAGATACTGTTGATGAAACAATTGATGAATTTGAGTCAGAAAACCATAAGGAGGTATAATGGTTAATATAGGCAATATGATGAAACAAGCGCAGCAGCTCCAAAAAAAAATGGCAGATGCGCAGGAAAAGCTAAATTCCATTGAGGTTGAGGGAGTTTCAGGAGGTGGAGTGGTAAAAGTTACTGCTACAGCTAAAGGAGAAATAAAAAGAATTAATATTGATGAAAGTTTATTAAAGCCTGAGGATAAAGAAATAACTGAAGATTTAATCGTCGCTGCTATTAATGATGCTAAACAAAAAGGTGAAGTGGCCGCACAAGAAGAAATGAAATCTGTAACAGGAGGACTGCCTTTACCACCTGGTATGAAATTGCCTTTTTAAATAATGGATGGATCTGCGATAGAAAAATTAATAGCCGATATTTCTAAATTACCAGGTTTAGGAAGACGTTCTGCTCAGAGAATTGCTTTATATCTATTAAAAAATAAGGATCGTTCTTTGTTGCCCTTGATTCAGACTTTAGAATCATCCCACAAACTAATAAGTGAATGCTCAGCATGTGGAAATGTTGATATGACAAATCCTTGTAATATTTGTGCAAGTTCGAATAGAGATCAGAAATCCATTTGTATTATTGAGGATGTGTCAGATTTATGGACATTTGAAAGAACCGGTTTTTATAGGGGATTGTATCATGTATTAGGAGGTTCTTTATCTGCTATAAACGGAATAGGTATGGAAGAGCTTACAATTACAAAGCTCGTCAAAAGAATTGAAGAAAATCAAATTAGTGAAGTAATACTGGCTTTAAGCACTACAATGGAAGGTCAAACAACCACACATGTGATTGCCGACAAGTTAGAGTCATTTAAAAATTTAACAGTAACAAGATTAGCTCAAGGAATACCTATTGGTGGTGAGGTGCATTATCTAGATGAAAATACTTTAAATACTGCATTTCAATCACGAAAAAAAATAGTCTAGAAATTAATGGAAATATTATTAGTTCCTAATGAAGTTTTACGTCTTAAAGCAAAAAAACTAACAAAAATTACCAAAGAAGATATTAATTTTGCTCATCAAATGATGGAAACCATGATTAAGGCTCCAGGCGTTGGATTGGCAGCCAATCAAGTTGGAATATTAAAGCAAATTGTTACAATAAATTTTGAAGATAAGGAAAATGACAAAAAAGCAAATTATATTTTATTCAATCCTTCAATTATAGAGTATTCAGCAGAAAAAACTATTATGGAAGAGGGATGCCTGTCTTTGCCAGAGCAATATGCAGATGTTGAAAGACCAAAACAAATAATTATCGAGTATACAGATGAAAATGAAAAATTAATAAAAAAAGAAATAGATGGTTATGAAGCCAGAATACTGCAACATGAAATTGATCATTTATCTGGAAAATTATTCGTTGACTATCTATCATCCTTAAAAAGAAACATATTAATAAAAAAAGTAAAAAAATTACAAAATACAAAAAAAAGATGAATGATAAAAAAATAATTTTTATGGGCACACCGCATATAGCCGCCCAACATTTACAGTACTTAATTGATAGTAGTTTAAATATAATTGGTGTGTTTACACAACCACCAAGAAAAAAAAATAGAGGTATGCAAATTGAAGAAAGCCCAGTTCATCAAATTGCTAAAAAAAATAATTTACAAACCTTTTATCCAAACTCTATAGATTACTCAGTAATAGAAAAAATAAAGAGTCTTAATCCTGATATAATTATTGTAGTTGCATATGGTATAATTTTACCATCGCAATTTCTAAACATACCAAAATTTGGATGTATTAATATTCATGTATCTCTCCTGCCAAGATGGAGAGGGGCAGCACCAATTGAACATGCTTTGCTAGCAGGAGATGTAAAAACTGGCATAAGTGTAATTAAGATTTCTCCTAAACTGGACGCTGGAGATATTCTTTATCAAGAAAGCTTAAAAATAAGTGAAGATATGTATAGTGATGAATTAACAAGTGCCCTCACAAATTTAGGCAAAAGGACAATGCTTCAAGTTTTGCCAATAATTTTTGAAAAAAATATTTCATCTAATAAACAGGACTCAAATAAAGTTACGTACGCAAAAAAGTTCACATCAAATGATAGAAAAATAAATTTTAATAATTCTACTACTCAAGTGTATAATCACATTCGAGCTCATGGACCAAAACCAGGTTCATGGTTTGTTTATCGAGGTGAAAGAATTAAAATTTTAAAAGCTACAAAACATAAAGATAAAGGGAAGCAATCCACTATCTTAAATAATAAATTTATGCTCGCATGTACTGATGGAAGTATACTTCCTACTCTTATACAGCGTGAAGGTAAAAAAGCTGTTGAATTAAAAGATTTTATTCAAGGCTTCTCTTTTGCAGTTAATGATAAAATAAATGCCTAATTATAAGATTACTGTTGAGTATGATGGCACTAATTTTGTTGGTTGGCAACAGCAAGCAAATGGAGTATCAGTTCAGTCATCATTGCAAGACTCTGTGTTTAAGCTCTCAGGTGAAAAAGTTGTTGTGTATGGAGCGGGAAGAACGGATGCAGGTGTTCATGCTTATGGGCAGGTTGCTTCTTTTGTAATTTCAAAAAAAATCTCTACCGATGTAATTAGAGATGGCTTAAATCAACATTTACGGCCTCTAATGATCTCAGTTTTAAAAGCAGAGGAAGTAGATAATGATTTTCATGCAAGATTTTCAGCTAAAAAAAGATGGTATGTATATAAAATAATTAACAGAAGGTCTCCATTAACAATAGATGCAAATCGTGCATGGTGTGTTCATAAAATTTTAGATACAAAAAAAATGCAAAATGAATCTGCTTCATTTCTTGGTAAACACGACTTAAATGCTTTTCGTTCTGCGCATTGCCAATCAAAAAGTAGCATCAGAACTATTGATGATATAATCATTAATATTAAAAACGAGAGTATATTTATTGAAGTTGTAGCAAAATCCTTTCTTCATTCACAAGTAAGAATCATGGTTGGTACCTTAGTAGATATTGCTAAGGGAAATATTAATACATCTATATTAGAAATTATTAATTCTAAAAACAGGGAAGTTGCCGGGCAAACAGCACCTGCAAACGGCTTATATTTAAAAAAAATTGCTTATTAAAATCAAGCTTGTTTATTTAATTATTACGAGACTCCAACAATTTTTTTTTGATCAGTGATAACCCACTTTCTTGTTTTGATTTATAGGACTCATCAAAAGCTTTTAAATGCCATCCACTCAGACGGCTTCTTAATAAGTCAATATTTTTTAACTTCCATTCATTTGTTGTATTTTCATCTTTCCAAGCTTTTTTATCATCACTTGATCTAGCACATCCATAGCAAAAACCACTAATAGGATCAGTTTTGCAGACGCTAATACATGGAGAAATAATATTTTGTTGACTCATAAATATTTAATTATATTTTTTTTCCAATAATTCAATTACAATACTCTAATTATGTCTAAAATATTTATTGTTTACTCTCACTATGATGAGAAATCTTTTAACTCTTCAATTAAAGATACATTTATAAAAAAAGCAAAAGAGGAGGGCCATACAGTTGATTTGGTTGACCTATATAAAGAAAAATTTGATCCTGTTTTTTTTGGACAAGAACCAGATAATGTAGTTCTCGATCATCGTAAACGTATTGAAAAATCTGATGTTATTGTGCTGATAGCTCCAATTTGGAATTTCAGAATGCCAGCGATCTTAGAAGGTTGGATTGATAAAGTTTTAGCACCACCCTGGGCTTTTACTTTTAAAAAATTAATTGGAAATTACGGTTATCCTCTAGGTAACTTAAAAAATAAAAAAGCAATAATATTTTGTACGTATGGCTCACCTAGATTAGCCATAACAACATTTTTTTTAAATTTACCAATAAGAAGATTGAAAAGAGGAGTTTTTCACATCTGTGGAATTACAAAGATAAATTATAGAAGGTATTTTGCTGTACCTTTTGTATCTAACGCTAAGAGAAAATCATTTTTAGCAGATGTTGCTAATTCAGTTAATTGGATTTAAGTTAAATAAATATTACTTATTATATGAATTTTTCATTCAAAAATATAGATGATGCCTATAGTAAAATCAAAAATCAAATTATTAAAACACCACTATTAACAAATGATTATATTAATAAAAAATTAGACTCCAAAATTTTTTTCAAATTAGAAAATCTCCAGACAACTGGCTCCTTTAAGTTAAGAGGAGCAACACATAAAATTTCTAAATTAAGTGAAGATAATAAAAGAAATGGTGTAGTAGCTTACTCTTCTGGTAATCATGCACAAGCTGTTGCTTATGCATCACTTCAAAATCAAATTAGTTGTAAAATAATTATGCCTAACAACGCTCCAAAAATAAAAATTGAGAATACAAAAAAATATAAAGCTGAGGTTATTCTTTACGATCCCTCAACACAATCTAGAGAAAATATTGGTGAAAAAATTTCTAAAGATGAAAACAGAACATTAATACGTCCTTATGATGATCTAGATGTAATTGCTGGTCAGGGTACTGCTGGTCTAGAAATTTTTGATCAACTTAAGGAATATAATATTGTGCCTGATATTTATTTATGTTGTTGTGGAGGTGGAGGCCTTATTGCTGGAACATCAACTTACTTAAAGTATAAATTTAAAAATATTGAGTCATACTCTGTGGAACCTTATGGTTTTGATGATACAAAAAAATCTCTCAATAGTTCAAAAATATTAGCAAATGAGCAGGGACATTCTTCAATTTGTGATGCTATTATAACCCCTGAGCCAGGCAAACTTACTTTCCCTATTAATCTTCAAAATCTGAAAACTGGATTAGTTGTAAGGGATGATGAGGTTAAGAATTCAATTAAATTTTTTGCTGAACATTTAAAAATAATTATTGAACCTGGGGGCGCAGTAGCAGCAACTGCTGCATTAACAAAAAAAATTGATTTGAAAAATAAAAATGTTGTTGTGATGATATCAGGAGGTAATATTGATTTAGATATGTTTGCAAATTTATGAGCAATATTAAAATAAAAAAAATTCAAAATAAATTAAAAGAAAAAAACATTAATACCTTAATTATTAACAGAACAGATGAATTTCTAAATGAATATATTTCTGAAGATTCTGAAAGATTGCTGTGGGCTACCGATTTTTCTGGCTCCGCAGGTAGAGCTATAGTTAGTCAAAATGCAGCTACCCTTTTTGTTGATGGTAGATACACTTTTCAAGCAAAAGAGCAGTTAGATACTAGTCAAATTTCTATAGAGCATCTTAATGATTTTTCAAAAAAATTAAGTGGAAATTTTATAAAAAATGAATGTATTGCAATTGATCCGAGATTGCATTCGATTGAAGAGACTCTAAAGTATGTAGACTTGTCAGTTAAAAGTGAAACTAAATTATATTTTACAGAAGATAATTTAATTGACGAATTGTGGGATAATAAGCCTATTCGTAACTATGGTTTAGTTTTTGATCATCCTAAAAATTTTGCAGGGATAGAGTCTTCAAAGAAACTTGAGCATGTAATCGAAACCTTAGATAAAAATAACTTAGGTGCCTATTTTTTATCAAGTTTAGACTCCATAGCCTGGTTATTAAATTTGAGAGGAAGCGATATTCTTAACACACCTTTAGCTTTTGCATTCTTATTGATATCTCTTGATGATAAACCAGTATTATATGTAAAGATTGATATGGTTGAGCCTTTATTAAAAGCAAGACTTGCCAAATATATTTACATAGAGCCAATAGAAAAAATCAAAGAAGTATTTAATGATTTAAAACACCAAACAAAAATTGGTTTTGATTTTAAAAATTCGTCATATTTTTTTTATGATTTAGCAATAAAAAAAAATTGTGTACCTTCACATTTAGAAAATCCATGCCTTATCCCAAAAGCATCAAAAAATGCTGTCGAGCTTGAGGGAGCAAGAAAAGCACATGTTAGAGATGGAGTAAGCGTTACAAAATTTTTATATTGGTTAAAAAATCATCAAAATATTGAAAATGAAAATGAAATTTCTGCGGCTGCTAAATTATTTTCATTTCGTAATTCAAATGATCTATTTCATTCTATCTCTTTTGATACAATTTCTGCTATTGGAAAAAATGCTGCTCTTCCTCATTATAGATATGATAAAAACAATCCCATCCCTCTTAAAAAGAATACTATTTATTTATTTGACTCTGGAGGACAATATTACGATGGTACTACTGATATAACTAGAACTGTTATCTTGGGAAAACCAACGAAAGAGCAGAAAGAGATGTTTACTCGAGTTTTAAAAGGACACATAAGTCTTTCTACACACACTTTTCCAAAAAAGACAAAAGGGACAGATATTGACTACTTAGCAAGATCAAGTCTGCAGGAAATTGGGTGTGATTATGATCATGGTACCGGTCATGGAATTGGAAGTTTTTTAAGTGTTCATGAAGCTCCTCAGAGAATATCTAAAAAAAACATGTATCCCAGCGTAGATTTACTATCTGGAATGATTTTATCAAATGAGCCAGGTTTTTATAAGGAAGGAGAATATGGAATTCGTATTGAAAATATTCTTATAGTAACGGAAGAGAATGAAAATTTGTTTAATTTTGAAAATATTTCGTGGGCCCCAATTGATAAGGACCTGATTGAGCCATCTTTACTAAATTCGAATGATTTGAAATGGTTGAATAATTATCATCAAACAGTATTTGATAAACTATCTACTTTTCTTACTGCAGAGGAGAAGCTTTGGTTACAAAAGGTAACTTTGCCTCTCTAACTCCAGTAAAACCTAAATATAGAATTGATTATATTTGCCCTTTTGTTCAAGTTCCCGCATTCTTTGCTCTAAATCGTATGTATTAGCAGACTGAGAAAGATATTTTTCAATTTTTTCACGATCATGATCAAAAGTAAAGGATCTTAAAAAATTATTAAGCAGCTTTTTTATCATTATTTATCTCCTTTTTGTATAAGTGCTCAGTTAAAGCTGATTGCCAATCTTTTCCGTATTCTGTTCTGAAATATCTGACTAACTGAGGATCAACATTATCAAAACCATAGTCATTTACAGCTTTGTAAGTAGAATTTATAAAATTTAATATATTTTTATACATTTTTATTCCTTTCTAGTTGCTAATATAAGAATTAATATATGCAAATCAAACAAGTTATATACATAAAATATATGCAATTTATGCATATATAAATATTTAATAAATTTCTAAAATTAGAAAAAAAGGATCTCGTTATTTTAAATAATGATTGTCTACTGAAATTAATCATACACTTAATGTATGATTCAAGATAATTAGTTTAGAAATGATTATTATTTTAACACAATGCTTCCCTCCACGTGTTGGAGGAATCGAAAATCTTATTGAAAATTTATCATTAGAATTAAGTAAAACACATGAAGTTTTGGTCTTAGCTGATCAGTATGATAAATCTGAAGATTACGTATATGACTCCAATGTAAATGGTAATATTACAATTAAGAGATTTGGAGGCATTAAATTTTTTCGTAGGCGAAAAAAAATATTGAATTTAAATCAATATTTAAAAAAAGAAAATATAACCTGCATTATTGGAGATAGTTGGAAAAGTTTTGAATTGTGTGTAGACACATTACAAAACCAATCTATCTACTCAATTTGCCTTGCGCATGGCAATGAAATTATACCTAAACATTCTGCTTATAAAAAAAGATTAATTACTACGTTAAACAAAGTTTCTCATATAGTTTGTAACTCTAACTATACAAAAGATTTAGTTTTGCAAACTGGTGTAATAAATAAATCTGTTACTTGCATTCATCCTGGTGCTCAGAATAATATCAATTTATCTGATGAAACTATTCCAAATTTAAATGGTAGCCCAATAATAGTTACTTTAGCAAGATTGGAAAAAAGGAAAGGACATTCATATATTCTATCAGCAATAGCAAAACTTAAAAATGAGTATCCAAATATTCTTTATGTAATTGCAGGTTCAGGGGAAGAGTTATCAAATTTAAAAAAAATTGTTAAAAAATCAAAAATTGAAAATAATGTTCTCTTTGTTGGGAATATAAATAATAATCAAAAAAATTTTTTATTTAAAAAAACTGACTTAATGATTATGCCTACAACTGATGAAACAAATAATAGATCAATTGAGGGCTTTGGTATAGCTTATATAGAGGCGGCTTTTTATGGTGTTCCATCGATAGCATCAAATATTGGAGGGACACCAGAGGCTGTTATTCATGAAGAAACAGGTTTAATTCTTCCAAAAATTGATGATGTGTATTCAGTCTTACAAAACCTCATATCTGATAAAACTAAAATTAAAAAACTTGGTCAAAATGCAAAAATTAGAGCTGAGAGTAATTACCAGTGGGAAAATGTGATAAAAAATTATCTTCATATAATTGATAAAATTGATAGAGAAAATTAATGAATGTTCTTTTTCATGCTACATTTGCTAATAAAGATGAATTTTTAAAATCATTAAAAAAAATATTTATTCCTCATAAAATTTATACTTTAGATCAAAATATTCCATTAGATAAAATAGAAGTAGCCTTAGTATGGAATTTGCCGGATAAAATTCTAAAAAAATTAACAAATTTAAAAGTTATTTTTTCTTTAGGTGCTGGAGTAGATCATATTCTTAAATCACCTAGTTATAAAAATACACCAATCATTAGAATTCAAGACCCAAATATGCGATCACGTATGTTGAACCATGTGTTATCCCAAATTTTAATTTACCAATTAAAACTTAATGAATACAATAAGGCTCAACAAAAAAACATATGGCTTAATGAAAGACTAACTGCCTTAAATATGGACCTTACTATTGGGATCTTAGGTCTTGGGTATTTGGGTAAATTTATTGCAAATAAATTAAAATCATTAGATTATAATGTGATTGGATATAAAAATACAGTTTCAACAGGCAAATCTCAAATACCTATACATTATAAAAAATCCTTAAAAACTTTTTTAAAATTATCAGATATTGTAGTCTCTGTACTTCCCGCAACAACAGAAACAAGCAATATAATAAACAAATCTTTTCTAAATCAAATGAAAAAAAAATCTTTATTAATTAATGTTGGCAGAGGTTCTTCATTGAATGAAATTGATTTATTGAAACATATTCAGCTCAATAAATATTTTTTTGCATCCCTTGATGTTTTTAAAACAGAGCCATTACCCAAAAATAGTAAACTTTGGAAAAATCAAAACATTACAATTACTCCCCATGTTGCAGCTATTACTGATGTAGACTCATCAACTAATTATATTTTTGCAAAATTTGAGCAATTTAGAACAAAAGAAAAAATTAAAAGTAATGTAAAAATACAAAAAGGATATTAATTATTTTTGAAATAGTTTTCTAAAATTTGATAATATATCTTAGTCAACTCATCAAGATCATCTAAATAAACAAACTCATCTATTTGATGCAATGTTTGATTTCTAATTCCAAGCTCAATAACTTCACAATAATTTTTTATAAATCGTGCGTCAGATGTTCCTCCATCAGTAGCAAGATCTGGCTCTTCATTTCTGCCAGTTGCTTGTGATATTGATTTAGATACAATTTTACTTAATTCACTAGGTTTATTTAAAAATGATCGCGCACTAATTTCATGCCGTACTTTACAACTAGCGTTTATATTTTTTGTAAAAATTGAATCTATTTTTTCATTAACCCAATCAATAAGTGTTTCTGCTGTATGTAGATCATTAAAACGTATATTTATTGTGGCTGTTGCATACTCAGGAATTACGTTGTGAGCAGGATTACCAACATCAAAGGTTGGAATTTGTATACTGGTTGGTAAAAAAAACTCGTTACCTTCATCGAGAGGTTTCTCTAAAATATTTGATAAGAGTTTAGTTAAATAATGTACAGGATTTTCAGCTCTATGACCATTAGCTGTATGACCTTGGATACCTTTTACTGTTAAAAAAAAATTAATAGATCCTCTTCTACCTATTTTAATCTTATCCCCTATACTTGAGTTTGATGTAGGCTCTCCAACTAAACAATGATCAATTTTAATATTATTTTGTTTTGTCCACTCCATAATTTTTGGTGTGCCATTGATGGCTTCTCCTTCTTCATCACCTGTTATTATAAAAGATAATTTGCCACCAAAGTTTCTACCATTTTTTTTCAAAAATTTTTCAGCAGCTGATATGAAACATGCAATGTTACTTTTCATATCTTCGGTCCCTCGTCCAAACAGTTTATCATTCTTTATTATTGCTGAAAATGGAGGATGCTTCCATGAACTTTCGTTACCTGGTGGAACTACATCTGTATGACCAGCAAAAGCAAAATGCGGACCATCAGTTCCAATAGTTGCAAATAAATTTTTTACTTCATAAGAACCATTGCCAGAAAATAATAAAGGACTACAATCAAAACCTAGAGCACTCAAATGGTCTTGAACTACAAGTAATGCCCCGTCATCTTTTGGTGTAATACTTCGACATTGAACTAATGCTTGCGTAAGTTTAATAGGATTAAAATTGATTTCAGTCATTAATCACGAAGTAGATCATTAATTGAGGTCTTAGATCTTGTTCTTTCATCCACTCTTTTTACTATAACTGCGCAATATAATCCTGGACCCTCAGAGCTGTCAGGCAATTTCTTTCCAGGTAATGTTCCAGGAACTATAACAGAATATGCAGGAACTTTGCCCATATGAATTTCTCCACTTGCTCTATCAATAATTTTTGTGGATGCGCCAATAAAAACTCCCATCGATAGAACTGAGCCTTCTCCAACGATAACTCCTTCAGCTACCTCACTCCTTGCTCCTATAAAACAATTGTCTTCTATAATAACCGGATTTGCTTGGAGTGGCTCTAATACTCCTCCAATCCCTGCACCTCCAGAGATATGGCAATTTTTACCAATTTGTGCGCAGGAACCAACGGTTGCCCAAGTATCAATCATGGTACCTTCATCAACATAAGCACCTAAGTTTACAAAGGAAGGCATCAAAATTACACCTTTTGCAATAAAAGCAGATTTTCTTACAACAGCATCAGGCACATATCTAAAACCAGCTTTTTCATGATCGTCTTTTGTCCAGTTAGCAGTTTTACTTGGGACTTTATCATACCAAGTTGCATGCGATGCTTTGACTATTTCATTGTCATTTAATCGAAAGCTCAGAAGTATAGCTTTTTTTATCCATTGATTAACTATCCATTCATCATTAATTTTTTCACATACACGTATTTTTCCTACATCAAGTTGATTCAGTGTTTCTTCAACTGAATCTCGAATCTCACCTTTGGTATTAAAACTAATCTCATCTCGTTGTTCAAAAGCTTGCTCTATAATTTTTTTTAATTCACTCATATTTTTCCTTTGTTAACATCTTCTAAAAATTCTGTAATATTTGTTGTTTCATGATCGAGATATTGTTTTGATGCTTTGATGTCATCACTAAAATTTTCGTATCCAGCATCAATCCAAACAGATGTAAACCCAACGGTTTTGGCAGGAACAAGATTCTTTGCAATATCATCAAACATTGCGGAACTTTTTGTTTCTATATCAAATTGTGCAATCATTTGTTCATAAGGAGCTAATTCTGGCTTTGGTATATAATTTGCCATTTTAATATCATAAATTTCATCAAAAAAGTTTGATAATTCTATTCTTTCTAAAACATCAAGAGCGTGCTGCATATTAGCATTGGTATAAATAATTTTTCTTCCTTGAAGTTTTTTTAACGCCTTATTAAGTTTGTGGTTTGGTCCAACGATAGAATAGTCAAGATTGTGTACTTCAGCTAGAAAATGATCAGGATCAACACCATGAATATCCATCATACCTCTTAATGTTGTGCCATGTTGTTTATAATAATTTTTTTGTATTATCTTTGCATCTTCAATATCTATATTTAGATGATTGGATACAAATTTACCCATTAAATCATGAACTTGTTGAAATATTCCACTATCAGCAGAATAAAGAGTGTTATCAAGATCAAAAATCCAGGTATTTATTTTCTTGTTTAGACTAATCATATTTTAAGAATAAATTTGTGTTCCAATACCATGTTCAGTAAATAATTCTAATACTAATGAATGAGGAATTCTACCATCTAAGATTGTAGACTTAGTTACTCCACTTTTCATAGCTTCTATACATGTTTTAATTTTAGGTTTCATGCCGCCAACGACAAAATCTTCTTTAATTATGGTCATAGCATCTTCAATTTTTAGGGAAGGGATTAATTTTTTATCTTTATCCAATACGCCGGCAACATCTGTTAAAAGCAATAACTTGCTAGCTTTTAACTTTCCAGCTATAAATCCTGCCGCTGTATCAGCATTGATATTATAAGAGTTACCCTCTTCATCGATACCGAGTGGAGCAATTACAGGAATTTCTCCTAAATTAATATGCTCTCTAATCAAGTTGATATTCACATTTGTTGGTTGTCCAACAAATCCAATATCTAATAGTTTTTCAATATTAGAATCTGAGTCTTTAACTTCTACTTTTAGTTTTGTTGCAGTTAAAAGATTATTTTTATTACCACTTAAGCCAATTGCTTTTCCACCTGAGTCACTGATTGCTCTGACAATTTCACCATTAATTTCATTTCCTAATACATCTTCCACAACTTTTACTGTTTCAATATCAGTAACTCTTAAACCCTCAATAAATTGAGAAGTAATATTTTTAGTTTTTAATTTGTCTGCGATTTGAGGTCCGCCTCCATGAACTACTATTGGATATATCCCAACTTCTTTCATTAAACCAATATCTCGTGCAAAACTTTTAGCAAGCTTAGGATCTCCCATAGCATGTCCACCATATTTGATCACAATTGTATCTCCACTATGCTCTCTAATAAAAGGCAAAGCTTCAACTAATGTTGAGGCTTTATGGATAAAATAAGCTTGATCGCTCTCTGATAAAAAATCAAATTTCATTTTTGCTTAGATAAAGTATAAATATCTTTTTGAATATTAATTATTCCTTCATTTTTTTTGGTACTCGTAAAAAAAAAATTATTAAAATATTTTTTATATGATTTCATTAAACTTTGCATAGAATTTTCAAGATTTGATAAATAAGACTGCGAGCATTTATCAATTTTTGTAAAAACTATTGAAAAATTTCTTTCCGCCTCACTAATTAGATCAAACATATCAATATCAATATTTTTTACACCTACTTTGGCATCAATTAATACATATGCATGTATCAAATTTAATTGGTTCATAATATATTCTTCAATTAAAATACCAAGATTATCTCTCATCACTTTCGATACCTTGGCATAACCATAGCCAGGTAAATCAACAAGATTGATATTTTCGTTAATCATAAAAATATTTATAGCTTGGGTTCTTCCTGGAGTCTTGGAAATTCTAGCTAGATTTTTCGTTTTAGTAATTGCATTTATCATGCTTGATTTTCCAACATTTGATCTGCCAATAAAACAACAATCATTAATACTTTTTATTTTTTTAATAGTTTTATATGATTGAAATGATCCAATAAATTTATTTGAATTAAAAAAATTTTTTAGAGATTTATTTCCATTACTCATTTTTTGCGAGTATTTTTCTTTGAATAAACCATTGTTGTGCTATCGAAAGGATATTGTTTACAGACCAATACAAAACTAAGCCAGCTGCAAAACCCGCCAACACAAAGGTGAACACAAAAGGAAGTAATGCAAATATTTTAGCTTGAGTTGGATCTGTTGGCGCTGGGTTTAACTTTTGTTGCAGCCACATTGTTAAGCCCATAATTATTGGAAGAATACCAATATTTAGTAATGATAAAATTGGTGGCACATTCCAAGGCACCAAACCAAAAAGGATTAATATACCAAGTGGGTCAGGTGCTGATAAATCATGAATCCAACCATAGAATGGTGCATGATACATTTCGATAGTGACAAAAAGAACTTTATACAATGAGAAAAAAATTGGTATTTGAACTAGTATTGGTAAACAGCCAGCAACAGGATTAGCTCCCTCTCTTTTGTAAAGTGCCATTAATTCTTGCTGCATTTTTTGACGATCATTTGGATATGTTTCTTTAAGTCTTTGCATTTCTGGCTGAAGTTTTTTCATTTTGGCCATTGATTTAAAAGATGCGTGAGCCAAAGGAAAAAGGATTAACCGCATTAAAATAGTAAAAGCTATAATTGCTAAACCAAAATTTCCAACGTAACCAAAAAACCAATTTATTGAATAAGAAACAGGTTTTGTTAAAAATGCAAACCAACCCCAATCAATTGCATCAGTAAATCGAGGAATTGA
This sequence comes from uncultured Alphaproteobacteria bacterium, assembly GCA_902591485.1. Classification (GTDB taxonomy): domain Bacteria; phylum Pseudomonadota; class Alphaproteobacteria; order HIMB59; genus CACPNW01. The sequence continues at coordinate 43,801 of CACJAV010000005.1, forward strand.
GAGTGTTTTGTCATAATCGCTTAAAATATTTAATTTTTTTGCACCTGCAAATAATCTACCATCATATTGAATTGATTCACCAGGTGCAATTTTGAAAATTTTGCCAACATATCCAGTTCTATAATTATCTCTCCCATTATTTCCATGACGATAATTCACATTAATAGGTTCATTCGGATCTGGAATTAAAACGGACATCCAATATTTATCCGTAAATCCTAACCAACCGCCTTGACCTTTTGCATCACAGAATTCATCTTTTACAGTCATACTTGCTGAACAATCATCAAGTAAATCATCATAACTTTTTTCAAGAAGCTCATCATCTACAAGACTAATTAAACCTTCATGTAAAATAAAAAAATTAATGGTCTTTGGCGTATTGATTCTTTTGATTAATCGATAAGGATATATTTCTAGTACTTTTGAACTATCATTAATAACCTTCTGAGTTATTGAAAACATATAATTATCATCAACAGAAATAGTAATTATAAATGTATTATTTTCATCACTAACCCAACTTAAGTTTATTTCATTACCTGGTGAAAGATTTGTTGAGTCGGTATTCCAAACTGTTTCTAAGTTAGGAAGTTGTACATTTTGATCACCTAAAGATTTCCAGCCTAGCTCAATATAATAGGGGTTGGAAGTTCCATCAGGTGATAATAAGTCAACATTTGCTGACTCTTCATCTAGACTTACTTTATAATTAGAGAGTGTTAAATCGTCTAACAATGCACCTTTTAAATTTATAGATCCAGTTAAAGAGGGCGTATTTATTTTTATTCTTTGATCAACAGAAAGAATATCTTCTTTTGGTTTTGCAATTTCTACTACATTTATTTTTTGATTATCAATCGATGCAGCAGGGGCTAAAATTTCATTCTCTGAATTTTGAACTGGTTCACTTATAGGTGTTGGCATAAGAAACTGAAAGAAAACAATAATGGCAATTGAAATAGCTATTGCTAAAAATAAGTTTTTTTGTTCATTCATTTATTTTCTACCTTTTTTGTTGGTATGGGATCGTAGCCATGACCACCCCATGGATGACACTTTCCAATTCGTTTAATTGTTAAATAAGATCCTTTTATTAATCCATATGATCTCAATGACTCCATAGCGTACTCAGAACAAGTAGGCATGAAACGACAATTTGAACCTAATAATGGTGATATTATTAATTGATATCCACGTATAAGTATAAGTAAGGGAAAGGTTGCAACTTTATTTAACATGAATAATGCTCTCCATCTCTTCCAATAAGGTTTTAAACTTGGTATCTAAAATTGATAATTTGGCTATTAGCACATAATACGTATTTGTTTTACCTTTTATCAATATTTTTTTTGCTAATTCTCTCATAATCCTTTTGGCTTTATTTCTCTTAACCGCATTCCCAATTTTTTTTGTTGCCGTATAACCAACACCTATTTTTCCATCTAGATCTTGATTTAATAATTTTTGCACATTAATATTTTTACTTCGAATGAAAACACCTTTGTCACGGATATGGACAAATGTTGCTCTTTTTTTTATAGTAAATAACTGAGGGGCCATATGGCGGCCATATTAAGCGCTAAGCTGAGCTCTTCCTTTAGCACGACGACGATTTATGATCTGCCTTCCAGCTTTTGTTGCCATTCGAGCACGAAAACCATGTCTGCGTTTTCTTATTAATTTGCTTGGTTGATAAGTTCTTTTCATTTTTATTTAATTTTTCGGACCTATTACGAATTGATCCTATATAAGTCAAATAGATAGTCAATAAAACATGCAAATAGTCAAAAAAATATCAGAAATAAGAGAAATATTGTCTGATTTAGACAAAAATAATTCAAAAATTAATCTTATTCCCACTATGGGAAATATACATGAGGGTCATTTGTCTCTTCTAAAAGAGGCAAATAAATATGAGGGTATAAATGTAGTTAGTATATTTATTAACCCCACCCAATTTAATGATATTAAAGATTTTGAAAATTACCCAAATACCTTTGATCAAGACGTAAACTTGTTATCTAAAAATAATTGTGAAATTATTTTTGCACCTAATATAAATGAAATGTATCCCAATGGTCTTGAAACAAAAAAAACTATTTTTGAATACAGAGAAATTTTGTGTGATGTGTTTAGACCAGGTCATTTTGATGGGGTAACTACAGTTGTTAAAATGCTGCTAAACATTATAAAACCATCAAATGTTTTTCTTGGAGAAAAAGATTTTCAGCAATTAAAAATATTAGAAACATTAATCATTCAAAATAAATTAAAAACAAATTTGGTTAAATGTTCATCAATTAGAAGTTCGAATGGGATGAGCTTATCGTCACGATATACTAAATTTAGCACAAAAGAAAAAACTCAATTCGAAAAGTGTGCTCAAATCATAAACAAGAATTTATTAGATCTAATAAATTCATTTGATACTAAAATTCTTGAAAACATTAAAAAAGAATTACAAAGCATTGGAATTTCAAAAATTGATTATTGTGAAGTAAGAGAGGAAAATAATTTAGAAATTTCTAACACAAATATAAATTCTAGATTATTCTTGGCATTCTATGTGAATGAGATAAGAATTATTGATAACTTTGTTTTGTATTAAGGTATTAACCATTCAAAGTTTTTATTATTTTCTTTAAAAGTAATTTTTAATCTTCTGTGTCCGCTTGCTTCTAAATATAACCAATCTATTTCTTTTATTTTATTTTGTACAACTGTGAAGTTTTTATATCCTTTTTCACTCTCTTCCATAGAGGGTTCTTTTCCCTGAAGATTTATATCAATGCCATCTTCAGGAATATTTGTAGAAGTGCTAGGTGCTTTTTTTGTCAAATAGCACTTCCTGCTGAATAATTTTGTTTTATTCCACCTCTCTTCAGTAAGTAAATTTTGATTATTAATGATTGAAATTGTTTTTATTCGTAGTTGAACTTTTAGCTTGTAATCATAAAATACAAATAAAGAATTTTCATTTTTTGCAAGATCTTCTACTTTAGGAGATCTAAAATCTGTATGAAAATTTAAAATCATATTTTCACTATCAAAATCTCTTAAAACGACAACTCTTGACTCAATACTATTTTGTTTGTTAATAGTTGAAAAGACTGGAGTATGAAAGTCGTGTTTTCTATCCTTTGCTCCTCGAGACAAATTTCTTTTAATATCCTCGAATATTTCTTTAGTATTTTCTTTTGAAAACGTCGACATCAATCATGTAATATAATTTGTTTTAGAAAAATAGCTAGAGATGAACACTGATAAAATAACTAATTTACTTGATCAGGAATCTATTAAATATTTATTTTCAATTTTTCATAATTATAAATCTGAAATTCGCTTGGTAGGTGGAAGTATAAGAGATACTTTAATTGATAGAGATGTAAAAGATATAGACTCAGCAACTCCTCTTGAACCCGATGAAGTATTGGCTTTATTGAAGGAGAATAATATTGAATACGATGACTATGCGTTACGATATGGATCTATTATTGCTTATATAAATAATAAAAAAATTCAAATTACTACATTAAGAGAAGATATTAATCAGCTTGGAAGACATACTTCAGTTTTGTATACTAAAGATTGGAAAAAAGATGCTGCAAGAAGAGATTTCACTTTTAATGCACTTTATCTTGGAATTGATCAAACAGTATATGATTTTTACAATGGGGAAAAAGATTTAAAGGAAAAGAAAATAAAATTTATTGGTGAAATTGAAGATAGAATAAAAGAAGATTATCTTAGAATATACAGATACTTTCGTTTTCTGGGTCTATTTGATCAACCTGAAATAGATGATACAACTCAGTTATTTGTTGAAAAATATATTCATGAGTCTTTAGTTGTTTTAACAAATGATGTCATACGTCAAGAAGTCTTAAAAATGTTTAATATGCCTTTTCCATTGAATTGTTTTTTTCAATCACATGATAAATTTAAGTGGGTTGAAATTATAAAAGAACATTTTACCAAAACTAATTATACGTTAGGGTTAGAGAGATGTCTTAATAGAATTGATAGCATTATAAATTGAAAATCAAAAATTAACTACCATTTAAGCATTATGAGAAAAATTGTAGCTATCAAAGATTGTATGAAAACTTTTGAAGGGGATGGTATTCCTGTAACAAGAGCCTTTCCTGTTCCTGAAATGAGAGAAAATGATCCGTTTCTTTTATTTGATCACTTTGGGCCAATAAATTATGAACCAGGAGGAGCAACGGGTGTGCCTGCTCATCCCCACTGTGGGTTTGAAGCCATAACATATCTATTAGACGGGGAAGTTGAACATAAAGATTCTTGGGGTGGTCAAGCAGCTATTGAAACAGGAGACATTCAATGGATGACAACTGGTTCAGGCCTCATACACTCAGAATTAGTGACAGATAAATTTAAAAACAGTGGGGGAGTAATGCAGGGTTTACAGATTTGGGTAAACCTTCCTCACAAAAATAAAAAAGTAAAACCTTGGTATCAACATATTAAAAAAAATGACATCCCTACTATCTATGAGGGCAATGATGTTTTATTAAAAGTATTGGTCGGTACAGTTAAAAACATTTCTTCAGCTGTTCAAACTTACTCCCCAGTTTCAATTTTTGATGTTCAGTTTGCTAAACCAAGCTTGATAGATTTAGATATCCCAAAAAATCAAACAGTAATGATCTATGTAATAGATGGAGAGTTGAAATTTCATGATGATAATCAAATTGCTAGAAAAGGGCAGATGATTTATTTTGATCAGTCATCTGATATGATTAATTTAACATCCATTTCTCCAAATGGATCTTACTTAGTTTTAGCTGGTGAGCCTCTAAATGAGCCTGTAGTTAGGTATGGGCCATTTGTGACAAATACGGAAGGGGATATGAAACAAGCAATGTTAGATTACCAGAATGGAAAAATGGGAATGCTTAGTTAAATTTTATTAGTTTGTCGAAGACCTTCCCCAATAACTAATGCAACAGTACTACTTAAGTTAATTGATCTTACTCCTTCTTTCATAGGTATAGTTAATCGGTGATCAACTAGTTGATGAATCTCTTCAGGCACGCCAGCGCTTTCCCTTCCAAATAAAAGAATATCAGTAGAGGAAAATTCGAATTTATATAAACTTTGACTAGCCTTGGTTGTCATCAATATTAATCGAAATTTATTTTTTTTTGTCCAATCGTAAAAATGCTGCCAATCAATATGCCTTTTGTATTCAATATGATTAATATAATCCATTGCACTTCTTTTGAATTTTTTGTCATCAAAAATAAAGCCCGTAGGCTCAATAATATCTACCGGAACGCCCAAGCATGCACCTAGACGAAAAATATTACCAGCATTTTGAGGTATGTCAGGTTGATAAAGAGCGATTCTCATGCTCTCTTGTCTACATTATTTTTATGATTGCGTCACGCTGGCACACATAATTTGGTATTTTTTTTCGAATTTAAGCTATAAGAGAAAATCAATTTATGGCAGAAAATTCCAATAATAAGAGAAGAGACTTTCTTCAATTAAGTACTGTTACTATCGGCGCAGTAGGAACAGCTGCATTCATTTGGCCTTTCCTAAAAAGTATGAATCCTGCTGAGGATACAATAGCTCTTGGAACAACAGAGGTAGATGTAAGTCAAATAGAAGAGGGGCAAAGTATTACAGTTAAATGGCGAGGAAAGCCTGTATTTATTCGTAAAAGAACAAAAGATGAAATAGATGAAGCAAAAACTGTCAACATGTCTGATTTAAAAGATCCTGAGGAAGATATTGACCGTGTTAAAAAAGATGAGTGGTTAGTGCTGGTTGGAGTTTGTACTCATTTAGGTTGTGTTCCACTTGGGCAAAAATTAACTGACTCAAAAGGTGAATATAATGGCTGGTATTGTCCATGCCATGGATCACACTATGATACATCTGGTAGAATAAGAAAAGGACCCGCTCCTGAAAATCTTGCAGTACCTCCTTATTCTTTTTTAAATGATACAACAATTAAGATTGGTTAATACGTATGAGTGGTAATTCAGAGCCTAGAAAATATAAAAATCCTGTTTTAAATTGGATCGAATTTCGACTTCCAATAATTTCTTATTTTGAAAAAGAGTATGGTGATTATCCAATGCCTAAGAACTGTAATTATTTTTGGAGCTTTGGCGCTTTAGCAACAATAACATTGGTTACAATGATAGTTAGCGGAATTTTTCTTGCAATGAACTATACCCCGCATACTGAAATGGCTTTTGATAGTGTTGAGAGAATCATGAGAGATGTTAACTATGGATGGCTATTAAGATACATTCATTCCAATGGCGCAGCATTCTTCTTCATTATTGTTTATATTCATATTGTAAGAGGTATGTATTATGGTTCATACAAATACCCAAGAGAACTCAATTGGATTTTGGGTGTATTTATATATCTTTTGATGATGGCAACTTCATTTCTTGGATATACACTTCCGTGGGGGCAAATGTCTTACTGGGGTGCTACGGTAATAACAAATTTATTTAGCGCTATTCCATTCATAGGTGAAGGATTAAAGACTTGGTTGCTTGGTGATTACACTGTTGGTAATGCTACACTAAATAGATTTTTTGCTCTCCACTACGTCCTTCCGTTTGTGATTTTTGGTATTGTTGGCTTACATGTTGCAGCAGTTCATGTTCATGGATCAAATAATCCTGCAGGCATAGACATTAGATCTAAGAACGATACAGTCAACTTTTTTCCTTACATGTTAATTAAAGACACCATTGCTGTTTGTGTATTTGGTGTTCTTATTTCAGCTGTTATATTCTTTGGGCCAAACTTAATGGCAGAAGTTGATAATTATATACCAGCTGATCCATTAGTTACTCCTGCACATATTGTTCCAAATTGGTATTTAGCCCCATTCTATGCAATTTTACGAGCTGTACCTGATAAGTTAGGCGGGGTGGCGTTGATGTTTGGAGCAATTGCAATTCTTTTTGTGCTTCCATGGTTAGATACATCAAAAGTGAGAAGTTGTAATTTTAGACCAATGTACAAATGGTTCATGATGCTATTTTTTGTAAACTTTTTTGTCCTTGGTTATGTTGGAATGTTACCTGCTGAAGGTTTATATCTTTTAATTGCAAGAGTAGGGCTGGTATATTATTTTGGTTTTTTCCTTATTATTACACCTTTTATTGGATGGATTGAAAAACCAAAGACACTTCCTGCTAGCATAAGTGATGTTTATTTGGGTGGTGGTAAAGACTCACCATTAACTGCTAGCCAAAAAGAAATTTATTAGATGACAAAAATATTAATATTAATTTTAACTCTAATTTTTACATTTAACGTTCATGCTGCTGAGTCAAATAAAGGATCTATGCCAAAACATGAATGGTCATTTAATGGTATAACAGGAACCTTTGATAGAGCTGCATTACAACGAGGTTTTAAGGTTTACAGAGAAGTTTGTGCTGGATGCCATTCAATGAAATTGCTCTACTATAGAGATCTTTTGGATATAGGATTTTCTGAAGCGCAAGTAAAAGCTATTGCAGCTGAGCATGATGTCTTAGACGGTCCAAATGATGAGGGTGAAATGTTTGAAAGACCTGCGCGTCCTGCAGATAGATTTGTTAATCCTTATCTAAATGATAATGAAGCAAGAGCTAATAACAACGGTGCTTACCCACCTGATCTAAGTGTTATCACAAAGGCTAGAAGATACGGTGAAGACTATATTTATAATTTATTAATGGGTTACGAAGAGGCTCCTGAGGAATTAGAAGTTGGTGATGGCATGTATTACAATAAATGGATGGATGGTAATCAAATTGCTATGCCTGCACCAATCTATGATGGTAGTGTGGATTACGATGATGGAACAGACAATAATGCCGCTCAACTATCTGAAGATGTTGTTACGTTTTTAAAATGGTCAGCTGAGCCTGAGCTCGAAGTAAGAAAGAATTTAGGTATCAAAGTTATTTTATTTTTCTTAGTTCTTGGAACAATAGTGTATTTAGCAAAAAATAGATTGTGGAGGGAAGTGCACTAAACATTGAACAGAAAGTGCATTACATCTCCATTTTTTACAATATAATCTTTACCCTCTTGCCTTAATTTTCCCGCATCTCTGCTACCTACTTCACCTTTGAATTTTATAAAATCCTCATAAGCAATAGTTTCTGCTCTGATAAAACCTTTTTCAAAATCAGAATGTATTTTACCCGCAGCTTGTGGCGCTAAAGTGTTCTTATTTATAGTCCACGAACGTGTTTCTTTAGGTCCACAGGTAAAGTAATTAATCAGATTTAGCAGATCATAACCACTTTTAATTATTTTTGTTAAAGTTGTATCATTGAGACCCATTTCTTTAATTATCTCAAGCTTTTCTTCATTGTCTACTAATTCTGCAATTTGAGACTCAATTGAAGCAGAAACAATTACAAAGTTATGATTATTTTTTGCAGCGTACTCTTTTACTTTCTTAGATAATTCATTTCCATTTTGAACTGAGTTTTCATCAACATTGCAGATATATAAAATTGGCTTAGTTGTAATTAAGTTCAATGTTTTAATAAATAGATTATCCGCTTCAGAATATTCATTTTTGACTAATAAATCAATATCATTTAAATTTTCTAAGAGTTTTTCTATTATACTAATTTGAATCTTAATAATTTTATCACCTTGTTTAGATTTTTTTTCGAGAGAATTTCTTTTTGTTTCTAATGTCTCAATATCAGCCAGTTGAAGCTCTGTATTGATAGTTTCAATATCATTAAGAGGATTAATAGTATTTGATACATGAGCAATATTTTCATCTTCAAAACATCGCACTACATGAGCAATAGCATCAACTTCTCGTATATGACCTAAAAACTTATTCCCTAAACCCTCTCCCTGAGAAGCACCTTTAACAAGTCCTGCAATATCCACAAAATCCATATATGAAGGAATTATTTTTTCACTTTTTCCTATTTCACCAAGTATTTTTAACCTTTTATCTGGAACAGCTACCCTTCCTACATTAGGTTCAATAGTGGCAAAGGGATAATTTGCTGCCTCAGCTTTATTTGACTCAGTTAAAGCATTAAACAATGTTGATTTTCCAACATTTGGCAAACCAATAATACCACATTTAAAACCCATTATTTACTTTCTGATAACTTTGTTAAAAAAAGACCTATGTCACTTAAAATAGTTTCGAAGTTTTGTGTAATATTTTCTAGCTGTTTATTGATTATTTCAATTTCAGTTTCACTAAATTTATTAAGTACATAGTTTGAAACTAAATGTTTATCTCCTGGATGATCAATGCCAACCCGAATTCGATAGTATTCATTTCCAATCATTTCATCAATGCTTGAAAGACCATTGTGACCTGCATTACCACCACCCAATTTTACTTTTACCTTTCCAAGCTCTAAGTCTAAATCATCATGGATAATAAATAATTTATTTTTTTCAATCTTATAAAAGCTCATTACATCTCTTATTGGCTGTCCAGACAAATTCATAAAATTTAAAGGTTTCAATAAAAAGCAGGAATCATTATTTATAATGCCCTTAAAAATTTCTTTTTTGGAGTCTTTTTTGAAAGGAACAAAATTATAAAAATTTATGAGCTTATCAATTAAAGCAAAACCAATGTTATGTCGTGTGTTAATGTATTCTTTACCTGGGTTTCCCAGACCACAAATTAAAAACATAATTATTTATAAGATATTTTACTTAGATTCTTCTTTAGATTCTTCTTTGCTATCTTCTTTTTGTTCTTCAGATTTTTCTTCTTTAGTCTCTTCACTAGACTCTTCTTCTGATTCAGCAGGTTTTGTTTCAACTTCTACTGTTGGAGGAACAAGTGTTGCTACAACAAAATCCCTATCTGAAATAGTAGGCTTAACCCCATCTGGAAGATTAATATTGCTAATTTTAATAGAGTCACCAATTTCACTATTAATCAGATCAAACTGCAATTTATCAGGTATATTGTTAGCATTACAGCTTAGCTCTACTTCACGTCTAACCAAGTTTAGTACACCGCCTTTTTTAAGACCTGGGCATGTTTCTTGATTTAAAAACTCTACAGGTACTTCAACGGTAACCTTTGTGTCGTTCTGAACTCTTAAAAAATCAAAATGAATTAGCTTATCAGTTACAGGATGATATTGTAGTTGCTTAGGAAGAACTTTTTCTGATTTTCCATCAATATCAATGTCTAATATTGTAGAGTAAAAAGCACCAGCGTGCATCAGCTTTTGTAAGATCTTATTCTCAAAAGCTATCTTAGTTGGCTCTGTTCCTTTACCATAAACTATGCCAGGAACCATACCTTTAGTAAGCAATGAGTAAGTGGAGCCAGTATCTTTAGATCTCTCAATTACTTTATATTTTTCCATTTTAATTTAATTTGTTTTAATCAAAAAGGGCCGAAACAGAAGAATCACTGTTGATCCTTTTTATGGCCTCACCCATTAAAGGAGCAACACTAATATGTCTAATATTTTTTGTATTTTTTACATCATTTGATGCTTCTATACTGTCAGTCAGAACTAATTCCTTGATAGCAGAGCTTTCAATCCTTTTTAGGGCTTCTCCAGATAAGACTCCATGGGCAATATAAGAGAATATTTCTTTAGCACCATTGTCCTTAAGAGCTTTTGCTGCATTACACAATGTTCCAGCAGAGTCAGCAATATCGTCGAGTAAAATACATGTTTTATCTTTTACATCTCCAATAATATTCATAACTTCAGACTCTCCAGCTTTTTCTCTTCTTTTATCCGCGATAGCGAGACCAGCATTCATTCTTTTTGCAAAGGCTCTAGCTCTTACAACACCACCAACATCTGGAGATGTAATTACTAAATTGCTATTATTTGAAAATTTTTCTTTCATATCTTTAATTATTGGTGGGGCTGAAAAAATATTATCTAGAGGAATGTCAAAAAAACCCTGAATTTGTCCTGCATGTAAATCCATAGTTAGAACTCTATGAGCCCCTGCTGAAGTAATTAAGTTTGCTACTAGTTTTGCTGTTATAGGGGTTCTAGGTCCAGTTTTCCTATCCTGTCTAGCATACCCATAATAAGGAATTACGGCAGTGATTCTTTTTGCTGAACCTCTTTTTGCAGCATCAATGGTAATTAATAATTCCATCAGGTGATCATTTGCTGGGTGAGATGTTGATTGAATTATAAAAACATCCTCACCTCTTATATTTTCATTAATTTCTACAAATATTTCTCTATCAGCAAATTTTCTAAGAGATGTATTGGCTAATGATACACCAATATACGAGCAAATTGCTTCTGCTAAAATTTTATTACTGTTACCTGCAATAATTTTCATTAAATATTTTTATCAATATATGAGTATACAAATAGTTCAACTATTATGTCAGAGAGATTAAGTTAATAAGTCTACCTGTAGTTTTTTCATTTTGATGTTTAGATCTCCTATGACTAAAAAATAGTCTTTTGTTTGCATATGTATCAAGATTTACGTTATGAATTTTTTCTAAACCTAATTCTCTCAACTGATAATTTATTAGACCCCTAAGGTTAAAAAAAGTTTTATTTATATTTTTTTTTCTAAAAAATTTTGAATAATTTAGATTTTTTTTTAAAAATTTTTTTTCAAAATTTCTATCAACTTCATAATTTTTACTATTCAAACAAGGTCCAATAATTGCTGTTAGGTTTTTTCTACTAATTTTTTTTTTATCAAAAAAGATTATAGCATTTTTAGAAATATTTTTCAGCGTACCCTTCCAACCTGAATGTAAACAGCAAACAAACTTTTTTTTATTGTCATAAATAAAAATAGGTGCGCAGTCTGCAGTTAGTACACCCAAAACTACATTGTTTAATGATGTCATCATTCCATCAGCATCTATTTTTTTATTTATATTTGTTTTTTTAATTTGTACTACCTTAGAAGAGTGAACCTGATTGATTAAAATTAATTTTTTATTTTGTAATCCTAAATTTTTAAGAGCCTGATGTCTGTTTTTTTGAACTAATTTTTTACTATCTCCACTAGAAACACTGCAGTTAAGTGATTTAAATTCATTTTTTGAGAAACCATTAAGTTTAGTAAAAAAACCATGAGTAATTTTAGCTTTTTTTATAATGTGATAATTTTTAACTAAAGACATGTTGTAATTAAAACTTTAAAAATATCTCCCATTTGAGATTTACTAGTAAGTCTCTCATAATCTAATTCTATTTTTTTTGAAACTATTTCATCTTGATTATTTTGTAACTGCTCCTTCCTTTCTTTTAGACCACAACCTAATAAAAAATCTTTTTGGTTACTAAATGACTCTATAGTTAACTTATTGTAATTTGCTACTTTAATTAATTCATCAAAATTTACGTGAGCTGTAATATCTTGATTTCCTAGATTATCAAATAGATGGGTTTTTTTATGCCTATGGATAGTTTGTAGTGAAAAATTTTTAGGAAAGGTCTTGTATCCATAATCAATTGTAAAAAAAATTCCTTTGTTATTTTTAATAAACTTACAAACTGAATCATAATAATTTTTTCGTGTTTTGGAAATTTCAGCTACTCCAGCGTAGTTAAATTTTTCCAAACTTTGCAAGAGTTTTTCATTCTTTATTTCTTCAGACTCAAAGTTAAATAATTTTTTAGAATTATTATACTTTATAATTTTCTCATACCATTTCTGTTTTCTAAAAAATTGTCTTATAGGAAAACAATCAAAGAATTCATTAGAATACACTATTGAAGGTTTATCATTTTTTATATCAAAGTTTTTACACCATTTTAAATTTTTAACATTTAAATTGGATAATCTATCCTTTTGTTTTTTTATCAAAACTTGATTTTTTTCGATTAAAAAAAGATTAGTCGAATTCAAAAAATCCTTATTTATTGTAGCTACACGAATTATATCCTCAGTTAAAGTTCCCGCCCCAGGACCCAATTCAATTAAATTGAAATCTCTTTGAATATGTTTTTCCCAGAAGTTTATTAAAAAAACTCCTATTATTTCTCCAAACATTTGTGATATCTCTGGGGAAGTGATAAAATCATTATTTTGACCAATGGGATTATTATTAATATAATAACCATTGTCACTAAACTGACAAAGCTCAATGAACTCACCAACATCTATTTGTCCTTTTTTTTTAATTTGTGAAATAATTAAGTCTTTAATTTTCATCTACGAAATAGAATAAATATTCCTGCTAAGAATATTGGAATACATAAAATTTGACCCATGGATAAGTAATTGAAAAATAAACCTAAATGCAAATCAGGCTCTCTTAAATATTCAATAAAAAATCTAAAAATTGAATAAATTATTAAAAAATAAGCACTTAAATTTCCAATTATATATCTTTTTTTATTTTTAATAAAATACAAATATAAGATAAAAAACAAAACTATTCCTTCAAATAACGCCTCATATAGCTGTGATGGGTGTCTTGGATTATTATCAACTAACGGGTAAATAAATGCAAAAGGAAATTCAGTAACCCTTCCATACAATTCTGTATTTATAAAATTAGAAATTCTTCCTAGAAATAATCCTATAGGAGCTACAATAGATACTAAGTCTGATAAATAAAAAAAATTAACATTATTTTTTTTTGCAAAAAGATAAATTGATAAAATTATTCCAATTAAACCTCCATGAAAAGACATCCCTCCTTTCCAAATTTCAAAAAGATATAATGGGTCGAAAAAAAATAACTTTGATTGGTAAAAAACAACATAACCTAACCTTCCACCTATTATTACTCCAATTACTGCCCATATAAAAAATTTATCAATCTGAGTATTTGAAAGTATATTGAAAGATTGTCTATTGAGTTTTTTGATTAATATTGATCCAAGGATAAAAGCAAAAATATACGAAAGACTATACCAACGTATATCTATAAAACCTAAAGATATAAGTATTGGATCTATTGAAGGTTGAATTATAATCATTATCTTTTAAATAGGTTATTACATTATGGTTAATAAAAGCAAAATTTTATCTGACTTATCAAAAATAGCTGTTGATGCAATGAGTACCTTTTCTAGTCTAAGAAAAGAAATTGAGACAATGGTCTCACTAAGAGTGAACAAGGTCATAAATAAAATGAATCTTGTAAAAAGAGATGAATTTGATGCACTGAAAAGATTGGTGCAAAAATCGATAATTGATAATGAAAAAACAAAAAAACCTAGAAAGAAAACTGTTACAAAAAAGAAAAAAACTATTTCTAGAAAAAAAAAGGCTAAAAACTAACAATTATTCACATTTTTCCTCTTATTTTATTAATTTAACTTGCGAAACATCTCGTTTATTTAGTAAGACTATATCTAGTACTTAAATTAATTAAAATACTATATAAAGTATGGATATCGAAAATTTACCCTTAAATCCTATAGATGTAGTTGAGGAAGTAATTTATCAAAAAAAATGGAGTTTTAGCAGAGCAGATGAATATGAGTTGGTTGCTGATATTTCCTCCAAATGGTGTCAATATAGATTGTATTTTACATGGTCTGAAAACATAAAAGCTATAAGTTTTACAATAACTTTTGATTTAAAATTTCCACAGAATAAAATTGGTAAAGCCTATGAATTAATAGGTTTAATAAATGAAAAGTTATGGTTGGGTCATTTTGATATTACCAGCAAAAATGGTATTCCTGCATTTCGTCATACTATTTTGTCTAATTCAGACAGTGATTTTTTACATGAAAAATTAGAAAATTTGGTTGATATTGCTATTTATGAATGTGAAAAATATTATCCTTCTTTTCAGCAAGTTCTATTTGATGAACTGGAGCCATCTAAATCTTTACTATTTGCCAATTTTGAAGTTCTAGGGTCCGCCTAAAAAACTATATATTTTTTTTAAAAAGTATAATTAATAATAATTTATGAGTAAAGTTTTGTTAGTAGGTTGTGGGCATATGGGTAGTGCATTAATAATGTCTTGGTTAAATCTTAAATATTATTCTTTTACAATAGTAGATCCATACAATTTTAATAAATTAAAAAATAAATTAAAACGTAAAAAAATTGATATTTTAAATAAAGCTCCTACTCAAAAACAAATGAAAACATTTGATATAATTATTTTTGCAGTTAAGCCGCAAATTGCTACTGATGTTTTAAATGATTATGAAAATTTTGAATTAAAAAAAAATATAGTAATAGGTAGTATCATTGCAGGTAAGAAAATAAATTTTTTTAAAAAAAGAATTAAAAATGCAAATCAATTTGTAAGAATAATGCCCAATATGCCAGCGCTAGTTCGCAATGGTATATCATGTTTTGTTTCAAACAGTAGTTTAACAATAAATAATAAAAAAAAATTAAATGAACTTTTCTTAAATGTGGGTAAAACCATATGGTTAAAAAATGAAAGTCAAATTGATAAAGCAACTGCTGTTTCAGGTAGTGGGCCTGGCTATATCTTTACTCTAATTCATGCATTTGAAAAAGCTGCTGAAAAACTAGGATTTTCAAAAAACCAATCCCAAGACTTAATTATTTCAACGATGTTAGGTTCAATTTACTTAATGCAAGAAACTAAAAAAAAACCTGAAGAATTAGCAATACAAATTGCAGTTAAGGGTGGAACAACAGAAGCTGGGATAAAAAATTTGAAAAATAATAATATTGATAAAATTATTTATAAAACTTTTATGGCTGCATATAATAGAGCAAAAATACTAAGTAAAAAAAATTAATGATTGATTTAGAAAAAAAAATTGCAGAAGATACACTAAAAAAACTTCACAAAAAATCATGGGATAAATTAACCTTAGATGATGTACTTGATAAAAAAAATAAGAAGCAAAAAATTATTAATACAAAAAATGATTTGCTTACAAATATCAACAAGTACGTTGATAATTTATTAATAGAAAAAACAAAAAATATAGATAGTTCGTCAACAAAGGATATGTTATTTGAGGTTTTAATGGCAAGATTTGATATTTTGCAAGAAAACAGGATTTCATTTATTAAAATGTTTGAAGCATTAAAAAAATCTCCTAAAAAAATATTAAAACTATTCCCATCCTTATTAGAAAGTATGATAGTTACAGCAGAGTTAGCAAAATTTAATGTCAATGGTGTAAAGGGTGCTATTAGATTAAAAGGACTTTTTTTAGTTTATTTAATTACATTTTACTCTTGGATTGATGATCATACTTTTTCTTTAGAAAAAACTATGAATGCCCTCGATAAAAATTTAGACCAAGTAGAAAAATTTAGTAAATATTTAAAGTGACTAAAATTATATCATATCAAGATTTTGAGAAAGTGGATATTAGAGTTGGTACAATTATTTCGGCAAAAGAGAATTTTAAACTAAAAAAACCCTCTATTGTTCTCGAAATTGATTTTGGAAAAAAAATTGGCATTAAAAAAAGTTCTGCTCAATTTACTAAAAATTATAAATCAAGTGATTTAATTAATAAGCAAGTTGCCGCTGTAATAAATTTTGCACCCAAACAAATTGGCAATTTAATTTCTCAAGTTTTAGTCTTGGGATTTCCAAATGAGCTTAACGAACCAATATTAATTGAGCCTAATCAAACTATTCCTAATGGGGGTAGGCTTTTTTAAATTGGAAGTTGTATTATAGATTTTAGACCTCCATAGCTAGATTTTGATAATTTTACATCACCTCCATGCGATCTAATGATATCTCTAGTAATGGATAAACCTAGCCCACTTTCGCCTTTTAGTTTGTTTCGAGAAGGATCTAATGAAAAAAATGGCTTAAAGACATCTTCGTAATTTTTATCAGGAATACCTGGGCCATTATCTTCTATAATGATAATACATCCATCATTATTAAGTAATATTTCAATGTTCAATTCATTAGAATATCTTAAAGAATTATCAATAATGTTTTGTATAGCTCTCTTTAATTGTATTGGTCTTCCTGAAGTTTTAATAATATTTTTTTCTGTAAACTTTATCTTATATTTATTTAAATCTACATTTTTAATTATATCCTTTACTAATTTATTAATGATAATATTCTCAATTGGTTCAGGTGCTTCAGATCTAACAAAACTAACATAACTATCCAACATTGCAGTCATTTCATTGATATCTAATTCTAGCTCTGTTTTTGCTTTTTCATCTTTTAAGAGTGATAATTGAAGTTTCATTCTTGTTAATGGTGTACGTAGATCATGACTTACACCTGCTAACATATCAGTTCGTTGTTTTAAAAATCTTTTTATTCTTGTTCTCATTTGATTAAAAGCATTTGCTGTTTGTTTGATTTCTGACGCACCAACTGCTTTTAATTCTGGAGCATCCAAACCTCTACCGAATGTTTCTGCTATTATTGACAATCTTTTAAGAGGCCTTATTTGTTTATTCATAAAAAAATAAGAAAATAATAAAAGAAGAATAGAAGCAAACATCATCCACAGCAAAAAGACAAAAGCTGTTTCACTGTACAGTCTATCTTTGTCTACGATAATAAATAAATATTGATTTTTTTTAATTTGTAATATTATCTCAACACCTGAATCGATATTACTTAAATCATAAAAAAAGGGAGTCTTTAATTCTGAGAGTGCCTGTTTCAGTCTATTAGATAAAATACCTCTTTGATTAATTAATGATTTATTTTCAATTTCACCATTTTCTATGATTTTTATTTTCATTTTAAAATCTTCTCTAGCAATTTGTATTGCCTCAAATTCAAGATCTTTTTCAATTAATTTAACTAGAACATTTATGTCTGCAACTACTGATTGTGTTAGCCTTTTTGATATTATATTCCATGAAGTTTGATAAAAAATAATGGAAGTAATTATTACTAAAATTATAATTGGAACAAATATTATAATTATAGATCTTCCTAATAATGACTTTGGAATTATTCTTTTAACAATCATATTTCCCTACAAACTAACATATAACCTTTGCTCCTAATGGTTTTTATAAATTGTGGTTTTTTTGGAATTTTTTCAATTTTTTGACGTAATCTTGTTATGCCTACATCAACTTTTCTTAGTTCGCTCTCATCAAATTCTTTGTCTGCCAATTCTTCTCTTGAAACAAGATTATTTCTTTTATTAATTAATTTTATTAGCAATGTGTTTTCACCCTCTGTTAAATAAATTTCCTCATATTCTTTTTTTAGAACCATAGTCTTTGTATCAAAAACATAATTACCAAACTCAATACGCAATTCGGATTGATTAATGTTCTCATATAAATTCAGCAATTTTTTTATGCGAAGATATAATTCTTCTGGTTCAAAGGGTTTTGAAACATAATCATCAGATCCTATTTTTAGACCTTGGATGATATTTTCATTTTCCCCCATTGCTGTTAACATTATTATTGGAGTATTTGATTTATTTTTAATTAGAGATATTAACTCTACCCCATCTCCACTTGGCATCATTCTATCTAATATTATTAAATCAAAAACAAAGTATTTTAGTATTTCCTTTGCTTCTTCAAAGTCTTGAGATGTAAAAATTGATAGGTTTTTTTCACTTAAATAATCTTTTAATAAATCTCTTAATCTTTGATCATCATCTACTAGAAGAATAGTTTTGTTCATCTTCAATCATTTATTTCTTGAAAAGTTTTTTTATTGTTATCTTCGATCATTTCATATAACATTTTCTTGAAACCATTTATATTATCCTCACTAAATTTATTTATAACCCCTCTAATTTTTTTTATTTGAATACTTGATAGCTCACTCTCAAGTTTTTTTCCTTTTTCAGTAAGTGATAACTTTTTGGTTCTTTTATCCACACCAGTTGAGACTATAATAAATTTTTCCTTAACTAATTGATTTAAAACTCTTGAAAGACTTTGTTTAGTAATTTGTAAAACAACTAACAGTTCTTTGATAGTAATGTGATTTTTCTTTCCAACAAAATATATAACTCTATGATGCGCCCTACCAAAGTTTAACTTTTCAAGAATTTTATCAGGCCCAGATGTGAAATCTCTATAGGAAAAAAAGATAAGCTCAATTACCTTCTTTACTTCTTTGTCATTTAAAAAAAAAGGAGATAATAAATTATTTAGGTCAGCCATATTGACTTAATTATGCATCACTGATAGTCAATTGTCATTAAAAAAAATTAATATGGAATATTATGAGCAAATCTTTTGAAAATCGAGAAGGTTGGATTTGGATGAATGGTGTATTTATTCCATGGAAAAATGCAACATCTCATATAATTTCTCAAGGATTACATTATGCTAGTGCAGTATTTGAAGGAGAAAGAGCATATGGTGGTAAAATTTTTAAATCTCAAGAGCATACCGATCGTTTTTTCAATTCTGCAAAAATAATAGGTATAAAAATTCCTTTTTCCAAGGAGGAAATTAATGAGGCAAAGAATACGCTCATTAATAAAATGGGTTATAAAGATTGTTATGTTCGACCTCTTGCTTGGAGAGGTGGAGATCAAATGGGTATTTCGACAACTAAATCAAATATAAATGTTGCAATAGCAGTTTGGGATGACTGGTCTTCTTATTTTAAAATTGAGGATAGAAAAAATGGACTAAAATTAATTACATCACCATGGAAAAGACCAGCACCTGACACAGCTCCTTATGAAGCTAAAGCTTCTGGACCATATATTATATGCACAATGTCAAAAGAATTTGCAGAAAGCCAAGGATATCACGATGCCCTTATGTTAGACTATAGGGGTTATGTAGCAGAAGGAACAGGGGCTAATATTTTTTTTATAAAAAATAGTGATATTCACACACCTATACCAGATTGTTTTTTAAATGGCATAACTCGTCAAGCAGTTATAAAAATGGTCACACAGCAAGGATATAAAATTACAGAAAGACATATTTTGCCTTCAGAAATTAATAAGTATGATGAGGCGTTCCTTACTGGTACTGCTGCAGAGATAACACCAATAAAATCAATTGATAATGTTAGTTTTAATACTGGCGATAACTCAACTACATTTAAATTTATGGGTGATTTCAGTGATATGGTAAAAAAATCTAATTAGAGTTTACTAACCACTCGTTTTTGTCAGCATAAAATTCATTTTTCCAAAAAGGTGCTTCTTTTTTTAGATAATCCATTATGAAATTGCATGACTCAAAACTGTCTTTTCTGTGTTTAGAAAAGCAAGCAACTAAAACTATTTTACTATTAACTTCTAATTTTCCATATCTATGAATAATTAAGCTATCTTCAAGTTTCCACTTTAAGTTAGCTTTATTTATAATTTTCTCAAATTGTTTATAAGCCATTTCTTGATAAACTTCTAAATTAATAGATGTAACTTCTTTGCTATTATTCTCATCTCTTACATAGCCAATAAATGAAGATACAGCTCCTATATTAGAATGTAATTTCTTAATTTTATTAATCTCATCTTCGGAATTGAAATCTTCTTCTTGAATTTTAATCATTAACCACCGCTTACTGGAGGAAAAATAGCAATTTCATCATTATCACTAAGATTAATATTTTTAATTACATATTCTTGATTAATGGCAAATCTCAATACTTCTTTTTTCATATGTTTATTTAAATTAGGATATTTTTCTATGATAAAAATTTTTAATTCATCTAAATTTTTTATTCTATTAGAATTTATTTCTTCTTCTTCAAGATTAGTAATATCCTTAATCCAGGCAAAGTATTTTATTTTCATTAAAAATGCCTTAGGCCAGACTTAAGATAATCATACCCTGTATATAATGTTAAAATTCCCGCAGTCCATAAAGCTAACTTGCCAATGAAAATAATTGGTACAATCGTAATTCCACTTTCACTAAGTATTAGTAAAGCTAAAGCAATCAACTGAAGAGACGTTTTAATCTTTGCTATTCTAGATACAGGAACACTCACTTTAATTTTTGCAAGATATTCTCTCAAGCCAGATACGGCTATTTCTCTAAGTAAAATGATTAGCGCTGGAATTGTTTCCCAATCTGCAATGACTTCTTTTGAAGTTAAAATTAGAATAACAGCTGCTACTAATAATTTATCTGCTATAGGATCGAGAAAGGTTCCAAAGTTCGTTACTTCATTTCTAATCCTAGCAACATACCCATCAAAATAGTCTGTGATACTAGCTAGGCAAAAAAGGACAAATGCTATCCAGCCGTAAAAAGGGTCTTTTAAATATATACATAGAACAATTATTGGAATTACAATTATTCTTGCAATGGTTAAGATATTTGAAATATTTAATTTCATAAATTTTTTTTAGATTAAGTTTAACTTATTAGCCATTAAAAAATTCGAATAACTCTTTAAGTTTTTTTCCAGGAATTGATTTAATACGCTTAAGCTCTTCTAATGAAGCAGATTTTATCTTGTCGACCGTCCCAAAATGAAGAAGTAGCTCTTTTTTTCTCTTTGGTCCAATCCCCTTAATCTCATCAAAGACAGATTTAACTGTAGTTTTTGATCTTCTAGCTCGATGGGCTGTGATTGCAAATCGATGTGCTTCATCTCTCAGTCTCTGAATAAAGTAAAGAAGGGGATCATCTGGTTTTAAATTTAAATTTTTATTTTCAACATGAATGATTTCTCTACCTGCGTTTCTTTCTGGTCCTTTAGAAATACTCATTAACTCAATGTTGCTTATTTTATATTTCTTTAATATTTTTTGGACACTATTAAATTGACCTCTTCCACCATCAATAATAATTAAGTTTGGAAATAAAGCATCTTCATTTTCATTAATTTTAGAAAGACGCCTGCTAAGTACTTCTTCCATCATATAATAATCACTAACATTTGAAATATTTTTATTTTTTAAATCATATCTAATATTAAATTTACGGTAATGCTTTGGGCTCAAACCTTCTTTATCCGCAACCACCATTACTCCGACAGCATTTTTACCAGATGTGTGACTATTATCATAAACTTCAATTCTGTTTATATCATCCTTTATACTTAATAATTTTGATAACGAATTTAGAGCTAAATGATGATTTTCAATGCTGGTTTTTTTTAACTTAATACTCTCAAGGGCGTTTTTTTCTGCTAATAGTATATGCTGTAATTTTTCCCCAGATTTTGGATTTAGTATTTTAGTTTTTGATTTATTTTTTTTATTTAATATTTTTTCTACTTCTTTTAAAAATTCTTGATCAATATTTACTAAAATTTTAGGGGGCACATCTTTGTCAGCATAAAATTGATATAAAAAAGACTCTAGAATTTCTTTTTCTTCACTATTATCTTCATGGGACGGAAAAAACGATTTATTTCCATAATTACTGCCATTTCTATAAAACTTTCCATGAATACAACTCTTACTATCTGATAGTTTTATCGCGAATATATCTATATTGCGCATTTCCCTAATATAAACTGATTGATATTTTTGAATTTGATTTATTGCTTTTATTCTATCTCTTAGTCTTGCAGCTTCTTCAAACATTTGATTCTTGCTTGCTAATCTCATCTTTGTATTTAATTTTTTTTCAATTTTTTTTGTATTACCTTTTAAAAACTTTTTTGCATCATCAATGCTCTCTTTATATTTTTTTTCATTAATAATATCTACACATGGACCGCTGCATCTTTTGATATCAAATAATAAACAAGGACGAGATCTATTTTTAAAAGTACCTTCAGAGCAACTTCTTAGTAAAAAAGCTTTCTGCAGAGCTATTAAAGTATAATCAGCAACAGATGGTGAAACAAATGGACCAAAATAATCACCTTTAATTTTTTTTGCGCCTCGATATTTTTGGAGACGAGGAAATTTATGCTCTTTATTGATTAAAATATAAGGAAATGATTTGTCATCTCTTAAGATAATATTAAAACGTGGTTTGTGTCTTTTAATTAAATTACATTCAAGTAAGAGTGCTTCAATTTCTGTGTTTGTTACAAAAAAATTCATTTTCTTTGTTAAACTCACCATTCTTTGTAAACGACGTGTGAGGTTATTTAAGGAAGTATAATTTATGACTCTCTTTGCAAGATTTTTAGCTTTTCCAATATATAGGATTTGACCTTCATCATCTTCCATTTGATAAACACCTGGTTGATGGGGGAGTGTCTTTGCAATAAATTTAATGATATCTTGACCTTTTAAGTTGGGCTGAGTGTTTTCAGACTCTATTAATTTTTGGTTTTTTTTGTTCATTATTTAATTAATTTTCTAGATTATGCTCACAAATTATTATAGTCCAAAATTTGAATTTAAATAAATAAGTCTAAATAGATAACATAATATATTAATTGGAGATTTGAAGATGGCTAAAATGACTACTGAGGAAGCTTTTGTAAAAGTTCTACAAATGCACGGAATACAACATTCTTTTGGAATAATTGGATCAGCATTCATGCCAATTTCAGACCTTTTTCCAAAAGCAGGGATAACTTTTTGGGATGTTGCTCATGAGTCAAATGGTGGTCTTATTGCAGATGGTTACACAAGATCAACTGGTAAAATTGCAATGTGTATTGCTCAAAATGGACCGGGCATAACAGGTTTAGTAACACCAATCAAAACAGCTTATTGGAATCATACTCCAATGCTTTTAGTGACACCGCAAGCTGCAAATAAAACAATGGGTCAGGGAGGTTTTCAAGAAGTAGAACAAATGAACTTATTTAAAGATATGGTTTGTTATCAAGAAGAAGTCCGGGATGCGTCTAGAATGGCAGAAGTATTAAACAGAGTTATATTAAAGGCAAAAAGAGGTTCAGCGCCAGCTCAAATAAATGTGCCTAGAGACTTTTGGACACAAGTAATAGATATTGAATTACCATCTATTATTGAATTTGAGAGACCATCTGGTGGCTCAACCGCAATAAGTGAAGCTGCAGATCTTTTATCTAATGCAAAATTCCCTGTAATATTATCAGGTGCTGGAGTTGTGCTTGCTGATGCGATTGAAGATTGTAAAAACATAGCAGAAAAATTAGATGCACCTGTTGCATGCGGATACCAACATAACGATAGTTTTCCAGGAAAGCACCCTCTAGCTGTAGGTCCTCTTGGATACAATGGGTCTAAAGCTGCAATGGAGATTATTGCAAAAGCTGATGTCGTTTTAGCATTGGGAACAAGATTGAATCCTTTTTCTACACTTCCTGGTTATGGAATAGATTATTGGCCCAAGGAAGCAAAGATTATTCAAGTTGATATAAATTCTGACAGAATAGGATTAGCAAAAAGAATAACAGTAGGAATTTGTGGAGATGCTAAATTAGTTGCAAAACAAATTTTAGGTGAATTATCTTCAAGTGCTGGAGATATTGGAAGAGAAGATAGAAAGGCTCTAATTCATCAAACCAAATCTGCATGGCTTCAAACATTAACAAGTCTTGATCATGAAGAGGATGATGAAGGTACTACATGGAATAAAGACTCTCGTGAGAGAGATCCTGATAGAATGTCTCCTCGAATGGCGTGGAGAGCTATTCAAGCAGGCTTACCTGAAGATGCAATCATCTCGAGCGATATTGGGAATAATTGTGCAATTGGAAATGCTTACCCAACTTTTGAGCAAGGAAGAAAATATTTAGCTCCAGGTTTATTTGGGCCATGTGGTTATGGATTTCCTTCAGTATTAGGAGCTAAAATTGGATGTCCAGACACACCTGTTGTTGGTTTTTCAGGAGATGGAGCTTTTGGAATTAGCATGAGTGAAATGACATCATGTAGCCGAGAAGAATGGCCTAATATTACAATGGTTATTTTCCGAAATTATCAATGGGGTGCGGAGAAAAGAAATACAACTCTTTGGTATGATAATAATTTTATTGGAACAGAGCTTGATCCAAAATTAAGTTATGCAAAAATTGCTGAAGCGTGTGGATTTAAAGGGGTTAAAGTAACAACCCAATCAGAATTAACTGAAGCTTTGAAGACATCATGTGTTGAACAAATGAATGGCATTACAACTTTTATAGAAGTTATCTTAAATCAAGAATTAGGCGAGCCATTTAGAAGAGATGCAATGAAAGCACCTGTAGAAGTTGCTGGAATTAACAGTAAGGATACTGTCGTTCAATAAACTTATTGATCACCAATAATCAAATCTGCTGCTTTTTCAGCAATCATAATTGTTGGGGCGTTTGTATTACCTGAAGTAATGTTCGGCATAATCGATGCATCAACAACTCTCAAATTTTCAATACCATGAACTTTAAGCTTATCACTAACTACGGAGGTGCTGTCACTTCCCATCTTACAAGTTCCAACAGGATGAAAAATTGTTTGAACATGTTCACTTGAAGCTTGTATAATTTCTTCATCACTTTGATAATTTATACCTGGTCTAAACTCTTCTGGTTGATATTTTTTGAATGTTTCACTCTCAAAAATAATTTTTCTTATCAATCTAATACCTGCAGCTGATACTTGGCGATCATCTTCAGTTGAAAGATAATTCATTTTTATTTTTGGATAATCTCTAGAGTCGCTTGAGATTATATATACTTCTCCTCTACTAGTTGGCCTTATATTTGCAACAGTTGGAGTAAAGGCATTAAACTTATGCAGACTGGCACCTCCTAATCGGTCAGTGCTAATAGGCTGAACATGAAATTGTAAATTTGGTGTTTCCCTACTTTCATCACTTTTAGCAAAACCACAAAGTTGACTTGCCCCCATCGTCATTACACCTCTTCTGAAAAAAACAAATTCCATACCAATCATCATTTTTCCAAAAAAACTGTTTATAGTTTTGTTCAGTGTTTTGATGTTTTTAACTTTATAAACAGGCCGTAACATCAGATGATCTTGTAAGTTTTGCCCAACGCTTGAGTTATGATGTTTTACGGATATTCCTAAACTTCCAAGTTTTTTCTCATCACCAATTCCAGATACTTGAAGAATATGAGGAGAACCAATTGATCCAGCAGATAAAATAACTTCTTTATTTGCCTTTACGGTGATTAACTCATTATCTCTCCAATAAGAAATACCAATTGCTTTTTTTCCTTCAAAATTAATTTTATTAACATGTGCTTTTACTTCAACTTTTAAGTTTGATCTTTTTTTTGCAGGATTAAGATATGCAACAGCAGTACTGCAACGTAAACCATTTTTTTCTGTAACTTGAAAATAATCACAACCAAAATTATCTCCAGTATTAAAGTCCTTAATTTTGGGAATCCCAATTTCTTCTGCAGCGTTTTGAAATTCATCCAAAATATCGAGTTTAATTCGAATGTCTGATACTGATAAAGGGCCTCCAACACCATGAAACTTATTTGCTCCTCTTTCTTGGTTTTCTGATTTGATGAAATAGGGTAGAACATCCTCCCAACCCCATCCAGAATTTCCTTGTTGACGCCAAATATCATAATCTTTTGATTGCCCTCTGATATATAAAAGGCCATTTATAGAAGAACTGCCCCCTAATGTTTTGCCTCGAGGGTAATTAATTGACCTGCCATTAATTGACTCATCAGGTTCAGTTTTAAAGCACCAATCTGTTTTAGGATTGTGCATGGTTTTATAATATCCTACAGGAATATGAATCCAAGGGTAACTATCTTTGCCACCTGCTTCAATTAAAAGAACTGATGTATTAGGGTTATTTGTTAATCGATTTGCCAAAACACAACCTGCTGAACCTGCGCCAACAATAATATAATCAAAACTATTATTCATTTATTTTGGAAAGCTTAATTAACATCTTATTTTATTTAACTTTTCACTTTATTATTGATTAAATTGAGATAGCTCAACTAATTAAAAATTAAGTTTGAAATAATTTTTATTTTTTTATATTTTTATATAAAATTTATTTTTTAATTTTATCCAGTAAAATCAATATTTTTTAATAATTATTTTTAATAATATCTTTGTAAAACGTTTTACACATGTTAAGTTTTTTACACAATTTTTCGGGAGGAAATATGAAAAAAATATTAACAATAATTTTAGGTTCAGTCTTAGTTTTAGGATTTATGACTGTATCAGCCAAAGCTGCAAAGACACTAAAGTGCCAAACAGTTTTAAATGCTAAAAGTGATGAAGCACGCTTATTAAAAGAAGAATTTACAGATAGAGTGACAGAGTTAACTGGCGGTTCTTTGAATTTTGAAATTTTGCCAGCAGGTACAGTTGTTGGAGGCAAAGAAACACTTGATGCAATCGATAAAGGTCTAATTGATTGTGGATTTGCTTGGACTCACTATTGGTCAGGAGAGCATCCAGCAGCAATGCTATTTGGTTCGCCAGTTGCAGGCGGAGGTGTAGGAATTGATAACCTTGCTTTTTTATCTTGGTTTAATGCAGCAGGTGGAAAAGAATTATATGAACAACTTTGGAATGAGATGGGAAGAGACATAAAAGGATTTATGCTTCAACCTGTTGGACCAGAAGCTCTTGGTTGGTTTAAAGAACCAATCACTAGTATGGAAGATTTTAGAAAATATCGTTTTAGAACACCTCCAGGAATACCGGGTCAAACATATAAAGATATTGGTATTGCGTCAGTAGCAATGGGTGGAGGTGACATACTTCCTGCACTTGAAGCTGGTACTATTGATGCTGCTGAATGGTGCTGTCCAAAACCTGATAGTGTGTTTGGTTTTCAAAAAGTATTAAAGCACTATTATCTTCAAGGTTTACACCAAGTTGTTGTAAATGCAGACTTTTATATGAATGGTACACTTTATGATAGTTTAACTGATCATGAAAAAGCCTCTCTTCAGGTGGCAGCTGATGCATCTTTGATGCTAACTTTATCTGATAGAATATATGAAAATGGTAAAGCACTTAGAATGTTAACAGAAGAAGCGGGTGTTATACTGCATGATACACCAACAGATTATTTTTCTGAATACATGGCAGCAGCTTTAGCTACACTAAATAAGAACGCTGAAGAAAATGAATTCTTTAATGAGGTTTATACTTCTATGAAAGAATTTGCTGATATTGCAGTACCATTCTGGAGTGGAGCTCAAATGTCTAATGCTAAGTTAGGTATGGCTCACGCTGCAACACTTAAATAATTTGAAATATATTAAGAGCGGACTAGTTTCCGCTCTTTAATTCCTGTAGAACACAAGAATGTCAGATAATATTCAAGATTACGATTTAAAGGATGAGTTAATCGCTGAGAGAAAAGTAGGCTATTTTGAACAACCATCTGACATGGCAAATTGGATTTACAAAACTATTATCAACATTGATAAATTTAGTTTGCTGGTGGGAAAAACTATTTGCTGGATAACTGTTCCATTATTTTTATGTATGGCATATGAGGTTGTAGCAAGAAAATTTTTTCTCTCACCCACATACTGGGCCTACGACATGAGTAGATTTTTTTATGGTGCGATGTTTATGATTGGTTCGGGATATGCTCTATCAAGAGGTGTACATATAAGAGCAGATTTTTTATATCGTAATTTTAAAACAAAAACGCAAGGCTTTGTCGATTTTTGGTTATATTTATTTTTTTACTTTCCTGGACTTTTCTTTTGTTTGTATATGACTACAATATTTGTCATTGAGTCAATGCAGCGTGGGGAAAAGGGAATGGACACAGCTTGGATGCCTTACCTATGGCCAATAAAATCATGTTTATGGATTGGTATAGTTTTTTTACTTATACAAGGATTATCTGAATTATTGAAAAGTCACTACGCTATGAAAAATGGTAAATGGCCGGGTGATGAATGATTGCAGAATTTATTAGTCCAGAAATTTTAGGAATATTTTTAATAGCAGTAATGCTATTTTCTATCTTTGTTGGTTTCCCCATTTCCTTTACTTTAATTTTTTTAGGATTTGTCTTTGGTTATCTCGGATTTGGAAAATTAGTTTTTTATTTAATGACATTGCAGTTTTCAATGGTAATGACTGAACAAACCCTAGCTGCCGTTCCACTGTTTGTCTTTATGGGGATTATGATGGAACAAGCAGGTTTAATGGAAAGATTGTTTTCCTCAGTACAGATGATGCTTTCCAGGGTTCGCGGATCTCTTTTCTATGCAGTTCTTTTTGTGTCTATAATTTTTGCTGCTGCCACAGGTATTGTTGGAGCATCAGTTACAATATTGGGAATTATGGCAGCAAAATCAATGAATAGATCAGGGTATGATGTTAGGTTAGCTGCTGGAACCATAACTGCAGGAGGAACTCTTGGAATTTTAATTCCACCAAGTATTATGCTTGTTGTAATGGGTCCTATTATGGAGATTCCTGTTACAGATCTTTTTGCAGCAGCTATCATTCCTGGAATTATGCTAGCAGTTTTATATGCTGGTTACGCAACTATAAGATGTTACTTAGATCCTTCACTCGGACCAGTTGTTCCAGAAGAAGATAGGGAAAAGAATATAAGGGTTGTTCTTTATGAATTTTTTATGGGTTTAGTTCCGCCAGCATTATTAGTTTTCTCAGCACTTGGAAGTATTTTGTTTGGTCTTGCAACACCAACTGAAGCTGCTGGTTGCGGTGCTCTCGGGGCTATTTTATTAGCATTAGCATATCGTAAGCTGACTTTAGAAAAATTAAAAGATGGACTAATTAAAACCTTAGAGATTACTGCCTTAATAATGTTGTTAGTAGCAGCTTCTAATTTTTTTGGAGCTGTTTTTGCTAGATTAGGGACTCCATCAATGATTACTGATTTCTTATTAAGCTTAGAGGTTAATAGATATTTAATTTTACTTATTGTAATGGCCATGATTTTTCTTTTAGGCTGGCCTTTAGAGTGGGTACCAATTGTTTTAATTGTTGTGCCTATTATTTTACCTCTTATCGAAGGCTTAGGTTTTAACCTCATTTGGTTTGCCATTCTAGTTGCAGTAAACTTGCAGACAGCCTGGCTGTCTCCACCAGTTGCTTTATCTGCATACTTTTTAAAAGGTGTAGTGCCTGAGTGGGATTTAAAAGATATTTATATAGGGATGATGCAATTTATGGTTCTACAAGTAATAGGTCTACTTTTAATTATTATTTTTCCGCAAATTGCTTTATGGCTTCCGCACTATATTTACGGTAGTTAGATTTAAGTGAATTTATTTTTATTAATTTTTGGTTTATCTCTACTTATACTCGGTGCAGAAATAATAATTAGAGGTTCTATTAGTTTTGGAAAAAAGCTTAGAGTATCTCTATTTGCAATAGGTGTTGTTATTGTGGCTGGAGGGACATCTTTGCCCGAACTAGCAAGTAGTATTAATGCCGTAGTCTCAAATCATCCAGATCTAGCCGTTGGTGCTGTTATTGGAAGTAATATTGCAAATTTAATACTCGTTATGGCAGCAACATCATTTCTAATCCCTATTAGTAAAATTAATCAAAATCAAATTAATCAAGCTTGGATAAATATTGGCTTGGCAGTAATTTTAATAACTATGAGTTATCTAATTATACCTTTTAATTTTGTTTTTGGCATATTTTCGATCGGCTTATTATTTTTTATTATGTACATACAAGTTAAACAAGGGTCTCTTGATGTATCTGATGTTGAAGAAAAAGGAGATTATTCTCTAATACTTTCAATAACTTTCATTGTATTAGGAATAATACTATTAATTTATGGATCAGATCTTTTTGTAGACTCAGCAATTAATATTGCAACTCAGTTAAATATTCCAGAGGCAATAATAGGTATTTCTTTAGTTGCCTTTGGTACTTCACTTCCTGAATTAGTGGTTGGAATTTTATCTGCTATAAGACGAAAAGTTGATTTCGCTCTTGGTAATGTTTTAGGATCCAACATTTATAATGTTTTAGGGGTATTGGGTATTTCTTCTTTTTTTGGAAACTTTAGCGTGCCAACAGTAATAGGCTCTGCTGATTTGCTCTTCATGTTATTTGTTACCGTAATGATTTTAGGATTTATGTTTTTTCTTAAAAGAATTGGAAGAACTTATGGATCAATTGGTTTAATCTTATACGTTGGTTATATTTTTTATATTTACAGTTAAAATTACTTTACAGATTTTTCTCTTCCAATATTTTTTTAGCAACTCTAAAACATTCTAACGCTTGAGGAACACCACAATAAATTCCAATAACATGAATAATCGCTCTGATCTCCTCTTTGGATACTCCATTAGTTATTGCTCCTCTGCAATGTATTTCCCATTCATGCATTTTTCCTAATGCACCAATCATTGATAGGTTCATCATTGATCGCGTTTTCATGTCTATGACTTCGTCACTCCAACCAAAACCCCAACACCATTCAGTCATTGCCTTTTGAAAAGGAAGTGTAAATTCATCGGCTTGTTCTAAGTTTTTTTCAACATATTGTTTACCTAATGTTGCTTTTCTTTTTTCTAGCCCTTTTTTAAATAATTCTTCGTCCATATTGCCCCTCAATTAAATATGTTAATTATAAAGATTAATGACCAACTTGTCACTGCACATTGATTTTAAATTTTGATAACTAATCTTAATGCATCATAAATTGCTGCATGAATATTTCGTGATGACACAGCGTCTCCAATTCTAAAAATATTAAATTTACTATCTTTATTTTTAATTATATCCTGCTCGTATCCCTTGATAAATTTTTCATAATTTACCTCCCCCATATTCTTTGAAAGAGGTAATAATTCAAAATACAACTCATCTAAAGGTTTTGTTCCATAGTTTACAAATACTTGGTCATACGTTGAATTATTTTTAAATAATTCATCATAGTCTGATCCTATTAATGCATTTAGTTTATTTCCTTTTATTGAAACATCTAATAATCTTTTACCAATTACAAATGATATATTTTCATTTTGAAGATTTTTTAAATAAGGAGTTAAATTCATGCCCATTATTTCAGAAGATATTAATCTATCAGGTGTCATAAAATTAACCTTTGATCCTTGTTCGATAGCAACTTCAGCTGATTGCATTGCAACATGGTCTCCTGCTTCATCATAAATTAATATATTTTCTGATGTTTTAATATCGCCTGAGATTATATCCCAACTAGAAAAAACATTTTCCAAATCTTTTTTTGTCTCAAACAATTCTAGATTAGGTATACCTCCTGTTGCAATAATTACTGTGTCTGGATTTTCATCAATTATTTCATTCTTTTCTGCTAAAATATTAAATTTAAAATTTACATTTTTTTTTGTGCATTGCTCCATCCGCCAATCAATAATTCCCATCATATCTTTTCTTCTTTTTGATTTTGCACATAGTCTTACTTGACCACCGGGATCAGAAGCAGCCTCAAAAATTACTACTTCATGACCTCTTTCACATGCTATTCTTGCTGACTCAAGACCACCAGGACCCGCACCCACTATCACGATTCTTTTTTTAGTTTTTGAAGGAGAAATTATATTTGGAAATTTTAATTCTCTTCCTGTTGCTGCATTATGAATGCAGAGTGCTTCTTCACCTTGATATATTCTATCTAAACAATATGTTGCCCCAACACATGGTCTTATATCCTCTTCTCTATTTTCTTTAATTTTTTTTACAATATGAGGATCGGCTAGGTGTCCTCTAGTCATGCCAATCATATCAACAAGACCATTTGAAATAGCATATCTTGCAGTGGCTACATCAGAAATTTTAGATGCATGAAAAATTGGTAAGTTAACTTCTTTTTTTATTTCTCCAGCAAAATCTAAATGAGGAGCACTCTTCATCCCCTGTATAGGAATTAGTTTAGTTAAACTTGGATCAGTGTGAATTCTTCCTCTATTGATATTTAAGTAGTCCACCAGACCTGATTTAGATAAAATCTTAGCAATTTCTAAACCATCAGATTTGTTAAGTCCGTCTTGAGCTGCTTCATCAAAGACACAACGAATACCTACTATAAATTTTTGTCCAACTTTTTTTCTTATTTCTGTTAAAACTTCAATGGTAAAACGAAGTCTATTCTCTAAATTACCCCCATATTCTGTTTCTAAATCATTACTTAGCGGTGATAAAAATTGACCTATTAGATGACCTTGACCCTCAAGTTCAACTCCATCCATCCCACCTTCTTTCATCCGTTCTGCAGCATCACCATATTCTTTTATAATTCGCTCAATGTCCCAACTTTCAACAATTTTTGGAAATGCTTTGTGAGCAGGTTCACGATGTCTGCCTGATGAAACAGATGGGAGCCAATCACCCTTACTCCATGATGTTCTTCTGCCTAAGTGAGTTAATTGAATCATAATTTTACAATTCTGATCATGAATGGCATTTGTCAGTTTTTTTATCCAAGGAACAACTTCATCTTTGTATGCATGAATATTATCAAATGAAGGAGGACTATCCTTAGATACGACTGATGAACCTGCAGTCATTGTCATCGCTATTCCACCTTTTGCTCTCTCTAGATGGTAGGCTATGTACTTATCTTTGGGAAAGCCATCTTCGTTATAAGATGGTTCATGACTTGTAATTATAATACGATTTTTTAAATGTAAATGTTTAAGTTGAAAAGACTGCAATAGGGGATCATTCATTAGTTATTCTCTAAATTGAGGCAAAGTCATTGTCAGTTAATGATGTTGCTACCCATTTATTAAAATGGTGAGTAGGATTATCAAGAACTGGGGAAAAATTGCCCCCATTATAAACTGGTGAATTTCTTCCTTCTTGCATCCCCTCTATTATATTTAAGTCTTCTGATTGAATACTAAGCCATTGCTCGTAATTTTGTTTTCTCAAAGATTTAAATTGATCTCCATTTGCTGCTTCATCACCCACATAATAGATCTCCATGTGCTCTTTTGTAAGTTCATGACTTATTGGTTCTAACCAATAAGCATAGTAATGATCTTTGTGAATCCCCAACATTACATTTGGAAATAGAGCAACATATTCAGCGTTTCGCTCTTTATCTTTTGACCAACCAGGGAAAGTTGGAAACTTTTCATCATTAATAAATCTTGGATTGTAAACATATGTTCCTTGACCAGCAAAACGATTTGGTAATCCCTGTATGTGATAATGATCATCAATTTTTGAATAAGCATTCAACCCAGGATGCACAAAGGGTAAGTGATAACTTTCACAATAGTTTTCAATTGCAAATTTCCAATTACATTTAGCCTCTAATTGAAAATATCCATAATCTTTTGAGTGACACATCATTTGTTGATCTTCTTTTGTCCAAAAAGAGCTCCATCTATCTTCAAGTGGTTTAATGTATTGTTCGAAGGGTATTTCGTTATTTGAAATATTGACCATAATCAAATCAAGCCACACAGAAGATCGCACTTCTTTCAATCCACTTTTAGATTTATCAAAATCTTCATGCTCATGTTTATTTA
Organism: uncultured Alphaproteobacteria bacterium; assembly: GCA_902591485.1. Classification (GTDB taxonomy): domain Bacteria; phylum Pseudomonadota; class Alphaproteobacteria; order HIMB59; genus CACPNW01. The sequence goes on from CACJAV010000005.1 coordinate 77,972, forward strand.
CACCTCCTAAATGAGGAGTCGCAACTAAATTTCCCTCAAAATCATAAGACCAGGAATGATAAGGACAACGCAAAACATTTTTAAGAGAACATGGCTCATGAATCAATTTATATCCACGGTGACTACATACATTATGAAAAACTCTGATCTGTTTGTTTTTATCTCTAACTATTATGAGAGGAATACCTAATAAATCGAATGGTTTAGTATCACCTGGGTTAGGCACAGAGCTTGCAACTCCAATAGTAACCCATTTATTTTCAAATATTTTTTTTCGTTCAATCCTCGTGTAGGGCCCGCTAACATAACATTCATTAGGAAGACCATGTGCTTTTTCTATGGATTCAGTTACAACACTTAATTTTTCTTTATTTATTATTTTGTAAATCTCTTTTTCCATAAAAACCTGTTAAAACAGTAATTTAGGTTCTATAAAAGTCAAATTAAAATGATACCAAATAATAAATTGTTATTAGATATTTGTAATGTTGCAATAGAAGCGGGTAATGAAATTTTAAATTTTTATAATAATGATATTGAAGTTACACACAAAGAGGACTTATCTCCTTTAACAAAAGCAGATTTAGCTTCTAATAAAATTATTTTAGAGTCTCTAAATAATTTAAATAGTAATATTCCTATTTTGAGTGAAGAGTCACTAGTTGATTGGAGTATAAGAAAAAATTGGAAGAAGTATTGGTTAGTTGATCCCTTAGATGGGACAAAAGAATTTATTAAAAAAAATGGCGAGTTCACCGTAAATATCGCTTTGGTTGAAAACAATAATCCTACTTTAGGCGTAATATATATTCCCGCAAAATCTCTTTTATATTTGGCTGAAAAAAATAAAGGATCATTTAAATCAAATACAAAAGATATATTGGAAAATCTTGACGGAATTCAAAAAATTGTAGTTTCAGATAAAACAAATAGAACGCGCATAATTGGAAGTCGTTCTCACTCTAACGCTACTTTTGATAATTGGGTTAAAGAAAAATTCCCTAATGCCGATATAGTACAAGCTGGGAGTTCACTTAAATTTTGTTTAATTGCAGAAGGTAAAGCTGATATTTACCCTCGTTTTGGTCCAACATCTGAGTGGGATATAGCAGCTGGCCATATTATAGTAAATGAAGCTGGTGGAAAAATTAGAACCTTTCAAAATAATAGTATCAAATATAATACTAAAGAGAATATTATTAATCCTGAATTTTATGCTATAGGCAACATTACACTCAACTAAATTATGAACTTAACGCATTTAGAAAAATTAGAGTCTGAGAGCATTCACATCATTAGAGAAGTAGCATCAGAATTTGAAAATCCTGTTATGCTCTATTCAATAGGCAAAGACTCTGCGGTCATGCTTCACTTAGCCTTAAAAGCTTTTGCACCAAGTAAACTTCCATTTAAATTACTACATGTAGATACAACTTGGAAATTTAGAGAAATGATTAAATTTCGTGATGATATAGCAAGCGAATATAACTTAGATTTGCTGGTACATATTAACGAAGAAGGTGTAAAAAATAATATTGGTCCAATTTCCCATGGCTCTAAACTTCATACGGATGTAATGAAGACGCAAGCACTGAAACAAGCATTAGATAAATATAAGTTTGATGCTGCTTTTGGAGGAGCACGAAGAGATGAAGAAAAATCAAGAGCAAAGGAAAGAGTATTTTCTTTTAGAGATCAGCAACATCATTGGGATCCAAAAAATCAACGACCTGAATTATGGAATTTATATAATACAAAAATAGCAAAGGGAGAAAACGTAAGAGTTTTTCCTCTATCAAATTGGACTGAGATTGACGTATGGCAATACATTTACCAAGAAAAGATAAATATTGTTCCTCTATATTTTGCAAAAGAACGTCCCGTAATTAAACGTGATGATTTATTGTTAATGGTCGATGACAAAAGACTGGATGTAAAAGATCATGAAAAAATAGAAAATAGAATGGTGCGTTTTAGAACATTGGGTTGTTATCCTTTAACTGGTGCCATTGAGTCAAAAGCAAAATCAGTGGAAGAGATTATAATTGAATTATTAGAGAGCAAAAATTCTGAAAGAGAGGGAAGAGCAATAGATAAAGATCAAATTGGATCAATGGAAAAAAAGAAGCAAGAAGGATATTTTTGATGGATTTAGAAAAATTTTTTCAACATCAAAATAATAAGAAGCAAGTTAAAATTTTAACATGTGGATCTGTGGATGATGGCAAATCAACTTTATTAGGAAGGTTATTGTATGACTCTCAAAATGTATTTGTCGACCAAATTGATCAAGCAAAGATTGAAAGTGAAAAATATGGAACTCAAGGAAAAGATATAGACTTAGCTCTATTAATTGATGGCTTACAAGCAGAGCGCGAACAAGGAATTACAATTGATGTTGCATACCGTTTCTTTGAAACATCAAAATGTAAATTTATTGTTGCCGATACGCCAGGACATGAACAATATACACGTAATATGGCAACAGGTGCTTCTAATTCTGATGTTGCTATCATTTTAATTGATGCACAAAAAGGTGTTTTAGAGCAAACAAAAAGGCACAGTTTTATTGTTAATCTTTTAGGTATCCAACATGTTGTAGTGGCAATTAACAAAATGGATTTAGTAAATTATGATGAAAATATTTTTCATAAAATCGTCACAGAATATAAAGAGTTAATAAAGAATTTTCATTTTATCTCTACAAATTATATTCCTTTATCAGCTTTAAAAGGAGATAATGTTTTTTCAACTTTTGAAAATACTAAATGGTATACAGGTCCTTCCCTTATTGAGACGTTAGAAAATATCCAAATTGAAGAGGAAGATTTTAATAATTCATTTAGCATGCCAGTTCAGTGGGTAAATAGGTCAAGTTCAGATTTTAGAGGATATGCTGGAACCATAAGTTCTGGGAAAATATCGAAAGGAGATGTAATCACAACTCCTTCATCAAATTCTCAAACTTCTATTAAGAATATTTATGGACCAAATGGTGAATTGGATGAAGCTTTTACTAATCAGGCAGTAACATTAACATTGCAAGATGAATTAGATATTTCTCGAGGCGATATTATTCTTACACAAGATAATAAGAAAATTTTAAAAGTTGATCAGTTTGCAGCTCATCTTGTTTGGATGGATCAAGACTCAATGTTACCAGAGCGTAATTACATTTTTCGTTTTAACAATACTTTTATCAATGGACAAATTACTGATCTAGTACACAGTATTAATATTAATTCTTATGAAGAAATAGCAACCAAAAAATTAAATTTAAACGATATTGCATATTGTAAAATAGCTCTAAATAAGATGCACAGTATTGCTCCTTATAAAAACAATCATCAATTAGGGAGTTTTGTTATCATTGATCCATATAATAATAAAACAATTGGTGCCGGCATGATTGATCATGCGTTGCGTCGATCTACTAATATTTCTTGGCATGAAATGAGTATAAATAAAAATACGCGCTCCAAACTAAATGGCCAACAACCATGCGTGATTTGGTTTACTGGATTATCAGGATCAGGGAAGTCAACAATTGCAAATATTCTTGAACAAAAACTTCATACGATGAACAAAAGAACTTATTTATTAGATGGTGATAATGTCCGTCATGGATTAAATAAAGATTTAGGATTTACCGATACAGACCGTGTTGAAAATATTCGACGTGTTGCTGAGGTATCAAAATTAATGGTAGATGCTGGATTGATTACTCTGGTTTCCTTTATTTCTCCTTTTCGATCAGAAAGAAAAATGGCAAAAGATTTGCTTCAGGAAGGTGAATTTTTTGAAGTATTTGTTAGTACCTCACTAGAAGAATGTGAAAAGAGAGACCCAAAGGGATTATATAAAAAAGCAAGATCAGGCGAATTAAAGAATTTCACAGGAATTGATTCTACTTATGAAATACCAGAAAATGCAGATCTCGTCCTTGATACGAAAACAAATAATGCTGAAGAGTTAGCTGATCAAATTATCAATTTTTTAGAAAGTAAAAAAATTATTTAATTCTGAAAACCATACTTTCTTAAACGGGCATCACCAGTTCGTGCATGTGCTTCCATTCCTTCCAACCGTGAAATTCTAGCTGCCGCAGCACCTACTTCTTTATTTGATTCTTTTGTCATGCGCTGAAAGGTAACTGTTTTGATAAATTTACCTACAAACAAACCACCAGTATATTTTGCAGCTCCTTTGGTTGGAAGAATGTGATTAGTTCCAGAACATTTATCGCCGTAAGCAACTGTAGTTTCTTCTCCTAAAAATAATGATCCATAGTTTTTTAATTTATCTAACCACCAATCCAAGTTTGCAGCTTGTACTTCTAAGTGTTCAGGAGCGTATTCATCGCTTACTTTACATAATTCTTCGTTAGTATCACACAATACAACTTCACCATAATCACACCAAGCAGCATCAGCATTATTTTTAGATGTTTCGGGGAGTTCAGCAATTAATTCTGGTACTCTCTTCATAACATAATCACACAACTCTTTATCAGTTGTATAGAGCCATGCAGGAGAATTTGGACCGTGCTCAGCTTGACCAACAAGATCAACAGCGATCATTTCTTTATCAGCAGTATGATCTGCAATAATGCCAATTTCTGTTGGTCCTGCAAATAAATCAATTCCAACTTTTCCGTATAAAATTCTTTTTGCCTCTGCTACGTATTGGTTTCCTGGACCAACAATCATGTCAACTTCTGGATTGCCAAAACATCCATAAGCAAAAGCACCAATTGCTCCTATTCCACCACAATTCATAATTACATCAGCACCACATAAATTTGCTGTGTAAATAATTATAGGGTTAGCACCATTTTCATCTTTTGGAGGACTAGCGGCAATTACATTTTTAACACCAGCAACTTTAGCTGTCGTGATACTCATTACAGCGGACGCAATATTATTATACCGACCCCCAGGAACATAACAACCAACACTGTTAACTGGAATTAATTTTTGACCAGCAAAAAGCCCTGGAGATAATTCAACTTCAAAATCATTATTAAGATGCTTTAGTTGATGCTCTGCAAAACTGCGAACTCTATCATAGGAGAACTGAACATCATCTTTTACTTTTTGATCTAATGATTTTATAACTTTTTCAATTTTTTCTTGGGAAACAATAACATCACCTTCATACTTATCAAACTTTCGAGAGATTTCTCTAATACCGTCATCTCTTTTTGATTCAATTTCTTTAAGAACTTCTTGAACTCGTTGCCTTGTTTCTACTTCATCGGAAGAAGCAGTTTTGTCAGCTTTTTTGATATATGAAATAGTCATCTTTTCCTCTAAATTAATTTACCTATGTATATATAATTATCTGATAATATCTATTAAATCTGTTATTTTTGTATCAACTCAAAAACATCAATTCCAATTTGATGAAGAATATGCGCAATATCTATTGGAACCCAATTTTCTCTTATTAAACCTTCATGGTGTAAATAGAAATCCATAACCCTCATTGTGACAGCTTTACCAGTACCTTTGTAGCCTAGCCACTCATTAGAACCATGTATACACTCAATACTGTGCCAGCCTGATGTCATTGAATAATTACCATCAGCTATTTCTATATAATGACCAATTTTCCAATAATCTCTCTCTTTAAATGTAAACCTAAAAGGTAATTGATGATGATCAACAAATCCTTTTAAACCTCTTGCTGTACCAATACCGCAAGGTCCGTACCACATCATTTTAGGATGCCAGAATTCTTTTTGAGGATGATTTAGCAATTTATCTCTAACGTATTCATGCGTTGATCCAGGATCTGTTTCTGGTTTTATATTTAAACTTCTCTGCATTGTTAAAGCTTGATTCATCGAATTGATGGACAACTCATCATCCATATTTTCAAATGTTGTACCATCACCGGTTATAGGACCAGGCCACATTCCTTCTACTCCTAATGATTTATTTATTGGCCAAAATCCTGCCTGACGAATAAAATCTAGAGTATCAATCAAAATATGTGATTGAATGATTTTATTATCTTTAATTTGATGCGCTTCACATATTCTTAAATGTATTGTTTTGCCATGAGCAGGAATATTAAGCCATGGATTAACAAAAGTCCCAGTTAAATGAGCTATTGTTGAAACAAAAATTGAGTCTTGAAAAGAGCCGCCAAGAATTAGGTTATCCCTTCTCTCAAGATCAGGAAATGCATTTAAAAGCGGTTTCCATAATTTTTCTGTTATTTCAGAAATGCCTTTTAAGTCATTAAGTGGATGGAAGGTTCTTATTTCTGCATCATCATGATACGCATTACTAATATTATCATTAATATTTTCTAAATTGGATTCAGCTATATTTTTTAGAAGAATTCTGATTTTTTTTTTATTTGCTATATTTATCTTTGGATTTAAATTAATTATTTCAGTGCTTCCTTCTTTTTTTATTCCAGTATTAAAATTTTCAATTTCTGTCATAATTTACTTAGTTTCAGTTACTCACAGTTTAGGCTCAATATTTAATTGATTTATTCAATATTTTGAATAATATTCATTAAAAATGCATAAAATATAATTTTTCCTAAAATGTCAATAAATATAGAAACTCGTCTGGCGAGATTTAATGATCTAATACCAAGTAAGGTTCCTTTTGTTGAGGGTAAATTAAAAGGACATCAAGATAGATTGAATTACTCAGTAGTGGGTCCTGGCGTAAGTGAAGATTCTAAACAAAATGTAAAAATTGCTGAGGAACATGGATTTAATATTGGGGCAGTAAGTGCTGCACCGATGAATGGTTCTGGGCTTCATAGTCATACAACAGCTGAGGTATTTATTATCTTTTCTGGTTCGTGGCGTTTTTATTGGGGACCAGATGGAAAAGAGGGTGAGGTTATTTTACATAAAGGAGATGTCGCTTCATTCCCTACTAATATGTTTAGAGGATTTCAAAATGTTAGTGATCAACAAGCATTGATGTTTGTAGTTTTAGGTGAAAATGATCCGGGAGTCATTACTTGGACTCCTTCATTGTTAAAAAAAGCAAAAGAAACTGGAATGGTTCTTTTAAATGATAACTCTCTTATTGATTTAGAAAAAAATCAAATACCTGATGGTAAAAAAGCAATAGAGCCAATCACAGATAATGAGTTAACACAATTTGATCATTACACTTCTGAAGAAATTGAAAAATATGTAATTCGCTATGCAGATCAAAAAAATTATTTTCTAGATGACGAACATTATAATTCAAATTCTATTTTAAATTATTTAGATGATTTCACTATTCATAATAAAGAATTTAAACCATACATTAGTCATAAAACTGGATTTGGACTTACTCTTCTTGAAGGTAATAATGCTCATATCCATTCTTACACCTCATCAAAATCTGAAGTTTATTTATGTTTGGAGGGAGAATGGGAAATTACATGTAATGATAAAAAGGTGTTAATTGGCTCTAGAGATGCCTTCTCCCCTCCAAAAAACTCTACAAGAAGCCTTAAAAATATAAGTAGCGATAAAGGTAGCATTTATATAGTGCGCCAAAAAAATTAAAAGATGCAGGGTTTTGATCAAAAATTTAGAGATCTACCCGATTATATACTAAAAATTACATATCAAATTTGGGAAGACAAGGATGTTGAGTCAATAAGAGAATATTATGCAAAAGGAATTCCAGTTAGGTCCCCTGCTGGAGTTGTGTATGGACCTGATGCAGTTGTGAAAGCAACTTATGCAACTTTAGAAGAATTTCCTGACCGTCAACTTTTAGGTGAAGATGTCATATGGATAGGTAATGAACATGATGGGTATTTATCTTCGCACCGAATTTTAACTAGAGCAACCCACTTGAATGATGGTGTTTATGGAAAAGCAACAGGAAAAAAACTTATTTATAGAGTAATTGCAGATTGTGCATGCAAGGATAATCAAGTGTATGATGAATGGCTTGTTAGAGATCAGGGCGCAATCGTAAGACAACTTAATTTAGATCCAAAAAAATATGCAAAACAAATAATTGATAATCAAGGGGGTGTTGAAAATTGCGCAGTTCCTTTTAACAAAAATACGCCTTTGGATTTAAAATATTCACAATTAAATTTACCGGAAAAAAATTCAGGTTATGAATATGCAGAAGTCCTAAAATCTATATTTAATAAAGATATTAATATAGTTGATAAAAAATATGATAGAGCAATAAATCAAGAATTACCAGGCGGATTGAAAGCTTACGGAGTTGAAGAAGTAAAAACTTTTTGGACTTCTCTATTGTCATCATTTCCTGATGCAACATTTTCAATTGATCATGTTAGCTATTTAGAAGAACCAAATCAGTACAGAAAGGCAGCTATTAGATGGTCACTTAATGGTGTTCATTCGGGTTCGGGATATTTTGGAGTACCTAGTCAAGCAGCAGTTCATGTCATGGCTATATCACATGTTGAATTTGGACCACGAGGTATTAAAAATGAATGGATTTTGTTTGATGAAACTGAAATTTGGAAACAAATTTTGATGAAAACAGGATAGCTAAAGATTGAACACGAAAATTTTAACAACACATGTAGGAAGTTTACCTCGTTCTAAAGCTTTATCAGAATTACTTTTTGCAAAAGATAAGGGAGATAGTTTTAGTGAAAATGAATTTGATGATGTTGTAAAACAAAATGTAAGTGACATTGTCAAAAAACAACTTGATACAGGTATTGATTTTGTCAGTGATGGTGAAATGAGTAAAATCAGTTATGCTACATATGTTAAAGATAGAATTAATGGTTTTTCCGGTGAAAGTGAAAGAAGAGCGCCAGCTGACTTAGATGCATTTCCTGAATATAAAGATAAAATTGCTAAAAGTGGGGGAACACCTACTTATACCCGACCCTGTTGTACTGGAGAACTCTCTATTAAAAATAATGATGATCTTTTAAAAGATATAAATAATCTATCTTCTGCATTAAGTGCTAATAATCATACTAAGGGCTTTATGAATGCTGCTTCACCAGGAGTCATAAATGTTTTTTTACCTAATAAATTTTACAAAAATGATGACGAGTACCTAAGTAAGCTTAGCGTGATTATGGCAGAAGAATATCAACAAATTACTTCTAATAATTTATTCTTGCAAGTTGATTGTCCAGATTTAGCCCTAGCAAGGCATATGAATTTTAAAGAATTAGATGAAAAAAGTTTTTTGCTGCGAGCTGAAAAACAAATTGAAGCTCTTAATCTTTCACTGGCATCAGTTCCACAACACAAAATTAGAATGCATATCTGCTGGGGAAATTATGAAGGACCTCATACCTTTGATATTGGTTTGGAAAAAATTTTACCAATAGTACTTAAGGCAAAAAGTAAATATTTATTAATTGAGTCTTCTAATCCAAGACATGCTCATGAATGGAAAGTTTTTGAAAAGATTAAATTGCCACGAGATAAAGTTATTGTGCCCGGTGTTATTGATTCTACTTCAAATTTTGTTGAACACCCGGAAGTTGTTGCTGATCGGTTAAAACAATTTTCTACTTTTGTACCAAAGGAGCAAATTATGGCTGGTACAGATTGTGGTTTTAGTACTTTTGCTGGATTTGGAAAAGTTGATGAAAAAATTTGTTATGAGAAATTAATTTCGTTAGTTAAGGGCACTCAAATAGCATCTAAAACGATTTGATTTAAAATAAAAAATTAGTAATAATTTTATTAAAAGTTTTTGGCTTCTCTAGCATTACAAAATGAGAAGAATTTTTAATTTCTGTATAAACTGAATATTTTATTTTCTTATTTAATTCATTGTTCATAATATTAGAGGATAGTTTATCGTTTTTGCCACGAATAATAAGAGTTTTTGATACAATCTTATCTAGTTTATTTAATTGATTAGGTCTTTTTAGAATCAAATTCGTTTGGTCTAAAAAAGTTTTATATCCTAATTGTTTAGCCATTAAATAAACAGTATTTTGGTATGATGTATTTTTCAAATCTTTATTAGAAAAATAGGAACTATAGTTTTTTTGATAAAATAATTTTGCGAAGTTATTTTTATTTAAGGTTGTTAATGACTTTTCTAAAAGCAACTTTCTTTTTTGTGAAATATTTCTTGCATTAGTTCCTATTAAAACTAATTTATCTAATATTTCTGGATACTCGATTGCTAATTTTATTGCAATAAATCCTCCCATTGAAAAACCAATAACAGAAATTTTTTTTTTATTTTTGTTTATGATTTTTTGTACAGCATCATCAATTGTAGCAATATTTTTTAGAGAAGGAATGGAAACATTATATTTTTTTTTTAGAATAGATATTTGTGCATCCCAAATGCTATTGGTACACATATATCCTGGAATCAAAATTATTTTAGACAATTTCTATCTAGTTGTATTTCGATAAATAAATTTACCCTGAATTAAATGATTGATAGGCTCAAACTCTGGATCCTTAATGTTATCATCTATTATTTGGGTTACAAGTTTAGACATTTGTCTTACTGGTTGTCTAATTGTTGTTAAATTATATG
>CACJAV010000006.1 GCA_902591485.1 uncultured Alphaproteobacteria bacterium
TTGAGAAATAGATATCTCCCTTGTGTCGTAACTTTTTGATAATTTTCCATTAAATATTACTGACAAACGATGAGTAATTTCAATAAGCTCATCTAAGTCTTGCGAGATCACAATTATTGAAGTTCCGTTTTTTGCCAATTCAATTAAGGATTGCCTAATAGCATGTTCAGCTCCTGCATCTATACCCCATGTTGGATGCGATATAATTAAGAGCTTTGGTTTAGATAATATTTCTCTTCCAATGACAAATTTCTGTAAATTACCGCCTGATAAACTAGAAGCTTTTGCATCAGGGCCAGGTGTAACTACATTAAATTTTTCAATTACTTTATTTGCTTGAACTTCAATATTTTCAAAACTTATCAATCCATTTTTTTGAAAGTCATTATCAGGAAATTGACTAAGTAAAATATTTTCAGTTAATGTTAATTCAGGAACAGCACTGTGACCGAGCCTATTTTCGGGCACGAATGCTATAGACATATCTCGTCTCTTTTTTGGAGAAAAATTCTTTATATCAATTTTATTAAAATCTAGCTCACCACTAACTCCCTCAATTTCCTCTCCAGTTAACAAATTCATTAATTCAGATTGTCCATTACCAGCAACACCTGCTATCCCAAATATTTCCCCCTCTTTAATATCAAAAGAAATATTTTTTAAATCTACTAAAAAAGGATCATTGAATTCTATGGATAAATTTTTAGCTGATAAATTTATTTTTGAAGTGATATTTGAATAATCTGTTGTAATTTGACTTAGTTTTTTTCCCAACATTTTAGTTGCTAAAGTCTCAGCAGTTTCATTCTCGAGTTTACTTGACTCTATAACTTCGCCATTTCTTAAAATTGTAACTTCATCGCATAAATTGATCACTTCTTCTAATTTATGGGTAATATACAAAATAGTTCTACCTTCTTTTAAAAGAGTATTGAGTGTTTCAAACAAACTTTCGACTTCCTGAGGCGTTAGGACCGAAGTTGGCTCATCCATTATTAACAATTGTGGATCTTGCAAAAGAATTCTTACAATTTCAACTCTTTGTTTCTGTCCAGCAGATAGAGTATTTATAGGGGCATCAAGATCTAAAGGTAACTTATATCTATTTGATATTTCATTTACTTTTTCTTGTAAGTTAGAAAATGACATATTCTGATCAATACCCAAAATTAAATTTTCTCTGACAGTAAGTGAGTCGAATAAAGAAAAATGTTGAAAAACCATTCCAATTTTATTTTTTCTTGCCTCCGAAGGTGATTGAACATTTAAAGGGCTATTGTTAAAAGTTATTTCACCTTCATCAGATTTTAACAATCCATACAAGATTTTTACTAATGTAGATTTTCCAGCACCATTCTCACCTAAAAGTGCGTGAACAGTATTCTTTTTAATATTAAAAGAAACATTTTTGTTTGCAATAACTTTAGGAAAAGATTTTGAAACATTTTTAATTGTTAAAATATTCTCAGACATCTATAGAAAAAACCTCATCTTCATCAAATTTATATATTTCTAAATTACCTTCGTCATTTTTTTTATCAATGGTTATAAATTTTGCATCTTCAATTGAGATTAATGGAAAATGCCAAACTCTTGGTTTAAAATTTATACCAAAACCATTGTCTACTCTAAATATATTAAGATCATTTAAATTAGGTTTTGCACTTGCAGGACAAACAACAACAATAAATGGATGATTACCAAGAGGCAGAAAAACTTGAGAACTGAATGGATGATTTTCTAACATGTCAATTTTTAAGGGAAAAATTCTTTTTTTTGCTTCAAATAAATTTAAACGAACTCTTTTATCTTCTCCATCAATTTCTATATTAGCAAGATCGAAATAACTTTTGGTAGTATTCATATTAATATTTGTAGATACTACGGAGTAGGGATTAATAAAATCGCCAAATTTTGAAAACTTTTCTTTAGTAACCTCTCCTATCTTAAAACTCATAGAATTATTATATCTTTCCCATAATTCTTAAACGCGATATTCCACCATCTGGAAAAATATTCAATTTAATAAAATTAAATTTTTGCTTATTATTTTTATTTGGAATAATTAGTTGATGATGTGGTTTTAAATAAGTCTTTGGTATAACTGTACTCCATTTTGTACTTAAATTGATAATAGTATTCGTACTTATAGTATTTTTTAATTGAGACCCTTGAATAGAAAAAGTAGCTGGATAATTGCCTTTAAAATGATGAGTCTGAATATTAAATTTCTCAATTGTTCCTGTTTTTGCTAATTTAATAATTATCCAGTCATACCCTTTACCTCTTCTTCTTTTAGTTTCCCAACCATTACCCATGTTAATTGATTTGCCTGGTGCTATAATATTTTCAGCTTTTCCAAAATGCTCATCACTACAAGCCACTATTTTTGCACCATTTAAAACACTACCCAAATCTATACTTTTATTTGTTTTTTTTAGATTTAAACTTAAATCACCTAATAATTTTAATCTAGCGACACCACCATCAGGAAAAATATTTAATTTAGCAAAATTTATTGGATAAGATTTTGAAATTTTGAATTTATGAATTGCATTCGGCTTAAGTTTTTTCTTTTTTAAAATATTTTTCCACTTAAATTTATTATTATTAGAAAAGCAAACATCTAATGAAGCATATTCTGGTTGGTTACCATTAAAAAAACTTGTATCAATTTCAACTACAGAAACTTTTCCTGCTTTTCCTAGTTTAATAATACAAAAATCATTACCTTCTATTCGCTTTCTTCTCGTTTCCCACCCGTCCATCCATTTTCCATGTTTATCATAAACATTTTCCTTAAAGATAGGTGGGTTTTCATTTAACATTCTGGAAGCAGCTCCAAAAAATTGATCACTATAACTATAAATTTTAGTTCCAAGTACGGGGCTAGCTAAATTAATATAATTTTTAACTTTAAATTTACTCATGTATTATTTCATTTAATCTTAAGGTAGCAATTTTCTTTACTTGATTGATAGATTTGTCAAGTTCTTGTTCAATATTATCTGATTTCAATCGGGTTTCAAATTCTTTTAAAATATCACTTTTAGATTTTCCCCTAATAGCAAAAATAAAAGGGATACCAAACTTCTCTTTAAATTCATCATTGAGTTTATGAAATTTTCTATATTCTTCATCATTGCAGTTAGCTAATCCTGCACTTGATTGTTCTTGTTGAGAAAATTCTGTAAGCCCTTCTACAATTTTAATTTTATCACCAAGATCAGGATGAGATTTTACTATTTTAATTTTTACATCCATTGCAAGAGCATCAAAAACTTTAATAAAACTATTAATCACATCTAATTTGTTTTGAAATGGTCTCAAACCTTCTACCTCATGAGTAATAAAATCAGAGTGTTCAAAAATATTTTTAAAAATATTTATAAACTCTGCATTTTCTAACTTATTAATATTTTCAACGATCATTAAAATTTTTATACCAAAAATCTGCAATATCTTTTCTTTGGCATATCCAAATATCATTAAATTTATTTAAATAATTTAAAAACTTAACTAAAGATTGAAATCTTCCTGGTCTTCCAATTAGTCTACAATGTAAACCAATTGACATCATTTTTGATGATCCAGTTGATGTACTTTCATTATATAAAGTATCAAATGAGTCTTTTAAATAATTATAAAAATCATCTCCAGTGTTAAAACCTTGCGCTGTAGCAAATCGCATATCATTGTTATCTAGAGTATAAGGAATTATTAAATGTTTTTTATTTTTATGTTCAATCCAATATGGCAAATCATCATTGTAAGCATCACTATCATATAAAACTTGAGTATTTTTTAAAACTAAATCACGAGTATTAGGACTTGTTCGACCGGTATACCAACCTGATGGATAATAACCAAAAATATTTTTTATTGTTTCATTGCATTTAATAATATGTTGCTCTTCAATTTTTGGATCAACATGCTGATAATCAATCCAACGATATCCATGACTTGCCACTTCAAATTGTGCTTTCTTAACAGCTTCACATACTTCATTGTTTTTTTCTAGAGCAAGACCAACACCAAAAATAGTTAATGGCAATCCTCTCTCAGTAAATTCATTATGTATTCTCCAAAAACCTGCTCTAGAACCATATTCATATATAGACTCCATATTCATATGACGATCTCCAATAACCGGTTGCGCCCCAATTATTTCCGATAGAAATATTTCAGAATGTTCGTCACCATTTAAAACAGTATTTTCACCACCTTCCTCGTAATTTAATACAAATTGTATAGCTAATTTAGAATTATTCTCCCATGTGAATTGAGGCGGATTGTTTCCGTATCCAATAAAATTTCTAATTTCAGGCATTTAAAAAGCTAATTTAATATTTAAGCAAATACTGTATAAACAAAAACAGATTATGTCTAAAGGATATTTAACTACTCATGTGCTAGACACATATAATGGCAAACCTGGATCTGGAATAAAAGGTAGCATTTATATTTTTGAGGAAGGAAATAAGAAAAAAATTAAAGAATTCACACTAAATGAAGATGGAAGATGCGATGGACCAATTTTGGAAAATGATAATTTTAAGGCTGGAAAATATGAAATTAAATTTTTCTGTGGAGAATATTTTAAAAAATTCACAAAACTTAGTGATAATCCATTTTTAGATGATGTTGTAATTAGATTTGGAATAAGTGACAACAATGAACACTATCATGTCCCTCTCTTGATTTCACCTTGGAGTTATACAACGTATAGAGGTAGTTAATGCTTAGTTCTTCAATTGAATTCTTATTGAATAACGAACTCATTACTATCAACGAAGCAAATACAAACACAACTGTTTTAGAATATCTTAGAAATTATAAAAACTTAAAAGGCACTAAAGAAGGTTGTGCCTCAGGAGATTGTGGTGCCTGTACAGCTGTGATAGCTGAAATGAAAAATAATAAGCTAAAATATAAAAGTATTAATACCTGTATAACTTTATTGTACTCACTTCATTCAAAACAACTATTGACTGTTGAGTATATAGAGTCAAAATATTTACATCCTGTCCAACAAAGTATGGTTGATAATGATGGTGCGCAATGTGGTTTTTGTACTCCTGGTTTTATAATGTCAATGTACGCAATGCACAAAAATAAAATTAGACCTACAGATTCTAATATAAATAGATACCTTTCAGGAAATTTATGCAGGTGTACAGGTTATAGACCAATAAAAAAGTCTTTAAAAAATTTAAAAAAATATAAAAATTTAGATTCTGATACATCAAAAGTATTTAAAAAATTAAAAAAAATTAAATTAAAAGATGTAATCTTAAGTAATGATGGGTCAAAATTTTATATTCATCAAAACTTAAAAAGTTTCAAAAAAGATTTTCTTAAAAGTAAGAACCCTTCACTTTTAGTTGGAGGAACAGACATATCATTAGATATTACTAAAAAAAGGAGAAACTTAAATGAAATATTTTATCTTGGCCAAAACAAAGACTTAAACTACGTAAGAGTTAGAAATAATAATATACATATTGGAGCAGCGACTCCTATTAATGATATTCTTGGAACTTTAAAGAAATACTATCCTTCATTTTATGAGATGTTTGAACGCTATGGTTCAGAGCAAATTCGGAATGTTGCTTCTTTAGGAGGCAATATTGGAAGTGCCTCACCTATAGGTGATAGCTTACCTATATTAATATCTCTTGATGCTACATTAGTTTTGGATGGATTAAAAAGTCGAAAAATTGAAATGAGTAATTATTTTGTTGGTTATCGACAAACTAAATTAAGAAAAAATGAATTCATCAAAGAAATAATTATTCCATTAAAAAGCAAAAATAATATTCACAAATGTTACAAAATTTCCAAGAGAATTGATGATGATATTAGTTCTGTTTTTATGGCTATCAATACTGGAATAAAAAATAACACAATCAAATCTATTAAAATAGTTTGTGGAGGAATGGCGGCTACTCCAAAAATTGCTAAAGCAACTGAAAAATATCTTAAAAATAAAAAAATTACTTACGAAAATATAAGTAAAGCAAAATTGATTATTTCTAAAGAATTTTCACCATTAAGCGATGTAAGAGGATCAAAAAATTATCGTACAAAAATTGTTTCTAATCTTTTAGATAGATTTTGGAATGAATATAATAATAAAAAAGTTACGGTTTATGACTTCTAATACTTTTGTAAAAAATGTTGAGCATGAAAGTGCTATCAAGCATGTAACTGGAAGAGCCATATATACTGATGATATTGCTGAACCTAGAAACATTTTGCATGCTGCTATTGGTTTTAGCCCTGTAAGTAAAGGTATTGTAGAAAAAATAGATTTTTCGGAAGTTTTAAAATCTGATGGAGTAGTAGACATAATAACTGAGGGAGATATAGAAGGTCAAAATGATGTAGGTCCAATTTTTAAAGGTGATAAAATATTCACTTCAAAAAAAATAGAATATCATGGGCAACCAATATTTGCTGTTATAGCCTCATCAACAAAATTAGCGAGACAAGCATTATTAAAAGTAAAACTTAAAATAAAAAAACAAACACCAATTATAACTATTGAAGATGCAATTAAGAAAAAAAGTTTTGTATTAAAATCAAAAACTATCAAAAGAGGTAAAAGTTCATCAGCTATTGCGAATTCAAAACATCGCTTGAGTGGAAAATTAGAATGCGGAGGTCAAGACCACTTCTATTTAGAAGGTCAAATAGCAATGACTATTCCACAAGAGGATAATAATTTTTTGATATATTCCTCAACACAACATCCTTCTGAAACTCAGCAAATTGTTGCAAAAGTACTCAATCAAAAATTTAATAGTATAAATGTTAAGGTAAGAAGAATTGGTGGTGGGTTTGGAGGAAAAGAAACTCAATCTTTTTTATTCGCAGCTATTAGCAGTATCGCTGCAAAAAAGTTAAATAGACCAGTTAAGCTTCGTATTGATAGAGATGACGATATGATAATGACTGGTAAAAGACATCAGTTTAAATTTGATTATGAAGTTGGGTTTTCTGATAATGGAAAAATAAATGGACTAAAAATTTTAATGGCATCAAATTGTGGCATTTCAGCAGATTTATCAGGAGCGATAAATGATAGAGCAATCTATCATATAGACAATGCTTACTTTATTCCAAATCTAGAGCTCACATCACATCGTTGTAAAACAAATACAGTATCGAATACAGCATTTAGAGGATTTGGTGGTCCACAAGGTATGTTTTGTATTGAAAATATAATTGATCACATAGCTCATCATTTAAAAAAAGAGCCATCTAATATTAGAGTTCAAAATTTTTATAAAAAAAACCATAATAATATTACTCACTATGGAATGAAAATTGAAGATAATATTATTGAAGAAATCTTTAATGATTTAAAGAAAAAATCTAATTACACTAGGAGAAAAAAAGAAATTGAAAAATTTAATAATTCCAATGAAATCTTAAAAAAAGGCATCTCTATCACCCCAGTTAAATTTGGAATATCATTCACAACTACTCATTTAAATCAAGCTGGAGCTTTAGTTCATATTTATACTGATGGGTCAATTCATTTAAATCATGGTGGGATAGAAATGGGTCAGGGACTAATGACTAAATTAGCCTTAGTTGCAGCTAATGAATTTGGCTTAGATATTAAAGATATAAAATTATCATCAACAGATACTGAGAAAGTTGCAAATACATCTGCCAGTGCAGCCTCAGCCACAACAGATCTAAATGGGGGGGCGATACTTAATGCTATTTACAATATAAAATTAGAACTAAATGAATTTATCAAAAAAAACTACAAAACTAAAAAAATTACCTACAAAAATGGAAAAATTATTTGTGATAATAAAATTTTACAATTTAAAGAAGTTATAGCAAATGCTTATTTAAACAGAATAAAACTTTACTCTTCAGGTTTTTATAAAACTCCTAAAATAAATGTTAATGTTAAAGATTTATCTGGCAGACCGTTTTTATATTTTGCTTATGGAGCAGCTGTAAGTGAGGTAATAATTGATACACTAACAGGTGAGAATAAATTATTACAAGTTGACATAATTCATGATGTAGGAAAATCAATAAATCAAAGAATTGATATTGGTCAAATCGAAGGAGGATTTGTTCAAGGTCTTGGCTGGTTAACAACTGAAGAAATCAGCTGGAATAAAGATGGTAATATTTTATCTCACAGCCCTTCAACTTATAAAATTCCAACAGCTGCAGAAATTCCAGAAAAATTTAATGTTGAGATATACAAAAAAGGTTTTAATAGAGAAAAAGTTGTTAATAGATCTAAAGCAGTTGGAGAACCTCCATTTATGTTAGCAATATCAGTTTTTTCAGCAATTAAAAATGCAGTAATAAATAAAAACCAGAATTCAAAAATTATTAATTTAATAGCCCCTGCCACACCTGAAAATATTTTGAAAAGTATAAATAATGAAATTTAAAAAATTACATAAAAATATTAATTTTAATTCTACTTTAATTAAAGCAAAAGTGATGAATGCTCTAGGTTCAACACCAAATAAAATTGATGATTTTATGTTAATTGCAGACAATGAAATTTTTGGAACTATTGGTGGAGGAACATTAGAATTTCAAGTTATAAATGAATCCAAAAAATTATTAATAAATAATAAAAAAGAAAATATTCTAAAAATACCTCTTGGACCTGGTATAGGTCAATGCTGTGGAGGATTTGTTGAAATAAAATTAACTAAACATTCTAATTTCAAGAACGCTATAAAAAATGAAATATTTGATGAAAGCGATAAATTAGATTTGTATATATTTGGTGCAGGACATATTGGGCAATCTTTGATTACCAAAACAAAATTTTTAAATTTTAATACATTTTTAATTGACTCTAGAGAAAGCTTTCTTAAACAAAACAATTTGAGCCATATAAATTATTTACTTTCTACTAAACCTTGGGAGATAGTTAACCATTTAAATAAAAAATCTATGTATGTTATAGTAACACATAGTCATGATTTTGATTTTAAAATAGTAAATGAAATACTTAAAATTAATAATTTTAGTTACTTAGGACTTATTGGCTCTGATACTAAAAGAAATAAATTTTACAAAAGGTTAGAGAATTTAGGTCACAAAAAAGAACTAATCAATCAACTGGAGTGTCCCATCGGCTCATCAATTGGCAAATCAAAAGATCCAGAAGAAATATCATTTTCTATTTTAGCAAGAATAATTGAATTTAAGAATTCATATAATGAAAATATAAAAAACACAGAAAAGCAAGTTAATGAATTCTGATTTTTTTATGCAAAAAGCAATAGAGCTATCTATTAAAAATATAAATAATAACGGTGGTCCTTTTGGCTGTGTAATTGTAAAAAATAATAAAATAATTTCTGAGGGTGTAAATGGTGTTACGCAAAATAATGATCCTACTGCGCATGCAGAAATAGTAGCTATTAGAAATGCATGTACAAAACTTAATACTTTTAATTTAAGCGGTTGTGAAATGTATACAAGTTGTGAGCCATGTCCTATGTGTTTAAGTGCAATTTATTGGTCTCATATTGATATAGTTTATTATGGTAACTCCAGAGAAAATGCTGCTGAAATAGAATTTGATGATAAATTTATTTATGATGAAATGAAAAAAGATATTAATGCAAGAAAAATACCTCTCAAAAGAATTCTAAAAGATGAGGCAATAAAAGCCTTTAATTTATGGGCTCAAACTGAAAATAAAACAAAATATTGAAACAAATGAATTTTTTTTTAGAATTAATAGCCCCATTAGAAAATTACGATTTTTCAAACTTTTTGCACAATCTTGTTTTGGCACTTCCTGCATCTGTCTTAGCTGGAGTAATAATTTTCTTTCTTTTACTTGCATTTAAAAAACTTCATTCAATAGAATATCGCTTATACATATCTATAGCTTTTATTTTAGTAATTGCTGTAACATCCAGTCTGTACAATATAGGTGTTAAAACCGGCACTCTGTTGGCTGTATATACTGAATGGCTCCATTTAATAGTGAGGTGGACCCATATAATTTTCGGAGTTGCTTGGATAGGTACTTCTTTTTATTTTAACTGGCTAGATAGCAGACTAGAAAGGGATGATCCTGATTTTAAACACTTAGATGGATATTTGTGGTCAGTTCATTCTGGAGGCTTTTACAGAATTGAAAAATTAAAGGGCCCACCAGAAAAATTACCTAAAACACTGCATTGGTTTAAGTGGGAAGCTTATGCAACTTGGATAAGTGGCTTTGTTTTATTGATATTAGTTTACTATTTTAATGCAAGCTCGATGATGTTAAAAAATGATGGATTTGCTTTGACTCCTACTTTAGCAATTATAATTTCAATTTCATTACTAATAGGATCATGGTTTGTTTACGATTTTATTTGCAAAAATATAGAAGATAATAAACAAGAATTGTTAGTTTCTATTGGTTTTGTCCTTTTTGTACTTTTAAGTTACTTTTTAACTGAAATATATGGCTCCAGAGCCGCTTATATTCATGTGGGCGCAATAATAGGAACTATCATGGCGGCAAATGTATTTAGGGTAATTATTCCAGCTCAAAAAAATTTAGTATCATCAGCTGAGAATAAACAAGCGCCAAATTTACAACTTTCAATAGATGCAAAAAATAGGTCAATTCATAATAACTATTTTACTCTTCCTGTTTTATTTATAATGATTAGTTCCCACTTCTCTTTTACGTATGGGGCTGTAAATAATTGGCTAATACTAGTTGTATTATCTTTGGCAGGTATTCTAACACGCCATTATTTTAATTTACGGAATAAAAAACAATACAAAGTTTGGATACTTCCAAGTGCTGCTCTTATTATGTTTTTTTTAATGATATTTAGCAGTTTATCAATTTTTGATAGTGATAAAAAACAAATGTCTTCTTCTCTGCAGGTTGTAAGCTTTAATGAAGTTCAAAATATAATCAAATATAGATGTGGCACTTGTCATGCAAAAAATCCTACATTTGAAGGTATTGAAGTTGCTCCAAAAGGAGTAATTTATGACACTGCTAATGATATCATTAAAAACATTAAATTAATCAAGGCTCAAGCAATTGAATCTGAAATTATGCCACCTAATAATTTAACAGGAATAACAAATCAGGAAAGAGAAACTTTAAGAATTTGGATTGAGCAAGGCGCAAATACTAATAACTAACTGGAATTGGATCTAATGATCTCCAAAGATACCACGTTGCCATAGAAGAATATGGACTCCATCTCTTAAAAAGGGTTGACAAGAATTTATCGTTTACGGGCATATCTTTTTTGTAATGTTTACTTATAGCTTTTATAAAACCAAGATCTCCAGATGGAAAAATATTAGAACTTCCATGAGTGAATAACAAAAACATATCTACTGTCCAATTACCTATTCCCTTAATTTCGATTAATTTATTTCTTATTTCTTGATCATCTATTTTATGCATTTGATTTACAAATTCTTTATTTATTAAAAAAAAATCAGCTATATTATTGATGTATAAAATTTTTTGTTTAGAGAGACCACATTTTCTTAGGCTGGTTTTATTTGTATTTTTAATTGTTCTTGGAGTTATATTTCTTTTTAAAGCAAATAATTTCTTCTTCATAGAATTTGCTGCAGAAACTGAAATTTGTTGTCCAATAATTGAATTAATAAGTGCTTGAAAGCTATTATTATTTAATTGCAGTGATTGATTAGGAAATTGGTCAATAATTTTCTTCAAAACTTTATCTTTGTTTGATAGATAAAACTTACCTTTGTTCCAATACTTAGGTTTCATAATATGAGTTATTATAATCAATTTAAAAAAATAATATCTTACTTAAATTATATTTTTGGAATTTATTTGTGGGTTTTGATTATTTATGCCTTTCTTAGATGGACTGGACTTATAAAAAGAGTATTTATGCAAGAACATTTATTGGGCGAGTACTTGTCTTTACCAATTAAATTTATTTTAAGTATCTTTTAAATTTTTTAAAATGCTGATTTATTATTTTATTGCAACAATGGCTGCACTTTGTTGGGCAGTAGCCTCACTTATTTCTGCTGATGTTACAAGAAAAATTGGAGGGCTTGCATTCAATAGACTGAGATTATTTTTTGTATCTATAATGTTAATTGGATACACATTTTACTTAGATACATGGAATACTATAAACCAGGAATTTTTATTTACAATTTTATTTTCTGGAATAATAGGAATTTTTCTTGGAGATACTTTATTATTCATAGCGCTTCAAAAAATTGGTCCAAGAAGAAATAATATTTTATTCTCTTTAGCAGCTCCTTTTACAGTGATATTAAATATTATTTTTTTAAATGAAATAATGTCAACCATTAATCTTATCGGTTGTATTATTGTTTTTTTTGGTGTTGTCGTTGCTATAGCTTATGGAAATAGTAAAGATAAAAATCATAGATGGGAAATCGTTGAAGGAAACATATATTTTGGTGTATCCCTTGGAATAGGTGCTGCGTTATGCCAAGCCATAGGTCTAATAATGATGAAACCTATTCTTACTATGGGTGCAGATCCAATTGCTTCTGCAGCTCTAAGAACAGCAATTTCTTTTGTCTTTTTGGCATTTACTTTTTTTCTAAATTATAAAATATTTAATACTAAAACAAATTTAAGTGTTAAAATTGTGGGTCAATCTATTATAAGTGGTTTTTTAGGTATGGCTCTGGGAATGAGTCTTTTATTAATTGCGCTCAAATATGCTGATGCAGGTATAGTTGCAACTTTATCATCTACAAGTCCAATCATGATTTTGTTTCTGATCTGGTTACTGACTAAAAAAATTCCCACTATTGGAGCATGGGTAGGTACAGTGTTAGCAATTATCGGATCTGGATTAATTTTTATCTACTAACTTTAGACCTAATTCTTCTAATCTTTCTTTATCAACTGTCGCTGGTGCATTCATCAAAAGATCCATTGCCTGTTGATTCATAGGGAATGCTATAACTTCTCTAATATTAGGTTCATTAGCTAGAAGCATTACAATCCTGTCAATGCCTGGCGCACTACCACCATGAGGAGGTGGTCCAAATTTCATTGCGTTCAACATGCCTGAAAATTTGCTTTCTAATTCTTCTTTATTGTATCCTGCTATTTCAAATGCTTTGTACATAATATCAAGTCTATGATTTCGAATAGCACCTGAAGATAGCTCTACTCCATTACAAACTATATCATATTGATAAGCTTTGATATCTAATGGATCTTTATTTAGAAGTGAGTCCATCTCACCTTGAGGCATAGAAAAAGGATTATGACTAAATTCAATCTTATTAGTCTTTTCATCAATTTCATACATTGGGAAATCTACTATCCAACAAAATTCAAATGCGTTTTTATTGAGTAAATTCAAATCTAAACACAATTTATCTCTTACTTTGCCAGCAAATAATTGAGCATCTTTTTGATTATCACAAACAAAGAAAATAGACTCATTATCTTTTAATTTAAGTTGTTTTAGTCTTTCATTATCTAAATTTTTTGCAATAGGTCCTTTATGTTCATCATCAGCATAGCTAATATATCCAAGTCCAGCAGCACCCTCTTCTCTTGCCCAGTTATTTAATTTATCAAAAAAACTTCTTGGTTTATCAGCTGTATTACTTACAACAATGCCTTTGACTTTATATTTTTTTTCAATCAAGTTACTGAATATTTTAAAGTCTGACCCTTGAAATACATCTGTACAATCTTTTATTAATAATGGATTTCTCAAATCTGGCTTATCAGTTCCATATAATTCAAGAGCTTCATCATAAGCTATTCTTTTGAAAGGATAACTACTTACGGTTACTATTTCATCAGTATGATAGTTTTTATTTTCATCAAAAACTTCATATAAAACTGGTTCTATTGCATTAAATACATCATCTTGAGTAACAAAACTCATTTCAAAGTCCAATTGATAAAATTCTCCAGGGGATCTATCTGCTCTACTATCTTCATCTCTAAAACAAGGGGCAATTTGAAAATATTTATCAAAACCTGCCATCATCAATAATTGTTTGAATTGTTGAGGAGCTTGAGGCAATGCATAAAATTGACCATGATGCATTCTAGATGGAACCAAGTAATCTCTTGCTCCTTCTGGAGATGTGGAAGTTAAAATTGGTGTCTGAAACTCAGTAAAACCTGAGGAAGTCATTTTTTCCCTAATTGAAGAAATTATTTTACTTCTTAATAATATGTTTTTGTGAAGTTTATTTCTTCTTAAATCAAGAAAACGATTTTTAAGTCTTACCTCTTCTCCATATTCAATATCTGAATTAACTGGTAATGGCAAAACTTCAGACTCAGATAAAAGTTTATAATTGTCGATTATCACCTCTATTTCACCCGTAGATATACTTTTATTAACAGTCTCTTTGGATCTTTTTACAACACTACCAATTACTGTAATTACACTTTCATTACTTAATTTTGATATTTCACTAAATAAATTGTGTTGTGCATCTACGACACATTGAGTGATTCCATAATTATCTCTTAGATCGATAAAAATTAAGTTGCCATGATCTCTTATAGTATCAATCCATCCACTTAATTTAACTTCCTGATCAAGATTAGAGATATTAAGTTCTGAGCAGTAATGAGTTCTGTATTCGTTCATTTTTTTTGGTCTTTATAGTATTTCTTTAATCAATGGTATTGTTAATTGGCGTTTTTTTTCTAATGATAACTTATCAAGTTTATCAACTAAGTTGTAAATACTTTCATAAGATCTCTCAACTCTTTTGACAAGAAATTCAAATATTTCAGGATTTTTAATAATAAATTGCTTTTCAAGTAAAAGTTTGGTCAAAATAATTTTAATCATTTCATCATCAGGATTGGAAATTGAAACATGATAAAAAGTTTTAAGTCTTGACTTTAAATCTTTTAATTTAAAATTATGATCATTTACACTTAAATTAGAAGTGATTAAAACTTTTAAATTTTCTTGTTTACAATGATTTATCATATGAAAAATATCTTCCTCTACTATATTTTTGAATAAATTATCAATTGCAACATTTTTTTTTGTATCAATAATTTCGCACAAATTATAATCATATAATATTGCATTGTTATTTTTTTTCCAAATATTTACTAAATGTGATTTGCCAGATTTATTTGGAGCATTTAAAAAAATATTTTTTATTGATTTATTTTTGATAATGATATCATATGTTTCTTGATTTGTACTGTTTACAAAAAAATTTGTAGAGTCTCTAATTTCTTTTAAATTGTAATTAAAAAAATTTTGTTTTGTCATAAAATTTTTATATTGCATGAATTATCTAAAAGACTGATTTGAATTTTATCTTTTTTTAGTGATTTGACTAAAATATCAAATTTACCAAAGTAAACCAATTTATAATTACTGTTATTATAAGATATTTCATTAGGTTCAATTCTATTAATCATCTTGTTTTTATTAATAATATCTTTAATAGCTTTAAGTTCTGATAAGTTTATTGTTTTAATTTTACAATTAAGATTGTTAATAAGTGATGGGTTAACGTTATTCTTGTTTTTCCAATAATCCAAAGCTTTATTATGCAAGCTATTAAAAAAAAACTCATAATCAATTATTTTATAAGAAACATCATCTAATTTTTTAAAATTATTGAATTCATTAACATAAGAATATATTTTTGTTTTGTTTGATTCAGAAACTGAGTGGATTAGAATAATATTTGTATTTTTATATTTATTAATTAGTTCATCATAATGTTTGATTTTTTTTAAAAAAAAGTCTTCTTTATTGATAATAAATCTATCGTTGATATCTAAGTTAGGAAGTTGAAAGTATTTATATTTAAATTTATTATCTGATAAAAATCTATAAAATCTATTATCTTTAGATAAAATTTTTTCAGAGAATAGTTTTTGATCAAATATAATTAACAAATATTCTTCAGGTTCATAAGAAATAAAATTGATTTTATGATTTATTAAAAAATCAATAATTTTTGAATTATCGTAATTAACTTTTATTTTTGCAGTATAAGTATTGTTATTTATTTTTTCCTCATAGATATCTATACTAAATACAAATTTATTAATAAATTCGATATCAATAATTTTATTTAATTTATTGTATTCATCATTTGTAATGAATGAAATAATGATTTTATTAAAACTATCATATTTAATTTCATCAATTATCTCTTGTTTTTTTTCTTTTATATTCTTAGAATAAAATTCAATCTTATATTCTCTTGAGTTTAATAATTCTTTTGATGAAACTGGATCAATAAAAAACAATATAACAATTAAATAAACAACAAATTTCATAAAATTTTATCTTGTAATTCAATCAAATAGATTTTAAATAAAATTATGGATTACAGTAAAGATAATATAGTCAAAGATAAGGCAAAAACTTGGAAATCATTCAATAAATTAACTATTTATACAATAGTATTTGTTTTAATTATCCTTGTTATAATTTTTAGTCTTTTTTAGTTTATCCAACAATTTCTTTTTCATCAAAAAAAAACTCAATTTCCTTACTTGCATTTTCATCGGAGTCAGAACCATGAACTGAATTTTCTTGAACATTCAATGCAAAAAGTTTTCTTATAGTGCCTTCATCAGCATTTTCTGGATTTGTAGCTCCCATTACCTCTCTATATTTTTTTACCGCGTTTTTTCCCTGCAAAACTTGAACTACTACTGGTTCTGAAGTCATATATTCAATTAAATCTGAAAAAAAAGATTTGTCACTATGAATCTCATAAAACTTCTCGGCTTGATCTTTGCTCAACTTTATTCTTTTCTGAGCTATAATTCTTAAACCACTTTTTTCGATAAAACTGTTGATTGAACCAGTTAAATTTCTTTTTGTAGCATCAGGTTTAATTATTGAAAATGTTTGGTCCATAAAAACTCCATTGTGTATAAAATAAAAAAAAAATTAGTATATATTTATTACAATTTGTCTACATTTTGATGAAAATACTCTAAAACATATAATGTCTAATTTTAATACTTTATTATTAAATGAATAAAATAAATTTTTACATATTAAATGAATTATTTAAAGGCTTTTTGCTAATTTTATTTATTTTTTTATCTATTGCTTGGTTACTCCAATTTACAAGATTGATGTCAATTTCTAATTTATTACAAATTGATACACTTTCAATTTTAGAGTTATCAATGTATTTAATACCAAATTTATTTACAGTTATTCTCCCATTTATAATAATCATAGGTTTATCAATTACTTTTATAAAGTTATTTAAAGATAGGGAAATTATTACGATATACACTTTAGGACTAGATACAGCCGTAATAATAAAACCATTATTATTTTTTTCAGCTGTTATTATATTTGTAAGTACATTTTTTAATTTCTATGTATCTCCAAACGTATATGAGAAATTTAAATCTAATGAATATGAATTGAGAAATTCAATAAATTTTGAAAAAATCATATTTTCAAATTTTATGGAATTAAATAAAAATACAATAATAGATTTTAAAAAAGAAAATAATCAATTTAAGGATATATTTATTAATTATAAAGACGATAATGAAAATATTATATTTGCTAAAAGTGGCTCTATAAAAAAAGATGAGTCAAAATATTTGTTTAGTCTAACAAATGGATTTAAGTTAACGATATTAAAAAATGAAAACATTGAAAAACTAGAATTTGAACGATACAATATAGAATTCAAAGATCAAGAATACAATGAGTATAATAATTTTGATAAAAATACTTCGAATTTTCTTGAAGATATAAAGGATAAGGATTATTTAAATTTATCATATAAATTTTATGATAGTTTTATTTTTATTATTATCTTTTATTTTTTTTATTTTTATAACATCAAGAAATACAAGTTTGATATAAAAAATATTGTTTTTTTCATTTTGACATCCACTATCATACTTTTGTTGAATCAAATAATGAAGAATATAAATTCATCAGTTGTATTTTATCTGATTTTTACAACCATTTATTTAAGCTTTTTTTTTACAATTTTTTATTACATTCAATTAAAATCTAGTGAGTAAGATTAATTTATATATTTTTAAAATTACTAATAAATATTTGTTAATAAATTTATTAATTATACTTGGTTTAGTGTCATTTATTAATTTAATTGATATTTCAAGAAATCTTACTAATGAAAATCAAAAAATTATAAATTATTTTTTGTTAAGTTTATTTAAAATACCATCGGTAATAAATGATATTCTGCCATTCGTTATTATTATATCAATATCATTTTTATTTAGGTATTTAATTAACAATAATGAATTAACTTCTATGAGAAATATTGGGTATTCAATATTTGATATCTTTTTACCTGTTGGAATATATATTTTTTTATTTGGATTGTTTAACCTATTTTTATTAAATCCTGTTTCTGCAAATTTTGAAAAAAAATATCAAGAAATACTTAATAAAAAAAACTTAGATTTGTATTCTATCAAGATTTCTTCTGATATTATGAGAATAAAAAATATCCAAGACAAATTAGGTTTAAATTATATAGAATTCAACAAAATTGATGTAAATAACATGATTGCAAATGATATTACAATATTAAAGTTAGATGGATCTCAATACCAGTTAATAAAAGCTAAAGATGGAAAGATATACAATAAAAAATTATTTTTAAATAATGTTAAAATATTTGATATTAATAAAAACGATTATAAAGAAAAAAGTAAAATTATATTAAATTTAAATTTTTCTAAAGATAATATAATCAATTCAATAATAAATTTTAAAAATGTTCCCTTTTATAATTATTTTAGTCATGCAAAAACACTACAAAAATTTAATTTATATTCTGAAGAAATAAGTCTATATTATTTTTCGCAGATTTTAAACCCACTTTTCCTTGTAATGCTTGGTTTTATTGTTTTAGGATTTTCAGCAAAATTTAAGAGAAACGAAAATTTTTTTAAAATTCTATTTATTGCAATATTGATTGGATTTATGATTTTTTTCTTGAGAGAAATTATTTATAAAATAACATTATCTTATAAAATTAACTTCCTATTATCATATTTTATAATATTTATGATACCATTTCTTATAGGTTTATATAAAGTGCTTCAAATAGAAAATGATTAGTAATCAATTTATTAAAAATTCTATTACTTTTCTTTTGTTTTTTTTTATATTTATATTTCCAGTAAACTCTCAAAATGCAAAAGAAATACTAATTTATGCCGATGAAATTTATTATGATAAAGATAAAAATTTAATTGGTAAAGGTAAAGCAAAATTACTCTATGAAAATCAAATTATAATTTCAAATTTAATAATTTATAATAAAAACACAAATAAGGTTATAATCCCTACAAATTTTCAATACAAAGATAAAAAAAACAATTTATTTTATGGCACGGAAGGTTCTTTTGATTCAAGTTTTACCAACGGATTCATCAAAGATGTAAAAATACTTTTAAATGATGGATCAAGAATTGTAGGGACAAAATTTGAAAGGGAAGAAAATATTGATATTATTTCCAAAGGTGTATACACGCCCTGCTCTTCAAGAATTAATATTGGAAATTTCATTTGTCCAATTTGGCAACTTGAAGGTGAAAAGATACTTCACGATAATTTAAGTCTATTACTATATCAAAAACATTCAAAAATGAGAGTTTTTAATACTCCAGTATTTTATTTACCATATCTTGTTTCACCCTCTCCTTTAAGAAAAAAAAGGAAATCAGGTTTTCTTAATCCTTCTATTAATTTTAATTTTTTTGATACTAAAGTTTCACAATCAACATCACTTCCATATTATTTTAATATTGCTGAGGATAAAGAATTAACATTTACACCAACTATTAACTATGGTGGTGGAGTAGATTCATCTCAACGTTTCAAATTTGATTATAACCAGTTAATATCTGGGGGCTCAATGAGTAGTAATTTAACAGTCGATAGCAAATTTGAAGCACAGAATTATAATAAGTGGTTTACTAATGCTAGTTTAGTAACAGCATATAATAAAATAATTAACACAAAATTCTCAATGAATTTTTCATCAGCTCTAGAAACTTCAAAAAATTATATCCAAACAACAAACCCTAACAATGATTTAAGTTATACAAGCTCTTTAGCTACAAAAATTAATTTTAATGGATACAATTTGAGGAAAATTGATGATAAATTATTAATTAACTTTACCACATATCAGACAAATCAGAATAATGATGATAACAGCTCAATACCAACTGTTTTGCCCTATATAGATTACAACTCAGGAAATTTTAGATTTAAAAGTTTGAATTATAAAAATCAATATCAGTTTTATAATATATTTAGAGATAAAAAAACTAGCGCTAATGCCAAAGAACAACAAAAACTGTCACATAATTTATATTTTTCAAAAAAATATGTAGACTTTAATTCCAATATTATTTTTGAAGGTCAATTATATAATCAATTTTTTAATACCATTAAAAAAGATGTTGAGGGAAATAAATTATACTCTGGAAATAATTTTCGCACTTTTCCAATTATTGGAACAAGAATAGAAACGCCATTCAAATTAAAAACTAATTTTTTAGACCTCACCTATAAACCTAGTATTTCCTTAATTTTAAGCCCTGGGAAATCTAACTCTGAAAAAATATCAAATGAAGACTCAGCTTTAAACTCGTATACCGCAAATAACGAAATAACACTTAATAGATATACAGGCAATGATCGACTTGATAATTCTAAAAGATTGGTTTCATCTTTTACTATTAATAATGAAAATCTCTCTACTAATTTATCGCAATCATATGAGTTCACTAACAATAGTAATTTTCATAAAGATGCAGGAAACAAAGATAAATTAGCAGATTTATTAGGTAGCTTAAAATACTACAAAAATTCAAATAATTTCGAATATAATTTTAGGTATGATCATGCAAAAAAGTATCTTAAACAACAAAATTTTAACTTACAACATGTTAACAATTTTGGAACAATTGAATTTTCATATTTAGATCAAAAGGCTGAAACTGACAATGCAATTAATGAAGATTTAGAGACCATTAATTATAAATACTTATCAAAAAAAATAAATAAATATTCACAAATTAGTTTAAATGGCCTTTATAATTTAAAAAAGAGTAATAATACTGAATATGGTTTAAATTATAGCTACTTTGATGAATGCTTTGGAGTAAATATAGATTTTAATAGAAAATCATATACTGAAGACGATCTTAAGCCACAAGACACACTTTCTATTATGTTTTCTTTTAAATATATAGGTTCATATAAATCATCAAATTTAGCTGTCTCCGAAAATGATAAACAAGATATAAGATGGGAAAGTAAATCAGTTGAAAATGAAAAATTTAATTAAATTATCTTTTATATTATTAATTTGTTTTTCAAATTTATCGTTTGCTAATGACAACCAAATATTATTTGAAATTAATAATAAAATATTCAGCACTTTTGATTTTAAAACCCGGATTAGATACCTTAATGAAGTTAATGGAATAGAATATTCCTCTGATTTAGAAACAGATTTTAGACAGGATTTTTTTAACACAGTTATTTTTTATGAGTATGTTAAAAATGATCAGAAATTAAATTCAATATTGAATAATGAAAGTAAAAAAATTTTTGAAAAAATTAAAAATGAAATTAACTTATCTGATAATCTTAAAGAAGATGCAATAATTAAAAATATTAAATATGATTATGCGAGAAAAACAGTACTAGAAGATTTGCTTGAAAATTATAGAGATTATATTTTGAGTGACCCTAAAGATATAAACTTCATATACAATTACAAAATTAATTACTTAACTTTGCCAATAGATGATTCATTTTCAAAAGAAATATTTTCAGAAATAAATAATCTTAAAAATTTAAATGAATTAAAAAATTATTTAACAAAAAAAAATATTAAATTTTATTTAGAGAAAAAAGATATAAGTGATTTTGATAAAATAAGTAAAAAATTAATTTATTCTAAAAAAAAATTTTATAT
The DNA here is from genome assembly GCA_902591485.1 of uncultured Alphaproteobacteria bacterium. GTDB lineage: Bacteria > Pseudomonadota > Alphaproteobacteria > HIMB59 > CACPNW01. Next base: position 21,982 of record CACJAV010000006.1, read on the forward strand.
TGAACAAAATACAAATTTTTATAAAATAATAAATATTGAAAAAAATTTAGAATATACAGAAGGAGTATTTTACAGAATAGTGCATGTAGAAATAAATCATAAATTATCTAACAAACAGGAAAATTGTAATTATATACAGTCTCTGGATGAAATAAAATCATCTAAAGAATACGAATTTTATAAATTGAATGACAATATTAAAAGTAATTTGATCTCCATAGATGATTTTTTAATTTTCAAAACCGAAGATAAATTAAATTATATTTTTTTGTGTTCAATTCGAGTAAACGAAGATTTCTTAAAACAAATTAATATAAATAAAAAAATTAACTTTATAGTCAAAAATATTGAATTAGATTTTATTAACAGGTATTCAAAGTTATATAATGCTAAAAAATTTTTCGAGTAAATTAATAGCTGTATCTATTGGGGATATTAAAGGTATTGGAATACAAATTTTAATCGAAGAGTGGAAAAAGGGTAATTTAAATAATTTTATCTTAATTACTAATTATCAATTGTTCAATAGATATATTTTAAAAAGAAAAATTTCATTAAAAATTTTTAAATCTTCATTAATAAAAAACAAAATTACATATATGCAAAATTCATTTAATATTTTTGATATTAAAGCTAATAATAATGATCAAAATACTTTTAACTCACTCATTGAAAGTTATAAATTAGTTAAAAAGAAATTTTTTATGGGTTTGGTCACTTTACCAGTAAATAAAAAAAAATTGAGTAATGTTGATACTTCCTTTATTGATCAAACTACTTTTTTTTCAAGAAGAGATGGCAAAAAAATCTCTAATATGATTTTTAACTATAAAAAAATCTATTTCGTTCCATTAACTATACATATTGAAATTAAAAAAGTATCTAAAGAATTTAAGCAAACTTATAAAATAATAAAAAAAATTCAAAGCCTAAAACAAACTATGATAGAGGATTTTGGAATTACAAAACCAAAATTTATAATGTCTGGAATTAATCCACATTCTGGTGAAAATGGAATAATAAGTGAAGAAGATGATAAGTTACTTATACCTATTATCAAAAAACTTCAAAAATTAAAAATTGATGTTTTGGGGCCTATCTCTCCAGATGCAACAGTTAATAAAATAAATTTAAATAATTTTGATTGTTTTATTTTTACTTATCATGATCAAGCACTTATTCCATTTAAACTTATTTCAAAATATTCTGGCGTAAATTATACATCAAATTTAGATATCATTAGAGTTTCCCCTGATCACGGTACTGCATATGATATGGTGAATAAAAAAAATTCATCTCCATTAGGAATAATCAATAGTTTCAAATTGTTAAAAAAAATTTCTATCAATAGAATTAAATATGCAAAAGCCCAAAAAATCTCTAGGTCAAAATTTTCTCACTGATCAAAATATTATCAGAAAAATAGTTGATTTAACAAATATTAAAGATGAAAATATAATTGAAATTGGTCCTGGATATGGTAGTTTAACTGATCATATTTTAAGAAAAAAACCAAAAAAAATAATAATTATAGAAAAAGATATAGAAATATATAAATTTCTTAAAAGTAAATTTAAAGATAATAAAAGAATAGAAATTATCAATAAAGATGCTTTAAAATATAATTTTTCAAAATTAAAAAATATTAAAATTATTTCTAATCTTCCCTACAACATTAGTACTAAATTAATTATGAAACTAATTTTTTTGAACAAAAATATCAAAAATATAATATGCATGATTCAAAAAGAGTTAGCTATAAAATTTGATTATAGAAAAGAAAAAATCAATAAATATAAATTCATAATTAAAATGTGTTCTGATTATGAAACATTATTTGATGTAAGTAATAAAGTTTTTTTTCCTAAACCAAAAGTACAGTCTAAAATAGTTGAATTCAAACTGATAAAAAAAAATGTAGATCAAAAAAAACTTAATAATTTTACAAATATAATATTTGGAAATAAAAGAAAAAAGTTAAAAAATAAAATTAATAATATATGTTCAATTAATAAAGAAGCGGCGGATAAAAGAGTTGAGGAGTTAAATTTTAATGAACTGCTTGAAATTTATAAGTTTTTTTAGTTTTTTATCAAGTAATTTATCATTTTTTTTGAGCAGTTCATGATACTTGATAATATCAATTATATCCTTAGCAGTGTTATGAATATTTTGATTTATTAAAACATAATTGTATTCATTATAGTGTTTTATCTCCTCTAAAGCATAAGAAAGTCTAAGAGCTATCTCTTTGTTTGTGTCCCTCCCTCTCTTAATTAATCTTTTTCTTAATTCTTTTACTGATGGAGGTAATATAAATATATCTATTATATCAGTTTTTTTAAATTTTTTTCTTAACTTTCTAGCGCCCTTCCAATCTATATCAAAAAGTATGTTTTTATTTAAGAAATTAGCCTTTCTAATATTTTTGATTGGAGATGCATAATAATTATTAAAATTATTACAAGACTCAATGAAATAATTACTTTTTTTCAATTTTGAAAACTTATCTTTTGATACAAAATAATAATCTTTGCCTTCTACTTCGTTCAATCTTTTACTTCTGGATGTGTATGAAATTGATAGAATAATATTATTAACTTTTTTTAATATCATTTTGCACAGTGTAGTTTTTCCAGCACCTGAAGGCGATGAAATTATTATAATTTTATTTTTTATTTCTATATTCACTTAGTTTCCTTCTATGATCATCATACGTTTTTGAATAAATATGTTTTTTTTCAATATTATTGTAAAAATAATATAAATATTCACTTTTATAATTTTCATAAATTAATTCCATTGTTTTTTTTCCTACATATGAAATTGGAGCGGGAGGGAGGCCGTTTATATAATAGGTATTATAAGGGTGTTTAATTTTTAAATCTTTAAGAGTTAAGTCTCTATTTAAATCATATTTTCCATCAGTAATGGCATATATTGTAGTGGCATCTATTTGTAATTTCATATTTTTCTTTAATCTATTTATAATAACTGAAAAAATCAGCTTTTTATCAAAATTATCTTTTCCCTCTTTTTCAAGCAAAGAGCCAATAATTAAAAGTTCTTCAAATGTGTATTTTTTATGTAGTTCATGTTTTGCATATTTTGTTTTTATTTGTTTTTTATGATTTTGTAATTTTTCATAAAATAAATCAAATGTTTCATAGGAATGCAAATAATATGTATCAGCCAAAATATCTGCGTATTTAATATCCGTAAATTCTAAAAATAATGACTTTAATATTTTGGATAATTCAGTTTTATTCCAACCTTCAACTATTGTAATTTTTAAAATAAAATTTGAGGGTTTAGATATTATTGTAATAAATTGTTTTAAGTTAACTTTATTTGGAAAAATAAATCTACCATAGTGAACATTTTTTATATATTTTGAATGTATTGATAAAAAAAATTCTGAAAAAAATAAATCAATAATATTCAAATTATTTATATTTAAATTAATAATGCTTTTAATGCTTTGATTCTTCTCTATTTCAAAGTTATTTTTTGTTAACTTAATTTCTTTAAAGAACAATAAATATGATGAATATATTAAAAAAAAAATTATTAAAAAACTAGTAATTCTTAAAAAGTAAAGCAGTATTTGTTCCTCCAAAACCAAAGGAATTACTTAGAGCAATATTAATTTTAGTTTCTTTTGGCACTTTTGAAACAAGTTTAATATTATTAGATTCTATTGGATCCTCTAGATTAAGTGTTGCTGGTGCAATTGAATTGTTTATTGCTAAAATAGAAAAAATAGACTCGACACTACCAGCTGCACCTAATAGATGGCCAATTGAAGACTTAGTAGAACTTACAAATAAATTTTCATTGTTACGAAATAATTTCATAATAGCATTTAATTCAATTTGATCTCCTTTAATAGTTGATGTTCCATGAGCATTAACATAATCAATATTTTCTGGCGAAATATTTGCCATTTTCAATGATTGCTTCATTGCTCTAAACCCACCATCCCCATCTTCAGATGGAGCAGTGATATGATAAGCATCGCCAGACATTCCATAACCAATAAGTTCAGCATAAATTTTTGCACCTCTTTTTTTGGCATGTTCAAGTTCTTCTAATACAATAATTCCAGCACCTTCACCCATTACAAAACCATCTCTATTTTTATCCCACGGTCTTGATGCTAATTCAGGATCATCATTGTATGAGGTGCTTAAACTTCTGGCTGCACAAAATCCTGCAAGACCTAGCTCACAGACTGCTGCCTCAGCACCACCAGCAATCATAATATCTGCAGCACCCCGTTTTATAATTTCTCCTGCATCACCTATTGAGTGTGCTCCTGTTGCACAAGCAGTAACAACTGAATGGTTAGGACCTTTAAAGCCATATTTTATAGAAATTTGACCTGATAAGAGATTAATTAGCGATGATGGAATAAAGAATGGGGATAGTCTTCGAGGCCCACTGTTTTTTATAGTTAAAGAACCATTATAAATAGTTTCTAAACCACCTATACCTGAGCCAACAATAACCCCAGTATTTAACTTATCTGCATCTGATAAATTTTGAATTCCAGAGTCTTCAACAGCCATCTTTGCTGCAACGATACCATATTGAATAAACCTATCATTTCTTTTTATTTCTTTAATATCTAAATGCGAAGAAATATCAAAATAGTTCGTGTTATTTTCATCATTAGAAATGTAACCAGCTATTTTGCAAGAAAATTCATCTGTGTTAAATTGATCTATTTTTTTTATTCCAGATTTTCCATTAAGGAGATTGTTCCAAGTTTTCTCTTTTCCCACACCAATAGAAGATAGCAATCCTATTCCAGTAACAACTACTCGCCTCATTATAAATTATTATAAATTTATTTTTTACTTTCAATATAATCTATTGCATTTTGAACAGTTTGAATTGTTTCAGCAGCATCATCTGGAATTTCTATACCAAACTTTTCTTCAAATGCCATTACTAGCTCGACAGTATCTAAACTATCTGCACCTAGATCATCAATAAACTTAGCCTCAGGCGTTACTTTAGACTCGTCTATTCCTAAATGATCAATAACTATTTTTTTTACTTGGTCTTGAACTTCACTCATTTTTTTCTCCTTAAAGTTATTAGATTTTAATAAATTATTATTTCTGTATATGTCAACAAATTAAACCATTAACATCCCGCCATTTACATGGAAATTCTGCCCAGTTATGTATGAAGCTTTATCAGAAGATAAAAAATAAACTAAATTTGCTACATCATTTGGCTCTCCAAATTTTTTCATAGGTATATTTTCAAGCATTTTATTTTTCTGTTTTTCAGTTAATTTATCAGTCATCGGGGAAATTATAAAACCTGGTGAAACTACATTAACATTAATATTTCTACTTGCCACTTCATGCGCAATAGATTTATAAAAACCCACCATACCTGATTTTGAACTTACATAATTTGACTGGCCAGGATTACCTGAAATTGCTACAACTGATGATATTCCTATAATTTTTCCCATTTTATTCTTAATCATATTTGGCAAAGCAGATTTAATAATTACAAAATTAGATGAAAGATTAGTATTCATTACTTCTTGCCACTGATTTAATTTCATACGAAGAAGAAGACTATCTGAAGTCAAACCAGCATTATTAATTAAAATAGAAATATCAGGATGATCTATAACAATTTGACTCATTGCTGATTCTAGATTGGTTAAATCGGATAAATCTAAGATATAGTAATCATGTTGATCTCCATATAATTTCATTAATTTTGAGAGCTTTTCTTCTGATGAAGAAGTTAAGATTAATTTATGTCCAATTTCATTAAATCTTTTTGTAATGGAACTTCCAATTCCTCCTGACGCGCCAGTTATAAAAACTTTTTCTTTCATAAAAATTTAATTTTTTCTAAATCTTCTATATTATTAATTGAAAAAATATCAAAATTTTTTGACATTCTTTTTATTAGACCTGATAATACCTTGCCAGGACCTATTTCGAGAATAATATTTTCTTGATTTCTTTCTAATTCCAAAATACTCTCTGTCCAACGTACTCTATTTGACATCTGTAATTTAAGATTCTTAATAATATTTTTTGCTGTTGAATTTACTGAGGCATCATAATTAGAAATTATAGAACAAATTGGATCAGTGAATTTTAATTTATCAATTTCCAAATTTAGTTTTTCTTGTGCTTCAATCATAAATTTACTGTGAAATGCTGCTGAAACATTCAATTTTAAAAATTTTTTTATTCCTTCAGAAGTGAAAAATTTTTCTGAGTTTTCTAAAGCTTTATCTGAACCTGAAATTACAACCTGGCTCGGAGAGTTATCATTCGCAATTTCTACATCAAGATTATTTTTTTTTATAATTTCTTCAATTTTTGCACAATTCATTCCTATCAAAGCTGCCATTGAAGTTGCATTTGGTTCAACAGCTGAATTCATTAATTCCCCTCTTTTTTGTAAGAGTATTGATGCTTGCGATATCGAAAGAGATTTACTAGCTGCTAGAGCAGAATATTCACCTAGAGAGTGTCCTAACATAAATCTAATCTTTGGTATTTTCGAACTAAAATCATGGTTTGACTCTAGAGTCTTATAAATTCCTATAGAAGCTGCAAAAATAGATATTTGTGTATAATTCGTAGTATTTAAAAGTTTTGAGTCATCACTAAAAATAATTTTTTTTAAATTTAATTTAGTTGAATCTTCAATCTCTGAGAACACATTCTTAAACTCTCTAAAATTATCATAAAAGTCCTTTGTCATACCTAAAAATTGACTACCTTGACCTGGGAAAATAACACTTGTCATTAATTGTTGATTTATTTTAAAATATCAATATATGCAACCACAACTTCTCTTGATAATAAATTTATTGAGATTTAACCGTGGAGTAAAATGAATAAATTCGAAGCTGTTTTATTGATCAGTCCAGAAACCTCTGATAATTTAATTAATCAAAATATTAAAACTTTTGAAGATATTATTATAAATAATTCTGGCAAAATTACTAATACTGAAGACTGGGGATTAAGGGATCTCTCTTATGATATCAAAAATTTTAAGAAAGCTTTTTATAAATTTTTTCAACTTGAAATAAATGGCAGTAATATTCAAAAAATTACAAAAACTTTAAATCAAAATGACATTATACTTCGTCATTTATTTATAAAAGTTAATAAACATCAAGAACTTCCAACTAAACTGAATTATGAAAAAAAATAGAAATAATAAATCAAGAAATAAAGACGACTCTAAAAACAGTCCGTTTGAGGATAGAAAAAAATTCTGCCCATTTAGTAATAAAAATTCACCAAATATTGACTATAAAGACCTAAAGCTTTTGACTAAATATATAAGTGAAAAAGGTAAAATTATTCCAAGTAGAATTACTAATGTTTCAAGAGGAAAGCAAAAAGAATTGTCTTTAGCTATTAAAAGAGCAAGATTTTTGTCATTAATGTCGTACACTAACAAGTTTGTAAATTAGTATGAGAGTAATTTTAACAACAAATGTAAAAAAACTCGGCAAAGTTGGTGAACTAGTTAACGTTAAAGATGGCTATGCTAGAAATTTTTTATTTCCAAAAAAAATGGCTCTTAGAGAAAATAAGAAAAACTTAGAATATTATGAAAAAATTAAAGAAGAAATTAGTATAAATGAAAATAACAAACTTGAGCAAGCTAAACAAACAATTGAGAATATTAAAAAACTAAAAATTCAATTTAGTAAAGAAGCAGACGAAAAAGGACAATTGTATGGAGCAATATCAAAAAAAGAAATTCTTAACTTTCTTAAAGAAAATAAAATTAATATTCACTCTGACGATATAATAATAACTGAGCAGATAAGATCAATTGGCGACCATGAGATATTAGTTAACCCTTATACTGATATACAAGAGACAATTAAAGTAATTGTTCTTAAGAACTAGCCTTATACACATTTTATCAAATAGATATTAACTACTTAAATTTAAATCTTGATATGATTTATTGTTAAATCTTATTTTTTTATTAGTAAATAATTATGCAAACTAATGAAATTATAAATCTACAAAAAGACAATTCAAAAATATCTGAAATTTTTAGCAATATTGAAGCTGAACAAGCGCTTATAGGTTCAATACTTTGGGATAATAAAAATTATGAAAAAGTAGCAGATTTTCTTGAAGAAAAACATTTTGTTGAACCAAATAATCAAATAATTTTTAAAACAATTTCAATGTTGTTAAACAAAAATATGCTAGTTTCACCCATAACACTAAAAAGTTATTTACCATCAAATGAATATGATTTAGATAATCTACAATACCTTAATCAAATAAAGGATAGCGCTCCCTCAACCCAAAATCCATATCAATATGGAAAAATTATATATGATCTGCATATAAAAAGGAATTTGATAGCAATTGGACAAAATCTTATTAGTGATACAACTCAAAATGAAGAAAATGCGGATGGTACTGAATTAATTGAAAACGCTGAAAATGAGCTCTATCAATTATCTCAAACAGGTAATACAGAAAGAAAGTATGCATTTTTTAAAGATGCATTAAAAAATGCAATAAACATTATAAATGAAGCTTTTAAAAGAGATGGAAAAATTGCAGGTTTGGCTACTGGCTTAAAGGACCTAGATAAAAAATTAGGCGGTCTTCACAATTCAGATTTAATCATTGTTGCTGGAAGACCTTCAATGGGTAAAACTGCTCTTGGAACAAACATTGCGTTTAATGCTGCAGAGAAATTTAAAGAGTTAGAAAATTCAGAAGGCGAAAAAATAATTACTGATGGAGGAAAAGTAGTTTTTTTTTCTCTAGAAATGTCATCAGAACAATTAGCTACTAGAATTTTAGCTGAGCAATCAAAAATTTCAGGTGATAAAATGCGTAAAGCTGAATTATCAAAAAATGATTTTAAAAATATTGCCAACATAAGCTCTAAACTAGAAAGTTTAAACTTAATAATAGATGATAATCCAGTATTAACAATTCCTTCCCTTCGAGCAAGAGCTAGAAGATTAAAAAGATTGCATGATATTAATTTAATAATCATAGATTATCTTCAACTAATGTCAGGAAGTCCAAACAAAAAAAATGATGGGAGAGTGCAAGAAATATCTGAGATTACAAGAGGCCTAAAAGCAATTGCAAAAGAATTAAATATTCCAATTATTGCATTATCTCAATTATCAAGACAAGTTGAACAACGAGAGGATAAAAGACCGCAACTTGCAGATTTAAGAGAAAGTGGAACAATTGAACAAGATTCTGATGTTGTAATGTTTATTTTTAGGGAAAGTTATTACCTTGAGAGAATGGAGCCAATAAAAAAACCTGAAGAATCAGAGGATAAATATGATGAAAGACATAATAGATGGCGTGATTTATGTGAAAAGGCTCACAACACTGCAGAAATTATAATAGCTAAACAAAGGCATGGACCTATCGGCACTATTAAAGCTCATTTTGATCCTAATTTTACCAAATTCAGTGATTTAGTTGCTAAAGATTATGATGATTTAATTGAGTAATCATAAAAATAACAATTTCTAGTGATAAAAAAAATTTAATATAATTTTAATAGTAATAAAAATATAAAATTGCTTATTTCAAAGTTAATTGTAAAAGTATTGGTCATTAATTGTAATTTTTTAATTGATAAAATGGAGCAGTAAATTGTCAACATTCAGATTATTTTTTTTAATTACTTTATCTTTATGTATGATAATTATATCAGCGTTTTATATTAAAAATTTTAGAATTGATGCATCCTCTGATACATTAGTTGCAAAAAATGACATAGATTTCTCATACTTTAATGAATATAGCAAATTATTTACTTCAGAAAACTTTTTAGTACTTGCTGTTAAAAACAATAATGGAATAGATCAGAAGTTTATTAATAAATTTGAATTATTATCACAAGAAATTTTAAAAATTAAAAATGTAAATAGAGTTTTTAGTTTCATAGACGCACCCATATTATTTTTGAATAATGCCTCTCTTAGCTCACTAAATGAAAATAACATGGAGACAATAAAAAATTCAAAATATAATATAATTGACGTTATAAAAGAGTTGTCAAATAATCCTATATATAAGGACCAAATAATTAACAGTAAGGAAAATGTTTTTTCAATTATAATTTATCTAGATAAAAATTTAAAAATGGAAAAAGCAAGAGCTGATTATGATAATCTTAGCATTTCCAGAAAAGATTTTTTAGATATCAAAAAAACAAATGATGCACAAAGAAATATTCTTATCTCCGAAATCAGAGATGTAATAAAAAAAAATCAAGATAATAATGAATATTACCTAGGTGGTGTTGAAATGATTGCAAATGATGTAATCAATTTTGTTAAGAAAGATATAATTATATTTAGTTTTTTTGTTACTGTGATTATTATTTTAGTCTTATTTTTTATATTTAAAGACATTAAATTTGTAATTATTTGCTTGTTAAGTTCAGCATATTCGGTGTTTGTTATTTTTGGCATAATAGCATTTATGCAGATTGAGGTTACTGCAATATCTTCTAATTTTTCGTCTTTAATATTTATCTTATCTATTTCAATGAATATACATATAATTAATTATTACAGATTATTAGATAGAAAAACAAAATTTAAAATTCAAACTACCTTCTCGAAAATGTTTTGGCCTTGTTTCTATACTAGTTTGACAACTATTGTTGCATTTGGATCGTTGGTTTTAACAGACATAAAACCAATCATTGATTTTGGAATTATAATGATAATTGCTTTAACTATATCATTTGCTTGTTCTTTTACAATTCTTCCTTTGATGCTTTTTATAGCTCCAAATAATCTAAATCAAAATATCAATTTTTTAAAATTGAAAGATTTGTTTTCTACATTTGTAAAAAATTTTTATAAAAAAATTATATTATCAAGTTTAATTTTATTAATTTTATCTTTTGGTGGAATTGTAAATTTGAATGTAGAAAATAGTTTTGTTAACTATTTTAAAAAAGATACTGCAATATATAAAGGTATGAAATTAATTGATGAAGAACTAGGTGGTACTACGCCTTTAGATATAATAATCAATTTTAATAAGTTAGATGAAATAGAAGATTTTGAAAATTCTAATATCTCCGAAGATGATATTTTTGCAGATGAGGATATTTTTGACTCAGATATTTTTCAAAGTAATCAAAACAGCTCATGGTTTACAGATGAAAAAATAGAGACAATATATAATATTCATAATTATTTAGATAAACGAAAAGAGACGGGAAAAGTGCAGTCAGTTGCTTCACTAATTGATATGGCAAATTTAATTAACAAAAAGCCACTAGAATTATTTGAATTATCAATATTATATAATGAAATACCTGAAGATTATAAAGAAAGTCTTATTTATCCTTACTTGCTTATTGATGAAAACATGGCAAAAATAACAGCGAGAATAAAAGATTCTCAAGATATTAGCAGAGGAAACTTTATTAACGAAATTAAAACATATTTGAATAATTATAAAAGCCCTGCTGTTGATAATTTTAAAGTAAATGGCTTATTAGTTTTGTATAATAACATGTTGGAGTCTTTGTTTAAGTCTCAAATCAAATCTTTGGGATTTGTAATTATAATAATCTTCATAATGTTTATTGTTTTATTTAAATCAATAAAATTGAGTATAATAGGCATTATACCTAATATTTTGGCTGCATCTTTTATACTTGGAATTATTGGTTATTTATCTATTCCTCTAGATATTATGACAATTACAATTGCAGCAATAACTATTGGTATTGCTGTAGACAACACTATTCATTATTTGTATCGTTTTAGAGAATTTAACAAAAAACATAAACTAATGGACTCAATAAAATTAACAAATTCATCTGCCGGTTTGGCTGTTTTAACAACTTCAATTACAATAGCATTAGGGTTTTCAGTTTTAAGTTTTTCGAGCTTCATACCAACAATTTTATTTGGTATTTTTACATCAATGGCAATGATATTTGCCATGCTGGGAGTAATAATTTTAATACCTTCACTACTTATTTTTGCAAAATATGATTGAAAACTTAATTTTTCCCATTGACCATATAATTATAACTATTGGATCAATATTAATTATATTTTGTTTTTGGAGAGGTATAGTAAATTCAATTTTAGGATTACTAACATGGATTGGTTCAATACTTATAACAATCTATTTTTACACTTCTTTATCAGACTTGATAAATAATCAACTTTTAAAAATAGAAGTATTATCAAATTATGAGCAAATAACAGATCTAGTATCAATTTTATTATCAATACCAATTATTTTTCTTTTTTCACTCTTCATACTTAAAAAATTAAGAAATATTATTTCTTCTGACCTTGACAGTCAAATTCTAGGTAAAATAATTGATAAAATATTAGGATTTTTATTTGGTTTTATTTTTAATTACATAATTTTCACTACAGTTATTTATTTTATTAATAATTTTGAATTTTTAAATAATTTTAATGATTTTTTGTTTGAAAATTCATTCTTACTAAAAGAATTAAATACATTTAATAGTAATTTATTAGACAACATTTTATCTCAAGATAATTTAGAAATTAATTAATAAAAAGGATTTTTTGTTGCTGAAAATATTAAATTTACTTTTGAATCAGTAATATCAAATTTATCAATAATTTTATTAATAAGATAATTTTTATAACTTTTTATAATTTTTTTTGGAAAATTTGAAAATATTTTAATTGTTATAGGTGAGTTAGAAATTTGCACTGCGTATTTAAAGTTTATTGCTTTGCCATTGACAAGTGGATGAGGGTGTTGAACGGCTATATTTTTTAACAATGAATTTAATTTACTTGTAGATATAATTTTGTTTTTTTCTTGTGATTTATTAAAAATAATTTTTTTTAATTGCATAACATCCTTTTTATTTTTTGCAGAAATAAATAGGATTTTTATATTTTTAATTTGTGAAAAAGTTTCTTTTACAATTAATTTGGTTTCTTTAAAATATGCATCCTTGTTTGTTATTTTATCAATCTTATTAAAAACTATTATTATACTTTTAGATTGATTGAATAATATTTTAAGTATTTTTTTAATTTGAGTATCAAAACCTTCAGTACAATCTATTAAAACTAAACTTAAATCAATTATCTCTTTTAAATTCAAAGATTTTCTTATGGCTTCAAAATTTATAGAACTATTGTCAATTTTATTTTTTTTAAAAATACCAGCTGTATCTGTTAATTTAAAATTTTTATTATTATATTTATAAATTGCCTCTACTACATCTGAGGTAGTTCCTGCAAGATTGCTTGTAAGTATTCTTTCAAATCCAAGAAGTGAATTTGCAAGAGTACTTTTTCCAGCATTTGGTTTTCCAAATATTGCTAGTGAATAATCAATTTTATGGGTACTAATATTACCTTGATCATTATTTTCAAAATATTCATAGAGTTTTTCAAAACCAAGATTATGTGAACATGAAATATAAAATAATTTTTCGAATCCAGATTTCACATATTGAGATTTTTGATTTAAATTATCATCTTTGTTTATTAATAAGATTATTTTTTTATTGAATTTTCTTAATTCATTAATTGACTGTTTGTCTAAAACATCATTATTATTTTTTAAATCTATTACATACAAAAAAATATCTATATCCAAAAAAAGTTTTGAGAAATGAATTTTACTAGCTTTATTATCCTTAATTATTACACCTGGAGAGTCATATAAAATAGAATAATCTAAACCTTTAATTTTACTTGCATGCCAGTCTCTGGTTGTGCCTTCGACTCTATGAATTATATTTTCTGCTGACGTAAATTTGTTATATATAGAACTTTTTCCGACGTTGGGTTGACCAATTAATAAATACTTCATTTTTAGAAAACACCAATTTTTCCATTTTTTTGGATTGTAATAATTTGATCATCTGAAAAATAATATGAATTTAATTTTTTTATTTTTAAATCTAAAATTTCATTAATAATTCCTTCTTTTATAATTGCTATTTTTCCATCATCCATAAACAAACTTAGATTTCCATTAACATTTTTTATATTTAATATTTTTGAATCTCGATGGAGCTTACTTTCAATTAACCAGAATGACTTTCCATTCAAAATATTTATAGCTTCTAAATATTGCTCATTTTTAATGATCAAAGTATTATTAAAAAATTTATTTGAAGAAGATGAATCAATTTTAAAATTCTCTAATAAATATTCATTAGAAAATAAATCATAAGTATAAAGAAATTCTCCATTATCTAAATAAAAGAGATAATTTTTAAATATATGTATTGTATCATTTGCATTATTAATAGAATTTTGAATATTTAAATTGGCAAATTTATTATAATTTTTTTCACCCAGGTTCAAATCTACTAGACCGAGCCTACCATTAGGAAGAATAAAATATACATCATCAAAAAAATTAATTAATTGACCTCCTTTAGCTTGAATTATTGGCAAATCTTTATAAGTCTCGGACCATAAAATTTTTCCATTTAATATATTTAAAGCTAAAATTTCATCTGCATAAAAAACAATAATTAGATCATCTATTCGATATAAAAATGAGTTAAAAATTTTTTTATTATCAAATGACCAAATAATTTTACCATTCAAATCTATTTTAATAATTTTGCCAGAACTGTAACCTAATATAAAATAATTATTAAACATTTCATAAGAAATTAAATTATCATTATCTTTATTTTCCATTAATTTATAATTATTAAGTAACTCACCATCATTAGAGTTGTTTATATAAAGTGTAGAATTAGAATTTATTGTATAAAATTTATCATCTAGCAAGAAAGTTTTAAGTTTTAAATTATTATTTTTTAAATGCTTTACTCCATTTAAATTTATTTTTTTTTCAAAATTATTTAAAAAAATAGAAGGACCTAATTGAATATTATCAAGGTTTTCAACATCACTAATTGCAGGAATTTTCTTATCTTTATTAAAATTTTGATCAATCACCTTCTCGACTGATTGACAGGATAATAAAGGAAATAATAAAATTAAAAAAATAAAATTAAATAAAGATGTAGAACTCATGTATTTTTTTGACTCTTTCTTTAATTGTAGATGAAATTTTCTCATTATTCATCATATTCTCGTATAAATTTAATAACTCTGAATTATTTTTATAAGAGGAGTCATCATTAAGAGATAAAATTGAAACAAGATATAATAATTCATGTTTACTACCAATAAAATTATCTAAATTTTCATCAATTAATGAAATGAATTTTTTGATGTCATTGATATAATTATTGTTATTATTTTTAATGACTATATCAATTAATTGATAGGCACCTTTAATAGCTACTATTGAAACATAATTACTATCTAAACCTTTTGATGATAATATTTCGTAATATAATTCTATAGATTTATCAAAATCATTTTTATTAATATATTTATTAATTAACTCCAGTTTAGATAATATTGAATAGAAACTGGATTGATTACTGATTGAATTGAATTCAGAAAGCGTAATTAATTCATCGTCAATTTCTTTATTTTTAAAATATGAGATACTGATGTTGTTTAATTTGTTAATGTTATAATATGAATAACCTTGGTAACTTAAGAATATAAAAAAAATTACTGTTATTGAAATTATTATAGTCTTAATGTTGTCTTTGGTAAAAGTAGTGACTAAATTTATAAAATTGTTTTTTGTTTGGTTTTTTTTATTCATCATTTTTCCATTTAATGGAACAGCCGAAACTATTTAGTTGTTCTTTAGGGCCTACTCCATCATTTTTTATTTTGTTCATTGCAAGATATAATTCTCTTTTAATTTCTGAATTATTAGAATTCATTACACCAGAATCAATTCTTCCTCGATACATTAATTCAAGTGATTTATTAAAACCAAAAATATCTGGGGTACATACTGCACCATAATTTTTAGCCACTTCCTGAGTTTCATCATAAAGGTAGCTAAAAGTAAAATCATATTTTTTTGAAAACAATTTCATATTATCGAAAGAGTCTTGAGGGTATTGATTAACATCGTTTGACATAATAGCGATTGTATTGATTGATAATTTCTTTAATTCTTTTGCTTCAAAACTCAATCTTTCAGCAATTGCAATTACATAAGGGCAGTGATTGCAAATAAAAGCTATAACTGTCCCATTTTCTCCTTTTAACTCATCTAAAGAAATATAATTTTCACTTACATCAATAAGGTTGAAAGTAGGTGCTGACCATCCTAATTTATCATTTGTAGCGTTTACAGGCATAGATTTTTTGATATATTAAATTATGCGTTCACTATCATCTAGTTCTTCTCCAAACAATCATAAATTGTATTTTTCAAAGTCAGAATTAAGTAAAATTCTCAATTGTTATTCTATAGGCGTTTCAAATGGAAAGTGGAAAGATTATGCATTAAATTTTAATACAAATGAAGCAATTTTTTCGATTTATAAACACACACTAGCATCACCAGAGTGCATATTAAAAAAATACAAAGAAAAAAAGAAAAAAAGGACTTTATATCAGCTTAGTATCAACAATAAAAAAAATAGTAAATACGAAGATATTGACCAACTAATTGCATCAATTAAAAGAACTCAACTGTCTATTGTAGTTTACTGATTTTTACTCCCACTCAATAGTACCAGGGGGTTTTGATGTAAAATCAAATAATACTCTATTAACCTCTTTCACCTGACTAATTATTTCTTTAGAAATGTTTGTTAATTGTGTTTTATTAAACATATAGAAATCAGCAGTCATGCCATCAACAGATGTTACAGCTCTTAAAGAAATAGTATAATTATAAGTTCGCTCATCTCCCATTACCCCAACTGATTTAACAGGTAATAGAACAGCAAAAGCTTGCCATATTTTATCATAAATCATATTATTTTTTAAATATTCGATATAAATTTTATCAACTCTTTGCAATATATCTATTTTGTGTTTATCAACTTCTCCAGGGATGCGGATTGCCAAACCTGGTCCAGGAAAAGGATGCCTATTTAATAATTCACTATTAATTTTTAATTTACCTCCTAAATTTCTAACTTCATCTTTAAATAATTCTTTGAGTGGTTCTATAATTTTAAGTTTCATTTTTTTTGGCAAACCACCAACATTGTGATGACTTTTTATTTTAGCTGTAGGTCCACCAAAAAAAGGAATGCTTTCAATAATATCAGGATAAAGAGTGCCTTGAGCAAGATACTCAACACCTTTTATTTTCTTTGCTTCTTTTTCAAAAACTTCAATAAATGTTTTACCAATTATTTTTCTTTTTTTTTCAGGATCTTTTATTTTTTTTAATTTTTTTAAAAAAATATTAGATGCTTCTATTTTTTTAAAATTTTTTCCGAATTTTGTTTTGAATGTATTTTCTACTTCTTTAGACTCATTTAATCTTAACAAACCATGATCAACAAAAATACAAAATAAATTATTTTGAACAGCCTTATGTAATAAAAATGCTGTAACAGTTGAGTCTACTCCACCTGATAAACCACAGATCACTTTTTTATTTTTCAATTTAACTCTTAAAGTTTTAACTTTTACACTAAGGAAATTTTCTAACTTAAATTTATTTTTTATTTTACAAATTATAAAAAGAAAATTCGATAATATCTTTTTGCCCTCTAATGAATGGTATACTTCTGGGTGAAATTGTAATCCAAAAAGATTTTTATCCAAGTTTTCAATTGATGCAATTACCTTTTCACTTGATAAGGAAGTAATAACAAATCCGTATGGTTTTTTTTCGATGTGATCACCATGAGACATCCAAACTTGATTTTTGGTTTTAACTTTTTTAAATAGTAAAGATTTTCTCTTAACAGTAATTATAGAATGACCATATTCTCTTAATTTTGACTGACCGACTTTGCCTTTGAATTCTTTGCAAATTAGTTGAAGTCCATAACAAATACCAAGAATAGGTATTCCAAGATTTAAAATTTTACTATCTAGTTTAGGTGATTTTTTATCTTTTACTGAATTCGGCCCTCCTGATAGAATAATACCTGACAAAGCCTTATCATTTAAAATTTTTTTATTTATTTTATTAAATGGAATCACTTCACAAAATGTTTGAAGTTCTCTTATTCTTCTTGCAATTAATTGTGTATATTGTGAACCATAATCAATCACCAATATTTTATCATTTGATAATATCATTATAATTTAAAGTTTTTAGCTATTATAAATATCTCAACGGAGTCTTTGCGAGAAGAGTCAGGCTTAAAGTATGATACCTCATCGAATTTTTTTTTAAGAATGTTTATTATTTCTCTTTCATCACTACCTTTCCAAATTTTTGTAACAAACACTCCCCCCTTAATCATCACTTGATCAAGAGTATCAATAATATCAAATAACATTGAACTTAATCTTAAATGATCGGTTGATTTATGACCAGTTGTATTTGGGGCAATATCTGACAATATTAAATCAAAATTTTTTTTTAATTTATCAAAATTAAATTGTAAAAAATCTTCCTTATAAAAAGTAATTTGAGGATGATTAATTTTTAATTCTAAAAGATCAATTGCTGTAATTTGAATTTTTGGGTTTATTTCTAAGGCGACCTGACTCCATCCGCCTGGTGCCGCTCCGAATTCAAATAACGTTTTTGTTTCTTTTAAAATGTTAAATTTTTTATCGATCTCAATTAATTTATATGCTGCTCTACTTAAATACCCATGTTTTCTTGCTTTTTTAACGTAGAAATCGTTTTTTTGTCTATTCAACCAATCTTTTGATTTCATAAGTTATTGCATTTAAATTAAAGTCTATTGTTTTTTGTAGGTAAACTCTTATATAAACCCTCTAAAATAATAATATGAAAAAATCAATTTTAATAGCTACTTTTATTCTTTTATTAGTTGTTGGTTGGATTGGCTCTGGTCAGTTTTCAAACAATGTTGTTGCTCAGGATGAGGAAACTCAGGAAGTATTAAAGACTGAGACTTCGTACTCTGAGAATTCTGAGATTAATGAAAGTGAAGAATTTACATTTTCAGTTGAAACTAAAATATTCACTTCAAGTTTAATTGATCAATCTATTGAGTTACAGGGTCAAACTATTCATAATAAAAAAATTGATGTTAAATCTGAAACATCTGGAAAAATTAATAGTATAGAATTTTTTAGAGGTGACAATGTATCTGAAAATTCAGAAATGATAACAATTTCATTAGAGGATAGAAAAGAAAAACTTTTAAGCGCAGAAAAAGACTTAGAGAGACTTTCTAAAGAAATTATTTTAAATGAAAAAAATAGAGATAACTTACTAAGACAAAATGTTGAAAGAATAGAGCTATACGAAATAGAATATGCGTCTGCTAAACAACTTATTGATAAAGGTCTAAGTTCAAAATCAAAGTTAAGTTTAGCATCCTTTAATCTTGCTAATGCTAAAGCTGATAGAGAAGATATTAAAATAAAATTTGAGTCAACATTGGCAAGTCTTGAGGCTCAGATAACAAATGTGAAATCGGTATTAAAAAATATCAAACTTGATATTAATAAAACAAGTATAAAAGCACCCTTTGATGGAATTATTTCTGAAAAAATGGTTGAGGAAACTGAATTTATTTCTGTTGGTACTCCATTATTCTCTATAATAGACTTAGATCCAATTAAAATTGAAGGTTATTTATCTGAATTTGATGTAAACAAAGTTAGTGTTGGCACTAAAGCATTTATTGAAGATAGTAATGGTATTAAAAAAAGTGGAATTATCTCATTTATATCTCCTTCTGCCGAAACAAGCACTAGAACATTTGAAATTACTATTGAAGCTGATAATAAAGACTTATCATACAAAAGTGGAATAACTACTAAAATAGTTATTAAAGGATCAGAGTTGAAAGCGCATAAAATACCACCATCAATTTTGACATTATTAGATGATGGAACAGTTGGGGTTAAAGCAGTTGATAATGAAAATATGGTCATTTTTTATCCAACTAAGACAATAAAAGATACGATTGATGGAATGTGGGTTTCTGGATTACCTGAAAAAGTAAACTTAATTGTGAGTGGTCAAGAATATATTAGTTTAGGTGATACAGTAAATTAATTTTAATGAAATTTAGTATAATAGATTATGCAATTAGCCATTCCCGAGTTTTTATGGGGATACTTATATTTATTATATTCTCTGGTGCATCGACATATATATCCATACCGAAAGAGTCGACTCCTGATGTAAGCATTCCTATTGTTTATATTTCACTTCATCAGAATGGTATATCTGCACAAGATTCAGAAAGATTATTGGTCAAACCAATCGAGGATGAAGTAAAAACAGTTGAGGGTGTAAAGGAAGTTAGATCTACTGCATACTCAGGCGGAGGGAATGTTCTATTGGAATTTGATGCTGGTTTTGACTCAGATCAAGCCATGATAGATATTAGAGATAAAGTAGATAGAGCCAAAGGGGATTTGCCAAGTGAAGCAGATGAGCCAACAGTAAATGAAGTAAATATTAGTACATTTCCTATAATTCAGATTTCATTAAGTGGTGATGTTCCAAACAGAACACTTCAGGATTTAGCTGATACTTTACAAAATGATATTGAAACAATTCCAAGTGTATTAGAAGCTAAAATAGGAGGCAAAAGAAATGAACAGGTTGATATATTAATCAATCCCACAGCTGTCGAAAGTTATGGTATTAACTTGGAAAGCCTCATTAATATAGTAAGAGAAAATAATAAAATGGTTTCTGCTGGAGGTCAAGACACAGGTGATGGTAGTTTTGATATTAAGGTGCCAGGACTTTATGAAACAATTGAAGATATTTTAAATACTCCTGTAAAAACTAATGGTGACTCAGTTATTACATTTAGAGATATTGCCGAAGTAAAAAGAACATTTGAAGATAGGCAATCTTATGCAAATGTTAATGGCTCCAAATCAATTACTATCGACGTGTCAAAAAGAATTGGTGAAAATATAATTAACACTATTGATGAAGTTAAAAAAGTAACCTCAATTACATCAAAAACTTTTCCAGACAACGTAGAAATTTCCTTTGGTAGTGATCAATCAAAGGGCATAAAAACTATGTTAAATAGTCTGCAGAACAATGTTATAGCGGCAATCATACTCGTTTTAATAATTATACTTGGCGCTCTTGGTGTTAGATCTGGTTTACTAGTTGGAGTCTCCATACCGGGATCCTTTTTATCCGGTTTATTAGCTCTTTCTGTTATGGGTTTTACTATTAACATCGTTGTACTTTTTGCATTGATACTATCTGTTGGTCTCTTGGTTGATGGCGCAATCGTTGTAGTTGAATATGCTGATAGAAAAATGAAAGAAGGATTAAGTGTGAAAGATGCTTTTGCTGATGCTTCGAAAAAAATGTCTTTACCGATTATTTCATCAACTGCGACAACCCTAGCAGCGTTTATTCCGCTTATATTCTGGCCAGGTTTAGCAGGTGAATTTATGAAATATCTTCCAATTACTCTAATTTGTGTACTTATATCTTCTCTATTTATGGCTTTATTGTTTGTTCCCGTTTTAGGTTCAATTCTAAATACTGTATCAAGAATTTTACTTCAATTTATTATACCTCTATTAGCACTATTAATCTTTTTTAATATTTTAACGTATGGAATTGGAAAGTTAGACTTCGAAAAATTTGGTTTATTTATAACAATTGGTAAGTATTTATTAAGCTTTGCATTATTTATTTTTGTCTTTATTAAAATTATTCCAAGAGTTTATAAAATTTCTGAAAATGTAAATTCAACAGATAAATTAGTTTCCGGTAATGCAAAAATTCTCTCTTCAGAATCAAATGAACCTGTTTTGAATGTAACTGGCTTTGTTGGCATTTATGCTAAAGCATTAAATTTTTTATTAAATCATCCTCTCAAAGTTATTATTAGTGCCATATCAATTTTGATTGCTGTTAACTTTACCTATACAAAAGTTGGAGAAGGTGTTGAATTTTTCCCTGATGTTGAACCAGACCTTGCTAAGATTGTTGTATTTGCCAGAGGAAATCTGTCTGTTGAAGAAAAAAAAGATTATGTGGCAAGAGTTGAAAATATTATTATGAAAATTCAGTCAGAAAGAAAGGAATTTAAAAATATTTATTCATTAAGTGGAAATGTAAGTGAACAATCAGAAGCATCTGAAGATTTTATTGGTTCAATTAGCTTAGAGTATACAGATTGGGATAAAAGAAGAAAATCAAAAGTCATTCTTGCAGAAATTTTAGATGCAACAAAAAGTATTAATGGCATCAAAGTTGAATCAAGAGAGCAGCAAGGTGGACCTGGTGAAGGAAAGCCAATTAATATTAAATTAACTAGTGATAATAAAAAACTTTTGATTGAAGAAGGAATTAAATTAAAAAAGTTTATGGATAACTACCCAAAATTGATGAATGTTGAAGACAACCTGCCTGCGCCAGGTATAGAGTGGGAAATAAATGTTGACAGAAAACAAGCATCTAAGTTTGGTGCAAATATTACATCAATAGGAAATGTTATAAAACTGGCGACGAATGGCCTTAAACTTGGTGAATACAGACCAGATGATAGTAACGAGAGTATTCCTCTATATTTGCGATATCCAAACGAAGGTAGAACACTGGATAGAATTGATAACTTAAGGGTTTCTACTTCCAATGGATTAGTTCCAATATCAAATTTTGTAGATATTGTCCCTAACAACAGAACTGGTAATATAATTAGAGTGGACTCTAAAAATGCAATTAATATTCAAGCAGATGTTGAACCTGGGGTTTATCCAGATGGTAAAGTCAAAGAACTTGAATATGTTTTAGGGATAACTGATAATGCACCATCTTGGAGAGGCAGGACATTAGATTTACCACGTTATGAACTAAATAATGAAATTAGAGCTGAGTTAATTGGTGAAAACGAAGATCAGAAACAAGCTCAAGAATTTTTAACCAAAGCATTTGGAGTTGCTCTTTTTTTAATGTTAATGATTTTACTTTTACAATTCAACAGTTTCTATAGTGCATTTTTAATATTATTTGCGGTAGTTATGTCTACGGCAGGTGTCTTTATTGGTTTAATGGTTACTGCTCAGCCTTTTGGGATAGTAATGTCTGGAGTTGGTGTAATTGCTCTAGCTGGAATTGTAGTTAACAATAACATCATACTTATCGATACTTTTAATTTTTTAAAAACAAAAACATCAAATATTAGAGAAGCTATAATTAAAACTGGCGCTCAAAGATTAAGACCAGTTTTGCTGACAACAACTACGACTGTTCTTGGTTTACTTCCAATGGTAACTATGACTAATATTGATTTTGTAACAAGAGAAGTCACTAGAGGATCTCCAGATACACAATGGTGGGTACAATTATCTACAGCAATTGTTTTTGGTCTGATATTTGCAACGATTCTAACTTTAGTTGTAACTCCTTCAGCATTAATGTTGAAAGAAAATGTTGTTAATTGGTATAGAAAAAAAGTTAGTTCCTAATATTTCTACTTTTTATAATTGTATAAAATATTGATAATAAATACGCACCAAAAAATATAATTAGGGTTATCCAAATTTTAGAAATTAAAGAAACACAGCCTAAAACAAATAATAAAAATATCCATGTTTTATATTTTGCATTTATTTTTATTTTTTTTAGTGAAATGGTTGGTATTTTGCTAATCATCATAAAACCTATTACAATTGTAGTAATAAAGTTAAAATACTCATTTTTTAGAAGGTCTATTTGAAATTCAAAAAAAATAAAAAGAGGTAAAAGTATTAAACCAGCTGCAGCTGGTGAAGGTATTCCAGTAAAATACTCTTTGTTATCTATTGGTTTATTTGTTACGTAAATATCAGCAGTAAATCTTGCTAACCTGAGTGCACTGCATATAACAAAAAATAATGTCGCACCCCAACCAAGTGAACCTAAAGTATTAGTAGACCACAAATATATAAGAAAACTTGGTGCAACTCCAAAAGATACAAAATCACTTAAAGAATCAAGTTCGGCGCCAAAATTTGATCCACTTTTAAGTTTTCTTGCAAACCAACCATCAAAAAAATCAAATATTGTAGCTAATAAAATTAAATATATAGCTATCTCCCACTCACCTTTTAATGAAAAACTAATTGAAGTAAATCCACTACTTAAGGAAAGAAGAGTAATAAAGTTTGGCACATATTTGCTTATTATATTCTGCTCACTCATATTGATTTAGCGTTATTAATTTTAAGTATGTTTTTGGGATTAGAAATAATTGTTTCACCTCCTACTACTCTTTGACCTTTTGCAACCAAAATATCATAATTTTCTGGAAGATATAAATCAACTCTACTGCCAAACTTTATAATTCCA
The DNA here is from genome assembly GCA_902591485.1 of uncultured Alphaproteobacteria bacterium. Taxonomy (GTDB): domain Bacteria; phylum Pseudomonadota; class Alphaproteobacteria; order HIMB59; genus CACPNW01. Next base: position 46,317 of record CACJAV010000006.1, read on the forward strand.
ATTCTATTTCCTTTTTCAACTTCTTGATTTATTTTTAAATTACAAACAATGCGCCTAGCAATTAAACCAGCTATTTGAACAATATAAAAATTATCATTATTGCTTTTAACAAAAATGATATTGCGTTCATTTTCATTACTTGACTTATCTAAAGTTGCATTAAGAAACTTGCCTGGAATATAATGTATCGAAGAAATAGAGCCTTTTACAGGCATGCGATTAACATGAACGTCAAAAACACTTAAAAAGATACTAACTTTTGTATATTTGTTTTGATCTTTATCGTCATCAAGAGGGTTTTTTTCAGCACCAATATAAGTTACAAGTCCATCAGCTGGTGACACAACTACTTCTTCATTTGGGACAGCTCTTATAGGATCTCTAAAAAAATAAAAAATATAAGCTGATATTATTGCTAAAAAAATACCTAAAATTGTATAGAAAGGTATTATAATAATCGTTATTAAACAACTAATAACAAAATAAACCCAGCCTTCATTATGTATTCGTAATTGCATATAAATGGGAGCTAATACATAATAATGAATATAAAATCTCTAACAATCTACTGCTCTGCATCACAAAAAATAGATAAAAAATTCTTTAAATTAGCAAGAGAAACTGCGGAAATAATTTCGAAATACAAAATTAGGGTGGTTTATGGGGGTGGAAATGTTGGTCTTATGGGTGAAATTGCAAATACCATAAGTTATCACAATAAAGAAATAATTGGAATAATCCCAAAATTTTTAATCAAAAAGGAGAAATTAAATTTTAAAATAAAAAACTTAAAAGTGGTTAATGATTTGACAAAACGTAAAGAACAATTATTTAAACTGGGTGACGCTTTTTTAGTATTGCCTGGAGGGACTGGAACGTTAGAGGAAATAACAGAAGTGCTATCTTGGAAAATTCTTAAATTACATAACAAACCAATAATTTTTTTAAATTTTGAAAATTATTGGTCTCCTTTGCTTAAACAATTTGAAAATATGATAAAAATTAAATTTGGAAATAAAAATTTACAAAATCAATATCAAGTAATAAAGAAGCCGAAAGAATTAGAAAAAATACTTAAATTATGGTCAAAATAGCTATGACAGGTTTATGTCAATATGAGATTATAAAGGAAATATTATAATATGGAAAAAATTAAAGTAAAAAATCCCATTGTTGAAATGGATGGTGATGAAATGACTAGAGTTATTTGGGAGTTTATCAAAGATAAACTAATTCTTCCATATATTGATGTAGATATTAAATATTATGATTTAGGAGTAAAAAGCAGAGATAATTCAGAAGATCAAATTACAATAGATTCAGCTGAAGCTGTTAAGAAATATGGAGTTGGAATCAAATGCGCAACAATAACTCCAGATGAAGAAAGAGTTAAGGAATTTAGTTTAAAAAAAATGTGGCGTTCTCCAAACGGAACAATAAGAAATATTTTAGGAGGAACAATTTTTAGACAACCTATTATTTGTAAAAATGTTCCAAGAATTGTAACCAATTGGAACAAGCCAATTGTTGTAGCAAGACACGCTTTTGGTGATCAATATAGGGCAACAGATACGCTTATTTCAAAGCCTGGAAAATTAAAAATGGTTTTCGAACCAACAGATGGCAGTGAAGGATTTGTTAAAGAAGTATTTCACTTTGAAAAAGAGGGTATAGCATTATCAATGTACAATCTAGATCAATCAATTATTGAATTTGCAAGAGCATGTTTTAATTATGGACTAAATCTAGGTTGGCCTGTTTATTTATCTACAAAAAATACTATTTTAAAAGTTTACGATGGAAGATTCAAAGATTTGTTTGAGAGCGTTTTTCAAAATGAGTTTGCAGACAAGTTTAAGGAAAAAAATATAGTTTATGAGCATAGGTTAATAGATGATATGGTTGCTACTGCCTTAAAATGGGAAGGTGACTTCATTTGGGCATGTAAAAATTATGATGGTGATGTTCAATCTGACTCTGTTGCCCAGGGTTATGGTTCTCTTGGATTAATGACAAGTGTATTAATGACTCCTGATGGAAAAATTGTAGAAGCTGAAGCAGCGCATGGAACTGTTACTAGACACTTTAGAAATCATCAACAGGGTCTAGAAACATCCACAAATCCAATTGCTTCTATTTTTGCATGGTCAAGAGGTTTGTATTTTAGGGGAAAATTTGATGATAATCAAAATTTAATGAATTTTTCAAAAAAACTTGAAGAGACTTGCATCGAAACTGTTGAATCTGGAAAAATGACAAAAGATCTGGCGATTTTAATTAGTGAAAACCAAAAGTGGTTAAACACTCAAGATTTTTTAAATACTCTTAAGGATAACTTGGAAAAAAAATTAGGATCTTAAATTAGTTTTAATCCTATCCATAGCTTGATCAATATTTTCCAGACTAATACCACCTGCTTGTGCCATATCTTTACGACCCCCTCCTCCTTTACCACCTAAAATCTTAGATACATCTTGAATAACTTTCGCAGAGTCAAAATTAGATGTTAAATCTTCTGTAACACCTAAAACAATAGATAATTTATCACCATTTTTTGAAATTATTAGAGACGCACATTTATTTTGATATTTGTTTTTTTGATCATCTACAAACTGTTTAAGTATTTTCGATGGATAATTTTCAGTTAGTAAATAAACGAAATTAATATCATTAATTTTTTCAATAACGATATTTTGTAATGAGGTTTCTTTATTTTTATTTTGTTTTTTTTGATCCAATAATTTTTTTAATTCCTTTAAATTATTTGTTAAATCACTATTTTGATCATAGCTATAATCAAAATTATTATCATACTCTTTTATCTCACTTATAAGTATTGAAATTTTATCTAGATTTTCTTTTAAAGTTTTATTATCAAGTTGAATTTTTTGCTTATTATATTCGTCAACTGCAATATTTGTTAGTGCCTCTATTCTTCTTATTCCTGAAGCTACACTAGTTTGATTAATTATTTTAAAATTCAAAATATCGCCAGTTTGAGCAACATGTGTACCCCCACACAGTTCTTTTGAAAATATTTTATTGTCTTCAACTGTGCCCATTGACACTACACGAACCTCATCACCATATTTTTCTCCAAAAAGTGCAGTTGCTCCCTCATCTAATGCTTTTTTATGATCAATAGTCTTAATTTCTATTAGCGAATTAGCTGTTATTTCTTTCTTCACAAAATTTTCAATTTTTATAATAATATCTGATGTTATTGGTTCATTATGACTAAAATCAAACCTTAATTTTTCACTATTAACCAATGAACCTTTTTGTGAAACATGATTTCCAAGAATTTTTCTAAGAGAAGCGTGAAGCAGATGAGTTGAAGAATGATTACATTTTATTAATTGCCGTTTATATGAATCAATTGTAGCTGTTACACTATCTCTAATTTTAAATTTTCCTTTTTTAACTTTACCATGGTGCAAATAAAATGAGCCGAATAATTTAGTCGTATCATTTACTTCAAAAGTATTGTGCTCAAACACTATAGTACCAATATCACCAACTTGACCCCCACTTTCTCCATAAAATGGTGTCTGGTTTAAAATGATAATTCCATTTTCACCCTCATTTAGCTGATCAGTTTTGTTATCGCTCTTAACTATAGAGGTAATTTCACTTTCAGATTCAGTTTGCTCGTAGCCTAAAAATTCTGTCGAGCTTAAATTCTCAGTAATTTTAAACCAGTTTTTTTGATCCTCTTGATCACCTGTGCCTTTCCAATTTTTTCGAGCTCTTTCTTTTTGCTCTTTCATCATTTGATTGAAATTCTCAACATCAACTTCCACATTTTTTGATTTGAGATAATCTTGTGTTAAATCTAATGGAAAGCCATATGTATCATATAATTTAAATGCAATTTTACCATCTAATTTATTTGATGATACAGAGATTTCATCCTCTAAAATTTTTAACCCTTTTTCTACTGTCTCTTTGAATTTAGTTTCCTCGTTAATAAAAGTATTAATTATTAAATCTTTAGCTCGTATTAATTCAGGATATGCATTTTTAAAAATATCCAATAACGTAGGAAAAATTTTATCAAATACCGTATCTTTATTTCCTAACGTATGAGCATGCCTCATTCCTCTTCTCATTATTCTTCTTAAAACATAACCTCTGCCTTCATTAGACGGTGTGACACCATCAGCAATGAGAAACGATGAAGATCTTAAATGATCAGCTATAACTCTATGGCTAGGACTGTTTAATTGGCTTTCATCATTTAACAAATTTCTAGAATTATCAATTAAAGGAATAAACAAATCAGTATTATAATTATCATTAGTGTTATTTAGTAATGCTGAAATTCTCTCTAAACCCATTCCAGTATCAATAGAAGGTTTCGGGAGGTTGATTCTTTCAGAAGATGAAATTTGCTCAAACTGCATAAATACTAGGTTCCAAATTTCAATAAATCTATCTCCATCTTCATCTGGACTTCCTGGAGGTCCACCTGGATATTTATCACCGTGATCATAAAAGATTTCTGAACATGGCCCACAGGGTCCCGTATCTCCCATCGACCAAAAATTATCAGATGTACTTATTTTAATTATTTTGTTATCACTTAGACCTGCAATTTTCTTCCAAAAATTATATGCATCTTCATCTTCGCTAAATACAGTGACTAATAACTTTTCTTTTTCTATTTTAAATTCCTTAGTAATTAAATTCCATGCGAATTCTATTGCCTGATCCTTGAAGTAATCACCAAAAGAAAAATTACCTAACATTTCAAAAAAAGTATGGTGTCTTGCTGTGTAACCTACATTTTCTAAATCGTTGTGTTTACCTCCTGCCCTCACACATTTTTGTGAAGTAACTGCACGATTATAATCTCTTTTTTCTTTTCCAGTAAAAATATTTTTAAATTGAACCATTCCTGAATTCGCAAACATTAGCGTTGGATCATTATGTGGAACTAAGGGACTTGAATGGACTATTTCATGACCATTTTTTTTAAAATAGTTCAAAAAAGTAGATCTAATTTCACTAGAATTCATGATGACGTATTATAGCGTCAATTTTATTATGTCTAACACAAAAAAAAGGGGACTTGCTCCCCTCTTTTTTTTAATTAAATTAAGGTTTATTCTTCAGTCTTTGTCTCTTTAGCATCTTTGGACTCAATTTCACCTTCCATCATAGCCTTCTCAACTATTCCAGCGTTTTCAAGAATTTTACTTTCAATTTCTTTTGCTATATCAGGATTATCTCTTAAGAAATTTTTAACATTTTCTCTACCTTGGCCAATTTTTTGATCTTTATAAGCAAACCAAGAGCCTGCCTTATCAATAATTTCAGCTTTGACACCGAGATCAACAAGTTCACCAAGTTTAGAAATGCCTTCCCCATACATAATATCAAATTCAACAACTTTGAAAGGTGGTGCAACTTTATTTTTGACAATTTTGACTCTCGTCTGGTTACCAATAATTTCATCTTTATCTTTAATTGCACCAATTCGTCTTATATCCATTCTAACAGAAGAATAAAATTTTAGAGCATTACCTCCTGTTGTTGTCTCTGGACTTCCGAACATAACTCCTATTTTCATTCTTAACTGGTTAATAAATACAACTAATGTATTAGATTGAGCTATAGAGCTTGTAAGCTTTCTCAGTGCTTGACTCATTAATCTAGCTTGTAATCCAGGTAAAGAGTCACCCATATCTCCCTCTAACTCAGCTCTTGGGACTAAGGCAGCTACAGAGTCAATAATCAGCACATCTATACCACCTGATTTTATTAAAGAATCAGCTATTTCTAAACCCTGCTCTCCTGTATCTGGCTGAGAAATTAATAATTCCTCTAAATTAACTCCTAATTTTTTTGCATAAGCCGGGTCAAGAGCATGCTCAGCATCTATAAATGCACAGTTTCCACCTTGTTTCTGTGACTCAGCAACTATATGCGTTGCAAGTGTAGTTTTACCTGAGCTTTCAGGTCCATAAATTTCTATAATTCTGCCTTTTGGAACACCGCCAATACCTAAGGCTATATCCAAACCAAGGGAACCTGTTGAAATTGCCTCTATATCAACGTTTGTTTTTGATCCAAGTTTCATAATTGAACCTTTTCCATAGTTTTTTTCTATTAAACTAACGGCAGCCTCTAAAGATTTGGTTCTGTTTTCTTTATCCATTGTATGATTCTCTATTACTTTTAATTTAGTTTGAGACATTGTTTTCTCCATCATTTGGTAGTTTTTTATTGTGATTCTTGCAAATCATGATTTTTTGTACATGTTTTGTTCTCATTTTAAAAGTTCTATTTTTGTTCTTTTAATAAATATTTAATAATTTATTGAAATATATATATTTTTTTTTCATAATATTAATCTTGAATTTAAAAATTCTTTTGATAAGTCCTTTCAAGTTTTAAATTATGGCTAAAATTTCAAAAACATACAAACCTACTCAAAAAGAAAAATTCATGAATGCTAAAATGAAAGAGTATTTCAGACAAAAACTTGAGAATTGGAAAAATGAACTTTTAAGGGAGTCTTCTCAAACATTAAATAACCTGCAAACAGAGAATGAGGCTAAACCTGATTTGACTGATAGAGCTTCAGAAGAAATAGATAGGACTTTTGAGCTTAGGACCCGAGATAGAGAGAGAAAATTGATAAATAAAATAGACGCTGCATTAAAAAGAATTGAAGATGGTACATATGGCTACTGTGAAGAAACTGGGGAACCAATCGGTTTAAAAAGACTTGAAGCTCGTCCAGTTGCAACTCTAAGTCTTGAGGCTCAAGAAATGCATGAAAAAGCTGAAAAAAGACTAAATTAATTAAAAATAATATAATAGGGTAATAAGTAGATGGAAAATTACTCTAGTCTTTTCACGCCAGGTATATATGTTATTAATCCTGACAAGAAACAAGAATGGGGTATAGGTCAAATACAATCTTCAATAAATAATTTAATAACTGTCAACTTTGAAAATGTGGGGAAAAAAACAATTAATCTTAACAAAATAAATCTAGAAATAATAAATATTAATGCAAATAACTGATCAATTTCTTAGAAAAATAAATTACTTAAGAGTGTCTGTTACTGATAGATGTGACTTGAGATGTGTTTATTGCATGAAAGAAAAAATGAATTTCCTCCCAAAGAATGAAGTATTAAGTTTAGAGGAAATTGAAAGATTATGTGATAACTTTATTGATTTGGGTGTAGAAAAAATTAGACTTACAGGTGGTGAACCTTTGGTAAGAAAAGATATTATTCATCTTATAAAAAATTTAAACAAAAAAAAATCTATATCTAATTTAAAAGAAATTACACTAACAACCAATGGAAGTTTATTAAAAAAATTCGCAAAAGAATTGAAGAATAATGGAATTAACAGAATTAACGTTTCTTTAGATACTATTATTAAGGATAAATATAAAGAAATTACTAGATTTGGAAATTTAAACAATGTTCTCGATGGCATTGAAGAAGCAAAAAAAAATAACATTAAAGTTAAAATAAATACTGTGGTATTTAAAAATTTTAATGAAAATCAAATTTCAGACCTTGTCAATTGGGCAAATAAAAAATTAATAAATATCACATTCATAGAAGTAATGCCTATGAACGACACTGATATGCCAAGACATATGCAATTTGTAAGTCTTGAAAATGTTTACAAAGAATTAGATAAAAAATTTAAATTTGAAAATTCTGATTATAATACCGGAGGACCGTCTAATTATTATGTAAGCAAAAATTTAGATATCAAAGTTGGCTTTATTACTCCTTTATCAAATAATTTTTGTGCTAGCTGCAATAGAGTGAGGATATCTAGTACGGGGAAATTATATATGTGTTTAGGACAAAATGATTTTATTGATTTTAGAGAAATTTTGAGAACTGATAGAAGTGATGATTACATTAAAGAAAAAATTAAGTTTGCTCTTAGTATTAAACCTCAAAGACATGATTTTATTATAAATTCTAAAGTAAAACCCTATATAAATAGATTCATGAATGAAACAGGAGGATAATGAAATTTTTTTTTACCGCATCTAATTCTAAAGAAGCAAAAGAAGCTAAAGAAGATTTTGTAAGCTCCTATTCTCAAAGTGAGCCAGAGTCAGCTGATGTGATTATACCAATTGGGGGAGATGGAATATTATTAAAATCTCTTCATGATTTCAATAGTCTAAATAAACCTTTTTTTGGAATCAATTATGGCTCTGTTGGTTTTCTAATGAACTCCACAAATAAACGCAATTTAGAGGATACAATCAATAACTCTAAATCAACAGAATTAAAGCCACTTAAAATGGTAGCAAAAGATGATGATAATAATACTTATGAGTCAATTGCATATAATGAGGTTTCATTAATGAGACAAAGTCATCAGGCTTCTAAATTTGAAATTAAGATTAATGACATTTCAAGAATGAATGAGTTAATTTGTGATGGAGTATTAGTTTCTACATCTGCTGGAAGTACTGCTTATAATTTATCAGCACATGGAAGTATATTGCCACTAGATTCAAAATTGTTAGCTTTAACACCTATAAGTGCTTTTCGACCTAGGAGATGGAGAGGTGCTCTTCTTTCTGAGAGCAATATAATTCAGATAAATGTATTGAATTTTAAAGAAAGACAAGTCAGCGTTACTGCTGATAATATAGAATTTAGAAATATTAAAGAAGTAACTATACAATCTTCAAATGATAAAAAATGTCAGATTTTATTTGATAAAAATCATTCTATTGAAGATAAAATTTTAAATGAACAATTTGAATACTAAAAATTTTAGTATTAATCAGGACAGAAAATACATAACTTATTTCCATCTAAGTCTCTAAAATATGCATAAAAATGTTCTTCATGTCTTGGTCCAGGTTCACCTTCATCTTTTCCACCTAATTTTAATGCTAGGTTATAAGTATTGATAACACTTTCTTTAGACTCGGCTGTAAAAGTAATCATTGTACCATTCCCAAAAGTAGCCTCTTCTTTATTATGTGGCTTCATTAAATAGAACTCAATATTTTGGCTATCTTTCCTTGCATAACCAACGTAACGATCATCTTCTTCTACTATAACTATTCCAATTGAACTTAGAAGTTCGTTATAAAAACTCTTACTTTTTTCAAGATTATTTGTTCCTAAAGTTACAAAACTAAACATCATATTATTAAAAATGGTAGCCTCGGCCGGACTTGAACCGGCACTCCCAAAAGGGCAAGGATTTTAAGTCCTTTGTGTCTACCATTCCACCACGAGGCCAATAAAAAAGCTTATATACAAAAAATAATTAAAAAAAATCATAAATTAAGTAATCTTAAATCAAAGTCCTATATTTAAAAAAATTATCTAAAAAATGAAGACTTTTGAAATTTATCTATTTTTTTTTAACCATCTTATAGACATATCAATTTGCCATTCCTCATCTATATCACAACCATCTTTATTGATAATAGGTATAATTTTTTTTCCCATCCATTTTTGAGGCAACATACCTTCTTTTATATTATCTAAAGCTCTAATTCTGGATACAGAATGTGACATATCCGCAAAATATGCGTCACCTTGACTATCTCTATCGCAATTAATGCTAATTTCTTTTCCAAATGATTTAAATGGAATAAAAGGATTCAAATAACCGTTACTTGTAATTTTTCTAGCTCTAATTGGGCTATACATATTAAAACTTGAGACTGTGACAGCTGAGTCAGCTTTTGGATCATGATTAAGTGCCTCTATTGCTTTATCAATTAATTTCGAATTTATTGTTACTGCATTTGCCATTAATATAACAACATATTTAAAAGATTTTTTGTGCATTTTTTTTGCTTTTTTATAAGAATATATAAGAGCATCATCAAAAAGTGCTTTATTATCTGCTAAATATTTAGGTCTTTTAATAATGTTTATATTTAATTCTTTTGATCTAGATATTATTTCTTCGATGTCTGTCGAAAAATATATTTTATTTATATATTTTGATTTTTTTGCTGCATCTATTGCATATTCATAAGCTGGTTTATTGAGTATCTTCATTACATTTTTATTTTTAAAACCAGAGGAGCCTTTTCTTCCCAAAACAATAGCGATTGCGTCTTCATTCATATTTGGCCACCATTTACGTCTAAAACTGCGCCCGTGATATATGATGCGGAGTCACTACATAAAAACATTATTGGACCTATTTGCTCTTCAAGTTTAGCTATTCTTTTTAGAGGAATATTTTTAGATAGTTTTAAGATAGATTTTTTATTCATTGTTTTGCGAAGCATATCTGTGTATGTTTGACTAGGGCATACAACATTAACTCTTATATTATATTTTGCATATTCATATGAAAGCTGTTTAGTATATCCAATAAGAGCAGATTTACTCGAAACATAATGTATTCCGCTTACTACACTTCTGTGTCTTCCAGCAATAGAAGATATATTTACGATTGATCCTGAATTATTTTTTTTCATGATCTTTAATACTATTTTTGAAATAAAAAAAATTGAGTCCATATTAATAGCAAAAACTTCCTTCCATTCATCAAAAGTAATTTTATCATTTGGTTTGGGAAAATTAATAGCAGCAGAATTAATTAAAATATCAATTTTTATAATTTTTGATAATTTTTTCTCAAGATCTTTTAAATCTTTTAAATCTTTTAAATCACATTTTAAAAAAAAAGCATTATTAATTGATCTATTTCTAGTCCGACCTACGTAATAAACTTTTGCTCCTGATTTCAAAAATTCTTTTACTAGGCCAGCTCCTATTCCCTTACTACCACCAATTATTAAAACAATTTTACCTTTAAAATTATACTTAATATTACTAAACACTATTTATCAGTATAAACATGATTGACGTCAGGTTTAGTAATAGCAAACCTAATACCAGAAGTCTTTCCTATACAAGTTATTTGATGAACCGTTCCTTTGCGCACTACAACAATGTCATTTTTTTTAACAACCCTTGTTCCTTTACCTTTAATATACCATTCCCATTTACCTTTTATTATTACCCAGCATTCATCAGTATCTGGATGATAGTGTAATCTATTTCCCTCACCAGGCTTTTGGTGAATTAAAACACCTCCAAAAATTTTATTGTATACTACTCTTGCTGCCCAAGAGTCTTTTCCTAATTTATTTGACAAATCATTTATATTTATAGAAGTTAAATTTTCAAAATTTTTCCCAAGATAAACTTTTGAAACACCATCTTTTCTTAAAACTTTTTTAACATTTTTTTCTTTTTTCATGTATTTAATAATTATCAGACTAATGAATAATTTCCACCATTAAATTTTATCATCTCAATTATTTCTTTTTTAACATCATCCAATGAATCCATAGTCCATGAGGAGATTGCAATATTAACACCACCTGTTTTGGATAAAAAATTAAAATATGGATAGCTGCCAATTGAACAGTCTTTGTATTTTTTTTGAATATCGTCTAAAAAAGGGGCTAGTTTACTTTCATATAAATTAGTATTAATTGTGATAATTTTTTTTGGCTTTCCTTTTTTTAAATTTTTTAGAATATTTATAAACATAACTTCCATTATTTTAGGTACGCCAGGAAGAACATAAACATTATTTAAAATAAATCCTGGTGCAGCTGTTATTGGATTATAGATTAATTGAACATCTGATGGCATTTTAGTCATTCTTTTTCGACTTTCATTAAATTCCCCATCGGTATAATATTTTTCTAAAATTTTATATGCCTCTTTGTTAATCTCATATTTTTTATTGAATGCCTCTGCTATGCTCTGTGAAGTAATATCATCATGAGTCGGGCCTATTCCACCAGTTGTGAAAACATAACTGTATTTTTCACTAAATAATTTTACTGAGCTAATGATATGGTTTTTTTGATCTTGAATTATTTTTATTTCCTCAAGTTTTATTCCTGATGATGTTAAATTTTTTGCGATAAAATTTGAATTTGTGTCTTGAGTTCTCCCAGATAATACTTCATCTCCAATAATCAAAATTCCAGCTGTTAAAAGAGTCATAGGGCAAATTTTTTATAATTATTCTGTTATTTATCAAATAAAAACATTAAATAGAATTATTAAATGCAATCAAATAATATTCCAATTTATCAAAAGAATGACTTCGAAAAGATGCATCGAGCAGGAAGATTGGCCGCTTCTGTATTGGATCAATTATATGAATTAATTAAACCAGGCATTTCTACTTTAGAAATTAATGATTTTTGTCACAACTTAATAATAAAAAATAATGCAATCCCTGCCCCACTTAACTATAAAGGTTTCCCAAAGTCTGTATGTACTTCAGTTAATCATGTTGTCTGTCACGGTATTCCAAATGAAAAGAAATTACTAAATAATGGTGATATAATTAATGTTGATATTACAGTTATCTTGAATGGATGGTATGGCGATAGTTCCAGAATGTTTGTTGCAGGTAAAACAAATAAAAAAAATTATGATTTGCTTAAAACAACATATGAATGTCTTCATGTTGGAATAAAAGAGGCTATGCCTGGAAAAACATTTGGAGATATAGGTTTCAAGATTCAAGAATATGCTGAAAACAAAAACTATTCTGTTGTTAGAGATTTTTGTGGACATGGAATTGGGAAAGAATTTCATACTCCACCAAGTGTACTTCATTATGGCAAAGTTGGTGAAGGCCCTGAGCTTAAACCTGGAATGTTCTTTACGATAGAACCTATGATTAATCTTGGTGACTGGAGAATAAAAATACTTAATGATGGATGGACGGCTGTAACAAAAGATAAATCTTTATCTGCTCAATTTGAGCACACTATAGGCATTACTGAAGATGGGAATGAAATTTTCACCTTGTCAGAAAATAATACAGATTTTCCAATAAATGATTTATAAAAATTATTATGATACCAAGATATAACAGACCTCAAATTGAAAAAATTTGGACACTTCAAAATAAATTTAAAATATGGACAGATATTGAAATTTTAATTGCTGAAAAATTAGCTGAAATTGGTGTTATACCAAAAATTGCCTCAAAAGAAATAAGAAGAAAAGCTAAATTTAATGTTGATGAAATAAATAAATTAGAAAAACAAACAAAGCATGATGTTAATGCATATATTGACAATGTAAGTAAATATATTGGAAAATATTCTAAATATTTTCATCACGGAGTTACCTCAAGTGATATTATTGATACTTGCTTCTCAATACAACTTAAGCAAACAGGTGAAATAATTAAAAAAGAACTTAAACTTGTTTTAAAAAATTTAAAATCTCAATCCCTAAAATATAAAAATACAGAAATGATTGGTAGAAGTCATGGAATTCATGCAGAGCCAATTACTTTTGGTTTAAAATTAGGCTCTTTTTACAATGAGTTCAAAAGAAATCTTCATAGACTTGATTTAGCAATTAATGAGATAAGTATTTGCTCTATTTCAGGACCTGTTGGCACATATGAAAGTATAGATCCTAGAGTTGAAAAGCATGTTGCTAAGAAACTTAAACTGAAATGTGAAGATGTTTCTACACAGATTATTCCTAGAGATCGACATGCATTTTATTTTTCAGTACTTGGCATCATTGGAAGTTCGATAGAGAGATTTGCCATAGAGATTAGACATTTACAAAGAACAGAAATACTTGAAGTAGAGGAGAGGTTTGATAATAAACAAAAAGGATCGTCAGCAATGCCACATAAAAGAAATCCTGTTTTAAGTGAAAATTTAACAGGATTAGCAAGATATATAAGAAGTGCAGTTATACCTTCAATGGAGAATATTGTTTTATGGCATGAGAGAGATATAAGTCATTCAAGTGTTGAAAGGATTTTAGCTCCTAATATTACTATAGCGCTAGATTTTTCTCTTAACAGACTTAATGAAATTATTAAGACAATGAAAGTTTATAAAGGAAATATGAAAAATAACCTTAATTTACTAGGTGGTCTTCATAATAGTCAAAAATTACTGTTAACGCTAACAAAAAAAGGTATATCTAGGCAAATAGCTTATTCAATTGTTCAAAAAAATGCAATGGAAGCTTGGAGTAGTAAAAAAAGTTTTTTTGAAGTACTAAAAAATGATAAAAAAATTTTAAAGTATATTTCGATTAGTGATTTAAGAGTAATTTTAGCAAATGATGATAAAAATAATAAAATAGACTGGATATTTAAAAATAAAATCAAATAGTCTTTATTTTTTAGTATTTATAAACTATTTATATAAAATGCCTTTATCAAAAGAAGATTTAGAAAAACACATAAAAGAGAGTATTCCAGACTCAACAGTTATAATTGAAGATTTAAGGGGTGATGGCGATCATTATAGCGCAACTGTAATTTCAAAGTCTTTTGAAGGTAAAACCAAAATAGAACAACATAAAATGGTTTATGAGTCTTTAAATGGAAAAATGGGCAATGAATTACATGCATTAATGCTTAAAACAAAAACAGACAAATAAATGGAAGGTAATAGTATGGTAGATGTGACAGAAAATATAAAAAACGAAATTAAGTCGAGTGATGTAGTTTTATTCATGAAAGGAACACCAGTTTTTCCTATGTGTGGTTTTTCAGCAGCTATTGTACAAGTATTATCTGACATAGGTGTAAAGTTTAATAGTATTAATGTTTTAGATAGTGATGAGATGAGAGAAGGAATTAAAAAATTTTCCAATTGGCCAACTATCCCACAACTATACGTGAAGGAAGAGTTTATCGGTGGGTGTGATATTGTTAAAGAAATGCATGAGACTGGAGAACTTTTAGAGTTATTTAACAGTAGAGGTATTGAAGTAAAACCTTCATAATTTGATACATAGTGTTTTTTTAAAAGGTATATTTTATACCTGTTTGGCATCTCTTTTTTGGGGAATGCCCCAACCACTTTTTTTTGATCAAATAAAATATATTCCTTCAATTGAAGTTGCTATGCATAGAGGCCTCTGGTCTTTTGTGTTATTGTTCATTTTGCTGTTATTTTTAAATGAGATAAAAGATTTTTGGACTCTTTTTAATTCTATAAAAAATATATTTGTTTTATCGGTAACTGGAATTTTAATAGCGGTTAACTGGACTGGCTTTATTTACTCAGTCAGTATCCAACAAGTTCAAGATGCCTCATTAGGATATTTTTTAACCCCAATGATAAGTATAGTTTTTGGCTTCTTTTTTTTGGATGAAAAACTTAACTCTTATAGAATAATATCAGTTGCATTAATGTTTATAGCATGCTTAATTTTATTTCTAAGCTTAGGTAATTTTCCTTTTATCGCGGTATTAATTGGAACCACCTGGGCAATATATGGATTATTAAGAAAGCAAATTGCAGTCTCTCCTGCAACTGGATTATTATTTGAGTCAGGATTAGTTACCATAATTGCACTTCCCTATTTAATTTACTTAAGTTTTATAGATATAGGCTTCATGAGCTTATCTATAAATTATACTTCTATAATGCTTATCTTAACAGGTGCAGTTACAATCTTTCCATTATTTTTTTTTAATTTAGGACTTAAACACATTCCGCTGGGATTGGCTGGAGTACTTTTTTATATTGCTCCTAGTTTTCATTTTATTACTTCAGTATTTATACTTGGGGAATATATGGAATTAGAAAAATTTCTAGCTTTTATGATAATATGGGCAGGTGTTGTAATTTTTATTTATGACACAATTAAAAGAAATAAATTATCTTGAGTAATACTCAATAACCAGATTTGGTTCCATTGTTACAGGATAAGGAACATCATGAATTAACGGGGCTCTTAAGAACTTTCCTTTAAATTCTTTTATATCAACTTCTATATACTCAGGGATCTCTCTTTCTTGAGAGACAATTGATTCTTGCACAATATTAATTTCTTTACTACCATCTTTAAGGGAAATTTCATCACCATCTCTAACAGAATATGAAGGGATATTAACTCTTTTCCCGTTTACCTTAACGTGTCCATGATTAACTAATTGCCTTGCTGAAAAAATTGTTGGCACGAATTTCATTCTATAAACAATTGCATCTAGCCTTCTTTCTAAGAGCTCAATTAAAATTTGACTTGTATCACCTTTAGTATTTGATGCTTTTGTATAGATTCTTCTGAACTGCTTTTCAGTTAAATCACCATAATAAAATTTAAGTTTTTGCTTTGCAAATAATTGATTCCCGTAATCTGATTGTTTTTTGCGAATGGCGATCGCGCCATGTTGGCCAGGTTTAGTGTTTCTTTTATTAAATGGGCTTTTAGGTCTGCCCCATAGATTACAACCTAATCTTCTATCAATTTTATATTTTGCAGATGTTCTTTTTGTCATTAATTATTGGCGTATATAGTGATTAATTTATTTATGTCAAATCCATAATTTTAAATTTTTGGCTGATTTTTAAGCTTTTTATGCATTCCCCATAACATATTGATTTCTTTTTTGGTTAAAGCCATTTTATTGTAAATTGAGTAGATATTATCAATCATACTATCTTTTTTTTCTGGAGGATTAAAAAAACCCCTATTTTCAAGATCATCAATTAAAACATTTATAAAACTAGAAAGTTCTCTTTTGGTTACCTTCTCAACTGATTTTTCATATTTTTTTTGAAATTTAGAAGATTTAATCTTTAGAGAAAATATTTCGAAAGAAATCAAAGATACCGCATGTGATAAATTAAGTGATTTATTAAGTTTGGCGGTTTTAATAGTATAAATATCATTTGCATATCTTAAGTCTTTATTAGATAACCCAGAATTTTCAGGACCAAATAAGAAAGCAATATTTTTAAAATCATTAAATTTTTTACTTAAATCGTTGAAATTATTAAATGTTTTTTTTGTCAAAAAACGTTGTCTATTAGTAGTAGCAATAACTAAATTGAATTTTGAAGTAGCCTCTTCTAAACTTGTAAAAGTTTTTACATTTTTTATAATATTTTTTGCATGTTTGGCCGAATTTTCAACCTTTTTATTTGGCCAGCCCTCTCTTGGATTTACGAGATATAGTCTAGATAATCCAAAATTATCCATTGCTCTTGCAGTCATTCCAATATTCTCTGGAAGCTGAGGTCTAACTAATATTATGGTAGGATTAATTCTTTTCAATTTATTTGTTCAAATCATTAAAAAGCTTATAATTAATACTGTCGTAAATTGCGTTATAAGAAGCATCAATAATATTGGTAGATACGCCAACTGTAGTCCAATGTTGCTTATTAGAATCTGTTGATTCGATATGCACCCTTGTAATTGCGCCCGTTCCCTTATCGGATGATAAAATCATTACTTTATAATCTGTAAGTTTTAAATCATTGAGACTTGGATAAAAATCTATCAAAGCCTGCCTTAATGCACTATCTATCGCATTTACTGGACCATTTCCAACTCCAACAGTCATTTTTTCTTGGTTTTTAACCTCTAATTGAACAGTTGCTTCAGAATCAGTAACTAGTTTGCCTTTTGCGTTCCACCTTCTCTCATCAGTTACTCTAAATCTATTTAAAATAAAATATTCTTTTAATTGGCCAACGTGTTTTCTAACTAATAACTCAAAACTTGCTAAGGCTGTGTCATAAGAGAAGCCTTCAGCTTCTTTTTGCTTAATTAATTCCAATATTTGATTAATTTGTTCATCATTAATCTCTATAGATAATTTTTTTAACTGACTTAATAAATTTGATTTTCCTGCTTGATCAGAAATAATTACATTCCTCGAATTACCGACTAATTCTGGATCGATATGTTCATAAGTAGATGGATTTTTTGCAACTGCTGATGCGTGTAATCCACCTTTGTGTGAAAATGCATTCTCACCAACATATGGAGCATTTTTGGACTTTGGTTGATTTAAAATATCATTCAAAGTATGAGAAATCTTCGTAAGTAATTTTAAGTTTTGTTTTTTAATATTAGTGTGAAAATTTGTTTTTAAAACCAAGGATGGTATCAATGATACAAGATTTGTATTACCGCACCTTTCTCCAAGTCCATTAATTGTTCCTTGAACATGTCGAACACCGTTATTAATTGCTGCTAGAGCATTTGCTACGCCATTCTCAGTGTCATTATGTGCATGAATTCCTAATTTATTTGAAGGAATAGTCTTCATAACTTCTTGAATAATCTCTGCTATCTCATTTGGAAGAGTTCCTCCATTAGTATCACATAAAACAATCCATCTTACATTAGATTTTAGAGCTATATTTAGACATTTCAATGCAAATTCTTTATCTTGTTTAAAACCATCAAAAAAATGCTCTGCGTCATAAATTGCTTCTTTATTTTTATTTTGTAAATAATTGAAACTATCACTTAACATTGATAGATTTTCATCTTCTGTAATACCTAAAGCATTCTTAACTTGAAAAGATGAAGATTTACCTACAAGACAAATTGCGTAAGCATTGCTATTTACAAGTGAATTTAAACCTGGATCATTTTCAGCACTTCTACCTGGCCTTCTCGTCATCCCAAAAGCAGTAAATTTTGATTTAGAAAAATTAAGATCCCGTGAGAAAAAATCATTATCAGTTGGATTTGCTCCCGGCCAACCACCCTCGATATAATCAACGCCTAATTCATCAAGATTTTTTGCCAATGTCATTTTATCACTCACAGAAAAGTTAACACCTGTGGTTTGCTGGCCATCTCTTAAGGTCGTGTCAAATAAATATATTTTATTGTCGTCTTCCATATTTAAAATTAGCTATTAGAGAATAAAATTTATTTTTCTAGGTTTTTCCAAATTTTCTAAGCAATGTCTGCTTGTCAAGCAAGGGGAGGAAATTCTTGAGTTCAGGGCCTTTGTCTTTTCCTGTAAGAATTAATCTCAATGGCATAAATAAATTTTTTCCCTTCAAGCCAGTTTTTTCACTTATAGATTTTGTCCATATATCCCATGATTCATAATTAAAAGGTTCTTCTGGAATATTTTCAACTGCAGTTTGAATAAAATCCTCAGGAATATCATACTCATTCACATCAAATATTCCTCTTATTATTTTAGACCAAAAAATAATATCTTTAATAAAAAAAATATTATTATGAGAAAAAATCCATAATTTTTCCAAATCTATATCAGAACTTATAAAATTAATTCTTTTACTCACTTGCTCAAAATTATAACTCTTTAGAATGTCAGCATTTAATGATTTTAGAACCACTTCAGAAAATTTAGCAGATGAAGTTGATATATTTTTAATATCAAAATTTTCTAAAATTTTATCCTTTATAGTTTCTGGCTTAATGTCCTCACTTGACCCTATATTTATTAAATAATTAATAATTGAAACATCTTCATAGCCTTCAGCTTTTAAATTTTCAATTGAGAGACTGCCAAGTCTTTTCCCAAAACCTTTTCCATGCTGATCTGTTAAAAAAGGATGATGAGCAAATTCAGGTATTGAACCTTCTATGGCTTGAAATATTTGAATATGAAAAGCAGTATTTGAAATATGATCTTCACCTCTAATAATATGAGTAATTCCCTCCTCAATATCATCAATCACAGAAGGTAAATGATATAGAAGGGATCCATCTTCTCTTATTAATATAGGATCACTTAAATTTTTTGGATCAAACTTAACCTTTCCCTTAATTAAATCGTTCCATTCGATTATTGAGTCATTGAGTTTAAATCGCCAATGAGGTTTTTGACCAGACTTGATTTTTTCATCAATATCTTCTGCTGATAATAATAACGAAGATCTATCATAAATTGGAGGCTTTCCAGCTGAAAGAAGAGATTTCTTTTTTAATGATAGCTCTTCAGCTGTTTCAAAACAAGGATACAAACGTTCGTCCTTTTTTAATTGTTCTATTTTTAAATTGTAATTGTCAATTCTATCAGATTGGTTAAATGTCTTATTCCATTTTACACCTAACCAAGTAAGATTTTCTTTTATTTTATTTTCAAATTCTTTTGTAGATCTTGATTCATCAGTATCATCAATTCTTAATATAAACTCTCCATTATTTTTTTTTGCGTATGCCCAGTTTAATAATGCAGATCTTACATTGCCAACATGTAATAAACCAGTAGGACTAGGTGCAAATCTACATTTCATTTTAATCTTTTGGAATTATACATACAGGTATCGGTTTCATCTTATGTAAATTAGGCTCTCTTACTTTTTTATATTTATCATAATATTTACTATTTGAATTGTTCATTGCCTCTTCAATTTGCTGATAAGTAAGACCTAATTGAGACTCATCATTACGACTATCATCCCATAAACCATCAGTCGGTGCAGCTTCTATGATTTCGTCTATTACTCCTAAAGATTTTCCAATATTCCAAACATCAGTTTTTGTACAGTCAGCAATAGGAGAGATATCTACACCCCCATCACCATATTTTGTGTAAAACCCTACTCCAAAATCTTCAACTTTATTGCCAGTTCCAACAACAATTCCATTATTAGCTTGTGCGATTTGATAAAGTGTAACCATTCTCAATCTTGATCTAGAATTAGCAAACGCTAGTTTATTGTTAAAATTGGTCATGGTAAGCTCAAAAGATCTAAAAACTTCATCAAGTTCAATAGTAATAGTTTCAACATTTGTAAATTTATCTTGCAGCCATTTTAGGTGCCTTACACTTAACTCATGTTGGGAGTGGTTTTGTTTTATCGGCATAGAAACTGCAATTGTTTTAAAACCTGTTTTTGCACAAAGAGTACTTGTAACAGCTGAGTCAATACCACCTGAAACTCCTATAATAAGGCCTGGAGGAGTAAAAGGGAGGGAAATTGCATATTCTTTAATCCAATTAGAAATATATGTAATTTTTTTGTCTGAATTCATAATATTAATTTATATTTAAAATTAAATTTGAGAAGACTTAAGGGTTAAAAATTTATCATCTTTTAAATATTCAGAAATTAAAAAAGCAATTTCTAATGATTGAGATGCATTTAATCTTGGATCACAAAAAGTATGATATCTATTTTTTAAATCCTCATCTGTAATTTGCTGCAAGCCTCCCATACACTCCGTTACATCCGAACCAGTCATTTCAAGATGAATACCTCCTGGATAAGTGCCTGAAGCTTTATGAATTGCAAAAAACTTTTGGATTTCAGCGAAAATGTTGTTTACTGGTCTAGTTTTATAGCCAGTTTTGGACTTTACAGTATTTCCATGCATTGGATCACAGGCCCAAACAACAATTTTTCCTTCATTTTTAACCTTTTTAATTATTGAAGGTAAGTGACTATCTATTTTGTCAGCTCCCATTCGACAAATTAAAGTTACTTTTCCTGCTTCATTTTCAGGATTTATACTATCGATTATTTTAACTAATTCTTCAGGATCTGAAGTAGGTCCAACCTTTATTCCAATTGGATTTTCAATTCCTTTTACAAACTCAATATGTGCTCCATCCAATTGACGAGTTCTATCACCTACCCAAAGCATGTGAGCAGAAACATCATACCATTTACCAGAAGTGCTATCAATTCTGGTTAAAGCTTCTTCATAATCTAGCAATAAAGCTTCATGACTTGTAAAAAATTCTGTTTCATAAATTTGACTTACATTACTATCATTAATGCCGCATGCTTTCATGAAAGCAAGACATTCATCTATTCTATCTGCAATCTCTGCAAATTTATTAGCGTTCTCTTCTTCAACAAAACTAAGATTCCATTGATGTATTTTATTTAAATTAGCGTAACCTCCTTGTGAAAAAGCTCTAAGCAAATTCAAAGTTGAAGCTGACTGATTATATGCCTGGATTAGTCTTGAAGGATCTGGAGTTCTGTCTGACTCCGTAAATTCTATTCCATTAATTATGTCTCCTTTGTATGACTCTAATTCTACTCCATTAATTGTTTCTTTATCAGATGATCTAGGTTTAGCAAATTGCCCAGCTATTCTTCCAACTTTAACAACAGGGCAAGAGGCTCCAAATGTTAAAACCACTGCCATTTGCAAAATTACTTTAAAACTGTTTTTAATATTATCAGGATGAAAATCTATAAAGCTTTCGGCACAATCACCACCTTGTAATAAAAATGCCTCACCTGTTGAAACTTTAGCAAGTTTAGATTTTAAAGATCTTGCTTCTCCAGCAAATACCAAGGGAGGAAATTTTTTTATCTTATCTAAACATTCATTTAAAGAATCTTCATCTTTATAAATTGGCATGTGTTTTGCTGGCTTTGAGCGCCAGGAATTTGGTGACCATGGAGTTTTCATATTAATTTAGGCTATTAAACTCTATAGAATCTGTAAACAAGTTTTATATATTAAAGTTTAAGTAAAATTAGTAAATTTTAAGCTTGGAACGTCTTACTGCTAGTTTATTGCTTGGAATATCCTTATTTATTACGCTTCCTGCAGCAATTTTTACATTATTTCCAATTTTTAATGGAGCAATTAAAGAAGTGTTAGAGCCAATAAATGACATATTGCCTATTACAGTTTTGTTTTTTTTCACTCCATCGTAATTGCATGTTATGCAACCAGCGCCAATATTAACTCTGTTTCCAATTTTACTATCACCAACATATGATAAATGACTTATGGATGTAAAACTTCCAATAGTAGAATTTTTTATTTCAACGTAATTGCCAATTTTGCAATTTTTTTCAATAGTTGACTTTGGTCTTAATCTTGCATGTGGGCCTATGGAACAGTTTTCTTTTACTAAAACTCCATCTAAATCTGAAAAATTTTTTATGATAGTACCTGATTTTATAGAAACTTTATTTCGAATTGTCACATTTGGCTCAATGATAACTTTACTTTGGATTTTAGTATCACAATTAAAATAACAAGTTTCAGGTTTTTTAATTAAAACTCCATTATTTAAGAATTTTTTAACTAATCTTTTTTGCAAAATTTTATCAACTTTATTAAAATCAAATAAAGTATTTATTCCATGCATTTCCTCTTCTGGAGCATTAATAAATGTAAAAGGAATTTTTTTCTTAAAATATATGTCAAAAATATCTGTTAAATATCTTTCTTTTTTAATCTTACTAAATTTAATTTGTTTTATAAGTTTAAAAAAATTAGATTTTTTAACCAGCATTATCCCTGAATTACAGAGTTCAATTAATTTCTCTGATTTTGAAGTGTGAATTTCTTCAACAACTTTAACAACCTTATTTTTTTCTATAATTACTCTTCCATATCCAGATGGATTTAAGGATTTAAATAAAATCATACTTCCAACTTTATTCTTAAAACTTTTAATTAATTTTTTCAGAGACACATCTGTGATCAAGGGAACGTCTCCAAATAAAATAATAAAGTTTTCAGTTTTTATAGAGGATTTAGCTGCCTTAATAGCATCTGCAGTACCCTTTTGATTTTTTTGAATAATAAAAGTACAATTTTTTAACAAAGATCTCAATTCATCATGATTATCTTTATTGCATACCACAATGATATTGTGACCAGAAATTTTCTTGGCAGTATTGTATACATGGGATACTATAGGAAGGCCTGCTAAATCATGAGTAAGTTTTGATTTGCTTGATACAAAACGTGTGCTTTTACCTGCAGCTAAAATTACAGTTGTGATATTTTTCATTAAACTAGAGATTTCTTATAATCTCGTTTCCAACATTAATAATTTCTTTGGATGCATCAGATGTAATATTAATATCAATTACCCCTCTGCCAACTGCAAAAGTTTCTGCAAATATTACTTTACTAGAAATTCTGGATCTAGCAATTTTTGCTCCAGAATATCTTAACCTTAATATCATAGCATCTGTAAGTTTAGCTCTTGGCATAACTCTATTTAAAATTATCAATGGTTTTTTTCTCTCATCTCTTGCAATTTGTAAAAAAGGTAAAGTTGCCATCAAATCTAAAGGACTTGGTTGCACAGGAACAAATACACCATTTGATGACTTTACAATTTGAATTGTTTCGAATGTAATTGCAGGCGGACTATCAATTATAATATAGTCATACTTTCTTTTTATATTTTTAATTTCGTCTGGAAGATTTCTAATATCAAAATCGTAAAAATCTATACCAACATCGTTTTCGCCGTAGTATTTTTTTCTTTCTGAAAACCAATATGTGAGACTTTTTTGAGGATCAGCATCTACTATAGCTACTTTATATCCACTATTACTCCATAATACGGCAATATTAGCAGAAAGCGTTGATTTACCTGAGCCACCTTTTTGATTGGAAAATGCTATAACTTTGCCCATGATAAAATTTTACTAAGATAATAACAATTTTAATACTATATGAAACAAAATTTAAAAAAAATATGCATGAAAAAACTATAGTTGAGGCAAAAAAAAGACTTTTCAGAGGGGAAGTTGTAATTTTTCCCACAGAAACTGTGTATGGCATTGGGTCTAACGCAGAAAATGAAGATGCTGTTAAATTAATTTATAAGGTAAAAAAAAGACCATTGAATAATCCTTTAATATGTCATTTTTCAAATATAAGAGAGATTGAAAAAAATTTTATATTAAAAGAAAAAGATATTGAATTAGCTAAAGCTTTTTGGCCAGGGCCTCTAACCCTTATTTTAAAAAAAAAAGAAGGGTCCAAAATAAATACTTTAGTATCTAATAATCAAAGTCTTGTTGGCTGCAGAATACCTAATAATGAAATAGCATTGGATCTTATAAAAGAGTTAGATTTTCCATTAGCTGCACCAAGTGCCAACATTGCAACTAAAACATCCATTACTTCAATAAATGATCTTGATAATGAACTTAAAAATATCTTTTGTATTGATGGTGGCTCTTCAGTACTTGGTTTGGAATCCACTGTGCTTCAGACTACAAAAGAAGGATGTAAAATACTAAGGTTAGGTAGTCTAACAATTGAAGAAATCAAAAAAAAATTTAGTGAATATAAAATCGAAACAATAGAGTCTAATTTATCACCAGGTAATCAATTAAAACATTATTCACCTAACAAAGCTATTAGAATTAATGCTGAAAATGTTTTTGATGATGAAGCTTTACTTAATTTTGGAAAAAATAATTTAAAGTCAAAAATTGAGGATCTAAATTTGAGTATAAGAGCCGATTTAAGTGAAGCAAGTTATAATTTTTATAATTTTCTTAACATACTAGATAAAAGCAAATGCAATAGAATTGCAGTTGCTCCAATTCCTAATCATGGCTTGGGCAAAACTATGAACGACAGACTTAAAAGAGCAGCTTATGAAGACTGAACAATTATTTATTGATTTAAGTAAAATCGTTGGAAAAAAAAATATCATTACCAATGCTAAAGATTTAACAAAATATAATAATGATTGGAGAGGTTTCTATAATAACAAGAGTTTATGTGTACTATTTCCAGAAAACGTGAATATTATAAAAAAAATAGTTAAGTATTGTAATAATAAAAATATTAAAATTGTTCCCCAGGGTGGTAATACAAGTTTAACTGGTGCATCAGTGCCAACCTATAATAATAAAGAAATTATTATTAACTTTGCAAAACTCAATAAAATACTAGAAATTGATAAAAGTAACTTAACCATACTCGTCGAGTCAGGATCGGTATTAGCTAATATTAAAGAATATCTTGATAAACAAAATTATTATTTCCCAATTGATTTATCTTCTTCAGGCTCATGTATGATTGGTGGCAATATTGCTACAAACGCTGGTGGTATTAATGCTCTTAAGTATGGCAGCATAAAAGAAAACCTTATTGGACTCGAAATAGTGACTGGTGATGGCTCAATCATAACATCTTTATCAAAAATGAAAAAAAATAACACAGGTTACGATTTAAAATCTATTATATGTAATTCTGAAGGAACGCTTGGCTTGATAACAAAGGTATTGCTCAAAATATTTCCAAAACCTCGAGATAATTTTACTTTTTTTGTTGCTTATAAAGATCTGCAAACATGCATAAAATCATTTAATCAAATTAGAGAACTATATTATGATAAACTTGAAAGTGCTGAATTAATTCCAGAAATATCCTTTGAAATATGTTTAAAAAATAATTTCTTAAAAAAACATTTTTTTGAAAAAAAAATGCCCTGGTATGTTATCTATCGATTAAATCTTTATGAGGATAAAGCTTTATTTCAAGATATTTTTGAAAAAAAATTTAATCTAATAAAGAAAAATATAAGTGATATTCTTATTCCTAATTCTATCAATCAAGAAACAAAAATATGGAAATTTAGAGATGATTTAATAGAAGCATATAAAATGGAGGGTAAAATAGTTACAAATGATATCTCTATTCCTCTAAATAGAATGGATAGTTTTTTTAATATTGCAGAAAAAAATATTAAAAACATGAATTCAAAAATTAAGTTACATCCTTTTGGGCACATTGGTGATGGAAATATCCATTATAATATGATTTTACCAAATGATATTTCGCATAAAAACTATTTAAAATTAAGAAACAAAATTTATTCATATGTAAATGAATTAGTTGAAAAATTTGATGGAAGTTTTAGTGCTGAACACGGCATAGGTCAGATTAAAAAAAATAGTTTACTAAAATTCAAGTCTAAAAATGAAATTGATATAATGAAAAAATTAAAAAAAGTTTTCGACCGTAAAAATATTCTTAATCCAGGAAAAATTTTCGATGCTTAAATTAGCTATTTAAATAATCTCTGATTTTATAATATAAAATTGCGCTCGAATAAATTGGTCTTCTAAATATACTTCCTAATGGAATGGACATGTGATTGATATCACTAAAAAACTTAAATCTTTCATGATCACCATTGATATTTTCTGCAATTAATTTACCAGCAAGTACACTTAAAGCTAATCCATGACCAGAGTAACCAAATGCATATGAAACTTTATTATTCATCAATGTTCCAAAATGAGGAAGTCTATTAACTGTAATTGCCAAGGTACCCCCCCCAAGAATAATCAATTTTTACATTTTTTAATTGAGGAAAAACTTTTATCATTCTTTTAGAAACAAAGGATGTTGCATTTTTTACAAAATTAGAAGTAAATGTTTCTC